>VGMT01000024.1 GCA_016866335.1 Bacteroidota bacterium | reverse complement strand
ACAGTATTTTCCTAAGAAAATGGACTTTAAATCTATAACAGAAGAACAAGTAAAAGAAGTTGAACTCAAAATAAATTCACGCCCAAGAAAACGATTCAAATTCGAAACACCTATATTTGTAATGAAAGAATTATTGTTTAATCCAAAAGTTGCATTTGTGGCTTGAATTCAGCCATATATTTAACCTCTTTTTGTTAATAACTAATATGAGATTGCGTCCTATATTGTTCATTCTGTTTTGTGTTTTAGGGCTTTTGGGCGAAACCATGCATTCCCAGCAGGTGGTAACAGCTTGGCCCGACACCAGCGTTTGCACAGGCCAAACCGTAACTTTAAATGCGGTTGTTTCAGGCAGCGGTCCTGGCAACTCGGGCACAGTTTCCTTGTCAGACGACCAATACAGCGGTGTTGTTCCCATTGGTTTTACCTTCAATTATTTTGGCATCAATTACACCAATTGCATTATCAGTTCCAATGGCTACATTTCGTTTAATTTAGCCAATGCCAACGGCTATTCAGCCTGGAGCATCAACGCGCCCATCCCCGGCCCTGGAACCCCATTCAACTCCATAATGGCTCCATGGCAAGACATTAATCCCAGCGTTTGGACTTCGCCATCAGGAGTTATCAGCTACAAAACGGTGGGTACCGCACCAAACCGAATCTTTGTTGTGGAGTTTCGCGACATCAATATGTTTAGCTGTACAAACGTTTGCTACGGTGGTCAAATCCATCTGTACGAAACAAGCAATTTGATTGAAACCCACATTGCCAACAAACAGCTTTGCAATACTTGGAACAATGGCCGAGCTATTCATGGTATTCAAAACGCTACCGGCACTATTGCCGTTGCCGTTCCTGGCCGAAACTTCCCTAATCAATGGTCGGCGGTTTCCGACGGACGGCGTTTTAGCCCCTCAGGCAATACCTACACCCTCTCCACCGTTCCTTTTGCTCCTATTTTTATTGCGACCAACATCCCTGCAATTCAGTGGACTACCCTTGGCGGCCAAGTTTTAGGTACCGGAAACACCCTGACTGTAACCCCTACAACCACAACTTCGTATTTGGCTAAATTGCCGTATTCAAGTTGCGGAACCTCATTTTTCCAAGATACTGTAACCGTTACGGTTGGCCCTATGCCGGTAACAACCAGCCCCGACACTTCGATTTGCATTGGCGATACCGCTCAGATTTGGGCATTGGGTACCACAGGTCAGAACATTACCTATGCCTGGTCGCCAGGAGCTTCCCTCAGCAGCACAACCATTTCAAATCCATTGGCCTTTCCTACCCAAACAACCGCGTATTCGGTTACCATTACCAGCACCCTTTGTACGGCCACGCGCACCATAAATGTAACCGTTAATCCTCTTCCAACCGTTAGCATCACCCCTTCGGCTCCTTCTATTTGTCCAGAGGCCGACGTTCAACTTGTTGCATCAGGGGCAACCACCTACCAATGGAGTCCACCTACCGGTTTGAGTGCTACCAATATTTCAAACCCCATAGCCGACCCAGCTGTTACGAGTCAGTACATCGTTAGCGGCACAAACGCAAACGGCTGCGTCAATTTCGACACCGTATTGGTAACCGTATTCCCTGCCGCTCAGGTCGATATCAGCCCATTTGCCCCCTCGATTTGCTTGCAAGATTCAATTACCCTAACCGCAAGCGGCGGCGTATCTTACCTTTGGAACCCCGCAGGTATGAACGGCCAAACCACCGGTGCTGCAATTCAAGCCTCGCCAAGCCAAACCACCACCTACCGAGCTATTGGAACCGACGCCAACGGCTGTGTTGACTCGGCCGACGTTACCCTTATTGTCTTTGCCCTACCAACAGCCAATTTTTCGGTGGTTCCACCCGAGGCTTGCATTCCCGCAAACCTAATCTTCACCGATATGTCGCAAGGCAACGGTGGCATTATCAACAACTGGGAGTGGTTTATTGATTCCAAAGGTGGCTTTACTCAACAAAATCCAGCCATTGTTTTCACTGCCCCTGGAGTGTATGGAGCCTTTCTTAAAGTTACCACCGCCGATGGCTGCGTGGATAGCGTCAGAATCGATAGCGTAGCCTTTGCCCGCCCATTGCCCGTTGCCGACTTCTCACATACGCCCGAAAAAACCAACATTGGGAACCCCGTTTTCTTCTTTACCGACCAATCAAGCGCCGATGTGGTGGCTTGGAATTGGACGTTTAACGGAGTAGGTGGGGTGGGTGCCGCTGACCCAAGTTGGACCTTCCCCGATGTGGGTGAATACTCCGTACAATTAACGGTTACCAATCAATACGGATGTACCGATAGCACAGGCAAAATGGTAGAGGTGGAAGGAATTTCTGAATTGTGGATACCAAGCTCTTTCACTCCCGATGGTGATGGCCTTAATGAATCATGGTTCCCGAAAGGGACCAACCTGACCGACAATGTGAATCTGCTGGTGCTGGTTTACGACCGTTGGGGAAATTTAGTGTACGAAGGCGGAAGCCCCGATAACCCCTGGACAGGCAATCAGCCCGACGGCCAAACCGAATGTCAGCCCGGAAGCTATTCTTACCGAATCATGTTCCTGAACGAAATGAATAAATACAAGGAGTTCATGGGAAAAGTTGTTTTAATCCGTTAACCCTTTAAATGTAAGCCATGAAAAAAATGCTTATTCTTTCTGTTGTGTTTGGCTTTGGTCTAGCTTCTTGCACCAAAACCGAGTGTTTGGAGTGTTCGGGAGCCGCCTCTTCGTACAATGCTTGTTCAAACGACTCTGAATTCTCTGTTGACCCCGCTTTTTGGGACAACTATGTTACCAGTGCAAACAACTTTGCTGCTGGCACGGGCGACTCTTGTTCCATCGTGAACAATTGATTTTCAGGCCTTAGGCCAAATCGTTTTCAAGACCCTTTCGGTGATGTACATCGAAAGGGTTTTTTTACATCAGGGTAGGTTATTTGGGTTGGCGGCAGCCGGGCTTTCCGGGCAACTCCGCGGGCCGAAACCGGGGCAGCCCTTGCCCGGCAGTAGCTCCTCGCGTCGCTCTGCCAGGCCACAGCTGCCAACCGGTTCGCCCCTTGCGGGGTAGCCTCGTCAATCCCTGCCGCTAGCGCCTTGGTTATTCCTATTTGCACAAAACTTAATACACCGAATGCAGCATGTCCCCCCAAAAACGGTCTTAAACCTGTTAAAAATGTAGGATTGTTTCCGTTTCATTTTTTGCGGTGTACCTTTATACCAATCATGAAATCATTTGATTAAAATGAACTTTCAAAAATTCCTTCCCCTTGTTTGCTTTTTAGCTCTTGGGACGCTTAGCCTTAACGCTCAGTTTCACAACCATCGTTGGCTTTTGGGCTTAAATGCCGACCCGGTTGTTACTTTTAATCAAACCACCAATTTTCCGTCGGTTGCTACCGGCCACGCCTTACCGTATGCCGACCAAGGGAACGGGGTCATCAATCATCCCAATACAGGGCAACTGATTGCTTACTCAAACGGAAATCGGGTTTGGGACAACAGCCATACGGCCATGCCCAATGGGAATTTGGCAGGCTTAAGTTCTTGTGCCAGCAACGGGCAGGTTAGTGTAAATCCTGCAGGCTGCGACCAATTTTATCTTTTTTACGCCCCCAACAATGTGGTTCAAAACCAATTCGGCCCACTGATGTACGCAACCATTGATATGTCGCTCCCCGGAAACGGAACCATTGCTGCCCCCTTGGGCGATATTCCAGCAGGAGCTAAGGATTTAGTTTTACACCCTTCTATTTCTGATGCCTTTGAAATTGCCAAAGGGCAAACCTCGAACATATATTATCTGTATGCCATTAATTCAAACGGCGATTCGCTGTTGAGCTGGAGAATTGACAATGTGGGGATGCTGCCCTTACCAGGAATTCAACTTCCATTTACCTTAGGCGAGCCTTCCTCAATTCGACACAGTGTAGTAAACCAAAAACTTGCCATTACCTCTCTTAGAGAATCCGATGCGGTTTTGCTGGCCGATTACAATTTGGCTACCGGGGCAGTAACCAACATTACTCAAGTTCCCAATTCCATTTTTGGAGCGTCTCCTACCAACTTTGAAGGAAATTACGATGCCGAATGGAGCCCCGACGGCACCAAATTGTACATCAATAAACTTCGCTCTTCAAATGGCACCGGTGGCAGGGTGTATCAGTACGATTTGAACAATCCTGGAAATGCACCCGTTCAAGTTTACAACGCCGGGGCCAACAGTTCCCTCGTTACCGCAGGAATTAAATTGGCTCCCGACAATGTTGTTTATTTTGTTCGCCGCGATGTGGGAATGGGATTTCAGTACCTCGGCGGCATTGGAAATCCCAATGCTGCAGGTATGGCCTGTAACCCTCAAGCCATTGGCTTGAATTTGAACGTCGATATGGGTTTCGCCTTTAAGATTTCTGAAACCCTTCCTGAAAACCTTAAACCCATCACCCAAGACCTACAGGTTATTGCGCCCTGCTCACCTATGTTTACCAATTTGCAGGCCAATGTACTTGCCGTTTCAACCGATGCCGATAACCCGAATCTTAGCGTCACTGTCTTGGGAAGCTCGACCAATGTAACTGCCTCGGTCAACAATGGAATCATAAGCATAAATTCGCTCGCCCCACAAACGGGGCCCGACACCGTTTTTTTTGCCGTCTGCGACGATTATTGCTTCCCTCGTTGCGATACAGGAATGGTTATCATTGTCCCTTCAGCTCCGTTCGGAGGAGTTCTTCCTTCCGATACTACTTTGTGCGCCTTGGGGCAGAACATCACCTTGAACACGGGATTGCCCGCTGTGGTTCCTCAAGTTTGGAACAATGGTACTCAAGGCCCACAAACCATTGTCAACCAGCCGGGCATTTACTTTGTTGATATAGTGGGCCTTAATGGCTGTGCTTTCCGCGATAGCATTTCGGTGATCCTGTTCAGCAATGTGAATTTAGGGAGCGACCGCCTAATTTGTGGAGGCGTTCCTCCCATAATTGATGCTTCTTGCCCCGGCTGTACATACCAATGGAGCACAGGAGCAACCACGGCCTCCATCAGTCCCCTGCTGGAAGGGGAATACTTCGTTACCATAAGTTCAATATGCGGTGTGTCTACCGATACAGTCTGGGTGAGTTCCTCTACTCCCCCAACCGGAACCCTAGGGCCAGATCGATTGGTCTGCGATACCGCTTTGCTTAGTTTTGACTTTTCATGCTTTGCATGCACCTATCAACTAAACGACCAGCCGATTAGCAACCCCATTGAAATAAGCAATTCGGGAACCTATTGGATTCAAGTTTCAAACGATTGTGGTACGCTTCGCGATACCTTTACAGTGGTCATTGGTTCTACCGCCGAATTTAATATGCGAGACGACTCGCTGGTTTGCCCTGGCGATACAGCCTTTTTAACGACAAGCGGAACAACCGGTTCCGTTGTATGGAATACAGGCTCAACGGCCGACACCATTTTGGTAACTACCGGCGGGTGGTACCTGGTTACTTGGACAGGAGCGTGTGGACAAACCACCGATTCCATTTTTATCAAACAATTAACCCCCGGTCAAATCAACTTAGGATCCGATATAACCGTTTGCGACAGCGGGTTGGCACCTCTTTTTGTCCCAAATCTAGGTACAGATGCTCAGTATTTATGGTGGAATGGAAGTACCTCAGACACCGCTTTTGCCTTCCAAGAAGACAACTACGCAGTGAATGTGCAATACTGCGGCGAGGTGTACAGAGATACTATTTTTGTGCGCTACACAAACAAGCGCGACGGATTGTTTTTGGCGAATTCCTTTACCCCCAATGGCGATGGCCTGAACGAAATCTACTATGTGCGCGGGGTTGATCCAGGATACCTTGAATATCAGTTTATGATTTTTAACCGTTGGGGAAACTTAATTTTCGAGAGTACAAATCCAAGCCAAGGTTGGAATGCATGGAAGGACGCAGATCCCTACGAATCTGAAGTGTTTGCCTATAGAGTATTTTACATTTCGCCCTGCCGGACGGAATACGATTACCTAGGAAAATTAAACGTTCTGCGTTAACAGCAGTTCATTAACCCCTAACCATGCTGGATTTTATACCAAGAAATCCAGTATCCGTTAGGAAAAATAAGGCTGAAGAAGGTAGGCTGCCAGAGCCAAAATTCCTGTTCCAATTAAGGCATACAGCCACCACTGCTGGGTTTTTGAACTTTCCTTTTTGTCCAATCTGTTCTGACTCGTTTTCCTTAGTTCTTCTTGAAAAACAGAGTCTCTTGCCAACTCTTCACATAGGCGAGTCCAGCGGTCGGGACTAATTCGGTCTTTAATGACCTCTTCAAGCACCTCAGCATGCTCATCGGGCATGGTTTTTCGGTATTTCAATGCAAAACGAACCAGCTCAAGGTCGTTCAAAGACTGCAAGCGTTGCTCCAAAGTTTTCATGCCTTATTTTTTTAAAATCCAATTCTGAGGATTCTCAGGGGTTTGCCCATTCATAACACGAAAATGCAGGGCCGATTTGCCATCTTCTTCATCCAAGTAAACGGTTCCAATGGCATCGCCTGTTTTAACATTCTGCCCCTTTTTTACGAGAACCTGTTCTAAATTTCCATAAACGGTAAGGTAGGTTCCATGCCGGACAATCACCACATTTTGATAGCCTTCCAAGGTAAAAACGGCCGATACTTCTCCACGAAAAACCACCAGTGCCTTTTCGCCCCTTTGGGTGCTGATATCAATCCCGTCGCGCTGAATGGTAACATGTTGAAATACAGGGTGGGGGTGGGTTCCAAATCGTCCGGTTACCAGCCCGTGTTTAACCGGCCAAGGCAAACGGCCCCGGTTTGAGGAAAAATCGTTTCCAAGGGCAACGCTTTCAGGAGTAGCCGGAATGGGTGCCTTAGAACCACTTGCCTTTGCTTCATCTGCCCGAACTTTAGCCGTTTTTTCATCGCGGTTTCTGGCCGCTTTTAACTCGGCCGCAATAATGCCTTCAATCTTTCGGGCTAGTGCCAATGCTTCTTGCTGCTTTTGTGCCAGCCGTTTTTTAAGTTCTTTTTCTTTCCCTTTTAATTGAACCAACAATGACTCCTTTCGTAGGCGCTCTTGTTCCAGGCGCTGGGCTTGAACTTGTTGCTCGCTCAAGGCAACAGTCTTTTGTTGCCGCAAGGTATCCAATTGCTGCAGCTGTTTGGTTAAATGGGTATTGGTTTCGCGAATGGAATGTACCTTTTGTTGTCTTAAGCGGGCCATACGCTCAATGTACTCCCTACGGCGCAGCAGGGCGCCGGGGTCTGGACTTGATAAAATTGGAATTAAGCCCGACTGGCGGCGCCGTTGAACATAGGCTGCCCTTACCATTCCGGCATACGCATCTTTTTGTTTTTCCAACAATTGACTAAGGCGCAACGATTCCCGGCGGCCCGAAGCCAAGGAACTGTCTAAAACCGCAATTTCTGTTCCCAAGGTCATAACCAATTGCTCGCGAGCTTCAATACCAGCGGCTATTTTTTGCAAAGCATCAACACTGTTGTTTTGTTTTTGCTGGGTTTGTTTTAGTAAGGTTTCGGTGTACTGTATGTCGTTTTCTATTTTTTTCCTTTTCTTTTCTAACGAAGATCGACTCTGGGCGAAGCCAAGCCCCGCTATTCCTAGAAGTAGGAACAATGCACACAGGGTTTTTTTAGAATGAACCAGCATAAGGTTCAAATATAACGGGCTTTTTAATTTCCTGGTGTATTCTTTTCATCAAAGCATCAACAATTCAGGTTTGAAAACATACATACTACTGTTTCCAGTATGGTAAGCCGAAAAAAAACGCAATCAATTTCCGGTTTCATTCATCTATGCCTCCCGTCCAAAAAGGCAAACGGCGGCGTACCTCACGAAGTTCCGCAAGGTCTAACCTTGCTTCTGCGTTTGCTTCTTCAAAGGGATTGTTTTCGGCCACCGAATCGCCCAAGGGGCCAATCAATCTGCTGTCTCCACTGTAAAGCAAACCATTCCCATCGGTCCCTACCCGATTTACACCTAGAACATAGCATTGGTTTTCAATTGCCCTAGCAGAAAGCAGGGTTTTCCAAGCTCGGCTACGACGCTCTGGCCAGTTTGCAACAACCAGGGCCAAATCGTAATTAAAATGAGGCCGTCGATACATCCAGGCGCCAAAGCGAAGATCGTAGCAAACAAATAGGGCAATGTTCCACCCCCGAAAAGACAAAAGCACCCGCTTGTTTCCTGGAATAAAATGCGCCGTTTCACCTGCAAGTTCAAATAGGTTTCGCTTGTCGTAATAAACGGTTTTTCCGTCTGGATTTACCCAGAAAAAACGATTAACGGGCCCATTTTCTGCAAGGTAGGCAAGGCTTCCAGCCAAAACCATCCCGCGCTCTTTGGCCATTTGCCGCATCCAATCTAGGGCTTGTGGTCCGCTGTTTGCCATTTCTAAATTCATGCTGAACCCGGTGGCAAACATTTCAGGCAATATCCAAACATCGCATTCCCCTTCTCGAGGTGCGGCCGCCGACAAGGCCCTTAAATTTAATTCTGGCTGTTCCCAAATAGGATTCTGCTGATGCCAAGCAATCTGCAGTACGCTCATTTTTTTCCGCTCAACACTTTGGGCACCCTAAAATAATCGCTGTCGCGCTGCGGGGCATTTTGCAAAGCTTCTTCGTGGCTCAATGTCCTGTCCGATAGAACCTCGTCTTTTCTAGGCTGTTCGGGGTTTTCAGGACTTAGAAAAAATTTCCGGTCCGACAAATGAACCAATGGCTCAACACCTTCTGTATCAATGGACGACAAGGAATCAATAAAACCTAAAATCCGGGTTAAATCGGCTTGAAGCTGTGGAATTTCATGGGGTTCAAATTCCAATCGGCTCAAGTGGGCCAAATGGGCCAATAATTTCGGACTAATTTCGACGTTCATACATCAAAAATACAGATTATTCTGTGTTGATACGCTGCAAGCCATTTTGTTCGGCTGGTGGGTAGTTTTTAGTGGGTAGTTTTTAGTGGGTAGTTTTTAGTGGGTAGTTTTTAGTGGGTAGGGGGTAGTGGGTAGTGGGTAGTGGGTAGTTTTTAGTGGGTAGTGGGTAGTGGGTAGTTCAAGAAAATAATGTATAATTATGCAGTGAACTTAGACTTTCTGACGCAGTTCGTTGAGCACTCCCGAATAGCTTGAACTACCCACTACCCACTACCCACTACCCACTACCCACTACCCACTACCCACTACCCACTACCCACTACGGGGCATTGGGCTAAACCATAACCCCCAAAAAATCCAGGTTCCAAAACGCACAATCATTCTGGCCTTGGCGGGTTGACCTTGCAGCAAATAACCTAGGCCCAAAAGAAGTGTTCCCGCACTTTTTGCTGTAAATTCTAGGTGTCGACGAATTCGAACCAAAATGGGGGCTTCAGCGACTTCAAGTCGTTCCCCCAAAGCAAAGCCAATGCAGAATTTTTTTAGGTAGGTTGGGTTCAATTTTTGATTGTCAACCAAATGCCCAACCGTTAAATCTGGATAATACCAAATTCGCTGTCGCGCTAAGCCCTTAACCCGACTAAAAAGCTCTTTTTCTTCGCCTGCAAGAAGGATTGCCCCTTTTCGGCCTAAATTTGGATTGAAAAGGCCATAATCATTAAAAAAATCGCGCCGAAAGGTCATGTTGCTCCCGCAAGGAAATTTTCCCCAATCCAACATGGCTCCTTCTGCATCTCCGGCATCAAATTGACCCGTTACCCCCCAATAATAACGGGTGTACCAATTGGGCTTTCCATCTACAAATTCCGGTTCAATTTTTCCACCAATGGCCAGCAACTCCGGTCGTGAATCTAAGTAGTTTACGGCTTTGCTTAAAAAATCAGGGGGCGCAACGGCATCATCATCCAAAAAGGTGATGTAACTGGCCTTGGCCTCCTGAACTCCTCGGTTTCGACCATGCGAAAGTCCTTGTTTTGCTTCCAACATGGTTCGAATCTGAAGTTGAGGGTGCGCTTCCTGAAAGTCTTTAACCACGTTCATGGTAGCGTCGCTGCAGTTGTTGTCAATCACCAAAACCTCAAATGCAGCGTAGGGTAAGTCCTGATTCAGCAAGCCCAACAGGGCTTTCCCAATATATTTTTCTCGGTTGTAAGTTGCTATTGCAACGCTTATCCGCAGCAATTCTGCCATGTTCAAAGGTAGGGTATTTTTACCTTGGTTAGGGGTTTCCGATTCTCCTTTCCCCAACGGGGGCAATAGAATTGTCCCTGCGCAAGGAAATTAGCCCATAGGAACTTTAGGGAAGCTTAAATTTCCATACTCTTTTCTTATCCGCTCTAGGTGATGGGCGGTTTTATCTATGGTAAAGAGAATGTTTTCTTCGGTATGGTCTGAAGTAATGAAGAAGCGCAATCTAGCTGCTTCTTCTGCAACAGCTGGGTACAAAATGGGCTGCACATTTATTCCCTCCTTAAACAAGGCGTCGGCCAGCAATAGGGCATGTGCTGAATTCCCCGTAATAATGGGCACCACGGCCGTATCTTTGCTCGGACCTGTATCTAATCCTTTAGCCTTAGCCTTTGAAAGGAAAGAGGCGGCATTGGCTTGGCATTTTTGAGCTCTCCAAGGTTCGCTCATCATTATGCGGGTGCTGGCAAGGGCAGCGGCTGCGTTGGCTGGGCTAATGCCTACCGAATATACAAACCCTGGGGTGTTGTATTTTAAATAATCTACCAGGGCTTTTCGGCCAGCAATGTAGCCTCCACACGACGCAAAACTTTTGCTAAAGGTTCCCATCCACAAATCTACGTCGTTGGGGTTTAGGTTAAAATAGTCGCGAACCCCCAATCCATTGGGCCCAATCACACCCATAGAATGGGCTTCATCAACCAGCAAAAGGGCGTTGTGTTTTTTCTTTATTTCTATGAATTTGGGCACATCGGCAATGTCGCCGTCCATACTGTAAACCCCTTCAATGGCTACAAGTACCCGTTCATAATCGGCTCGGTTGTCGGTAAGAATCTGGTCTAAGGCCTCGTAATTTTCATGAGGAAACGCAATTCTACGCGCTCCAGACAAAACAGCGCCTTCTATAATGCAGTTGTGCGACAAATCATCGTACACAATTAGGTCTTTGCCTGGACGCATTAGGTGGCCAATCACCGTTACATTGGTAGCATGCCCACTCACTAAGGTTATGGCATCTTCGGTGCCAATCAATTCGGCTAAGGCTTTTTCTAGCTGCCCGTGCAAAGGTTTCTCTCCAGTGGCAATGCGGCTGGCCGAAACAGATGTACCATACTGGTCAACGGCGGCTTTTGCTGCCTCTGAAACCCGAACATCGCCCGACAAACCAATGTAATTGTACGAAGACCAGCTCAACAATTCCCGGCCATCGATCTGGGTTTTGTTGTTTACAATAACCTCGTTCACTCTAAAATACGGATTCTCAACCTGCAACGATTGCAGGGTTTGAAATTGGGCGGCCAAGGCTTGAACCTCAGGAAACTGATTTACATCGGCAAACCGAGATGTATCAACATTTCCCTTGCTGGGCGAAGCAACCACGGTCGATTTTGCCGCTTCTGCCTGGGCGGCTTTCTGCTTTAAAAGCTGCTTTAGTTTTTCCCGTTTTTCTTCGGCACTTAATGGGCGTTCTTCTGACATGAGTTCTATTTTACTGCCGTAAATTTACCAAAAAACCCAATCCGAACCCCTGCCACCTTTATGCCTTGGGGCAATCCTTAATCAAGGGCGTAAAAACTCAAATCCAATGCCATGCACCACCTGTATCTTTATCCTTGGGTCGGCCGACATGTATTTTCTTAGTTTCGAAATAAATACGTCCATAGAACGGCCCGTAAAGTAGTCTGTTTTTCCCCAAACCGCCTGCAATAAATCTTCACGCCGAATCACGGCCTGACCTTGCTGGCAAAGGTAGTGCAGCAATTTGCCTTCGCGTTCTGTTAACCTTCGTTCCTCTCCTTCTGAATGAACCAGCAAAAAATTTTGGTAATCAAAGTGGTATTGCCCCAGTTTGAAGAACCCCATTTCCTTCGATGCCGCTGCCGCCGTGGTGCGCTTCACTAAATTCCGGATGCGTAAAAGCAACTCTTCGGTCGAAAAGGGCTTCGACATATAATCGTCGCCGCGGTTAAGGCCTTCAAGTACATCCTGTTGTGCGTCGCGGGCAGTTAAAAATAAAATGGGTAGCTGAGGAGCTTTTTCTCTGAGCATCTTGGCTAAGGTAAAACCATCCATACCAGGCAACATTACATCTAGAACGGCCACATCATAGGTGTTTTTCTCAGCCGATTCGGCCGCCTCCTTGCCATTCGATATCCAATCTACCTTCCACCCCGGAACGTCTCCCAATTGCTCACTTAAAATCAAACCCAACGCAGCATCGTCTTCTACATACAATAAATTAAGGGCTGCACTCATGACAAATTTGGTTTTAATTTCAGGGTAAAGACCGCTCCCGCACCTTCTTTGCTGCGTAGGGTAATTTGTCCTCCATGCAGCCGAACAATTTGCTTTACGTAACTAAGTCCTAGGCCAAATCCTTTTATGTCGTGTCGATTGCCTGTCGAAACCCGATAAAACTTCTCAAAAATCATGCCTTGAACCGCCTTTGGAATGCCTGGGCCATTGTCGCTAACCTCTACCACAAGCTGACCTGATTTAAGTTCGGCCCTTAGCCGTATATGAACCTGCTCACCCCCATACTTCAAGGCGTTGTCCAGTAAATTAAACAAGGCATTGCTTAAGTGGTTTTTGTCTCCCTGCAAAGTAAGTTCTGTGGGCAAGTCCGAGCAAAACTCAAAGGTTGCTTGTTTGTTTTCTAACCTTGTTTTAAACTGTTCTTTTACCGATTGCAAAAGATCCCTGGCATTTATCTCTTGCCTTTCCACGTTATTTCGAGCCGATTCGACCATGGCAACTTTCAAAATCTGTTCCACATGTGTCTTTAACCGCAGCGATTCGTCTTGAATTATTTGTGCATATCTCTTTACCCGATCGCCCTCCAAACCCGAAGCGTTTTTCTTTAGAGCTTCGGCGGCCACCAATAAGGTCGAAATGGGTGTTTTGAATTCGTGCGTCATGTTGTTGATAAAGTCTTGGCGCATGGCCGACAACCTTTTTTCTCTAAAAACAATCACCACCACAAATATAAATACCCCCATAATCACCATTACCCCCAGGGTGCTGGCCGACAATACCCTAAGTTCGCGGGCTATAAAGGTTCTTTTTCCTGGAAAATGAACCACCATCATGTGGCTATCGCCGCTAAAGGTGTACGAGGGCAGTTTTTTCAATACTGCTTCTCCTGGGGATTTCCCCGAAAAAAGGGGGCCCAATTTGGTGTTGTAGGTGCGCCAAACCATGCTGTCGGCAAAACAATCGTACATGCCAACCTGAAAATCCTGCAAAATAGATTGCTTTCGAAACTCGGCAACCAGCAGATTCAATAAAAAATCCGGTGGAACGGTCCCATTTAAACTCACCAAGAAGTCCTCGTCGCCCAAGGGGGTTACCGCTTCGCGCACCGAGGTTGTATCGCTGTTGTAGCGGTACACCTGCGAGGCTACCGAAATCAAACTCAAGGTTACTCGGTTTTGAAACTGCTCGTTCGTAAATCGATAGGCCTTTTGAACCCAAAATACCTGAATTAAAACCAGGCCACCCAAGGCTATGCCCGAAACCAAAGAAACTACGCGCAAGGTTTTTGATGTCAACATAGCTATGGAATAAATAGTTCTACCGTCTGAGATGCCTCTTCAAATAAATTTTCATGAAATGAAAGGCCGGTTAAACGGGGTGCCAAGGTGTCAACACTGGCTTTGAAGGCGGCCAAATATTTTGAATCCAATGGAACCGTAGCCTGAGGCTGCTCCCTAAATGGATCTACCTGCTTGCCATTTTTCCAAAATCGGTAACACAAATGTGGGCCAGTAGCCAAGCCTGTGCTGCCTACAAAGCCAATAACCTGGCCTTGCCGCACCCGTACCCCTCCGCGAATGCCCGGAGCAAAACGACTCATATGCAAATATTGGGTGGTATAAACCCCGTCGTGCTTTACCTTAACATAGTTCCCATTTCCTTTTGCAAAACGAGCATCTGTTACGATTCCGTCGGCTACCGTTACAATCGGCGTTCCATGGGGGGCAGCATAATCGGTCCCCAAATGCGGTTTCACCCGCTTCAGTACCGGATGCATCCTGTTCTTTGAAAATTTTGACGATATGCGGCTGTATTCCAAGGGCGCTTTTAAAAACCGGGTTTTCATGCTCTGCCCCTCTACATCATAATAGCCCACCTGCCCATCGTGTTCAAACCGATAGGCAAATTGCTCCTTACCCCGATGCAAAAACGAAGCCGCAACGATGCGCTCTATGCCCATCGAGGCCGAATCGGCTTCCCATTCTTCGTACACCACCCGAAACCGATCCCCTTTGGCCAATGCAAAGAAATCGACCGACCACTTAAAAATATCGTCCAATCTGTAGCATAACACGGGGTCCAATCCCTGATCAACCACAGTTTGATACAACGACTGGGTAATTATCCCTGCCGCTGATTTTTGAACCAACCGCATGGTTTTTTCTTCTTTGTATACCCGTGGTACACTGTCGCTCCACTGAAACACCAAATAATACCGGGGATTGGGTTCGTAAACCATGCACACAGGCTTACCGTCTGCCCCTTTTCTACAAAAAACCCGATAGGAATGGCCTGCACGCAAACTGCGCATATCCATTAAAGAACTTGCTTGGGAAATCAACTGTTCTGAAACCGGAGCAGAAACGCCCAATTTCCCAAAAATGCCCGACAAACTTTGGCCCGAAGATATGGTGTAGGTTTGTTCCTCTAAATTATTCAAGTCCATGCCATAGGCCGAATCTGCCTGCACGATTCCCGCCAATGAATCGCTGGGCGACACTTCCTTGGCTTGCTTTTCGGATTTTCCGCAGGAAACCAAGAACGCCAACAGGGGCACACATACCCGAATCGGCCAGCGCCCCACCCCGTACCGTTTTAATGCCTTCCCCATTCCGCTCGCTCCTGTTCTGTCCACAATTCTGGAAAAAAGATTCGAAATTGATTTTTAGGTGGCAAGTATTTCTGCCAGTTTGTTCCGCCGGTGGCCGCTATGTCTTCGGGGTCCCGTTTTAAATACCGCACGGCCGATTTATAATGCATTAAGGGCCATTCAATATTCACCAAGCGGTCAAACGTCCGCAAGGCCTCGCGCAAATCTGAACGATTCCGAGCCTCCTCGGGCAAGCCTTGATAAACTTCATACAAGGTCTTCCCTTTTACCTCTTCGGCCAACTGAAAAAACCGCTGTCCATACTTTTCTTCAAACTGCCTTAAAGTCAAGGTTTTTTGTCCCGTCGAAAGCTCGGCAGCTCCCCGGCCCCAATAAATATTCTCCAACAAATACCCGGTTTCGGCATTCCCTGCCAAACTTGCCCTAAGTTCAAACTGAAGCAAATTTTCTAAGGGAGTGGACCAGATCTCAATCATTCGGTATTGAGCCGATTGAAAGCCTGAAGCAGGCAGCAGTGCCATTCTGAACTGCAAGAATTGTTCTGGCTCCATGCCATCTACCATGATTTGAAACGAATGGGTTAAGGCCGAAAAATAGGCTGTCAGCCGTTTTAATCGGCTCAGCAAAAAGCCAGCATCGCTGCTGCGTCCCGGCACCTGCTCAAGCTCGTTCAGGCACAATTTAAAATACAATTCGGTAATTTGGTGGTACAAAATAAATATCTTTTCGTCGGGAAAAGAGGTCTTAGGCTGCTGCAAGGTTAGCAGGGTGTCTAAATTTATATAGTCCCAGTAAGTCAAATAGTTAGACTGCATTAGGCCCTGTAAATAGCTGTTCATGTCTTGCCCGCTGGCCTGGTATTTTTCCTGCAGCAATCGAAGGTTAGCCTGCAATTCGTTTTCGTTCGTTTTCATGCCTAAAAGATGAAACACGAAGGTAATAAATCGGCGTGGCTTTTTGGGATAGGTTTGGGCGCCCAATCCGCTTTCCGCTGTAGTCGGGTTGGGCCGGGAGCTGTTGGGGCGGGGCGGGGCAGTGGCTCCCAAGGTCGCCCTGCCTCGCCTGCCCCAACTAGCCCCAGACCAACCCGACTGCCGCTGCAATCGGGGCGCGGGCCCCTAATTCCGCTCTGCCTTTGGTTTACTTTGACCTTCGGCTGTTCAATCAATTCCATTATCTTGGACTTAAATTGCGCTGATGTGAAACCCACGGGCATTTTAAGTCTTGATGCTGGCACCAGTTCGGTGAGGGCTTTGCTCTTTGATTTTCAGGGAAGGGGGCTTGCCGAGTTCCGCCGTGCGGTTCCCCTTGATTTTCCTCATAATGGCTGGGTAGAACAATCGGCCGGACAACTTTGGCAGGCTCTGTACGAGTGCCTGGAACAGGCCCTTCAGTTCGCCCGTGCCCATGGCATCGAGGTGAAATGCGCTGGCCTAACTAACCAACGCGAAACCGTGGTGGCCTGGGACAAAACCACAGGAAGAGCATTGGCTCCGGCCATTGTTTGGCAAGACAGGCGAACCACCGAAGCCTGCGAAGCCCTAAAGCAACAAGGACTGGAAACCCAAATCAGGCAGCGCACCGGCCTTGGTCTTGACCCCTATTTTAGTGCTGGAAAAATGACCTGGTTGATTCAAAATAAGGCTGAAGTTAGGCGGGCCGCCGACCGTGGAACTCTTGCCTTAGGAACGGTAGACAGCTGGTTGATGTTCCACCTTTTAGGCAAGCACTTAACCGAGGCCAGCAACGCCTCGCGCACCTCTTTGTATAACCTTGAAAAAGGGAATTGGGACTCTAAATTATTGGAATTGTGGAACATAAATCGAGTTTGGCTGCCTGAAATTCTGCCCAGCGATGCTATGTATGGAAATATAGCTTTGCCAGGCCTTCTTGAAATACCTCTGACTGGGGTGCTGGGCGACCAGCAAGCCTCTTTGCTGGGCCAAGGCTGCCTGCATCCTGGCGAAACAAAAAACACCTATGGAACAGGCTGCTTCATTATGCAACAGGCTGGATCAACTCGACCCGAATCAGGAAATGCCTTATTAAGCACCCTAGCTTGGGAAACCCAACAAGGCCGATTTTTTGCCTTAGAGGGCAGTGTATTTATGGCCGGGGCCTTGCTGAACTGGTTGAGCGATGAACTGCTTTTGGCCGATTCCATGGCGGGCCTAAACGCCTTGGCCGAATCGGTTCCAAACAGTGGAGGAGTAATTCTTGTTCCCGCATTTACAGGGCTTGGAGCCCCATATTGGTCGCCACGCGCACGAGGTACCTGGCTGGGATTGAATGCCGGAACAGGCAAAGCTGAATTGGTGAGGTCTGCATTTGATGCAATTGCTCACCAAACGGCCGATGTGCTCGACAGCATGCACAAAGCCACGGGCATTCCAACATCCGCCCTCTGGGTTGATGGCGGTGCTTCTGCTTCAAAGATTTTGATGCAAAGGCAAGCTGACCTAGGGGGAATACGCGTGCTCATTAGTCCCATTCAAGAATCAACCGCTTGGGGTGCGGCTGTAATGGCAGGTCAGGGTGCGGGAATTTGGACACTTGAACGGGCCGAAAATCCCAGTCCTAAGGCCGTTTTTACTCCCGAAAATGCAATGTCAATTCAAGAGGAAAGGCAGAAATGGTCGCGGGCCGTTCAGGTGTCCCTAAATTGGAAAGGCTAGGCGCTTACCTTGTTTTTTCAGGTTGTGGTTTCGGGAGGGAATTCACCCCGTTTTATGCGCTGGTAATAGCCCTCGGTTACTTGAATATCAACCTGGCTCCAAGTTTGGCCGTAATGCCGCAACCAAGCCTCAATACCTTGAACCCGATGAATGAATTTGCGGTTCGTCTGCTCTAGAGCATCTTCGGGATTGATCCCCGTAAGCCGGGCATAATTTACCAAAGCAAACAGCACGTCACCCATTTCTTCCTCTTGGTTATCGGCATCGCCATTGGCTCGAGCTTCTTCAAATTCCTGCAATTCTTCTTTGACCTTTTCCCAAACCTGTTCAGGTTTTTCCCAATCAAAACCTACGCCAGCGGCTTTTTCTTGCAAACGCCAGCACTTGACCAAAGCCGGGAGGCCGGCGGGAACCCCGCCTAAAACCGATCGGTTTCCTTCCCTCAGTTTAATTTGCTCCCAATTTTGCTTTACTTCTTTTTCGTCTTTGACCTGAACATCTCCATAAATATGTGGGTGGCGTTGAATCAGCTTTTCGCAAATACCATTCAGCACATCCTCTAAACTAAACCAGTTTTTTTCTCGGCCAATTCGAGCATAAAAAACCAAATGAAGAAAAAGGTCGCCCAATTCTTTTCGAATTTCATCGGGCGATTCCGAAAGAATGGCATCGGAAAGTTCATACAGTTCTTCAATGCTTAGGGTGCGCAGCGATTCCATAGTTTGCTTTTGGTCCCAGGGACACTGCTCGCGCAATTCATCCATAATCTTAAGTAAGCGGCCGAAGGCAAGCAGTGTAGAATCCATGTGTTTTTTACCTTTGCATTACATCAAAGATAGCACGGTGATATGAACTGGACATTATTGCTTTTGGTAATTGGGCTCTTAGCCCTTGCTTTTGCAGGTATTGCAGTAAAGATTTTGTTGAAGAAAAACGGGAAATTTGCCGGCACATGCGCCAGCCAAAGCCCATTTTTAAATGAAGATGGAAAAGCCTGTAGCCTATGTGGTGCGATGCCCTCAGAATCATGTGCAAAAAATTAGTGTTGAATTTCTACCCAACTTTAACAAAACGAATATGAGTACCGAAGCCATCATGCAACGCTGCCGGGGCAGCATGGATAAAGCAATTTCGCATTTAGAAGACGAATTATTGAAAATCCGTACCGGGAAAGCCAATCCCGCAATGCTTGATTCGGTGTACGTTGAATATTACGGATCCAATGTGCCTTTGCAGCAGGTGGCCAACGTGAATACGCCCGACGGGCGCACCCTTACCGTGCAACCCTGGGAAAAGAAAATGCTTCAAGACATAGAGCGGGCCATCATCAACAGCAATTTAAACCTGAATCCTCAAAACGATGGAGAAATGATTCGCATTCATGTTCCGCCATTGACCGAAGAGCGCCGCAAAGAAATGGTTAAAATGGCCAAAGCCGAAGCCGAAAACGCCAAGGTTAGCCTGCGAAACGCTCGCCGAGATGCAAACGAAGGCTTTAAAAAATTGGTCAAAGAGGGGTTGGCAGAAGATGCTGCCAAAGACCAAGAGGCAAAGGTTCAAAAAATGATAGAGGAATACACGGTTAAGGTAGATAACCTTTGTCAGCGAAAAGAAAAAGAAATAATGACCGTTTAAATTCGGTATGATAAACCGCTTTTTTCAGGAATTGACCTCATGGGTCTTTCGATTTTCTTTGCCCATTGTGCCCGCTTGGTTTCATATTGATTGGCTGCGGCTTCGTTTACCCGCCTCAAAAAGTGAATGGTTGCTGTTGGGGTTGTTGTTGAGCAGTTCTGCCCTTGCCTTGGCAACGGTAACCGGGCCGACCTGGATTTCCAGGGCAATCGCATTTGTGGTTGTGGCGACCGGATTGGGCCTAATGCTGTACCCCTTACCCAATTTGGCTGTTCAGCCCCCCCTTACCTATTTGTGGAGCATTTCTATGGGTATTTACTTTTTGGGTTGGCCCAAGGGAGCGAAATAGGGTTTTTTGAACGGGTGCTGCGGTAGGGATTGAAGGGGGTAGCACGAAAGGGGGGCAGCACCGGGCCCGCGAGCTGCGGAGGCGACCTTGGGAGCCACCGCAAAGCCGCTGGGCCCGAAGCTGCCCACCGCGGACTACCCCTGAAAGCCCGCAACCGCCCTAATCATAAACCTGAGATTTAACCCCGAAATTGGTGGAATTAACTTGGGTACCGTATCTTTGAGCCATGCAAAAACGAATTTGGGTTTGGCTTTTGCCGGTCAGCTTGCTTTGGGCCTGCTTCGGAACGCCATTGAAGCAGCATTTCGAAGAAATGGCAGGGCCGTCTGAGGCCCACTGGCGCGGAATTTCCCTGGGCGAATCCTGGGAAAAAGTGCAAGAAAAAGAAGATAAAAAAGCCCTGATTGCCTTGGATTCTGCCTTTGTAAAATACCATTTTCACTACTCAGATTCAGAATATTACGAAGTTCAATACCAGTTTTTTGAGGGCCAACTGAACGAAATTTATGTGCAGGTTTTTCTGGATTCCGAGCCAAGGGGCGAGGAATTGACCGAATTGGCGGTGGCACATTTTTCTAAGGCTTGGAAGCAGGAAGCGTTGATGGACCAAGGCGTATATGTCCTTTCTAAACCTGCCGTTGTGCTTGAAATTATGGACGAAAGTCCGTTTCATGGGCCAGGAATGGTCAGGCTTATTATTAGGCCTGCTCCTGAATCCAAACCCCAACCTAAGTTGCCCAGTTGATGCTGGGGCCCATACTCGACATCCAATCCTTATCCATTGCCTTTGCAGGCAAGCAGGTGTTGCGGGACGTTTCTTTTGGCATTCAAGCGGGAGAAACACTTGGTTTGGTAGGCGAATCGGGCAGCGGAAAATCCCTTACCTCGCTTAGCGTATTGCGCTTAAACCCTGGACAAGCCAGCGGGCGTATTTTACTGCGTCATAGGGAAGAAACAATTGATGTATTAAGCCAGCCTGAACAGAAAATGCCCAGCATACGGGGCAAGTCGGCAGCCATGATTTTTCAGGAGCCAATGACCTCGCTTAACCCGTATTACACCTGTGGATTTCAGGTGGTTGAAGCCCTGAGGACCCATGAAAAATTAAGCAAAGCCCAAGCCAGAGCGCGCTGTTTGGAATTGTTTCGCGAGGTTCAGTTGCCTAGGCCAGAGGCCATGATGCGCGCCTATCCGCATCAAATTTCTGGGGGTCAAAAGCAAAGGGTGATGATTGCCATGGCCATTTCGTGTTCGCCGGGCTTATTGATTGCCGATGAACCCACTACCGCCTTGGATCCAACGGTTCAAAAAAGCATAGTGCAAACCTTAAAACGACTGCAAGAGGGCCGGGGCATGGCCATGCTCTTTATTTCGCACGATTTGGGCTTGGTTTCAGCATTAGCCCATCGCATTGCCGTGCTGTACCGCGGCGACCTGGTGGAACAAGGCAAGACGGCCGATATCCTTTCCAATCCACAGCATCCTTATACCCGGAGTTTATGGGCTTGCAGGCCTCGATTGCTTTCGGCCGCTCAACGGCCTGCACGTTTGCCAACGGTAGAAGATTTTTTAAATGGTCAAGAAAACAACAGCCTATTCCATAGTCCTCGCCCAGCGACCGATTCCTTAGCTGCCACTTTATTGAAGGTTGAGGGATTAACGGTAAAGTACACTTTGGAACGCGATTGGCTTGGAAGGGAAAGGACCAGCATAAACGCAGTTGATGGAGTAGGATTTGAACTTAAAAAAGGACAAACCCTGGGTTTGGTCGGCGAATCGGGATGTGGAAAATCAACCCTTGGCAGGGCGCTGCTTGGATTGCTGCCTGTGCATTCTGGCGAAATTCAGTTCGCAGATACCAACCTTAGAACATTGAAAGGCGAGGCATTAAGGAAGTTTAGGCCCAACATGCAGATGATATTTCAAGACCCATTTGGTTCGTTAAATCCGTATATGTCGGTTGGCCATGCTATTGCAGAGCCGCTTTGGGTGCACCGTAAATATGCCAGCAAAGCCGCCTGCCGGGAGCAAGCACTTAAATGGCTGCAACGTGTTGGATTGCCCGAAGAGGCCTTTGGGCGTTATCCCGCTGAATTTAGTGGGGGGCAACGGCAGCGCATCGGCATAGCTCGGGCACTGGCCTTAAAGCCGCAGGTATTGATTTGCGACGAATCGGTTGCCGCCTTAGATGTATCGGTCCAAGCTCAAGTCTTAAACCTGCTGCGTGGATTGCAAGAAGAGGAAGGCTTTGCATGCCTTTTTATTTCGCATGATTTGGCAGTGGTACATTACATGAGCGATGAAGTACTGGTTATGCAAGCAGGAAAGGCTGTGGAGCATGGAATGGTAGAACAGGTGTTCGAACATCCTAAGGAGGCTTACACCAAAGGCTTGCTTTTGGCCGCCATGCCCGATTAAGGGCCGCTAAAATAGTTGATATGGCCAATGTCTCATCAAGGCCGAACCTTTTCCCAAAGTACCGATTGCTCGCCCCTTAGGTGCCGTAGGGCTCCCGCCACAATAGCGGCATTCATCATCAAAAAGTACATTGGGGTATAAAAAAGGGGTATTTTTAATTGAAGGCGGCTTAAGGCCAAGCCCAAGAGAGCCCAGGAGTACAAACCCAAATGAAGCAGAGCTGTAGCCATCCATGCGCCCTGGTTTTCAATACCAAGGCAAAGGTGGCAAAGCAGGAATAGGGGCAGTAGGGTTGGGGCAAGCATCCAGCGCATCCAGCGGTGGCCAAAAAAAACAAACCAGGCTCGGGGCCATTTAAAGGGCTTAAAGGGCAATTCAAGTCTAGGCAGGGACTGAAAAACCCCGGCTGAAATTCGGATTTTTCTTTTCCATTCGGCCATCAGGCTGGGGCTAGCCTGTTCTGTGGCCTTAGCTCTTGGGGCATAAGCAACGCGAAAACCTTGTTCAACGATGCGTACGGAGAGCACAAAATCGTCTAGAATGGCATCGGGTTCAAGAGGCTTGAAAAGTTGAGTTCGGAAGGCAAAGAGTTCGCCTGCGGCACCTACAATGGTGTAAAAGCGGGCATCCCAACGCTTAACCAGGCTTTCGTATTTCCAGTATAGGCCCTCGCTCGAGGCACTGTTGCCTCGGTCCGCTTGAACGCGCTTTTCACCGGCCACAGCTCCTATGGAACCCCACTGAAACGGAGCGGTAATGGCAAGAAGAGCATCAGGGCTCAGAAGGGTATTGGCATCGGTAATAACGGTAATTTCGGAATCGGAATACCCAAGAGCCCGATTCACCGCGGCCGATTTGCCTTGGCGTTGAGCTTGGTGCAGCAACCGAACGCGTTCATCAGGCCAATTGAGCGCATCAGAACCATCTGTACTGCCGTCGGTTATTACCAGAATACTAAGCTTGTCGAATGGAAAATCAAGCGAAAGGGTATTGGCCAATTTGGCGGGAAGGCAATTTAGTTCATTGTAGGCAGGTATAACAATGCAAACCGAAGGGATTTCATTTATAGAGGCCCAATTTTGCGGACCAGAAGAAAAGAACCTGCTTAAAAGACAAAGGCCAAATCCATAGCCCAAATAAATAAGGAATAGGATTCCAAAACACAGCCAAAAAAGCAATTCCAAAAACGGCATGGGTCAAAAGTAGGCAGAATCTTGGTAGGGCACGGAGCGGGCTTTGAGGGTTAAATGTGAATTTTGCCTGTTAAACTTTTGTTAATCGAAAAGGTTCGGCTTAAATTTGCATAGTTTTGGAAAGCAAACGAAGAACATCGTTAAAACAATTCTTATGAAAATTTCATCTTTTCTGGTTGCCTCGGCCTTAATGTTTGGAGGAACTCTTTTGGCTCAAAATTCCGATGGAGCTAAGTTAACGGCAGAATCAATGATTGTAGATTACGGCGAAGTGCCTTACAAAGGCGACGGGGTACGTGATTTTGTCTTTAAAAATGAGGGTAAGCAGCCTCTAATGATTACCAATGCCAAAGGGTCTTGCGGGTGCACGGTTCCAGAATGGCCAAAAGATCCAATCCGTCCGGGCGGAAAAGGAGTGGTAAAAATCAAATACGATACAGCCCGTCCAGGTATGATTTCAAAAACAGTAACCATAACGACCAACGAGGTTGAATCAATGGACGACGCTGGGAATCCACAATACCGTCAGCATGTGGTGCGCATCACAGGCAATGTGAAGCAACCACCTGCAAGCGGCGGCCTTCCTGTCAACAACAACTCTGGTGTTCCCGGAGAGTAATCCTATTTCTGGTTTGTTTTTAGAGCCCTCTTACGAGGGCTTTTTTGTGATTTAAAAACCCAATGTATATTTGAAATGAAAAGGGTTGAAAAGGTGGTTTATGACCTCTCATTTTTTCAGTAACTGGGAATAAACAAAAAATGTCGAGAATAAAATACCACTACAACACCAAAACCCTGCGCTTTGAGCCTTATCGAGAGAAATGGCCCAAACGGGCATTTAGAATTGCCTTCAATTTGCTGGCAGGAATGCTGTTTGCGACCTTGGTGTTGTTGTTTGCGTATCGGTATTTGGATTCACCAAAAGAAAAAAGGCTAAAAAGGGAATTGGAATTGACCGAGAGCCAGTTAAAGGTTCTTGAGAATCAATTAGGTCAAATGGAAGAGGTGGTAGCTGACCTAGAAAACCGCGACGATCAAATTTACCGGGCCTTGTTTGCAGCAGAACCCATTTCGGCCGAGGTCCGTAAATCGGGAAATGCAGGGCCAAATCGGTACGACAGGTTTAAGGGTTTGCTGCTTACCGACCTGCTGACGGAGGCCACCCAAAAAATGGACCAGTTACGAAAACGCGCCTATGTTCAAACTCGGTCGTACAACGAATTGTGGGGTTTGATTCAAAACAAAAGCGAAATGTTGAAAAGCATTCCAGCCATTATTCCGATAGAATTAAAAGATTTAGGACGAATGACAAGCGGGTTTGGATACCGAATAGACCCCATTTATCAAACCCCCAAGTTCCATGCTGGAATGGATTTTGTGGCCGAAATGGGAACCCCAATTTATGCCACAGGGAATGGGATTGTGGTTGGAGCTAGCCACGAGGCTGGGGGTTATGGAAATTGCGTACGCATTCGGCATGGCTTTGGTTACGAAACCGTGTACGCGCATTTAATGTCTATTTCGGTTCGGGTTGGCATGCGGATTAGCCGTGGCCAAAAAGTGGGCTTGCTGGGTAGCACAGGAAAATCTACCGGCCCTCACCTGCATTACGAAGTGGTTCATAAAGGCCAAGCCGTAAACCCCGTCTATTTTTACTATTCTGACATCAGTGCAGAAGAGTATGCCAAACTGGTTGAGCAGTCCAATCGCCCAGGTCAGGCTATGGACTAAGCCAAATTACCAATCTAGAAGCCAGGCAAAAATCAAAGGTGCTACAATGGTAGCGTCTGATTCCACAATAAACTTAGGCGTATGAATGTCGAGCTTACCCCAGGTTATTTTTTCGTTGGGCACTGCGCCGCTGTACGAGCCGTACGAGGTGGTAGAGTCGCTAATTTGGCAAAAATAAGACCAGAACGGCACGTCGTGCCATTCCAAATCTTGATACATCATAGGAACAACGCAAATGGGAAAATCACCGGCAATGCCACCGCCAATTTGGAAAAAACCAATGCCTTTGCCTCCCGAATTTTTACGGTACCAATCGCTAAGCCAGGTCATGTATTCAATGCCCGATTTCATGGTTGAAGGCTGAAGCTCACCTTTGATGCAATACGACGCAAAAATATTGCCCATGGTGCTGTCTTCCCAGCCTGGAACAATAAGGGGAATGTTGCGTTCGGCTGCGGCAATCATCCAGCTGTTTTTTGGGTCAATTTCGTAATACTGTTCCATAACTCCACTCAACAACAGCTGGTACATGTATTCGTGCGGAAAATAGCGTTCGCCTGCATCTTGGGCCTTTTTCCATAAATGGAAAATGTGTTTTTGAATGCGTCGGAATGCTTCTTCTTCTGGAATACAGGTGTCGGTTACTCGATTAAAACCGTTTTCCAGCAAATCCCATTCGTCTTGAGGGCTTAAATCGCGGTAATGAGGAACCCTTTTGTAGTGGCTATGGGCCACCAAATTCATTACATCTTCTTCTAGGTTTGCTCCGGTGCATGAAATAATATCCACCTTTCCCTGCCGAATCATTTCAGCCAAAGACAGCCCAAGTTCGGCGGTGCTCATAGCTCCCGCCAGGGTAACCATCATTTTGCCGCCTTCCAGCAGGTGTTTTTCGTATCCTTTAGCGGCATCAACCAACGCGGCAGCATTAAAATGCCGGTAATGGTGTTCAATAAATTTTGATACGGGGCCTTTCATATGGTTTCAAATTAGAGATTAGAAGATTGTCTTGAACGGTGTGCTTCGGTACAAAGATGAAACAAAATTCGGGCTCCCACATTGGCATCCCATTCCGAATCGCCCGGAACCACCTCGACCAAATCAAAGCCAACCAAGGTTCGGCCCGAAGCGTGAATTGCCTGTATAATTGAAACAGCTTGATAAAAGCTGAGACCGCCGGGAACCGGGGTACCCGTATTCGGACACAAAGATGGATCCAAGCCATCAATGTCGAAACTTAGGTACACCTCTTTACCTAATGGCCGAATTATGTGTTCTAGGGTTGTTTTCCAGGTTTGGCCCTCGGCCGCCCTTTCGTTCAAATACCTGTCGGTAAACAGGTGAATGTTGCTATGCTGTTCGGCATACTCTGCTTCTTCTTGACACAAATCCCTGATTCCTACTTGTACAAGTGCGGTTAAATTTTGGCATTCTTGATGAAAATTCCGGCTAATGGAAGCATGGGAGAATTTAAACCCTTCGTAGGCCAACCGCAAATCGCAATGCGCATCAATTTGAAGTACCGATAGGTTAGGGTGCCTTTTGGTTAGGGCACGCAAGGCGCCCAAAGGGGTGGAGTGGTCTCCTCCAATCAAACCAACCATTTTGCCCTTCTTCAAAAGCGAATCCACCTTTTTTTCGACCCATTGGTTCATGGTATGGCAGCCAGCATCGATGTTTTTTCGTAGAAAGGCCTGCTCATTTGAATTTGCAGATTCGCCACGCAGCAACCCCTCTAAATACGTTTCGGCCAACACGCGCAAATGCCGGCTCTCCTTTTTTAAGGTTTTAGAAATGGGAGCCATTGCGGTTTTGCATTCCCAGACCTTTTGGAAGGTTGGGTCGTACAAATCGACCTGCATAGATGCATCAAAAATGGCCTTGGGTCCACGGTCGGCCCCGCCTCCGTACGAAACAGTAACGGCCCAAGGTACAGGCAGCAAAACCAAATCGGCTTCCAATTCCGAATAAGGTAGGCCAAAAATTCCTGAGGCTGAGGCCGCTGGGGCATTTGGGTCAAAAGAACTCATAGGTCGATGGTTTAAAAACAGGTCGTATTGTAGAGCAAAGATGCAAAGGGATTTTTGATAATGGAGTAGAGTCCGCCCATGGGCTGCGGTTCCATGGGCGGCGAACGGGCTTTCGCGGCTACTCCGCAGTCCGAAACCGGGCCAGCCCGCGCCCGGCAGTAGCTCCTCGCGTCGCTCTGCCGTTCAAGGGCCGGCTGCCGTTTCGGTCTTTGCGGGGTAGCCAGCTCAATCCCTGCCGCGGCCCGTGGCTGTTTATCATGTGGGAGTGTAGGGGCCGCCCATGGGCTGCGGTTCCACGGGCGGCGAACGGGCTTTCGCGGCTACTCCGCAGTCCGAAACCGGGCCAGCCCGCGCCCGGCAGTAGCTCCTCGCGTCGCTCTGCCGGTCAAGGGCCGGCTGCCGTTTCGGTCTTTGCGGGGTAGCCAGCTCAATCCCTGCCGCGGCTCCCAACTGGTTATTTGGTGGTATTTGAATGGGTGAAATATAGGGGTCTATGAGGATTCGGCTGTGAAATCCTTGTACCTTTGCTATGCAAAAGAACCTCAGTACCGACCATGGTTGCCTTATTCGCCTTAGTCCGTTTGGATGTTTTTTACCAAGGTATTCCGAATCCCAGTGGGTTTAAGGTTGACCACTGGTTTTTTTGGGCCTTGCTCTTAAGTCTGGCCTTATTGGTATTTTCTATTCAAACAAACCGGCATCGATTAACGGTCTTTTTTAGGTCAATGGCACATCGGCCATTGCTTTTGGAATACGTTGATGATTTTGACCGAAGAGGTTTGCCCTCTGACTGGGGTCTTTTTTTAGCCGGATTTGCTGCCGTACCTGTTGTTTTAATGTGGTTGGGTTTGGCCTCCAATCCTTACTCCTCGGGTACTGCAACCCTCGTTTTGATGGCTGCTGTTTTAGCAAAAACCCTATTGATTGAAAACCTGGGTAAATTGTTTTCTTTTAAGCCTCTTGCCCGCGCGCACAACGCTATTTTTTTTCAGTTTCTTTTTGGAATTGGAATGGCTATAGTATTGACTATGTTTGTTTTTACTTTAGCTTGGTTTCCTCTTTCAATCCCCAAAACAGAAACAATGCTGTTTGGTTTTCTAATGGGCTATCTTTTGTATTTTATTCGCTTATCCTCAGTACTTTGGTACACCACCCATTCATTTGGTGTTTACTATATTTTATATCTTTGCACATTAGAACTCATCCCCCTAGGTATTTTTCTACGCTGGACCGGAGTATTTATCTGACCTAATTTGCACTTCGAGACATGAAAATCAAGTCGGTTTTAATTAGTCAGCCAAAGCCAGAAACGGATAAGTCACCTTATTATGAGGTTTCAAAAAACCACAAGGTTTCGTTGGAATTTAAGCCCTTTATTCATGTTGAGGGGGTAACTGCCGCCGAATTACGTAAGCAAAAAATTGATTTTTCAGATTTTGGTTGCGTGGTCATGACCTCCAAAAGTTCCATTGATCATTATTTTAGGCTGGCACAAGAAATGCGGTTCAGCATTCCCGAAACCATGAAGTATTTCTGTGCTTCTGAAACCATCGCCTTATATATGCAGAAGTACATTGTGTACCGAAAGCGTAAAATATTTCATGGCACCAATGGGGTGGAAGATTTGTTGGATTATTTCAAGAAAAACAAAACCGAGAAGTTTCTATTTCCTTGTTCCGACAAGCACAGCGATAAGATTACGGATTTTTTGGCCAAAAATAAGATTGCCTTTACCAAGGCTGCCTTTTACAAAACCGTTTCTTCCGACATGTCGGAATTTCCTTTGTCGAATTACGATATGCTGGTTTTTTTTAGCCCCAATGGGGTTGAGTCGTTGGCTAAAAACTTTCCAGATTTTAAGCAAAACGATATGCACATCGGGACTTTTGGTGAAGGAACGGCTCAAGCGGCGGAAGCAGCCGGCTTGGTTGTTCAATTAAAAGCTCCCATGCCAAAAGCGCCCTCAATGGCTATGGCGCTAGATTGGTATTTGAAACAGGTTAATGGCAAGACGGGAAAATGAACCCAGGTCCCAACGGTCGCCAACGCAGTTTAAAATCGCCCACCCAAATCGCCGCCTTGTTTTCCAAAGGAAAGCGGCATTTCCAATATCCATTGATTTTAATTAGAACCGACGAAATTGCCGCGCCCGGCAAGGTGGTTTTTAGTGTATCTAAGAAGAAATTCAAACGGGCGGTTGATCGAAACAGAGTTAAAAGGCAACTGCGCGCGGTTTACTTTTCTCTTCAGCCCCATCCCCCCCAATATCATTTGGCTTTGGTTTACGTCGGGAATGAATTGATGCCAAGCCAAAACCTGGCTATGTCATTGAAAAAGCTGTTGGCCGAACTGCCTTCGGAAAATGGGGAAGGCCCCAAATCGACCCCGAAGGGAAACACCCATTGAATTCAAAACACATAGCATTTGCTTAACATAGGGTTAACGGATAGGTTGCAATTAAATGCTAACCTTGCAAAAACCCGATATGCCTCCAAAAAGAAGGGTCGAAGTTCTGGTTCTTTCTGACATACATCTCGGAACCTTCGGATGCCACGCCAAAGAACTGCTTCGCTATTTAAAAAGCGTGCGACCCGACCAGGTGATTCTGAACGGAGACATCATTGATATGTGGCAGTTTAAAAAATGGTATTGGCCTCAATCTCACATGAAGGTGCTGCAGCATATTTTAAAGTGGGCCATTAAAGGGGTTCCTGTTACCTACATTACCGGCAACCACGATGAAATGCTGCGCCAATTTTCCGACCTTCAATTCGGTTCCCTAAAGGTTCAAGACAAACTGCTTTTTGATTTAAACGGAGAGAAAACCTGGATTTTTCATGGAGATGTTTTTGATGCCAGCATTCAATATTCCAAGTTTATAGCCAAACTAGGTGGCCAAGGCTACGACTTACTGATTTTAATAAATCGTGCCCTGAATTGGGTTTCTGAAAAGGCAGGACAAGGAAGGATTTCTCTTTCAAAACGCGTTAAAAACAGCGTCAAGCAAGCCGTCAAGTTTGTTTCTGATTTTGAAAATACGGCCGCCGAATTGGCCATTGAACAGGGCTATCAAACCGTAATTTGTGGGCACATTCATCAGCCGGCCGACAGAATTGTGGAAAACGAAAATGGACGAGTGCGTTACCTGAACTCGGGCGATTGGATTGAAAACCTTACGGCGCTTGAATACAACCAGGGGGAATGGAAGTTGTTTTCTTACCCTTTGGCGGTTGGTTCTCTTACCCAGGAAGAAATAGAAGAGGAAGCGGAAGAGGAATCCATTTTGATGGTTGAAAAGGCGCTACTGCTGGGAGTAAGAATCCGATAAAATTCCGTTCGCTTTTCCAAGAAATTGAACCCTAGGACAGCCTTTAGGTCGCCCCAGCACAAACGGCTTTGAGTCGGATATTGTAAAATCCCGAATTCTTGTTAGGTTTGGCTATGCTAAACGTGCACATTGTTCATAATTACGCATTCTAAATTTAACTTGTGGATTGTAAGCCCATGCAGCACCTATTCAAATGCCTTCTGTTTTTTCTGTTTCCTTTGTCTGTTTTTGCCCAAAAAGGCATAATTGAGGGTCGAATCATCGATGCCGAAACCGGACGAGCCATTCCCTTTGCCAACATTGTTATTGAGAACAGCAGTTCGGGAACCTACAGCGATACCGAAGGGAAATTTTCTTTATCGGTGCCCGCCGGCTCTGAGGTCTTGCTAAAAATCAGTTCCATTGAACACGTTCCTCTTAGCCAATCGGTTCAAGTGGAAGCCAACGGCAGTAAAAAAATGGAATTTAAACTAAAGTCTCAAGTTCGAACTTTGGGCGAAATGATGGTGAAATCGGAAGGCAAGTACGAAAAACGCTTAGAAGAGTTAACGGTTTCGATGGAAGTGGTTCGGCCGGCGTTGATTGAAAACAAAAACACCACCACCGTTAGCCAGGTTTTAAGCCAGGTGCCCGGAGTGAATATCGTGGACGAAGAGCCTCAAATCCGCTCGGGAAGCGGATATTCGTTTGGAGCCGGAAGCCGGGTTATGGTTTTGGTTGACGATATGCCCATTTTATCGGGCGACGCCGGACGTGCCAGCTGGAGCTTTGTACCCACCGAAACCATTGAACAAATTGAGGTGATCAAGGGTGCCTCTTCGGTTTTGTATGGCTCAAGTGCTTTGAATGGAGCCATTCACGTGCGCACCACCTACCCGGGCGCCAAACCCTCTACCCGCATTCAAACCTATGCGGGAATATACGATTTGCCCGCCAACCGCGACTGGAGCAAAGCCGTGCCTCCGATGCAGGCCGGGGTTTCGGCCACCCACCTTCAGCAGTTTGGACAGTTCGATTTGGTGGTGGGCATGAACGCCCAAGCCGAAAATGGCTGGAGCGGGCCTCCCTCGGTGGCGGCTTCTCTGGCCAACGGCGACACCCTAGGAACCGACCCCGGTCAATACGGAAACCGCCTGCGCACCCATTTAAACACCCGATACCGCTTTAAATCTATACCCGGATTAAGCATTGGATTGAATTCTACGCTTCTTTTTTCTCGAAGTTCCTCTGGTTTTATTTACGAAAATGGAGCCGAGGGTTTTTACCGATTTAGTGCCGGCAGCGTTACCCGAACCGTTCAGCAGCAGGTGGCCGTTGACCCCTACATCAGTTATGTTGGAAAGCGCGGCAGCAGCCACAACCTACGCACCCGTTTGTACCATCTAAACAACGACAACGACAACAACCAAGCCAACGCCAACCAAGTTTTGTTCGCCGAATACCAATACCAAAAACGCTTTGTGGATTCCGAAGAACAGTCGGTATGGTTAAAAGACCTGAGCCTGACCGGAGGAATAATGCTGAATCAGGTGTTTGCCAGTTCCGAAATTTTTGCCGGAAACGTAAACCAAGGCGATAACCAACAAACCAACCTGGCCGCCTACGCTCAGGTAGAAAACAAGTTTTTTCGCAAACGCCTTAGCGCGGTGGCGGGGGTCCGTTTGGAGCATTTTCGAATTGGCGCCCTACAAGAAACCAAACCTGTTTTTCGGGGAGGACTTAGCTTAAAAATGGCCGAGCATACCTTTATGCGCGCATCGGTGGGCCAAGGGTTCCGGTTTCCAACCATTGCCGAACGCTTTGTTGAAACCGTGGTGGGGGGAGCCTTTATCGTGCCTTCTCCCAACCTAAAACCCGAAACCAGCATTTCCTACGAACTGGGCATCAAGCAAGGGTTCCGCCTAGGAAAAAGTTTCAACGGCCTGATTGATGTGGCGGGATACTGGCAAGATTACGACAATTACATAGAATTCACGGCGGGTCCTTTTAGCAATAAAATCATTGCATTCAGCTCGCTGAACATTGGTCCGGTGCGCATGTACGGCATCGATGCCTCGGTGGTAACTTCTGGAAAGCTGAGCCCCAACTTAACCTTGAACATCTTAGCTGGCTACAACTACTCCAACCCCATTACCCTTGATCCTGATTTTGTTATTTATCCCATTCCGGGCGAACAGGGAATAACTTACAATGTGACTTCCAGCGTCACCAAAGAAGACCCCAACGAACGGGTGCTCAAGTACAGGTTCAGGCACACCGCCAAACTGGATGCCGAAATGGTTTGGAAAAAATGGAACCTAGGATTTAGCTACCGCTACAACAGCTTTATGGAGAACATTGACGAGGCCTTTTTAATTCTAGACAAAGACATCTTCAAAACCGGCCTAAAGGAATTCCGCGAGCAACAGCGCGGGGGCACCCATGTAATGGACGCTAGAATTGGCTTCAGCATCAGCCCACAAAGCCGATTGTCGTTGATTGTAAACAACCTGACCAACCTTTCGTACTCCTTGCGGCCACTTTTTGCAGACCCCCCTCGATTTTTCCTGATACAATATGCACTAAGACTTTAAGGAAAATATACCTTTGTACCCAAATTAACACCTGTTTTATGTCTAACCAAACCGACGCCCAAAAACCCCATTCATTTTTTGAGGATGTACTTCGTTACTTTGACTATGCAGCCTCCTTTGTAAATGCCCCTGATGGTATTTTAGAGCAGATTAAATACTGCAATTCTGTTTATAAAATGCGGTTTCCGGTAAAAACCAGCCGCGGTATTGAAGTAATTGAAGCCTACCGTGTGGAACATAGCCACCACAAATTGCCTACCAAGGGTGGCATCAGGTACAACGAAAATGTAAATCAAGACGAGGTTATGGCCCTGGCCGCTCTGATGACCTACAAATGCGCCATTGTAGATGTGCCATTTGGAGGCGCCAAAGGCGGAATCACCATCAATCCCCGCGACTACAACGTGGACGAATTGGAGCGCATTACCCGCCGCTACACCACCGAGTTGGTAAAAAAGAATTTTATTGGTCCTGGCATCGACGTACCTGCTCCAGATTATGGTACAGGTGAGCGCGAAATGGCTTGGATGGCCGACACCTATGCTTCTTTTTCTATGGGCGAGCTAAATGCCTTGGGCTGCGTTACTGGCAAGCCGGTTTCGCAGGGTGGAATCCGCGGTCGCCGCGAAGCCACCGGATTGGGCGTATTCTACGGAACCCGTTACGCTATGTCGTTTGAAGATGACATGAAGAAATTGGGCCTAAGCACAGGTTTGGCTGGAAAAACCGTTGCCGTTCAAGGACTAGGAAACGTAGGCTACCACGCCGCCAAGTTTTTCTTTGAAGGTGGAGCCAAAATTGTTTCGCTGGGCGAATACAACAGCTCCATTTACAATGCCAACGGCATTGACCCTTCCGAGGCTAAGGCCTTTTTCAGTGCAAACGGAACCCTGCATGGATACCCCGGCTCAACGGCCTTGCCCAACAACACAGACGTGTTGGAGGTCGATTGCGACGTATTGATTCCTGCCGCCCTTGAAAACCAAATCAACGGAGGAAATGCCGCCCGCATCAAAGCAAAAATCATTGCTGAAGGCGCCAATGGCCCCGTAACTCCTGAAGCGGAAGACATCATTACTGCACGTGGAGGTATGATTATCCCCGACATTTACATGAATGCCGGCGGCGTTACCGTTTCGTACTTCGAATGGCTTAAAAACCTGTCGCACGTTCGCTTTGGCCGCATGGAAAAGCGCTACCAGCAGAACATGAACAACAGCATCATTCAGGCCATTGAAAGTTCAACCGGTAAAGCCCTTACCGAAACACAAAAGAAAGTGCTTGACCGTGGCGCTGATGAGCAAGACTTGGTTTACAGCGGCTTAGAGGAATCAATGATCACGGCTTACGACCAAATTCGGGCCACTTATTTGAAGCACGACGGCATCCGCAATCTGCGCACCGCCGCCTTCGTAACGGCCATCGAAAAAATCGCCGTCAGCTACGAAATGATGGGGATTTTCCCTTGATTCAGGCATTCAAAAATCAAACTGCATAAGGGCCGTAAGGCCCTTTTTTTGTGGGCGGCAGCCGGGCTTTCACCGGTAGGCCGCCGGTGCTGGGCGCTGCCCCAGCGGGCTTGCGGTGGCTCCTAAAGTCGCCTCCGCGCCTCGCGGGGCCGGGCCCAGCAACCTGGCGGGCTACCCGGTTCAATCCCTGCCGCGGCGCCTCATCATCCATGAACGGCAAAAAACCTTGGTTTTGCGACCTTGAACGGGAACGAAAACAAAAGATAAAAATGAAAAATCGGCTAGCCTATCTTAGGCCGCGCAGAACGTATGTTTACCTGCCGGCCTCGTCCAACCAATGGCTGTATTTTTTAATCAGTTTAAGCACCACATACAGCAGGGTTGAAACCAAGGCGGCCAAATTCCAAAAATCGGCTTCAGGCCAAACCCAGAATCCCAATTCGCTGCAGCGTTCTACATGCCGAATGCCTGCCATGACCAAAAGCAAGGCCGCCAAGCCATTCTTTTCCTTTTTCAATACCTTTTTCCAGCTAAAACCCAGGTCGGGTCTATGCCAAGTCAAGGCTTTGGGTAGAAAGGCAGGACGGCTTTGGGCCCAGTTCTGGTATTCAGCACCAAACTTGCCGAACAAAAACTGTTCTTCGGCAAACATAATGCGCTCGTAGTACAACCAAAAGGCCAAGGTAAAGATTATGATAAACCAGATATGGCCGGTGAGCAGCGCCGGAGCCAGCCACATCAAAAAATTTCCAAGGTACAAGGGATGTCGAACCAAGGAATACATGCCCTGGGTGTTGATGCTTTCTGCCACCTGGCCTTCGGCGGTGTTG
>VGMT01000023.1 GCA_016866335.1 Bacteroidota bacterium | reverse complement strand
GGTCATTCTTTGTCCGTCCCAAAATGCGTTGTTGTAGCTGTTGCTGTAGTGGATGTATGAGCGCAGGGTAAACCCATTTCCGTCGATGCTGTTTCGGTTGTGAATCAGCATAAAGTAATCGTAGGTCGTTTCGGCCCCCCAGTGTGCATCGCCGGCATACTGATCTAAGCTAGCGTTCACATTGTTCCAAATGTTATCGGCATCGGTGAAGTCAACGGCTGAGCCGTAATTGGTTCCGTTGTTCAGGTCGAATGTTTGAATACCATTGCCTCTGCCTGATTCCCTTAAGCGGTAAGAACCGTTGTTGTAATCAGAAACGATAGGGCGGTTGCCAGAATACACGGTGTTGGCGGTTCCGTTTGAGTCGGCGGTGTGAATTTTATTAACTTTCCAAAGCACTTGTCCGGTCATGGCATCTACAAAAACATCGTGGCGGCTAAGGGGTTCTGAAGCGTAGACGTCAAGTTTGTAGGCCAAGCGAAATTCCGATTTGTTTATTTCGGGACTTATCGGAGCAAAAACCAGGGTTGGGTTTGGATAATAGGTAGCTCCCTGTTGGTTTAGCTCCCATTTTAATCGGGATTCTTCCTCAGGATTTTCCCATTTGTAGGAGGTAGCGTGGATAGAATTTGTAGCGGCTTGAATGGCTTGGCTCTGACTTATTGCCGCGACCGTAGAATTGGGTTGCAGGGGGTGCCATTGGCCGTTTCCAGACACAATTCTGCCTTGTTTAACATGCAATCGATAGAAGGAAAATTCTACGGGAACATTGCCCTGGAATTGATGGTAGGTAATGTGTTCAAAGCCCAATTCATCTTTTTCGTGTTTGATTTCTTTCCAGCTTGTGTTTTCATCGGCCGACAGCAGTTTGTTCAGCAAGGCACTGGCCTCGGATAGGGGGCGTTCGTGTCCCTGACGGAAACGGAAAAAATCGGGAGTTTTATGGCCCTCTTTAAAACGGATCAGTTCAGAACCAGCGAGGAATTTTTCTGCTTTTTGCCCCTCCCATATTTCTTGGGCCTTAATTGAGAAAAAATGGAAAAATACAACAGCCAAACATGCGAGGCGGAAAATGGGATGCATAAACCTGATTTAACGGAATGAAATGTAAGAAAAATTTAGCCTTAAAGGTATAGAATCACTTCAAAAAACAAAGTAATTTGTTGCCTTTTAACAAGCCTTAAAAGAAAAAACGGGCTTAATCTTCATATACATATCCATCTTTAACCCGCAGTGTTCGAGCAGGAAATGAGGATAGGAAATCGTGTTCATGCGTGGCCATTAAAACGGCTGTCCCTGCCTCGCTGATGCTGCGCATCAGTTTTAGAATTTCTAGCGATGTTTCAGGGTCAAGGTTTCCGGTGGGTTCATCGGCGAGGATTAGTTGAGGTTCATTGAGCAAAGCCCTAGCCAAAACGATGCGTTGCTGTTCGCCCCCAGACAATTCCCAGGGGAATTTAAATCCTTTTGTTTTGAGCCCTACCCAGTCGAGCACTTCAGCAATTCGATAGTCCATTTTTGATTTCCCTTTCCACCCAGTGGCTTGGAGTACGAACCGAAGATTTTCGTCAACACTGCGGTCGGAAAGCAATTGAAAGTCTTGGAAAACGATTCCGATTTTTCGCCGCAATTGGGGGAGTTCCCTGTTTTTTAATTTGCTTAGGTTGAAACCTGCCACGCTGGCCTCTCCGTCAGCTAGCGGTACATCTCCGTACAGCATTTTAAGAAGGCTGGATTTGCCGCTGCCCGTTTTTCCGATAACATACACAAATTCACCTTGGTGCAACGAAAAACTCACATCTCTTAAAACCAAGAGTTTGCCTTGGTGGATGCTTACTTTGGACGCTTCAATAATGGTCGATTGTTCGGGCATAGTTCAAAGTTAAGGTATGAAATGGGGGGAATTGGGTTTCCACGCATCATTTTATCAAACCTTCATCGTTAATAAAAGAATAGAATGGATGAAAAAAGATGCTTGGCCAGTGTTTAGTTTTGTTTAAGAAAATTGGTAACATGCAACGAATGCGTTTAAATATAGGCATTTCCTTACTCTTTTTGTGTTTAGCTTCAGCCCTAATGGCTCAGCGGAGTGTTGGGCAACAGGATCCCGATGCAGGGTACAAGGAGGGGTATGCTTTGTTTCAAAAGAAGCAATTTCAAGCTTCAAAGGTTAAAATGTTGGAGTATTTAGGCCAAGGAACGGGATTGTATATGGCCGATGCCGAATATTATGCCGCCGCCGCCTCGACGGAATTGTTTCAGCAAGAGGCATTGCATCGGTTGAGTTCCTTTATTGAAGACCATCCGGACAATCCTAAAATTAGCATGGCATGGTTTCAGCGAGGCAATGCCATGTTTCGGGACCGTAAGTTTCAGGATGCCGAGGAGAATTTTTCAAAGGCCGACCCCTTTGTTTTAACCAAGTTGCAATGGGCCGAGTTTTATTTTAAACTGGGCTATTCGCAGTTTATGGTTGGCAAATCAGAAGAGGCCTTGGTTTCGTTTGCCAAAACCAAGGACATCGAATCTCCCTATCGGGCTCCTGCATCGTATTATTCAGGGCATATACATTATGCCTCTGAACAATGGGAAAGTGCTTTAGGTATGTTTGAGAGCATACAAGGTCAAAAAGCCTTTTCAAGGGTGGTGCCCTTGTACATTGCTCAGATTTATTACAGACAAAAGCGGTATCAAGATTTGGTTAACTATGCCGCAGCCTTGGCCGATACCTTAAAGGGCCCAACCGGGATTGCGGTGTTGCGCATGATGGCTGAATCGGAATTTAAATTGGGGCAATTTGCTCCCGCAATTCTATATTACAATACCTTGATTGAAAAAGGGGGAGTTTTAGATAGGGAAGGGAATTACAACCTTGGGATAGCTTATTATGAGCAGAAAGAGTATAAATCGGCTGCCAATTATTTTTCTAAATCGGCCGACAAAGAAGACTCCCTGGCTCAGACGGCCTTTTATTTCATGAGCGATTGTTATTTGAAATTGGGTCAAAAGAAATTGGCATTGGATGCTTTAAGGCTTGCCTATGCGTTGAAAAAACATCCTAAAATTACCCGTGAGGCCCTTTTTCAGTTTGCCAAACTATCGTACGAATTAGGATACAATCCTTACAACGAGGCTGTTGAAGCCCTTGAGGAGTATTTAGAGGCCTACGATAAATCTGAGTTTACCGAGGAGGCAAGGCAGCTTATGGTTGAAATTTATTTGTCTTCCAAAAATTACCGTCAGGCCATTTTCGCCTTAGACAAAATGCCCAAAAAATCCGCTGTTCTGCAACAGGCTCTTCAAAGGGTGCTTTATTTCAGGGCGGTTGAGCTGTTTAACAATTTGGAATTTAAGGATGCTGAGGCTCATTTTGAGCGGGCTGTAGCGCTTAATTTTGACCCCGCAATTACGGCCGAGGCTCTTTATTGGTGGGGCGAAGCCGGGTTTAAACAAGGCAAGTATTTGGAGGCTGTTCAGCAATGGGAGAAATTCACAAAAACCCCTACGGGCCCAAGTTCGGCGGCGCTGCTAAATGTGTATTACAACTTAGGTTATGCTCATTTAAAGCAAAAGAAATATGCTCAGGCGTTAACCGAGTTTCGAACCTTTTTGGATTCGGAAAAAGAAAAGGCCGATGCCGGGATCCGAACCGATGCCTTATTGAGGGCTGCCGATTGTTATTTCGCGTTGAAAAAGTTTGAGTTTGCTCTAGAATACTACGCCAAGGCCGAATCGGTTGCGAAATACCGCAGCGATTATGGTCATTTTCAATGGGCAATGCTGCAAGGAATCACAGGAAACCAAAAGGAAAAGAGCCGAATTTTAGCCGAATTGCTTGAGTTGTTTCCAAAATCACCTTTGGCCGAAGAGGCCCTTTTTGAGCAGGGAATTGCACAAATGCGGATTCAAGAATTGAACACAGCCCGCATTTTATTCCAACGGGTTTTGGCTGAGTTCCCCAGCGGCCTTTTGCATGGAAAATCTTCGCTTCAAATTGGAATCATTTACCGTAATTTGGGCGAGGACGAATTGGCCCTTGATTGGTTGAAAAAGGTGCTTTCTACGTATCCAGGTACTCCCGAGGCGGCTTTGTCGGTGGGCTATATAAAGAGCATTTATACCGAAGCCGGGCAGGTTAACGAATGGCTGAACTTTGCGCAAAATTCAGGTCAGGTGAATGCCAGCCGTGCTGAATTGGATTCAACAGCCTATTTCGCTGTTCAAAATGCTGTTTCTAGTAAGGTTTGCGATAAAATTATTAAATCGGCCGATGCCTATTTGGCGGCTTTCCCTACTGGTTTTTTTGTGCAAGAAGTAGCCCATCAATTGGGAGAATGTCATTTTTCTCTTGAAAACGACGCCCAGGCATTGAATGCCTTTTCGTTGTTGTTAAATGGCCCTAAGGGGTCTTATACCGAAAATGCCCTAGTAAAGGTGGGCTACATATACCGAAGCCAAGCCGATACAGCAAAGGCCATAAAAGTTTATACGGAATTGGAATCGATCGCAGGAACAGCCGAGGTGTTAAAGGAGGCTCGGGGGTATTTGTTGGATTTGTATTTCGGGCAATCGGATTGGGTGAACGCCATTCAATATGCCGACAAATTACTGACCATAGAAAAACTATCGGCTGCCGACCGCGACAAGTTTAACTTTATCAAAACGAGGTCTCATTTTTCGGTTGGAGAGCATGAAATGGCCTTGGCTTCTGGAAGAAAAATGACATCCAATGCAAATACCGAGCAGTTTGCTGAAGTTTCTTACATTATTGCGGACGTGCTCAGAATGAAAAAAGAGTTAACCCAAGCAGAACGGGAACTAAGGCAAAACGTGAAAAAAATGAGCAACCATCCACATTGGGTTGCAAAGTCGTTGATTTTGCTCAGCGACATTTATGTAGAGTTGGGCAATCTTTCTCAAGCAAAAGCCTCCCTTAAGCCGGTAATTGATCACCACGACGGAGCAGATTTGGTTGGCATTGCTCAGGAAAGGTATCAACGAATATTAAATCTGGAACAAGAAAAGAATCGAATTCAGGATTCCAACCCTGAAGATTTGAATTTGGACCCCAATGCAAAATAATCCAATGAACACACGTCTTATTTTTTGCTTTTTTCTGCTGTTTGTTGGCCTAGGTCAAAAAACGTTTGCTCAGCCAGTCCTGGAAAATGAACGGGTAATTTATACTGGCTTTGAGCCCCGGCTGGCCAATATGGAAAAAATTGACCTTCAGCCCCTGATAGTAGATACAATTCGCCTGTCGCGCGAAGGGAAGTATGAATTGAACCAGGTTAGGCTACCAACCTATTTTATTCCAGACACCCTAGCCGTACGCCAAATGGGCAAAGAGCCCTTGGATAAACTGCCCCGTTTTTATGCGAAGGGCGGATTTGGGAATTACACCACTTTCCTTGGCGATGTTGGTTTCAATAGCATCCGCAACAAAGCGCATGGGTATTTTTTAAACTACCAGCACTATTCTATGAATGGTAGTATTTCTGATCGGGGCAATCCTGCCTTTAATACCAATGCATTTTCAGGGCAATATTCTCGTTTTTTTAAACCCCTAACCGTGCAGGTAGATGCAGGATATCAACGGCAAGGTGCCCATTATTATGGTTTTTCTCCCTTAGACACGAGCATTATTGCCGATTCAACCGCTCAGGTTTATATTCAAGGTCGGGCCTCAGCTCAGGTTGCAAGTCGACACAGAACCGATTCTGTTTTTCCGAATTACCAGGCTAAGTTGGATTTTAAGCACAATGCCGACCGCTACGGATTCGAAGAAAACCACCTTAGCGTTTCGGGGGAATTAAACCATTTTACCGATTTTTTCGCCGCCGAATTTTTAGGACTCCGTGCTAAGGCAGATTTGTGGCAATTTTCGGCAAATGGAATGGGCAGCAACGCCCATATTGTAGATTTAAATCCTTATTTGAGGTTGGGGCGCCCAACCTGGAATATTGAATTGGGTGCAGCCTTGGCAGCAGGCAAAAATGACAGCACCGACCTGCTGTATATATTCCCAAGAATTTCAGGTCATTGGAATTTATTTTCAAAGTACATCATTGTTCATGCCTCTTTGGGAGGAAACGTTGACCGCCTTGGCTATGGAAATTTAATCCAAGAAAATCCCTTTTTAAGTCGAGTGGATTCCCTTTCAACCCAACACCGGCCATTTGAAGTACGGGGCGGCATTAAGGGAGCCTTTTCCAACGACATTTCGTATAAAGTAGGAATAGCGTTTACCGATCAGAGAAATGCCGTTTTTTTTGCTGCCGACAGCAGTTTAACCCACAGGCATGGATTTTCTGTTCTCTACGATAACCTAAAAACAACCGAGATATTCGCTGGTTTGCATTTTCACCGGGGCGAAAAACTGCGCATTGGATTGGACGCCTCTTATTCCTTTTTTAGCCTTGACACACTGGCCCAGGCTTTTCACCGGCCAGCCCTTCAGGTTAAAGCCTCGGCGGCCTATCAACTTGGTGAGAAAATTTTGGCAAGGGCTGATTTGTTTTTTATTGGCAGTCAATATTCCAATGGGCCCAATGGCAGCGTGGTGGAATTGTTGCCCACCTTTGATGCGAATTTAGAGGCAGAATACAGGCTGACCAAAGGCCTGTCGTTTTTTGCACGTCTCAATAATTTGGCTGCATTTCGATACAATCGGTTTTACAGGTATCCCACCATTGGGTTCACCGTTTTAGGTGGCTTAAGCCTAAGCCTTTGATTTGTGGAGCTGCCCCCCTTATCGATTCCCGAACAGGTTCTTCGGTTCCGAAGATTAGAGAATGGAACGGCAGAAGTTTGGGATGTTTGGCGAAACCGCTGGATTGGATTAAACCCTGAGGAGTGGGTTAGGCAGCAATTTCTGCACTGGTTGGTCGCTGATTTTGCATACCCTTCAGGCCGAATTCAGGTTGAAAAGAAGGTTGCCGGATTGGGAAAGGCAAGAAGGTTTGACGCCTTGGTATTGGAAAAAGACGGGTCTCCTTTTATGTTGATTGAATTCAAAGCCCCCGATGTAAAACTTGATAAGGAGGTCTTTCTTCAAATTGTCCATTACAACAGCCAAATTTCGGCTCAGTATTTAACGGTTAGCAATGGGCTGCAAACCTTTATTGCCCGCATCCGTACCGCCTCGGGTGGCCTCGAATTTTGCACTGAAATACCTAGCTTAGCTTCATTGTAGCTTAATTAACAAGGTTAAACAAACCTTTCAAGGTGTCAGGGCATATTACCCAGGAATATTTCATACATTTGCAGTTGAGTACGATTATAGGGACCCCATGGCCGTTCGCAAATTAATATGGTTGCTTTTATTTTCCTGCACTTGGGGTCTTGGAAGTGCTGTTTCTTTTGCTCAGGAATTCTTTTTAGAGTTGAAGGGGGTTTTGGAGGCAGAAGATGGCCCGATTCGAGTGTACATTGAAGTGGGCGAAAAAGGACAAACCCGACAATTGGTTAAATTGCAAAAAGACGGCTCTTTTTTCATTGAGTTAGATTTGAATATGGATTATGAGTTTTATGTTCGGGCCGATGGGTATCAGCCTCAATTTGTTAAACTCAATACCCGAACCTCAGACGAAACCATAGAAGCAGGCCTTAAGCCATTGGATTTTAATATTTTCATGGCGAAAATTCCTGAGGAGGTTTTGCAGGAACAAAAGGAAAAGGAAGAAAAGGGTGAAGAAAAGGAGGAAATTGCTCCGGTGGTGTCAAATGTTGCTTACAACAAAGAGACTGGACAATTTGCTTTTAAACAAGAATACATGAAGAGTGTAGAGGGGCAGAAGCAAGCTGCAGCCGAGCGAAAAGTGCAGCAGGTTGCCCAGGTTGAGCAGCGCCGTGAGGCACAAGCTGCTCAAAAGGAAAGCGCAGAACAAAGCAAAGCCGATTTGGCAGTGGCCAATGCCGAAAAATTGCGGCTTCAAGAAGAGGCTCGCTTAAAAGAAAAGAAAACTCAAGATTCCCTAGAGGCCGTTCGAAGGGCCGAGCAAGCCAAAAGAGAGGCTCAAATGGCCGAACTGGCCAGGCAGCGCGAAATTGAGGTTCAAAAAGAAAGAGCTCGTTTGGATTCCATTCAAGTTGCAGCCTTGCGTGCCAGGGATCAGGAGGCCGCTCGCAAACGCGATTCCATCGAAGCCATTGCCCAGGCCAAAGCCCTAGAATTAGAACAAGCACGTTCCCTTGCTCAGCGAATTAAAGATTCGGTTGATAATGTTAGAATTCAAGAGAAGGCCCGCATTGAATCGTTGATTGCCGCTAAGGCAGAAGAAAAACGCCTGCGCGAAGAAAGGGAAAAAGCCCGTCAAGAAATTTTGGCCCAAGCCAAGGCGGAAGAAGATTTGAAACAGAAAAAAGCCGAAGAAGCCCGCCGACTGGCAGAACAAAAAGAAAAAATTAGGCAAGATTCGTTGGCATTGGCAATGATTGCTCAAAAAGCCGCTAAAGACGAACAAGAGGCGCGACGCAAAAAATCCATTGCCGATTCCTTGCAATGGGCAAAAGAAAAACAATCGAAAGAGGCCAGAGATGCCCAGCTTAAAGCCGATCAACAGTCCGCACGGGAACGCGATTCTATATTGCAAGCGCAGGCCGAGCTTGCTAGGGTTGAGGCGGCAAACCGGGCAAAGCGCGAACAGCAGGCCAAATTCAGGCAAGATTCCATTCAACAGGCACAAAGGGAAGCCCTAAGGCAACTTGAGGACGAGCAGGCTAGGGAAGAGCTTCAGGAAAAAATGAGGCAAGATTCAATTTTGCAGCAAAAAATTGAACAGAAACGCCAAGAAGATGAACAACGCAAGCAAGAAGCATTGCGTATGCAAGCCCGACAGGATTCCATTCAACAGGCCGCTAGATTGGCTCAACAAATGCGCGATGAGGAATTTAGGCAAGAACAGAGGGAACAAGCCCGCCAAGATTCCCTAAGGCAGCTTCTTGCCGCCGAAAAAAAGAAGGCAGACGAGGAAAACCAGGCCTTGAGTCCAGCTAAAAAGCGGATTATCGACAACAACATTCGGATTTTTAAAACCGTAGAGGAACGAACCGAGGTGGTATCAAACAGCGAACGAGCCGCATTGATTAGCCGTTTGGTGGTTACCCTTAAAAAGTATGATTTGGAAGAATTGGAAGCCTCTGAGGCTTTTGGATTCATTAATTTCGGAGATGGTTCTGGAAATATCGAGGTGAATGAACGGGAATTTTACCGTTACCGCCGTTTGTTCTTCCGCTAAATCATTTCCTCCAACGCATTTTCTGGCCGTTTTTTAATTTAGGCGCCCTGCGGCAGGGATTGAACCAGGTAGCCCACAAAGCGAAAGGGCCTGGGGCGCGTGGCGCGGAGGCGACTTTAGGAGCCCATGCAAGCCCGCTGCCCCAGCCCCTTTTGCTGAGGACTACCTGTGAAAGCCCGGCTGCCGCCCCCCCCCCAAAAAAAAAATCCAAGTTATTTTACCAGCTTCTGCCTTGAATTTTAAATGCTTGCGTTCCCTGCATTTCTTTTTCTACTTTTAGAAACCCATTCGGATATGAAAGCTTTTGCCCTTTTTGTCGGCTTATTCCTGATTTTAGCGAACGATTTGCAAGCGCAAACGGCTGGTCATGCCTCAGAAATAGCAAAAATGGCTTTGCAATTGGAAACGGCTTCAACCGAAAATCCGGGCAATCCCGATGTTCTGAATAAAATCGATGCATTTGGATTGCAAGCAATGCGCAGCGGCGATAGCCTTGCTCAAATGTATTATTATCGGCTTAAAAGCCACCATTACCACGGAGTCCTAAGGCATAGGGAAGCATTAAATTCAGCATTATTGGGTTTGGCCTTAAACCCCCGACTCGATGTTCAGCTTCATTTTCAGTTGATTCTGGATGTGGTCTCCAATTATTGGAATTTGGGCGAATACTCCAGCGCTATACCCTATTTAATTCGAGGAGAAAACCTGCTGAATGACCCAGGAATACAAAGCTTTTCAAAGGCTATTCTTTACAATTTTATGGGGCAGTACCACTACAACGAGTACGCCAGCCAAAAGGCTTTGGATTTTTTTATTCTTGGCGATAGTTTGCTGAATCTTGCCCCAACTTTTAGGGAAATCGAATTTATATGGCAACAAAATTTCAAATCAAATAAAGGTTTGGCACTGCTTGATTTGAAGCGGTATGCAGAAGCTGAACGTTTATTTGAACAGGCTTTTTCCATTTCTAAATCGATCGACAATAAGACAGGAATGGGTTTTGCCTTGGTAAATAAAGTGATATGCTCAAGGAACCTCTTTCCGGATAGTTCTTTTTCTTCTGTGCTTCGGGAGGCCTTGGTTTTGGTTGAGTTTGATTCAGATGTGTCGCTTCGGAATACCGTTTTGCGCGAGCTGGCCAAAGATTATTTTATTCATGGGCAGACCGATAGCCTTCGGGGCGTCTTGCCCAAGCTTGAAACTTCGGTCAACTTTATTCCCAACAACTCTACAAAAGTGAAATTGCTTTTTTTGTTGGCTCAATTTAATCGGAAAATTGACAGCGAAAAGGCCATGAGGTTTTTTGATTCGGCTTTGGCTTTGAACGACAGTATTTTACTCAATCCTTCGGGGCAGCATCTATTGCAAATTGAACGGGAGCGCAATTTGAACTTAAAGGAGCAGGATGCCAAACAGTTGGCCGAAGTAAAAGCCGAACAGCTTCGCAAAACCATTCGGCTAACCAGTTTTTTTCTGTTTACCGCCATTTGTTTTTTGGTTTTGCTGTTGGGTTTGTTAGTGGCCTTGCTTCAAAAAGACCGCCGATTGCGTAAAACCCTTAAAAATTTGCGTTGGCAAATTTCGAATTCCTCTACGCTGAACCAGCAACTGCAGCTTTCTATGCAGCAGAAAAACATGCTGTTGGGCGCCGTGGCTCATGATCTGCGGAACCTTCTTGTCAATGTCAATCAGGTTTCTGAATTGATGGTCAACAAAGAATTGGACAATGCACCCGAATTCAAAGACCGTATGGTGAAGCTCATGGAGCGCTCATCAAGGTTGGGGATGCACACCATTGAAGATTTGATTGAAGGGGTTCAACCGGAAGGAAGGCAAAAACTGAAACTAGATGAAGTGAACCCGTCGGATTGCATTGATTTTGTGACCGATTTGCTTTCGTTTAAGGCTGAAAAAAAGAGCATCACGATTCAGCTTCAAAAAGAAGAACATGCGCCCAGCATTTTGGCTGACCGCGATAAACTGAATCGGGCCCTGATCAATCTTCTCGAAAACGCCATAAAATTTAGTCCAATAGATTCAACCGTTCACCTGAGTTACGAATCGAATGCCGATTTTTTGATATTTACCATTAAAGACTTTGGTCGGGGTTTGCATCGGGCTCAGTTTTCTGAAGGCCAAAATCCATTTGCCGACGAGGGGCAATCGGGCACGCTTGGCGAACCCAGCACGGGTTTCGGGCTGTTTATTGTTCGCACCATTGCTGAACTTCACAGGGGCGCATTCAGGCTGACCTCGACCGACCACGAAGGCACCCGTGCGGAATTAAGCATTTTTCTGCGCTTAAATTAGGTAAATTTTTGGGGCGGCTGCGGGCTTTCACTGGTAGTCCTCGGTTGCCGGGGGCTGCCCCAGCGGGCTTGCGTGGGCTCCCAAGGTCGCCTCCGCGCCACGCGGGGCAGGCCCCGCCACCCTGTGGGCTACCGTGTTCAATCCCTGCCGCAGGCCTAGTAGCAACTAAAGCTATCTTAAATAAGGGACAAAGTGGTTTATTTCGGATTGAAGGTCCAACGGCCAAGCCCATTTTTAAAGGCCAATCCCGAAATATTATCGAAAAAGGGACTAAAAGCTTTTTGCTGAGCCGTTATGAGCTGTTCAATTCCCTTCAACTCAGAATCCACCAATGCAAAATCTAAGGCAACAGGTAAATTCAACCGATGTTTTACTGCCGGAAACCATGCAATTCGAGTGCTTCCGCCACAACTAAAGTCAATGCGGTTCAACCATACCCTTAGCGACGACAGGTCTTCAGACCCAATCCATACCAAATAGGTGTAGGAATCCATTTGCCTAGGATTACCAATGGTACGAAATGCAAGGCCCAACCTGTCGGCCATTTCCTTCAAAGCAACAACATGGCTTGAGTCTTCAGCCAAATTTATGCAGTTGATTCCAGGTTGCATTGTCATGACGTAAATGTAAGGGCTCTAAGCCCAAAAAACCAAACTGAAACTTCCTTGACCCTTTGGTTTTGTAACCCATGTCACCCAATTTGCAAAATAAACCCACCACCTTTGCTCAAAAAAACATGCAGATTCGTCCAAACCTTATAAAATCCATATCCTTTACCCTGCTGGGAGCATCGGCCGGATATGCCTACCATCGTTTTGTGGGCTGCGATTCAGGAGGCTGCGCCATTGCAGGGAATCCTGTTTTGAGTTCGGTTTGGGGAGCTGCCATGGGATTTTTTTCGTTTCAGTCTTTTTTTAACCCCAAATCAAAAAACACCAAAATGAACATTCAAGAATTTGTAGCAAAAGGCGCAATAATAATAGATGTACGAAGCCCTGAAGAATTTTCTATGGGACAAATATCGGGCTCTGTGAACATCCCCCTTCAGGAATTGGTTTCGCGTTTTTCAGAAATCGAAGGAATGCACAGCCCCATCATTTTTTGCTGTGCCTCAGGCAACCGAAGTGGACAAGCAACCCATTATGCCCAAGGTCGAAACCTAGAGTGCATAAACGGCGGCGGATGGAGCTCATTGCAGCGGCTTCTTTAATTTCCTTTGAAGCAGCTCGTTGGCGCCAAAGCCCTATAAAACATGTAAAAGAAGGGCTTAGAAACAGGAGCAATTGCTATCTTTAACAAAAAAATAAATCCCATGCGTAGTTTAACCCTCGTTGCCTGTTTTGCCGCAATTTTTGGTATTTCCTGTTCAGGTCAGCCTTCTTCGTCCGATGGCCTACCCCAAAAGGCATCGGCCCAAGAATTTAAATCTTTAATGGATTCGCTTACCGACGAGGTGGTTTTAGATGTTCGTACCCAAGGCGAGGTTCAAGGCGGGATGATTGCGGGTGCCCTTCACATCGATTTCAACTCGGCTGAATTTCAAAGCAAAGCGCTGACCCTTGATAAAACAAAACCCGTTTTGGTCTATTGCCTATCGGGCGGTCGTTCAGCCTCTGCCGCCACCTTTTTAAGGGAAAACGGATACAGCCGCGTGGTTGAACTTGCGGGCGGAAGCCTGCAATGGAAAAACCAAGGGTATGCCCTAGTTCAGCCAGGAACCACTCAAACTCCAGCATCCAAGGGAATGAATATGGACGATTTTACCAATAAAATCAAAGACAAAAAATTTCTACTCGTTGATTTTCAGGCTGTATGGTGCAAACCTTGTCAAATGATGAAACCTGAAATTCAGAAACTGCTTCAAAAATATCCTGATCTTGAACTTCTTGATGTGGATGTTGATCAAAATCCCGATGTGGCCAACGCCCATGGTATTCAGGCAATCCCCAAACTTCATTTTTACAAAAACGGTGAGTTAAAGGAGGAAAGCATGGGCTATCAAACGGTAGATCAATTGGAAAAAAGTTGGTTGAAAGTGCAGTAAGCACATGGGCCATTGTTACTTAAATAATTGCCCCTAAACAGCATACATGCAAGGCAACACGGTATTAATTGCAGGCGGCAGTGGTTTTATTGGTCGGGCGGCAACCCAACATTTTTTGGAGCAAGGCTGGAATGTAGAATGGTTGACCCGAAATGTTCAACCCACCACCAACCTAAAAACCTACTTTTGGAACCCATCCCAACGGAAAATGGATTCCCAAGCATTTTCTACTGCCAAGGTTGTGCTTAACCTGGCGGGCCTTTCCCTAGCCGATGGAAAATGGACGAAAATCAGAAAAAGGGATTTTGAACAAAGCCGGATCGATGCCCTGCTTACCCTTAGCCAACATCTACCGCCAAATAACACCCTACATTTGATATCTGCCTCGGCAACAGGATACTATGGAAGTACCACAGATGACAGGCTGGTTACAGAATCCACCCCCGTCGGGACCGATTTTTTGGCTCAACTGTGTGCCAAATGGGAGGAGGCCGCACAAAACTCAGGATTCTCCAGAATCGGCATTGCCCGAATCGGTGTGGTGCTTGACTCGGCCGAAGGCGCATTTCCAGTCATGGTAAAACCCCTTCGCTGGGGAATAGGGGCCGTACCCGGAAAGGGTACCCAAGGAGTTTCATGGATACATGTAAAAGATGTGGTTCGGGGTTTGGAGTGGATGGCCAAAGAGAGCGTTCAAGGGGTATTCAATTTTACCGCTCCCAACCCATTGAGCATGCGCAGATTCATGATTGAGGCATCGAAAAAGTACCGAACCCCCGTATGGCCAATTGGCATACCCGAGGTTTTTCTTAGAGCGGCCTTGGGCGAAAAATCTGTTCTAGCGTGTAAAGGAGTTTATGCGGTTCCAGAAGCTTTGCTGGCGCGGAATTTCTCGTTTTTATACCCTACGATTTCTGAGGCGATAGAGGATTTTTAGGGCCTGAATATTGAAAAATGAAGGTTTGTTGGGTTGGATCAATGGCAGGGGGCTAAGGTATGCAATGGAATTGAGGGATTTGAGACATAAGGGGGATTTTGATTTGGTGTTGTAAGGTTAGGGGCGGGCTGGGAACCCATACCGGGATTTCCAAAATTATAGTACGTCGTTTAGAGACGCATCTTTATCAAAAACGTGATAAAAATGGACTCTCAAAAAAAGACTTTTTTGATTGAATGAATGTATTTATAAAGTAGAGAGAACCTGGACTACTTCCTCACTTTCTACCTACATTCTCAATCCAATGAATTATGTATTTAAAACTCTCTTTTAGAAATAAAGTGTGTTGCCTACACACTTGCCTCAACCCCGATACTCCCGCTTCTAATTTCAATAAAATTGCTTTTATTGTCGTGTAGAAGCATCATTGAGACCCCCAGATGAACATTGAATATGCTTTGAGCATCAACAAAGTTCACCTCTGACTTCACTCCAAAAGAACCCTAAGTGTTCTTCGCCACCCCAAATACGTGGCGAAGCATTTAGTATAAAGAACGAATTTTCACTAGTGAACCTCAAAGGTACGAACCTGATTTTATTTCATCAAGTGCAATGATGGAATTCTTGTTTTAAATCGGCAGCCAGGGGAATACCTGAAAAAGAGATAAAGAAACCTTATTTATTTTTGGGAGTTGTAGGTATGGAAACCGATTTGGACTAGAAACGTAAACGGTGGAAAAAAAGAAAGAGGGTTAGTCTTTCAATTTTGTTTTCGGCGGAGCAAGCCTGATTTTATTTAATAAAAAATTTAAGGTTTGCACCTCCTTTGGGGTTAAAGCTGCTGATGTGGCTTTGGCCTCTCTCAACGCAATTTCAACTTGATTAAGCAAGCTTTTTCCGCTATCTGTCAAATAAATGTCAACCAATCTACGGTCTGAATGGGATGTGTTTTTATTAACAAGCCCTTTTTTGATAAGTCGATCAACAATTTTGGGCGTGTCGCTCATTTTGTCAAGCATTCGTTCCCTTAAATGGAGGGTGCTGATGGCTTTACCGTTCTGCAGATCTAAAATTTGCAATGCTTGGAATTGGGTAGGGGTAAGGTCAAATGGAGCCAGCAATTCCATCAATTGATTTTTAATTAGACCGGCGGTAATCAATATATTTGAATTCAATCGTTCCCTGTTATGCTTAAAAGGAAAAAAGTCTAGTTCATCTTGTCTCCATTGCTTCATGAAAACATAGTTTGGAAGGTTAATTTGCGAATTTACAAATTTAACATAACGTAAACAAAAATGAATTCACTGGGTTTTGCTCTTTTGTTTTTTGCAGGGTGTTTTGTGTTTTTAAGTATTTGATAGATAGCGTTTTGGTGTTTTATTTCCTGAATTTTAAATTGACTACTAAAAATCAACAATTATTCCAATGGTGGGTAAAAGGGTGCCTGATGTATTTGGCAATTCTTGCAGGTCATACCGATTGGGATCGTTAGGATCTGTTAGAGGGTTTCCATTTTGGTCTTCAATAGCGGTTAAAAATGGACGGGTTGTAGATTTGAAATTATAGATGTTTTGAATGTCTAAGTACAGATTTAAAGACCATTTATTAAAATACCAAACTTTATCAACGCGCAAATCCAATTGATGGTAGGCCGGAATTCGCTCACTGTTAAGTTTGTTGACATCTGAAATTCCCATTTGGGTAATATCCCAAACCGATTTAATAGAAGAGGTAAGGGTGTCGTATGGGGTGAATGGTTGTCCGTCTACAAAGCGGAATCGAACACCTAGTTCCCAATTCCGTTTGAATTTATAGCCTGCAGTTAGGCTTAAAATATGCCTTGCATCCCATGAAGAGGGAATCAGATTGCCGTTTTTATCAGAAAACTCGCTGCGAACTAAGGTATACGCCAAAATGCCATACAAGCCCTTAAAGAGTTTTTGTTGTGCTAAAAATTCAAGGCCAAAAGCCCGCCCTTGAGCCGAACTATTTACGAGGACATTACCTACCACCCCGAAATCAGCTCCTAAATTCGCTAAGGCTATTGAATCTCTTAATGAAAATGGATATCGGTTGTACATTTTATAAAAACCTTCCAACGTGATGCGGGTGTTTTCGGTAGGCGCATATTCTATGCCTGCTACCAGGTGGTCGGCTTGAATGTATTCTAAGCCATTATTTAGATTTCCTAAACTGCCGTCGGGTAAGCCATATCCCAAAACCGTGTATTGTGGTCGTTGTACAAATCGACCTAGGCTTGCGTTAAAAGCCCAATTTTCAATAAAGGAATACGAAAGACTTAATCTAGGGCTGAATTGATTTAGAGGATTGGCCATTTGGCTATTGAAGTCATTGTTTTCAAGGCTTAATCCAAAAGACAAATTGATTTTATCTTGGGCAAACGTTTTGCTTACCTGACCAAAAATTCGACCTGAGGCTAGGTTTAACCGGGAAGAAAAATCTATGGTGTCGATTCCTGCTAAGGTATTGATTCGGTTGTAGGTGCGGTTAGTAAATCGGGCATAAAGCAGGCCTGCTCCTACATTAAATTTCCATGATTTGACCCGAAAATCAAATTCATATCGAAGGTTGTTTTCAGCTTCTTGTGAGGCATATTCTAGGATTAATTTCTGGGGATTATCCTCTTGGTTGTCTTGGTATTTTGTAGCCGTATTGTTCAGCATACTTCGACTTAAAACCAAGGTGTGCCGGCCTCCTTTTTTGGTGAATTCTCGATAAACTCCTCCAAGTGTGTAATTCCATTGCTGGTTTTTGGGTAAAATTCGTAATTGGTAGCGCTGCTCCACGGTTTCATTTGCCTGCAGATTTAATCGGAATAAATCAATTGCTCCTAACCCGAGTATCGTTAATTCACGCCTGTCGTCGATGGCATATTTAAATTTAAATTGCATATCATAATAGGTCGGCAGAAAAGGCAACTTAAGGGCAGAGAACAGGAATTGTAGGTAAGAGGTTCTTGCCGAAACAATTAGCGATGCTTTTTTGCCTATTGGACCATCTGCAGCAACTGCTGCATCTGAACTTCCAATGGTTCCTCTAAATTTCCATTTTTCTTTATTGCCGTCTATTTGTTTGAATTCCAAAACGCTTGAAAGAGCGTTGCCCCTATTTGCCGGGAAAGCACCACTTAGGAAATCAACCTCCCGAATTAGGTTCACATTGATAATGCCCACGGGACCTCCGCTTGCTCCTTGGGTTTGAAAGTGGTTTATGAGAGGAACCTCAACCCCATCTAGAAAAAACCGGTTCTCACTGGGGGCACCGCCCCGTATTATTATATCGTTGCGAAATGCAGGAGTGCTTCCAACGCCTGGGAAAGAGCGCAAAACATTACTAATATCTCGATTCCCGCCCGGGTTTCTCTCTATTTCAGCCAGACCTATGGTCCTTAAACTCACGGGGCTCTCTTGGGTTTTATTAAAAGGGGAGGGACGTAAATTGAATTCATCCAGTTGTCTAGAATCCGGTTCAAGGGAAATAATAACAGATGCTGCTTGGCTTCGGGTGACTAAAATATCGCGGTATATTAATGATTTGTAGCCTATATATGAAACTTTTATATTCTGGAATCCCAGATTTACGTTGTTAATTTCAAATTCACCGTTTAGGTTGCTGGTTACTCCCTTTTCGGTTCCTGCCAAAAGAACATTGGCTAGAGGGATTGGCTCGTTTGCAATCGCATCAATTACCCTTCCTTTAATACTGCCTAGGTTTTGTGCGTGGGTGGCTTCAGTAAATCCAAAACCTAAAAAGGAAATTGTAATCAAACAGAATAAATGTACCTTTAAGCTATGTTTGTACGACATGACCGGAAATGTTTGTAGTTTATTTTATACTGAGTTTAATCATTGAAATTCATGGTCAAAAGGTCTTGCCCAAACCCACGAATCAAACCCATGTTTTTGATTTTGCAAGGTTTTTAGACAGCCAGGTTACTCCAGTTAAGGAAAATATGGATTTCTTTTTTACAGCCTTCGGTAGTGCAGATTCCATTAAACTGGCAGAAACTTTTGAAATTTTAAACAAGCGGTCTGCGTATTTGTTCGCCACGGTTGATGAATTACCTCGTAACGCCCAAACAAATCAAATCATTGATACCTATTTAGATTTTGCCCGCTTTTGTATGAACACATGCGGAACCTTGAAAAAATGGGTTGCTGTTTCTGGCCGCTATCAATGGGCTAAAAGAGTTGGGACTCCTGTACCAGAAGCAACCAAATCGGTCTTTGATGCTTTGGTTAATACACGAAAAGGGTATATTCAGCAAACCAAGATGCTGCTTCAGAAACACAATGAATTTTGTGCGCGACATTCAAAAGATTTTGAATTGTACCCCTCCCAACGTGTTTTGGAGTTGATGCAAAATTTGAAATTTGGAAATGCTGGGGCCAATGCCTTATTTATTGATGCGGTAGCCAGCCTGAGCCGCTTTGAAAATGGGCAGCGCTACGTTTTCAACTTGAGTTTTGACAAAGGCAATATTCAAGAAGGGCAATTGGAGTTGGAAACACTTAAAGAAAACATTCGTTTTGGCTTGCCCGAGAACACGTACATTTGGCAGCAAATGAGCGATGCAACTCAACCTAAACATCAATTGATGGCAATGTATTCGGCTCGGTATTCAAAACCAACTGCCCCAATTTTATTGATTAGGTACAATCCAATTCAATCTTCCTCAGGTTCCTATTTAAGCCTAGAATTGTATTCTGTGGTTCCTAAATTTCTTCAGACTATTCCCTGATTTTTCAAATCTTCCGATTGCTGAAAATACCTATCGACCAAATCAAACAATTTGGCTTTTAGCTCTTCAGAAACTCCGTGGTTTGATACTATTGCAAAACCTATTTCCGAAAACGAATGACCCAGGTTTTGAATAAACTGCTGGCGTTTTTGGAGATCTTCACTTTTGTAATCCTGGTAGTCTACAACTCGAATGCTCATTTTTTTTTGTTGGTTTATAGTGCAAAGCAATGGGCTACGAGCGCTTAAAACCATGATTTTTGTCATAAGGTAAGATTTGTGATTTATATTGCTTTAAATGCGGAAGGACCAAGTTTGGTTCTATTTTAGGCTCCTGCGCTTGATTTCCTTATCTTCGAAGTGCCTTTAAATGATGAAAGTCTTTTGTTTTTGTTCCCTGTTTTTTGTCTCTTTTTTAAATGGGCAAACGGCTTTTTTTGAGCCCTTGTCTTCCGTTAAGTTTGAACCAACGGTTGGTTTTGATGATAAAAGTGGTTCCGATTCAACCAGAAAGTGGGTAAAGAAAGCCTATCCCATTTTTCTAGGGGCTACAGCTGCATCAGCCATGGGAGGCCTGTATTTTTTATGGTACAAAGATTACCCTATGGAGTCTTTCCATTTTTTTGATGATCTTCAACAATGGGGTGGAATGGATAAGCTTGGACATGTCGGAAGCGGTTACGGTCTGGCTGAAATGGCAGCGCTTGGAGCGGAAGCCAGTGGTTACAATTCAAAACAGGCAAATCGAATGGGCGCTGCATTTTCATTTGGTTTTCTAACCGGTATTGAGGTGTTTGATGGGTTTTCTAAGGGCTGGGGATTTTCCCCTTGGGATGCCTTAGCAAATGGTTCTGGAGTCGGGTTGTTTTACCTTCAACAAAAATGTTGGAAGGAGCAGCGGATTCGTTTGAAATTTTCTTGGTGGCCCAGTGGAATTGCGTCATGGAATCCGAATTTATTGGGAGACGGCTTTCCGGCGACCTTGCTTAAAGATTACAATGCTCAGCGTTATTGGATAAGCGTTTCGCCCAGTTCATTTTCTAAAAATCCGAACCGAAAAAAATTTTCCTGGATAGCCATAGCGCTGGGTTATGGAATTGATGGTTATGTAGGAGCCCGGGCAAACGAAGGCGATTACATGCACGTTCCAAGAACCCAACATTTCTACTTAGCACCAGATATCCATTGGTCTAAAATTCCGAGTCGGCATCGTTTTGTACGTGGCTTGTTTAGGGCTCTCGATTACATTAAAATTCCTTCTCCCACCTTGGAATTTGGATGGGGAGACCAAACAGGGTTGCGCTTTCATTGGTTGTTCTTTTAAATGAATATGAAAGATTGGTTTCGAAAATGGTTTAAGCAATCCCAATCCGATCCATGGTTGATTCAAACCCCCATGGTTCGATCAAAGGAACAAATTCAAGAATTTTTGGAATGGAAGAAAGGGCCAAGGGCTCAAGTACTTTTGGATGATTTGCTTAGGGCGTATGAATTCCATGGCCTCGGAATTGAAACAACCTTTCGCTTTAACAAACTTCATAGTCAAGGTGCCGAGGGTGTCTATTTTGTCCCAGCATCCGATTGGTCGAACAAAGATGCATCTGACATTTACGATTGGATTTGTTGGTTCCCATTGAACTTAGGATATATAGAGGCTCACAGCGAACAGAAAACAAATTGGGTAAATCCTGCTGCGGGTCAGCGTGAATTCAGGTATTTTAAACCATTTAAATCGGTGAATATTGGGGAAGATGTTCCTCAGTTGTTTGGGAATTTAATAGCAGAACGGATGCTGGTTGATGGAAAAACACAATGGATAAAAATAGTTGGTCAATTTTACCAGGGTCGTCCTTACACTCAGGTGCAACCCTTTTCTGAATTTTTAGATCTTGTTTTTAGTTTTGAACAAGGCCTGAAATATTAAGGCATCTATGCCAAGAAAGGAAGGCTAGAAATCTGGCAGACCTACCGCACTAAATTTTCCTACTTTTGTGCCCATTGACGTAAATGCGATATGGCCAGTACTGAAATTCATCAACCTATACCAGAATCAGAGTTAATTGTAAATTCAGATGGCTCGGTCTATCACCTTAGACTAAGGCCCGAACAATTGGCCAGCACTGTGATTTTGGTTGGGGACCCAAGTAGGGTCGAGCAGGTATCCGATCGCTTTGATCGGATCGATGAGCGCGTGAGCCATCGCGAGTTTATTACCCATACTGGTGAATATAAGGGCCGTAGAATTAGCTGCGTTGCCACAGGTATTGGTACCGACAATATGGATATTGTTTTAAATGAACTGGACGCCTTAGTTAATATTGATTTAGATAGCCGAATTCCTAAAACCAATACTGCCTCTTTAGATTTGGTACGCATCGGTACGACAGGGGCTTTGCATTCTGACATCCCCGTTGGTGCATGGATTCTTTCAGAATGGGCTATTGGTTTAGATGGTTTGATTAATTGGTATCAAGGCAAACCTAACGCAACTGCCCAAAAAATGGTTGAGGACTTTATTCGGCATTCGGCCTATCCACAGAACCTTGCTCAACCCTACGCAGAAGCTGCCGATTCTTCCTTGTTGGAAAAATTCAGATTCAATACCTTTCCCGGAATTACCTTAACCAGCCCTGGATTTTATGCACCTCAAGGGCGTAGCTTAAGGCTTGCCCCTCAATTCGCTGATTTGAATGACCGAATGTCGAGCTTTAAGCACGAACATCTTAGGGTTACCAATTTTGAAATGGAAACCAGCGGGCTATTTAGTTTAGGAAAAGCGTTGGGTCATAATTGCGCCAGCATTTGCATGGTTATGGCCAATCGTTCTCAATTAAAAATAAATCCCAGTCCAAAGCATTCTATGGGAAATCTAATTGAGTTTGTGTTAGACTCTTTGACGAACCCAACATGAGTTCAATACTCCCCAGATGGCCCGTAATGGAACAATACCTTACCATTCAAGGGGAAGGGGCAAATTCTGGGCGGCCTGCTTATTTTATTCGGCTTGCTGGTTGTGATGTTGGTTGCGTTTGGTGCGATGTAAAAGAATCGTGGCCTAGCTCGGGGTTCCCCCAAAAATCTTCAAGTGAGTTGTGCGCTGAAGTTCTGCAATCAGGAGCCAAAAATGTAGTTATTACGGGCGGAGAGCCCTCAATGTATAACCTTGACGACCTATGCAGTACGCTGAAATCGGCGGGCTTGTTGGTTTGGATTGAAACCAGTGGGTCTCACCCCTTCTCTGGTTCTTGGGATTGGATATGTGTGTCTCCTAAAAAATTTAAAGCGCCCCTTAAAGACTGGCTTTCTAAAGCCAATGAATTAAAGGCAGTAATTTACCACCCCTCAGACTTGCTCTGGGCTCAAAGCTTTTTACCTGATTTGCCACAAAATTGTTCCCTATACGTTCAGCCGGAATGGGATCGGCGCCAGAAAATATTCCCAGATATTTTGCGTTTTATACATGCCAATCCCCAATGGAGATTATCTTTACAAACGCATAAATATCTCGGTATTCCTTGAAACTTCATTTATTTCTTTTTTTATGGGTACTTAGCTTAGGGCGCCTAAGTGCTCAAAGCGTTATTCCCCCAAAGTCTGAAAAGGCGCTTCGCAGAGCTGAAGCCGCCTATGCCGAGCGAGATATGGTTGCTATGCAACGGCATTTGGACGAAGCCATTGCTGCTGGCCCTCAGCATGCCGAGGCATTTTTATTTAGGGCCGATTTTAGAGTTCAATCTGGTTTGTTGGCCGAAGCAATCCCTGACCTATATTCAGCATTCCGAATAGATTCCAAACGTTTTTCTAGGGCCATTGCCATTGCAGGGAATCTTTGGATGGATTTAGAAAAACCAGATTCAGCAATCCTATGCTTTAATATGTACCTAGAGCATGCAACTTTAAGTCCAGAAAAACGCAAGGAATGGGAAACAAAGCGCAATGCCGCTGAAACAACCTCGCGCCTTATTCGTAACCCCATTCAACTAAATACCTTTTCAATGGGGAAAGGGATCAACCAATCTACGGCCGAATACCATCCATCCTTTACCATTGACGGATTAAAGATGATATTTACCGTTCGAATGCCTTACAAAGGTGGTTGTCCTGGATTTGGGGCCAAAGAGGAAGAAAACTTCTTCGAAAGCCAATGGGATGGCGCTCAATGGCTTCCCCGAAAGCCATTGCCAGGAAGGGTAAATACACCTTGCAATGAAGGAGCAGGCTGTATTTCGCCCGATGGCCGTTATTTGTTTTTTGCCGCCTCTGCCCAAGCCGATAATTATGGTAGCATGGACCTTTATATGTCGGAATGGAAAAATGGTACCTGGCTGCAACCTCAAAACCTTGGTCCAAAGGTCAATAGACCTAGTTGGGAATCCCAACCCAATTTTTCTGCCGATGGTAAAACCCTTTATTTTGTTAGCAATCGCTCAGGAGGTCAAGGGAAACAAGATATATGGAAAACATTCCGTCTGCCTAGTGGCGACTGGGCCGACCCGGAGAATTTAGGGGCTACAATCAATACAAGTGAAGATGATTTCTCTCCCTTTTTGCATGCCAATCAACACACATTTTATTTCGCTTCTAAGGGGCATCCTGGTGTTGGAGGCTCAGATATTTTCGTGGCTGACCTTCAGCCGAATGGACAATGGGGCAACGTTCGGAATTTTGGGTATCCATTAAATACCCTGCGCGATGAACGCCTTCTTGTGGTTTCTGCCGATGGTAAAAAAGGGTATTACGCCTCGAATTCACCCGGAGGTGAGGGGGATTTTGATTTATACGGTTTCGATATCCCGAATAATCTTCAACCCGACCCCGTTACTTGGTTGAATGCCACCGTTCTTACCGAAGAGAAAATTGATTTCGCTTATATTGATATAGTTAAACTCACAACTGGAGATACCGTGGTACAAACTAAGGTGTATTTCCCAGGTGGTTCCTGCTTGGTGCCCTTGCCAACAGGAAACGACTATGGCCTTAGCATTCAAGCGCAAGGACACCTTTTTCACTCCGAACACTTTCGTCTTAAAACTTCAGATGGAGGACAGCAGCAAATTGTTCAATTGAAGAAAATTAGAGAAGGGAATGAGGTGGTATTAAAGAATATTTTTTTCGAAACCGATCGCTTTGATTTGTCTGCCTTGTCAAATTCTGAATTAATTAGATTAAAAAATTTTATGGTTCAGAATGAACGCATTCGAATTGCCATTGAGGGCCACACAGACAGCCGAGGGGACAAATCGCACAATCTAAATTTATCAAAGAAAAGAGCCGAGGCTGTGGAACAATGGTTAATAAAGAATGGCATTTCTGCAAGTAGAATTGAATCGTATGGTTTTGGAGATACCCGCCCCATAGGCGACAATCAAACCGAAGCAGGAAGGGCATTAAATCGGCGCACTGCTTTTCGAATCATTGGCCTTTAGGTTTGCCTCTACCAAGGCTTTTGCGTACTTTTGCTCAAAATAAAACCTATGTTGGAGCAACGCATTAACGATGACATGAAAGAGGCTATGAAGGCCAAAGATGCCGGCAGATTGTTGGCCATAAGAGCCATTAAGTCAGCTATTCTTTTGTTGAAAACAGAAAAAGGAAAAGCAGCAGAACTTTCTGAATCGGATGCAAATACAATTCTGCAAAAATTGATTAAGCAACGCAAAGAAGCCTTGGAATTGTATTCGCAGCAAGGTCGCGCAGATTTGGCTGCAGAAGAGCAAAGCCAATTGGAGGTTATTGCTTCGTATTTGCCCCCACAAGCCTCCGATGAAGAAATTCTGCATGTTGTGAAATCTGTTTTGGTTGATTTCCCCTCTGCTGGGCCCAATGATTTTGGGAAAATTATGGCTAAGGTCAATCCGCAATTTGCTGGCAAGGCCGATTCAGGCCGCATAGCTCAAATCATCAAACAAGCCTTGGCCTAACCATGGACGAAATTCGCAATAAGGTCGCCGACAGTGGTCTGTTATCCTTAGATCTTGAGCGTTATTTGCCTCCTATTGTGGTGGTTGGTTTTGATTTGGCCAATTGGCTTGACCAAGGGCTAGTACTCAGGGAGGCGATATTTAAGGAGCACTTAAACTCCATGGATTGGTCGGATTTCCAAGAAAAAGACGTAGCTGTTTATTGCAGTACAGAAGCCATTGTGCCTTCTTGGGCTTTTATGTGGCTAAGTCGAGACATGGCAGGTGTTGGGGCAAGAATGTTCCTTGGAACCCCAGATGAAATAAAAGCAAGGTTGTTTTTGAGCAACTTAGAACGTAGGGTGGAACAAGACGCCTCATTGATTGGCGCTCGAGTTATTGTTAAAGGATGTTCAACCCAGAAAGCACCGCAAGAGGCTTATGCACTTCTCACACGCTTATTGCTTGGAAGGGCAAAGAGCCTTATGTTTGGAGAGCCCTGTTCTACAGTCCCGGTTTTTAAAAGGGCTTAATCCCTGTAGTTAAATAATAAGGAAAAGTTGTTTAAACGTGACCCTGCCCAAGGCTAGGTCAGAAAAAACTACTTTAAACAATGGGTTAACCCAAATAACTTCTTAGCAAGCGGCTTCGGGTGCTTTGACGAAGACGTTTTAACGCCTTTTCTTTTATTTGACGAACCCGTTCTCGAGTTAAATCAAATTTCTCTCCAATTTCATCAATGGTTAAGCCATGGTTCATTCCAATGCCAAAATACAACTTGATGATTTCTTTTTCGCGTTCGCTCAGGGTATCCAAAGTGCGCTCGATTTCCATTTGCAGCGATTCCTTAAGCAAGTCTCGGTCGGCTTTTGGAGAATCAGAATTTACCATCACGTCATAAAGGGTACTTTCTTCTCCGGAAACCAATGGTGCATCCATTGAAATATGCCGTCCGCTGATTTGTATGCTGTCTTTTACCTTGTCCTCAGCCAAATCAAGCTGCTGTGCCAATTCCTCTTCGGTTGGTTCGCGTTCAAATTGCTGCTCTAATTTTGAAAAGGCCTTGTTCAATTTATTAAGTGAACCAACCTGATTTAAAGGTAAGCGCACAATCCGAGAATGTTCTGCAATCGCTTGGAGGATAGACTGACGAATCCACCATACGGCATAGGAAATAAACTTAAATCCCCGCGTTTCATCAAAGCGCTGGGCAGCCTTAATCAAACCTAAATTTCCTTCATTGATCAAATCTGGCAAGGATAAGCCCTGATTTTGATACTGCTTTGCAACGGAAACCACAAACCTCAAATTGGCACGGGTTAACTTTTCCAATGCCAATTGATCGCCTTGTTTTATTCGGCGAGCCAATTCAACTTCTTCCTCTGCATTAATCAATTCTTCTTTACCAATTTCTTGCAAATACTTATCCAATGAACGGCTTTCACGGTTCGTAATGGATTTGGTGATTTTTAGCTGACGCATTCCCACAAGCGGTACATTTTTAAGGGTTAGGAGAAAAACGAGTTTATCTACTTTTTAGTATAAAGGGCGAAGATACGGGTTATTAAAAGAATTATCAAGGCCAAACTGCAGCCTTATATCGAATTCTTGGATTTTAATGAAATTTGTTCCGATTTTAAAACCCTGCAACTGCATGCCAAATCAACTTGGATTAAGGGTAAGAATAAAATCGTTTTTCGCCTCTTCGATAAAATCCCCCAACATAAAAGCGATGAGGGCTTCGTTCCAATTGTTCGTCTAAGTCTTTTGGCTGCTGAATTCCCACCCCGTTCATTTCGGTTATAACAAATCCAGATTGAATGCCCATGTGAGAAAACAATCCTCCGTCCACACTTTTTACTTCTACCCCATGGCTGATTCCCAGGCTGCTCAAACGTTCCGCAGTGCCTTTCCGTAAATTCCCTCCGAATTTTGCATCAATTTCCCGCTCGGCGGTTAGCAGTTCCGTTGTTCCTAGTTTGTTTTTTAAGGTGATTGCCAAGCGCATATGGCGCGAGCCCCTCATTATGCCCAAGGAAATGGCATCGCCTGGCCGATGGAGTCCCAGTCTTTCTTGCAAGGCCGCCGTACTTTCTACATTATGACTATCTACCGCAATGATCAAATCTCCTGATTCAAGGCCGCCAGCTTCGGCCGAACTTCCATTCAAAACCCCTTCCACATAAACGCCTTTTAAACGGGGCAACTTTTGAGATTGTGCCAATGCTTGGTCAATGTCTCGAATGTTTACTCCCATAAAAGCCCGCTGAACATTCCCAAATTCAATTAAATCCATAGCGACTTTTCGTGCTAGATTAGCTGGAATGGCGAAGGAGTATCCTGCGTAGCTCCCTGTATTCGAGGCAATGGCGGTATTAATTCCCACCAGTTCTCCATTCATATTTACTAGGGCGCCGCCGCTATTGCCTGGGTTCACGGCTGCATCGGTTTGAATAAACGATTCAATTTTAAAATTCTCTTGGATGATGTCAATGTTGCGCCCTTTTGCACTAACTATACCGGCCGTAACCGTAGATGCCAAATTAAATGGATTGCCTATGGCTAAGACCCATTGACCAACCTTGGCTTCATCTGAGTTTGAAAAAGAGATGGGCGTCCACTGGTCGCCAGTTATTTTCAGTACAGCCAAATCTGTCTTGGGGTCCGCCCCAATGAGCTTTGCTTCATAACTTCGCTTGTCGTTCAAAACCACCTCAATTTGCTCTGCGTTGGCTATTACATGGTTGTTGGTAATGATGTATCCGTCATCTCGAATAATAACACCACTACCGCTGCCCGATTGAATAGGGGAGCGCTGCTGCCCATATGGATGACCAAAAAAGAAATCCTGAAAAGGTTGATGAGGAACGGGGCGAGCACGGGCCATCGTTTTTATATGCACTACAGCATCCAGTGTTTTCTCTGCAGCTGTTGTAAAGTCTGGGGCATCTTGGGTAGTAGCCATGCCAGATAGTCCAGCGTACATGGAAGGAACCTCGGCAACCGAATCAACAGTCTGGACAGGAGAAGGGGCCGCCTCATTGCGAAAACTGTAAACTACAGCGGCGCTGGTAGCCGCACTCACCAAAACAACAGAAATAAATCGTTTCATAGTTAATGATATAAAATTTCTAAATCCATAACGAAAGAATGTACCTTTGGGCTGCATTCAACCCGTTAAAGGATGTTAATGAAATCAGAGCTTATTCCATTTTGGAAATTTCATGGAACTGGAAACGATTTTGTTGTTTTAGATAATCGCTTTTCTAAAATAAATTTGAGTGAATCCCAAATTGAAGATCTGTGTCGCTTTCACACCGGAATTGGTGCCGATGGTTTAATAATGCTTGAAGAAAAGGAGGGGAACTACCGTATGCGCTACCACAATTCCGATGGGCGCTTATCTAGTTTTTGTGGGAACGGAAGCCGTTGCTTTTTAGCCTTTGCTCGCTTGATGGGTTTGGTTAAGGTGGCTGAGGGGCTTGATTATTTTGCCGCCGATGGAAAACACACCTCTCGCCTAATCCATGAGGAAGGAAATCATTGGCTTGTTGAAACTAAAATGGAAATAAGTGAACTGCCCCAACAACGCACTCAGGGAATAATTGTGCAAACTGGCAGTCCTCATCTGTTAATTGAAGTTGATGAGCGCGATTTGGCGAGTACGGAATTTGAAAAAATAGCCGCTGAGATTCGGTATTCAGATGCATTCCGAGAAATGGGAATCAATGTAAATTGGTTTTTTAACGATGCTGGGTTGATTCGGCTTCGGACCTATGAACGAGGGGTTGAGCGAGAAACCTTGTCCTGCGGTACCGCAGCCGTGGCAGCTGCCGTTTGGTGGAAACAGAAATATGGGGGCCCCAAAAGCAAAAGGGTAAACGTACAAACGAAGGGAGGCATCTTAACCATTCTTTGGGATAAAGAGGAGCAGGTTTGGCTAAGAGGGCCGGTTTATTTTACATTTCAAGGCACATGGCAAGGTTTCGCATTTCGGCAATAGCGCTTTTTGGGGTTCTGTTTTTTTATTCCTGCCAATGGGTCCGACATGGAACCAAAAGGGCCTTGAAGCCCGGCATAGAAAGTGCCTACCTATTGGTACCTAACCCAGGGGGGCCAAATCAGGTAAAACAAGCTGCCTTAGAATGCAATTGCCTGCAGCGGCCTGAGGAGTTTGTACAGATGATGGAGGGGATTTCTGAATTACGGCCAGGTAGGTATAAAATAGATGGGCAAATGACCCATGTGGATATCTTGCTTCTAATTCGTTCTGGAAAGCAAGCCCCCGTTATGTTAAGGTTCAATCGGCTGCCTGGCTTATCGGAACTTGCGGGTTTGGTAGGTAAGAAACTGGAAAGGGATTCGGCCGCATTTTTAAAAGCGATGCTCGATACCGTTTTAATCCAAAAGCAGGGCGTCCATTTAACCCGGCAAGAGTTGGCTGCATTGTATGTTCCAAACAGCTACGAATTCTATTGGAATACCGATGAAATAGCCTTTGTAGAGAGGATGGTAAAGGAATACAAAGCGTTTTGGAATCAAGAAAGGACAACCAAAGCTCAGGCCTTGGGCTTGTCGGTTGCCGAGGTTGCAACCTTAGCCTCAGTGGTTCAAGCTGAGCAAGCCAAGTTGGCCGAAGAATGGGGAACCATAGCTAGGCTGTATTTAAATCGGCTCAAGGTAGGAATGCTGCTGCAAGCCGATCCAACGGTAAAATTTGCCATTGGAGATCCAACCTTAAAACGAATTCGCTTTCAGCATTTGAAAGTGGACCATCCCTACAATACGTATAGGAACAAGGGCTTACCACCAGGACCGATTTCATTGGTTGACCCTGCCGTTATTGACAGTGTGTTGAATGCGGTAGAGCATTCCTATATATATATGTGTGCCAAGTCTGATTTTTCGGGGAGGCATAGTTTTAGTGAGCGGTATGAGGACCATGTTCGGAATGCGGCTGCTTTTCGAAAGGCGTTGGATGAGCGGGAGCGCAATTCAGCACCCTAGTATGGGAAATGCACAAAACAAGGTTGAGACAAAATGGTAATTCCGTAACTGCGTTCTTAGAATCAGAGTAGGTAGGGAGCAATCGGAGGAAATGCCATTCGAACGAAAGTAAGTAGGGGGGCGGTGAAATTAGAAGGAAGTAAACCAAGGCTGGGTAGGGGGGGTAGGAAAAGGAGGAAAAAAGAGAAGTAAAAAGGGGCTTAACACAAGGAGAAATCCGCGGACCAAAGCAAACACAAGGGTAAAGCGGGACTAAGGGGCAATAAAGAGGATTGTTAATCAATAGATTCCCAAATAATGAAGAAAAAGTTGGGATAAATGTTTGGGAATATCGGAAAGGGTTGTATGTTTGCAGACCCAATCGACACGATCTTTGGTTGTGGAAAAAAAGTTGGGTAAAGATTTGGAAGAGTCAAAATTCTTCTTACCTTTGCCCTCGCTAAAATAAAAAAGGTTGTGTTAATGACTGGGGATATTTTAGAAAGTTCTTTGAATTAATTGACATTTAGCAAGCGCAGCATCGAATATGTTGAAAGACATAAGCGAGATGCTCACTCCGAGTGAGATTCAAATTTTATACAATGAAGAGTTTGATCCTGGCTCAGGATGAACGCTAGCGGCAGGCTTAATACATGCAAGTCGAGGGGCAGCACGGGTAGCAATACCTGGTGGCGACCGGCGGACGGGTGCGTAACACGTATGCAACCTACCCTGTACAGGGGGATAGCCCGGAGAAATTCGGATTAATACCCCATACGATAAGAATCGGCATCGATTTTTATTGAAAGCTCAGGCGGTACAGGATGGGCATGCGTCCCATTAGCTAGTTGGTGAGGTAACGGCTCACCAAGGCGACGATGGGTAGGGGGCCTGAGAGGGTGATCCCCCACACTGGAACTGAGACACGGTCCAGACTCCTACGGGAGGCAGCAGTAAGGAATATTGGTCAATGGGCGCAAGCCTGAACCAGCCATGCCGCGTGCAGGAAGACGGCCATTATGGTTGTAAACTGCTTTTATATGGGAAGAAACCCCCGGACGTGTCTGGGGCTGACGGTACCATGTGAATAAGGATCGGCTAACTCCGTGCCAGCAGCCGCGGTAATACGGAGGATCCAAGCGTTATCCGGATTTATTGGGTTTAAAGGGTGCGTAGGCGGCGTGTTAAGTCAGAGGTGAAATTCGGCAGCTCAACTGTCAAATTGCCTTTGATACTGGCACACTTGAATGCGATTGAGGTAGGCGGAATGTGACATGTAGCGGTGAAATGCTTAGATATGTGACAGAACACCGATTGCGAAGGCAGCTTACCAAGTCGTTATTGACGCTGAGGCACGAAAGCGTGGGGAGCAAACAGGATTAGATACCCTGGTAGTCCACGCTGTAAACGATGATAACTCGACGTTAGCGATACACTGTTAGCGTCCAAGCGAAAGCGTTAAGTTATCCACCTGGGAAGTACGATCGCAAGGTTGAAACTCAAAGGAATTGACGGGGGCCCGCACAAGCGGTGGAGCATGTGGTTTAATTCGATGATACGCGAGGAACCTTACCAGGGCTTAAATGGGGAACGACCTTCTGGGAAACCAGAATTTCTTTTAGACGGTCCTCAAGGTGCTGCATGGTTGTCGTCAGCTCGTGCCGTGAGGTGTTGGGTTAAGTCCCGCAACGAGCGCAACCCCTACTGTTAGTTGCCAGCGGATAATGCCGGGGACTCTAACGGAACTGCCTGTGCAAATAGAGAGGAAGGTGGGGATGACGTCAAATCATCACGGCCCTTACGTCCTGGGCTACACACGTGCTACAATGGCCGGTACAGAGGGCAGCCACTTCGTGAGAAGGAGCGAATCCTTAAAGCCGGTCTCAGTTCGGATTGTAGTCTGCAACTCGACTACATGAAGCTGGAATCGCTAGTAATCGCGTATCAGCCATGACGCGGTGAATACGTTCCCGGGCCTTGTACACACCGCCCGTCAAGCCATGGGAATTGGGAGTACCTAAAGTCGGTAACCGAAAGGAGCCGCCTAAGGTAATACCAGTGACTGGGGCTAAGTCGTAACAAGGTAGCCGTACCGGAAGGTGTGGCTGGAATACCTCCTTTTTAGAGAAAAAGCGCTTATGTTTCATACATAATCGTGCTGTTGCTTGCTGTCAATTATTATATACTGTCAACCTGTTTCGCGGTACAGCATTCACCGCTTTAGACAGGACTAGCAAGGGTACTTTTAGTCCCGTAGCTCAGGTGGTTAGAGCGCTACACTGATAATGTAGAGGTCCCCAGTTCAAGTCTGGGCGGGACTACCACCGGGGGGTTAGCTCAGCTGGCTAGAGCGCCTGCTTTGCAAGCAGGAGGTCATCGGTTCGACTCCGATACTCTCCACTAAACTAGGTTGACTTCATAAGTATTGCCAATGGGGCGTCCTTTTTTAAAGGAATAGGTTCGAGACCGAATACTTAGCGTTTCTGAATTCGTTCAGAAAACGTTCTTTGACATGTTGGAAGAGAAAGCAAATTAATTCCTAATATATTATTAGAGAAGCGACTACAAAGTAACCAAAATTTTGACTCTCGAGTTGATAAACATTGAGAATGTTACTAAGAGCGCATGGTGGATGCCTTGGCTTTCAGAGGCGAAGAAAGACGTGGCTAGCTGCGATAAGCTACGGGGAGGTGCCAGCAACCTTTGATCCGTAGATTTCTGAATGGGGAAACCCACCCCTTTACGGGGTATTCCGTAAGGAAGGCTAACCCGGGGAACTGAAACATCTAAGTACCCGGAGGAAGAGAAAACAATAGTGATTTCCATAGTAGCGGCGAGCGAACCGGAAGAAGCCCAAACCGTTTTTGTTTAGGCAAAAGCGGGGTTGTAGGACCACAACATTTGCTGTATACCGAATAAGAATACCTTTGGAAAAAGGAGCCATAGAGGGTGATAGCCCCGTATTAGTAAACGTATGCAGCGATAGTGGTATCCTGAGTAGCGCGGGACACGTGAGATCCTGTGTGAAACTGTCAGAACCATCTGATAAGGCTAAATACTCCTGAAAGACCGATAGTGTACCAGTACCGTGAGGGAAAGGTGAAAAGAATCTTGAAAAACAGAAGTGAAATAGACCCTGAAACCATGCGCTTACAAGCGGTCGGAGTCCCGCATATGCGGGATGACGGCGTGCCTTTTGCATAATGAGCCTACGAGTTGCTCCTCACTGGCAAGGTTAAGGACTTGAGGTCCGGAGCCGAAGCGAAAGCGAGTCTGAATAGGGCGAATAGTCAGTGGGGGCAGACGCGAAACCTTGTGATCTACCCTTGGCCAGGTTGAAGTTCCGGTAACACGGGATGGAGGACCGAACCAGTAAACGTTGAAAAGTTTTTGGATGAGCTGAGGGTAGGGGTGAAAGGCTAATCAAACTGGGAAATAGCTCGTACTCCCCGAAATGTATTTAGGTACAGCCTTGTGTTAAGTGTGTCAGAGGTAGAGCTACCGATTGGATGAGGGGGCTTCACCGCCTACCAAGTCCTGACGAACTCCGAATGCTGACACATGTTTCACAGGAGTGAGGGCATGGGTGCTAAGGTCCATGTCCGAGAGGGAAAGAACCCAGAGCATCAGCTAAGGTCCCCAAATTTATGCTAAGTTGAAAGAACGTGGTCCGGTTGCATTGACAGCTAGGATGTTGGCTTGGAAGCAGCCATTCATTTAAAGAGTGCGTAACAGCTCACTAGTCGAGCGACCAGGCGTGGAGAATAAGCGGGCATCAAGCATAATACCGAAGCTATGCGCTCCAATAGGAGCGGTAGGGGAGCATTCCAGCGACGCCGAAGGTGTACCGTGAGGTATGCTGGAGTTTCTGGAAACGAAAATGTAGGCATAAGTAACGACAAAGCGGGTGAGAAACCCGCTCACCGATAGTCTAAGGTTTCCTGGTCCACGCTAATCGGATCAGGGTTAGTCGGGTCCTAAGGAAAACCCGAAAGGGGTATCCGATGGCAAACTGGTTAATATTCCAGTACTAATATATACTGCGATGGGGTGACGGAGTAATGAAAGAACCGCGAACTGACGGAATAGTTCGTTGAAGGGTGTAGGCACAGGTTGTATAGGCAAATCCGTACGACTTACCGAACCTGATAGTACCACAACGCTTCGGCCGAGTGGATAGTGTTCCTAAGAGCTTCCAAGAAAAACCTCTAAGCTTCAGGTATATATTACCCGTACCGCAAACCGACACAGGTAGACAAGAAGAATATTCTAAGGTGCTCGAGTGAGTCATGGCTAAGGAACTAGGCAAATTAACCCTGTAACTTCGGGAGAAAGGGTCCCCACTTCGGTGGGGCGCAGTGAAATGGCCCAGGCGACTGTTTATCAAAAACACAGGACTCTGCTAAATCGAAAGATGATGTATAGGGTCTGACACCTGCCCGGTGCTGGAAGGTTAAGAGGGGATGTTAGCCGCAAGGCGAAGCATTGAATCGAAGCCCCAGTAAACGGCGGCCGTAACTATAACGGTCCTAAGGTAGCGAAATTCCTTGTCGGGTAAGTTCCGACCTGCACGAATGGTGTAACGATCTGGGCACTGTCTCGGCCATGAGCTCGGTGAAATTGTAGTAGCGGTGAAGATGCCGCTTACCCGCCACGGGACGGAAAGACCCCGTGAACCTTCACTATAGCTTCGCATTGATATTGGACAATTGGTGTGTAGGATAGGTGGGAGACTTCGAAGCATGCTCGCTAGGGTGTGTGGAGTCGTCCTTGAAATACCACCCTCTGATTGTTTGATATCTAACCCCGTACATACGGGGGACATTGCGTGGTGGGTAGTTTGACTGGGGTGGTCGCCTCCAAAAAAGTATCGGAGGCTTCTAAAGGTACCCTCAGCACGCTTGGTAACCGTGCGTAGAGTGCAATGGCATAAGGGTGCTTGACTGCGAGACCTACAAGTCGAGCAGGTACGAAAGTAGAGCATAGTGATCCGGTGGTTCCGAATGGAAGGGCCATCGCTCAAAGGATAAAAGGTACTCCGGGGATAACAGGCTGATCTCCCCCAAGAGCTCACATCGACGGGGGGGTTTGGCACCTCGATGTCGGCTCGTCACATCCTGGGGCTGGAGAAGGTCCCAAGGGTTGGGCTGTTCGCCCATTAAAGTGGCACGCGAGCTGGGTTCAGAACGTCGTGAGACAGTTCGGTCCCTAT
>VGMT01000022.1 GCA_016866335.1 Bacteroidota bacterium | reverse complement strand
ACTTCAACTGAAATTTAACAGTTCATAAATAGGGGGGCTTACTTTTGAAATCAAGCCTTTCACAGCAGTAAAATCAAGGCTTTCAGACTGAAAAATGATAGATTTGTATTTTTATCGGACACTAGTGAAAAATTATATAAAAAACGAGTTTTCGAATTCAGAATTTTTGAATTAAGAATTTTTGAATTAAAACTTTTATATTAAATGTCAATTTTGAATGGACTGCCCACAAACTACTCCCATTTTGAAACTAAGTGTAAACAAAAATCAAAAGGCATATATTATTGCAGAGGGAAAGGCAAAAAAAACGGCGGAAAAGAACCCTTCTCCGCCGTTTATATTAAGATTAACAATCAATGCACCGAAAGTCGAAGGCTTTGACCCTGGGTATTTACAAGAAGGTACAAGCCAGGATGCAAGGCGCTGGTTTCAATTTGAACGCCCGAGCCCCGCATCAAAACACGGCCAGTTAGGTCAAGCAGGGTCCAATTTCCTATTGACTTCAATAGCTGTGCCGAGGTTCCTTTTAGCACAGGATTAGGGTACAGGCCAATGGGTTTACCCTCTTGATTTAAAATAGTTGAATTAGGAAAAACCAAACTGGTATCAACGGTCAAGCCCTGATTATCGCTGGCCCGAAGCACCATGGTTTCAGCAACATCGTAGCGTAGGTCGTTGCGGCTTACGCAGGCGCTAACCGAGGCAATGGGCCCCAAACCGCTTTGGCTGCTCAAGGTGCCTGTTCCTTGGAATTTGCTAAATGTTACATCGCGAGAATCAAGGTCGGCATTTCCATGCATGTCTTTGGCGCAAACCGTAGCCGTGAAATTGGTATTGGTAGCAAGGGGTAGACCAATGTTGGAAAAAACCAGCTGGGTTGCTACCACATCAATTAAATTGGAGTTGGCATCCGAACTTCCAGCGCTGCCGCCTGTCCATTGAGATGAAGAACACAAATTACCCAAAACCATGTTGTTGGTGTTAAAGGAAATGTGAATTTGAGATTGGTCAACAATCTGCCCGTTGCTATGTAGGGAAACCCGTAGGGCTAATTCCAAGGAATCGTTGTCGGCAGCCGAGGCATTCAGCAGATCAAAAACCAAAGAATCGGTAGAAACAACAGCATCAGCAAGTTTTGTATTGCCAGAGAACAATGCTGCGGCGCTAAAAACCTGATTGAAATTGCCTGCTGTGTGGCCGTTTCCTTTTGATAAGCCCATTTTCAACAATTGGGTTGGAAGGTTGTCAAAATCGCCCGATGCTCCACCATCCCGAAGATGGAATTGCATTATCTGAACTCCGTCGGCCGAGGTAGTAATGGAACCAGAGGTTAAAGAAGAAATACTACCCGTTCCAGAGTTTGGAACCAAAACCAAGTCGGTAGCGGTGGCGGGCAAACAACCCACAACCAGAGGTTCGACCGACATGTCGTCAATACCCAAGGCATCGTCGCTTCCCGCTACGTTTATGTCGCGCCAGCGAATCCAAACCGTTTGGCCGGGCTGAATAATGCCTAGGTTGGCTGCCGTATCAGATTTGAGTGTGAAGTTGGGAGGCAGGTTGCCGTCCAATACTACGGCCACCGTATCGATGTAGGTAGAAACAAAGTTCAAAGCAGGGAATGTGGTCCATGTTCCTGTGTGCAAGGAATCGGCGTTGGTACTAACCTGAAAGAAAAGGGTGTCGCCCAAGCCGTTGCCACCGCAACGCCACTGCTCACCCGTATAGCTAACTTTAAGTGCATTGAACGGTTGCCCTGTATTGTTCTGAAAACGGGCACCTACATAAATGGTCGAAACGCTGCCGGTGGTTAATCCACCAAAGCTCCGTTCTAAACTACCCGTAGTACCAAGGCTGTAGGCATTTCCGGTCAAAGAACTTCCGTTTTGGGCTCCATACAATTGGTCGGCAGCGCTGCCCATTTCACGAACATAAATACCACGTGGAAAGCGGTTGTTGGCATTCCCTGCGTTGCTTAATGAGTCAAAAGTTTCAATGCCAAAGGGCTGATTCAATGCATTGAGGGAGATTTGAAAATCGTTGTCAATCACCATTATGGTATCTGAACTGGGAGTACCTAAAGCCAAACCCGATGACAGACCTGCAATGCCAACTACCATCGCTTCGGTTTCCTCGTTCAAATCATCGTCGTTAATGGTCAAGATGGTTGATCCGGTGGATTGACCACCTGCAATGGTAATGCTGGGAGTCCAAATGGCATCGGCTGCGGTAACTCCAATCCCTGATAAACTTAGAATAAGGGTTTCTTGGCTGGCCAGGGGATTGGCTGTGGTTGCTGTAATGGTTACTTGAGTTTGAGAACTTTCAAACGCGGTATCAATCGACAAAGAAATTCCGACAGGTTCACCCACATTGACGTTGCCCGAAGCTTGGAAATTATCGATAGCAAAGGAAGGTCTGGCCCCCGTTCCGGCCGAATCTTTGGAAATAAAGCGGAGTTGAATAAAGGCCTGGTTGTTGCATACAGGGGGCAGGATCAGGGTTCTGTTTTGGATGTTCACACCTGCCGTTCCGGTGGTTTGAGGGGTTAGATTGTTGTGGTATTGGCTACCTGGGACGTCGGTAAAATTCCCACTATTTCCGACCCGGTACTGAAGGGCGAATACGTTGGTTCTTGCGTTGGCATCTCGAATGGTCATTGCATCGTAACTGATGGTGATGTTGGCCAATCCCGAAGTAACCAAAGCTGTAGCTATACCATGGTTTGTGGTTGCACTGTTCAAAATGCCCATTTTTTGTGAAAAATCATAGACGTTGTTCCCTGTGCTAGCCGCTGTGCCTGAGGCAAGAATTTTATCGCCGGTGGGTGGAGCTGTTTGAAAAGAACCGGTTTGAACTGCTTGTGCCCAACCTATCCAGCCAACGGGATACGTGGGCGCTACCATCGAATTGAAATCTTCGGAATACGGTAAAGTTTGAGGAACTGGATCGGTTTGAGCCCGAAGCAACCCAAGGGGAAGCAACACAGCTGAGCAAAGCAGGGAAAAGAATAGGTTTTTCATGGTAGGAAATTGTATTGTGTTCAAAATTAACTATTTCAAATCGAATGGCCGTATTAAATAATAGACATTCCATAAAAAGAGGTTCGCAAGGAAGCAAAGCCAAGCACCAAAATGAACGAAAAAATGCTAGTAATTTGGGGGCCAAGGCTTAAAACGCGATTAAATCACATTAAATTCAATGACCGACAAAAAGGTATTTGGGCCATTGGATTTTACTCTGCTGGAAGCTGGAAACCACAGGGGTAATTTTCCGCTGGGCCCAATACTGGCACAGTTAAAATTGAAGGTAGGCTGAGGGTTACCGTAGTTCCATTGGCTTCCAGTGCAGTTGGTGGAGTTACAGTGGTTATTGGCACTTATGGCATTAAATCCGGTGGTTTCGAGCACCAAAACAATTCCATTGATTTGCAGCTCAGCGGCGGTGTAGTTAAACCTACCGGAAGATAAAGTAGTGGCGTTGAAATAGCTGCCGCAGTTTGCTAGGCGGTTGATGCCACTCAGGTTCGAATTTCCGCTGTATTGAATGCAGGCGTTGTAGTATTGCTCAAAACCATAATATCCAACTATTTTCCACACTTTTCCGGGAGGCACAGTGTCTTCGACCGAGCTAATAAGTTTGACTTGGTTGAATTGTAGGCTACCTTGGGCCTTTAAGGCTAGGGAATGAAAGAGGATGATAAGAAAAACAGAACATGCTAAGAAAGACTTCATAATGCGTTGAATCTAAATTGAACCTTGGGGATGTAGGAATAAAAATACAAAAAAGAGGCGCAGGAAAAGGCAGGTGGGTTCGAGTTAGGGAATGGTTTGCGGTAGGGATTGAACCCGGTAGCTCGGCGGGTAAAACCTGCGCTGCTGCGCGAGCTGCGGAGGCGACCTTGGGAGCCACCGCAAAGCCGCTGCAGCAGGCAGGTTTGCCTGCCGACTACGGGTGAAAGCCCGGCCACCGCCACCTAAAAACTAAAAAAATCAATTTCCCATATCAGAGAGAAACTTCACACGCAAGACGCGAAGTTCATCTTCGGAATATACATCGCCATATTCATCAATCAGGACCTGAACGTCTGCATTTTCAGACTCTCTAAGAAGTTCAAAAATCCCTTCTTGCTCTTCTTTATCTGTCAATTTATTCACGTAATAATCGAGGTCAAGTCGAATTCCAGCTTGCACAATCCCTTCAAGTTCATGAATCAGGTCTGCCAATTCCAAATCTTTATTTCGGGCTATCACATCAAGCGGGATTTTTCGATCAATGGATTGAATAACCGCCACTTTAATAGCTGATTTATTGGCGACGGATTTAAAGCCAACATCCATAGGGCGATCGATATCGTTTTCTTCTACGTGTCGGGCAATCAGATCAACGAACGGTTTTCCAAATTTAATGGCTTTTCCCTCACCTACTCCGCTTATTTGTTTTAGTTCATCCATATTAATAGGATAAGCGGTGGCCATTTCGTCGAGGGAAAAATCCTGAAAAATGACAAAGGGAGGGAGGTTGCGTTGCCGGGCAATTTGTTTGCGGAGGTCTTTTAGCAGGCTAAGCAGCAGGGTATCGAGGGCGGAGCCTCCTTTTCCGGTTAGTCCGGAGGATTCGTCGGAATCAGAAGCTTGGAAATCTCTATCCTTGTAAAAATCGATATTGCTAGGGCTTTCGATAAAAGAAAGGGCCTTTTTATTGAGCAAAAGGGTTCCGTAGTGTTCGACTTCCTTGCTTAGAAAATCTTGAACCAGGGCTTGGCGCATCACGGCGAGCCAAAAGGCATCGGGTTTGTCTTTGCCTTTACCGAATTGGGCCAACTCGGTATGCCGGTAGGTTTCGGTGTGGTTGGTATGTCGGCCTCGGATTACATCGAGAACCTGGGCCATTTTGTATTTGCCTTTCATGGCCAGGAGGGTATCGAACACCAGAAGAAGGGCATCTTTGGCTGGAAATGTTTCTTTTGGGTGGGCGCAATTGTCGCACATTTCGTTGCAATGCTCTTTAGGAAAATGTTCGCCAAAATAATGCAGTAGGGCTTGCCTTCGGCAGGCTCCAGATTCGGCGAAAGAAACGACTTCTTGGAGAAGGAGTTTATGGATTTCTTGTTCGGCGATGGGTTTTCCGGAGAGCAGTTTTTCAAGTTTAACGACATCGTTGTAGTCGTAGAAGGCAACACAAATTCCTTCGCCGCCATCTCGGCCGGCCCTGCCGGTTTCTTGATAATAGCTTTCTAGGCTTTTAGGAATATCGTGGTGAATAATGAAACGAATATCGGGTTTATCGATTCCCATGCCAAATGCGATGGTAGCCACAATGACATCGACTTCTTGGTGCAGGAAAAGGTCTTGGTTTAGGTTTCGGGTTTTGCTGTCGAGACCGGCGTGGTAGGGAACGGCAGAGATGCCATTGAGCTGGAGGAGTTCGGCAAGTTCTTCCACCTTCTTACGGTTTTGACAGTAGATGATGCCTGATTTGCCTTGATGTTGGCGGATAAAGCGGATGATTTCCTTATTTACCTCGACTTTGGGACGAATTTCGTAATATAGGCTAGGCCGGTTAAAGGAATCTTTAAACAGAGTGGCATCGGCCATGCCCAGGTTTTTAAGAATGTCTTGTTGCACTTTGGGAGTGGCAGTGGCGGTGAGGGCAATAATGGGAGCCCGGTCGATTTCTTCGATGATGGCCCTAAGGCGACGGTATTCTGGGCGAAAATCATGGCCCCATTCAGAAATGCAATGTGCTTCGTCTATGGCGAAAAAAGAGACCTGAATAGAACGAAGAAACTGGGTATTTTCTTCTTTGGTTAGGGATTCTGGGGCCACGAAAAGCATTTTGGTTTTACCCGAAACGATATCTTGTTTCACTTTTTCGCGTTCGCCTTTGGTTAGGGAGCTATTAAAAAAATGGGCAACGCCTTCTTGTTCGCCAAAGCCCCGAATGCTGTCGACCTGATTTTTCATCAGGGCAATGAGTGGGCTTACAATAACGGCGGTTCCCTCACTTAAAAGGGCGGGGAGTTGATAGCAAAGGCTTTTGCCCCCGCCGGTCGGCATTATAACGAAGGTATCTTTGCCCGCAAGTACATTTTCGCAAATAGCCTTTTGCTGGCCTTTAAAGCGGTCAAATCCAAAAATGCGCTTTAGAGCGTCCTCAATCTCAGTAGTATTTTCAACGTACGGCATAAAATAATTAAAAGGCCTTCAGCATCTTAAATCCAAAAAAGCAACCCGGCCCACTCTGCTCCGAATTGATGTTCTAAGATAAGAACAATTCAATTCAGTTTTCCAAAAATGAGTACGATTTATTAACAATTAATAAAAGTTGGCCTGTTTTTCAAGGCGAGAAATCAAAACGGACAAAAGGAAAGGGACTCAAAACGCCTATTTTCAAGCGAAATTCAAACAAACAACACCCTCTTGTTAATATAATATAAAATTTTTTTAACTTAGCCTATCTTAAAGCACAAAAACCTGAAAACAAGAAGGTTACTTTCTTTAACTTAACGAATTATGGCCTATGAACACTTTTACTTCTAAACTCTGTTTAATCTTTGCGTCGCTCGCCTTTGGTGGCTTGAATGCACAGTGTCCGACCGTTACGGGCAACACCTCGCCAACCTGCGGTCAAACAACCACCCTTACTGCAAGTGGAGGCACCAGCTACCAATGGTTTAACAACAACCAAGGGACGGGCAATCCGCTGAGCACTTCGGCAAGTTTCACCACCCCGCCCATTACAACCTCAACTACCTATTATGCTGCCTCTCCGGGTGGATTAAGCAACGTAAGTGGCTTTACCAGTTGCTATGCGACCAACAACTGGTCGATCAATCAAACTGGAAACGCGAACGGCAGCGTAAACACGGGAAATGCCCCAACAAGCATTGTATTTACAGGGCCGAACGGGGTAAGTGGGGGTGTTTATACTCGCTATCAAATTACCATTCCGGCTACGGGAACCTTGTCGTTTAACTGGAGCGTTCAGCACAACGATTGCTGCAACTACGATTATTTTGGATACACGCTCAATGGAGCAAACACCGCGCTAACTTGGGGAAGTGCCAGTGGATTTACCAGTATTTCTGTAACAGCTGGGTCAACCTTTTCTTTTACCGGTTACACTACGGATGGATGCTGTGGCACCTTTAACGCTACCATTTCCAATTTCTCGGCACCTTGTCAAAGCCTATGCTTCACTCCCGTTACGGTAAACCCTAGCCCCATTGCCGCGCCCGTAATCGGGTATGTTGGCAATTCCGTTTTGTGTACCGGCACCACCGTTACCCTAAACACCAACCAAAACTCGAGTATAACCTGGAGTACAGGCGCAACCACGCCCACCATTACCGTTTCGACTCCGGGCACCTACAGTGCTACCTACACCGATGGAAACGGATGTACCAGCAATTCTTCAACTCCAGTTACCTTGAATTTGTTCCCTGGCCCCAGCGCCCCCTCCATCATCAATTTAAATCCTTTGAGTGGATGTGCTTACGATACCACCTTTTTGCAGGCCAGTTTGATGTCGGGAATTACTTGGAGCAGTGGAGACACAGGCCAAACCATACCGGCGATTGTACAAGGTATTTATACCGCCACGGTAACCGATGTGAATGGATGCATTTCGCCCCCTTCGAACCCTTTAACCGTTACGGTTAACCCGGCCCCCATAATTGCTTCGGCAAGCACCCCCGACATTTGCTTGGGATTGCCTACTCCATTTAATGCCAACGTTCAGTTGGGCAACACCAACAACGCCAGCATCAGTTCGGTGGCTTGGACCTTTGGAGACAACAACACTGGGAACACCTTAAACAGTCCACACACCTACGCCAACACCGGAAGCTATGCGGTGAGTTTGATTGTGAGTACCAACCACGGTTGTTCCGACACCTTGCTAACCAACGTTTTGGTGAACCCCAAACCTTCGATTTCCAGCACCACCGGTGCGGCGGTATGCCATACGAATGCAACCCTATTTAATCAAAGCTCATCGGTTTCGAACGTGAACGGAGCTCAGGTTAATGCCTACAGCTGGGATTTTGGTGATGGGAACCAAAGTAGCCAATCGGCGCCCAACCACAACTATGCTCAACCCGGCAGCTATGCTGTCCAGGTGATTGTATCGACCAACCATGGTTGCAAAGACACAGCCACCCTGAATGCCTTGGTGCACCCAAATCCGGTGCTGGGTTCGGTTTCGATTCCCACCGGTTGCCAAGGAGCTGCCACTCCGTTAAATACCACCGCCAGCGTGGCCAACGTGAATGGAGCGGTTGTTTCTTCAACGGTTTGGACCTCGGGAGACGGAGGCAATGCCAACGGACTGCAAACCACCTACAATTATGCACAACCAGGGACGTACAACGCCTACGTGGTGGCCACCACCAACCATGGATGTACCGATACCGCCTTTGGAACAGCCGTTGTGAATCCAACACCGCAAATCAGCAGTACCACTTTCCCTGATGTGTGTTTTGGAAGCCCAACCCTATTCTTACAAAACTCTTCGTTGTCGAATGTGAATGGAGCCCAGATTACCGGTTATTTCTGGACTTTTGGTGATGGAACCACAAGTCCTTCGATGAATCCTACCAAAACCTATGGATCAACCGGGGCATTTCCGGTGAGCTTCACCATAAATACCAATCAGAATTGCCCAGCGGTGTTTTACGATACCGTTTTGGTGAACCCATTCCCAGTTATCAATAGCATTACCGCAGCGGATGTATGCCAGGGTACGCCCAGCAACTTTGTACAAAACAGTTCGGTTCCACCGGTTAACGGTTCTGTAGTGAATGCCTACCAATGGAATTTTGGCGGTGGCAACACCAGTACCCAAGGCAATCCATCGTTCACCTATTCCAATCCTGGCACCTACACGGTGAACCTAACGGTGACCACGAACTATGGTTGCAGTGCCTCTTCGAACGGGCAGGTGATTGTAAATCCCAACCCTGTAATTTCGAGCATGTCGGTGGGCGATGTATGCGCAGGCAACAGCAGTTCCTTCTCGGCATCGGCCTTTGTTTCGCCGGCCAACGGATCGGTGATTAGCGGCAGCAACTGGAATTTGGGCGATGGAAACCAGTCGGCACAAACCAACTTTAGCCACACCTATGCCAATGCGGGGCAATATGTAACCACGCTAACCTTTACCAGCAACAACGGCTGCAGCACCTCGCAATCCATAACCACCCATGTTAACCCCAATCCGGTTATTGCTTCGGCCTCGGTGAACACGGTTTGCCAAGAAGCGTTTAGCCCCTTTACCTCATCGGCATCGGTTCAGAACATTAACGGAGCCGTAATTTCGGGCTACCAGTGGGATTTTGGCGATGGCAACCTAGGCAATGGAAGCAATCCAAACCATGTGTACAGCAACTTTGGAAACTACAACTGGAGTGTTACTGTAAGCACCAACCATGGTTGTACCGATGTCTTTACGGGAAGTACCACCATTTTGCCCAAACCTCAGGCAGCCTTTAACTTGCCTGACCACTGCCGTGGCACCATCATGCCCATCACCAACAACTCAAGCATTGGCTCTGGCAGCATTGTTTCAACCCAATGGAACACAAGCAATGGTATGAGCAGCACCATGCAGGTGCCTAGCTGGTTCTTCCCAAATGCCGGAAACTATACGGTTACCCTTATGTTGACCAGCGATTTGGGCTGCAAAGACACCCTAACTCAAAACGTAGTGGTTACCGATTTGATCAATTCAAACTTTAGCCCAACGCTATTGACCACGAACACGGTGCATTTCTTGCCCGACACGTTGGATCCGTATTTGAACTATTTCTGGGATTTTGGCGATGGAACCTATAGTTACGACATCAATCCACAAAAGCTGTTCTTCTTCCCCGGCTTGTACACGGTTTGCCTGACCATTACCGATAATGGTTGTTCAAGCACAACCTGCAATCCCGTTCAGTTGAATGTGGCGGGTGGATTGGATCAAGAGGGCAACTGGAAAACCAGCATTTATCCCAACCCTTTTGATGCGGAGTTGAGCATTGGGTTAAGTGGTTTAAGTCAGCAAACCGAACTGCGTCTGCGCGACCTAAGCGGAAGGGTATTGGTGCAGCGTACGGCTCAGCCGATTTCGGGAGAACTGTTGTTCCGCTTAAATGGCAATGACATTCAGAACCTGCCCGCGGGAATGTACATTGTTAGTTTAGATACCCCAGAGGGTAGCCAGCACTTCCGGGTGGTGAAAAAGTAAGGCATGTTTCATGAAAAGAGAAACGCCGGGCAAGTTGTCCGGCGTTTTTTTTAGAAAGGCGTTAAAAAGGGTAGCCACGAATGCACGAATGGTATGTTGTGTTGGCTAGATTGGCGGGGTATTCATAATGGGTGGTTATTAGAAAGGCGTTAAAAAGGTAGCCACGAATGCACGAATGGTTTGTTGTGTTGGCTAGATTGGCGGGGTATTCATAATTGGTGGTTATTAGAAAGGCGTTATAAGGGTAGCCACGAATGCACGAATGGTTTGTTGTGTTGGCTAAATTGGCGGGGTATTTATAATCGGTGGTTATTAGAAAGGCGTAATAAGGGTAGCCACGAATGCACGAATGGTTTGTTGTGTTGGCTAGATTGGCGGGGTATTCATAATGGGGGGTTATTAGAAAGGCGTTAAAAAGGGTAGCCACGAATGCACGAATGGTTTGTTGTGTTGGCTAAATTAGCGGGGTATTCATAATGGGTGGTTATTAGAAAGGCGTTAAAAAGGGGAGCCACGAATGCAGGAATGGTTTGTTGTGTTGGCTAGATTGGCGGGGTATTCATAATTGGTGGTTATTAGAAAGGCGTTAAAAAGGGTAGCCACGAACGAATGAATGAATGAATGAATGAATGAATGAATGAATGCACAGGGCTGCACCCTGTGCTAGGGTATTTCGCCCTGTCAGGGCTGGGCCGCTCGAAGTACAATAACCTTTAGAAAGGGCGGGGATTTTGGTTTAACCCGACATAAACGGCCAAGTGATGCGGCAGGGATTGACGCAAACTAGCCGCAAAGGTGCCGAAGCCTGGCCCGCTAGCTGCGGAGGCGACGTGAGGAGCCCCCGCAAAGCAGCTGGGCCAGCCTTTCGGCAACTGCGGAGTAGTGCGGAAAGCCCGGCTGCCGCCCAAATGCCACGAAACTCAGCCCAACCACGGATTCAAATGGCTGGCATCCCACTGCATCAAATCTTCAAGGCTATGCCAGATTTCCCCGTCAAAAGAAAGCTGTTCTCCACCGGTTTCGCCCAAATAAAGGGCAGGGACCTCCAATTCGGCCAACAGATCTACCACCGCATCTTCGTTTTCTTCCAAAATGGAAACCACCACCCTACCCTGGCCTTCACCAAACCAAAATGCATCGGTCCGAATGTCGTCGTCGGAATACACTTCAAAGCCTGTTTTGCCAGCCAAGGCCGATTCTTTCAGGCATTGATACAGGCCGCCTTCCGACACGTCGTGGGCCGACAGAACCAAGCCTTGCTCAATCAATGCGGCAATGCCCTTGTGCAATTGAACCTCTTGATCCAGGTTAAAATAGGGCGCCGGCGAACGGGGAATTTTATGCCATTCGCGCAGGTATTCTGAACAGGAAAAATCGGAAGTTACCATTCCCACCAACAGCAATTTGGCTTGGGTCAAGGGAAAAGCGAGGCTGGTGTGGTTTTCAAGGTTGTCAAGCAAACCCAGCATACCGATCGAGGGGCTAGGGGCTACCGGAAAAACCTGTTCCCCTTCGCGGTATTGGTTGTAAAAACTCACATTGCCTCCGGTAACCGGAGTTCCAAGTGCTTTGCAGGCCTTGCCCATTCCCTTAATGGCGCCCACAAATTGCCAATAGGCCTCGGGATTGTAAGGGTTTCCAAAATTCAGGCAGTTGGTAATGGCAATGGGCCGAGCGCCCGAGCAAACGATGTTTCTGGCGGCTTCGGCCACGGCCATCATGGCGCCCTTTTCGGGATTGGCTTCCACGTACAGGGGATTCACATCAACGGTCAAGGCCAGGGCCGAGTCGGTTTCTTTTACCCAAACAATGGCAGCATCGGAGGGTTTCCGTGTGGTCAAATTCGCAGTACCAATCATGGAATCGTACTGCTGGGTAATCCAATGCTTTGGCCTTAAATTGGGCGAACGGCTCAGGCAATCGGCCAGGTCTTTTAGGTTTTTGGGAATGGGGAGTTTGGCCGGATTCAACTCGTTTATTTCTTTAACATAAGCGGGTTGAGCCATTTCGCGCTCGTACACAGGGGCTCCGCCGCCCAGCACCAACATCGAGGCAGGCAGTTGAGCCACCACATCGGCGCCAAAATAAAAATCAAGCCGGTCTTCGGGAATCACCTCACCGATTTGGGCGCAGTTCAGGTCCCATTTTTCAAAAATGCGTTGAATCTGGGCTTCATGCCCCAATTTGCCCACCACCAGCATGCGTTCTTGCGATTCAGACAGCAGCAGTTCGTAGGGCTGCATGTTGCCCCCCCGTGTTGGGACTTTGTCCAAATGAATGCGCATGCCGCTGCTGCCCTTTTCTGACATTTCGGCTGTACTGCAAATAATGCCGGCGGCGCCCATGTCTTGAATACCAATAGCATGACCTGCCTCAATCAATTCCAAGGTGGCTTCCAGCAGCAGTTTTTCTTGAAAAGGGTCGCCAACCTGAACCGAAGGGAGTTGTTTTGAGCTTTCGCCCGACATTTCGGCCGAGGCAAAAGAGGCACCGTGGATGCCGTCTTTACCGGTGGCCGAACCCACAATAAATACGGGATTTCCGGATCCGTAAGCAATGGCGCTCATCACTTTATTGTGGGCCACAATGCCGGCCGACATGGCGTTTACCAGCGGATTTTGGTGAAAAGAGGGGTGAAAAAAGGTTTGACCTGCCACGGTAGGTACGCCGAAGGCATTGCCGTAATCGCCAATGCCCTTCACCACACCTTTCGCCAGCCATTGGGTTCGGGACTCGGCAGGATCGCCAAAAAACAGGGCATTCAATTGAGCAATGGGCCTGGCGCCCATGGTAAAAATATCGCGGTTAATGCCACCCACACCGGTCGCGGCACCCTGATACGGTTCAATCGCACTGGGGTGGTTGTGGCTTTCAATTTTAAAGGCACAGGCAAGTCCATTTCCAATATCAACCAGGCCCGCATTTTCCTTTCCAGGTTCGGCAAGCAAGCCCTTTCCTTCTCGTGGCAGGGTTTTCAGCCAACGAATTGAATTCTTGTAGGAACAATGTTCGCTCCACATTCCTGAAAAAGCGCAGAGCTCGGTAAAATTGGGTTGCCGCCCCAAACCTTGAACAATAAGGTCGAACTCGCTGGGCAAAAGGCCCAATTTTACAGCGGTTTCAGCAGTGGGCATGGGAGCTCCGTCGGAAGGAACAGATTGAGGCATACAAAAACTTTGGACAAAGGTAGCCGATTTCTTACACTGCACAATTGAAAGGGCAGAGCAAAAATGATGTAAAAAAAAAGCTTGATTGCACCTTGTTTTTTATTGTTTTTTTGGGCGGCTGCCGGGCTTTCCGGGCTACTCCGCGGTTGCCGAAAGTCTGGCCCAGCTGGTTTGCGGGGGCTCCTGAAGTCGCCTCCGCACCTAGAGGGCCAGGCTTCGGCACCCTTGCGGGGTAGCCTCGTCAATCCCTGCCGCTTTGAACGAAAATCCACGACAATGCCATTTGGCCGGCTCGAAAAAGGGGCAATTGTTTACCTTCGTCTGTGGGCAGTTCCATTTAATGCCCCAGCCAGATGTCTAAGTCTCAAGATAGGTACAGAACCTTTTGCGCCGAACAGACCGATTTGTCGGTGTTTGCTCAGCCTTGGTGGCTCGATGCCGTTTGCGGAGAAAACGGCTGGGAGGTACAGTTGTGGAATACCAACGACCAAATACATGCAGCATTGCCTTACCGAAAGGTAAAAAAATGGGGCTTGACCCGCTTTGAAATGCCGCCGCTCAGTCCCTTTTTCCCTTTGATGATTGTTAACTGGCAGCCCTCAGATATGCACCAGCAGCTTTCCATGCAAAAAAAGGGCATCGAGGCCTTGCTGAGCGGGTTGCCCAGCTGCCATGCCCATGTGTTGAGGCTGAGTCCTGAAACCGACTATGTTCTGCCTTTTTATTGGCATGGGTATGCCTTACAGACGCGCTACACCTTTCGAATTTATCCGACCGAAAACCATGTACCCTCGGCTCAGGCCAGGAAAAACATTCGAAAAGCCGAAGAACTTGGACTTCGCATAGAAGATTTAGAATCAACCGAAGCCTTGCTGCAGATTGTGCAGGCGCCGTTTGAGCGTAAAAAGGTTCAGAGTCCTTATTCCAATGAGGCAATACAACGGGTGGTAGAAGCGATTCGAGCGAGGGGGGCGGGATTTTTATTGCAGGCCAAAGACAAAGAGGGCCGAGTGGTATCGGCGGCCGCCTGCGTATGTGATTCGCAGGCCTGCTATTTGATATTGGGGAGTTCTACCGAAGAGGGGCGGAGGCAGAATTCGGAGTATTTGCTGTACGATGCCTGCATAAAGAAAGCCCTGTCGATGGGGTTAATTTTTGATTTTGAGGGTAGTATGTTGGAGGGCATAGAGGCGCGGAACCGCGCCTTTAATGCTGTACCTGTTCGGTACACGCAAGTGCAGCGCTTTGGTCTTGGGTATTCTATTTTGCTGGGGTTAAAAGCCGGCAAGGCAAAATCATTCCTGAATTCCTGGTTAAAATTATAAGCAATTAGCCAGCAGGAAATACCATTCCTGCATTTGTGGCTAAATTAAGGGCGCCAATGAAAGATATAATTTACACAGAGGAGTGTTTTAAGCTTATTGGAATTTGCATTGAAGTTCACAATAACCTGGGGGCGGGTTTTCCTGAAATTGTTTATAAAGATGCGATTGAATATGAACTTAAAAAGGCCAACATAAGCTATGAACGAGAAAAGCAATACGAGGTAAATTACAAGGGGATAATATTGCCCCATAGGTTTTATGCTGATTTTGTGGTGATGGATAAAATAATTTTAGAAGTAAAGGCTGTTCAAACAATACCAGATGAGTTTGTAGCTCAGGCTATAAATTACCTAAAGGTTTCAGGTAATCGGTTGGCGTTAATTGTGAACTTTGGAGAATTGAAAATGAATTACAAGCGCATTGTTTTGTAGTTAGCCACGAATGCACGAATGGTTGTGGCTATGGCTGTTGCGGCGCATGCCGGGCTTACGTTATTTGCGTCTAGGTTTTTAGCCACGAATGCACGAATGATTGTGGCTGTGTTAGTAGCCTGAAAAACATACCATTCCTGCAATCTTAGCTAAAAAACAACCAAAACGTCGTTAAGCCTTACCGACAGCCCTAGATTCCTTTTTCTTGAAGAACGAAAACACCAACATGCATCCGACTCCTACAGAAATGCAGGCGTCGGCGAAGTTCCAAATGGGTGGAAAAATGAGCTGCCCGCCCATGGATTCTGGCCAACGCACATTGAACAAAAACATATCTACTACCTTTCCTTGCAGCCAGGGCGCATAACCCATTTCTGGGAAAGCGGTTGCTACAAAAAAGCGGCTGCTTTCGCTGAACAGCTGACCATACAAAACTGAGTCAATGATGTTGCCAACGGCCCCCGCAAAGACCATGGCTAAGCCGACCGACATTAAATTCATGGGGCCTTTTTTCAGCATATCGTACAGCAGGTAGAAGATTCCTCCGACCGCTAGAAGGCGAAACAGCGTTAGGGCTATTTTACCGGCTTCACCGCCGAATTCCATTCCCCAGGCCATGCCATTGTTTTCGATGAAATAAATTTCGAGCAGGTTTCCCAGCAAAGGAAATCCTTCGCCAATCAGCATAGTTGTTTTGACCCATATCTTAATGAGCTGGTCAAACAAAATCAATCCCACAATCAATCCCAGCGTCTTTTTCATGGCTTAGTCGCGGCGGTTGGGCGCGTTTTTAGCCTCGATGCTCAGCGTAGCATGCGGTACGGCGCGAAGGCGCTCTTTGGGTATCAACTGACCTGTGGACCGGCAAATTCCGTAGGATTTGTTCTGAATCCGAATTAAGGCATTTTCAAGATTGGCGATAAACTTTTGCTGCCGAGCCGCCAACTGGCCAATTTCTTCTTTGCTAGACACTTCAGCTCCGTCTTCCATCAGTTTAAAGGTGGGCGAGGTGTCGTCGGTGGTGTTTCCATCGCGGTGGGCAAAGGCTTCTTTTAGCAAGCTTAATTCCTTACGAGAACGCTCTAATTTGTTTTCAATCAAGACGCGGAACTCTTCCAGTTCTTCGTCGGAATAACGAACTTTCAACTCAGACATAGGGTTGATTTAAACAGTTTTTTCCAAATAAATAAATGCACGCAAATCCCCTTCCAGTTCTACTTCGGTAGCTGAAACGGCCTCGTTTTCGGGGCCTGTTGTCAACGTCAAAGCCAAAACTTCGGTGCAAATATAGTGATTATTAGCCTGAACCGCATGTTGCACGTGTTCAGAACCATAAATTGCTAGGCGAATTCGGTCGCCCACATCCAATCCAGAATCTTTGCGCAGGTTTTGAATGCGGTTCACCAAATCGCGGGCGGTGCCCTCGGCCAACAGCTCAGGGCTCAGCTGCAAATCTAAGGCAACCGTCAAAGGCCCATTGGTGGCCACCTGCCATCCGGGCACATCTTGAGAACGAATTTCCAGGTCCTCCCGAAGCAGCTCGATGGTTCTGCCGTCCGAAACGGTCAAATTGCACCGTCCGCTGCTGTTCAATTTCTGGATATCGGCCTGGCTTAGATTTTCTACAGCCAAGGCCACCTCTTTCATGTCTTTTCCAAATCGAGGGCCCAGTTTTTTAAAATCTGCCTTTGCCTTCAATACCATCCAATCGCCAGGCTGACTATGCAATTCCAGCGATTTCACATTCACCTCGGCCTTTATGATGTCTGAAACCCGATCTAAAGCGGCAGATTGCCTTTGGTCTAAAACCGGAATCAATACCCTTTGCAGGGGCTGCCTAACCCGAATTTTTTCAGATTTTCGAATGGACAAAATCAGGCTGCAGGTAGTTTGAGCCAACTCCATGGCGTATTCCAAGTCGGGATTAAGAAATCTGCTCAATTCCTGAGGCCAGTTGGCCAAATGCACCGATGAGGAAGACCCCGTAAGATCACGATACAAGCGGTCGCTATAAAAAGGCGCAACCGGAGCCATCATCAAAGACACGTAGCATAGGGTATAATGCAAGGTGTAGAAGGCCGATTGTTTGTCTTGGTCGTCGGCTTCTTTCCAAAACCTTCGGCGCGACAAGCGCACATACCAATTAGACAAGTCTGTATCGGTAAAGGCTTGCAGTAGCCGACCTGCTTGAGTTAAATCAAAATCTTCGTAGGCTGCTGTTACGTCCCGATGTAAGCTGCCTAGCCTTGAAAGCATCCAGCGGTCAAATTCCGAGGGCTGTTCAGGCAGGTGTGGAAGCCGCGGCGATAAGCCATCTACATTGCTGTACAAAGCCAAGAAGGAATAGGTGTTGTGCAGGGTCGAGAAAAACCTTCGGGCCCCTTCGTCCAAGCTGGCTGGATTGAACTTTAAATCGTCCCATGGCGAAGCATTGGTAAGCATGTACCAACGCAGTGCATCGGCTCCATGCTGCTCGATGGCTTGAAATGGATCGACTGCATTTCCTAGCCGTTTGGACATTTTCATGCCGTTTTTATCTTGAACCAGGCCGTTGGAAATAACGGTTTTATAGGCCACCGAATCCATGATTCCCGCTGCAATAACGTGCAGGGTAAAGAACCAACCTCGGGTTTGGTCCACCCCTTCGGCAATAAAATCGGCTGGAAAAGCCTGACCGGAATCAATTTTCTCTTTGTTTTCAAAAGGGTAATGCCACTGGGCGAAAGGCATAGAACCGCTGTCAAACCAAACGTCAATCAAATCGGATTCTCGGCGCATTGGCTTGCCGCTAGGCGACACCAACACGATTTGGTCAACCACAGGCCGGTGCAAATCGATTTTGCTGTAATCCACCTTTCCGTTGTGCAGGGCATACGGATTTTCGGTCATCCATCCTGCCTGCATGGAACGTTCAATTTCTTGGCTCAGTTCCTCTACCGAACCGATGCATATTTCCTCAGACCCATCGTCGCTGCGCCAAATGGGCAATGGGATTCCCCAAAACCGGCTACGGCTTAGGTTCCAATCGATCAAATTTTCAAGCCAATTTCCGAACCGCCCTGTTCCAGTTGATTCGGGTTTCCAGCGTATGCTCTTGTTTAAATCAAGCAGGCGGCTTTTTAATGCTGTGGTGCGGACAAACCAGGAATCCAAAGGAAAATACAAAATGGGTTTGTCGGTTCTCCAGCAATGGGGATAGCTGTGTTCGTACTTTTCTATTTTAAAAGCTCGGTTGCGTTGTTTTAGCAAAACAGCAATGCGCACATCGACCGACTCATACCCGTCTTTTTTTAGGTCGGTTGGCACATACGATTCCTTGACGTACTCTCCAGCGAAATCGGTAACTTCAGGGGTAAAGCGTCCTTGCTCATCTACCAAAGTCAGGCTGCCAATTCCATGTTGGGCGGCCACCTTAAAGTCGTCGCTGCCAAAGCTAGGCGCAATGTGCACCATACCTGTTCCATCGGCCGTTGTAACGAAGTCGCCCGGAATAACCCGGTATGCATCACCCTGCTCGGGGCGGGCATAATTGAACAGGGGTTCGTAGCGCAATCCTGCCAATGCCGAACCTTTTGCCTGACCTATTCGTTTCCAAGCTGGTTTTTTTTGATCTACAGCCGGTTCTTGGTTTTCCATTTCAGCGGCAAAGTAATTTGCCAACCGCTCTTCGGCCAACCAAACACGAATGGCCTCGCGGGTATATGGATTTTGGGTTTCAACCAACACATACTGAATGTTGGGACCAACAGCCAAGGCCGTATTGGAAGGCAATGTCCAAGGGGTGGTTGTCCAAGCCAGGCAAAAATCCGATTCGCCCGTTTCCATACCGTCAATGCTTTGTCCGGGCATCAGCTTAAATTGAGCCACCAAGGTGGTGTCTTTCACATTTCGGTAGGCCCCAGGTTGGTTCAATTCATGCGAAGAAAGTCCGGTTCCTGCGGCAGGACTATAGGGTTGTATGGTGTAGCCTTTGTACAAAAGACCTTTTTTGTAAAATTGCTGCAAAATCCACCAGACCGATTCCATGTATTTGGGGTCGTAGGTAATGTAAGGGTCTTGCATATCCACCCAATAGCCCATGGCATCGGTCAGCTTTTGCCACTCACCGGTAAAGCGCATCACCGCTTTTCGGCAGGCGGCGTTGTAGTCTTCAATGCTGATGGTTTTTCCGATGTCTTCTTTGGTTAGGTTCAATTCTTTTTCAACCTGCAATTCAACGGGAAGTCCATGCGTATCCCAGCCGGCCTTGCGCAGCACCCGAAATCCCTGCATGGTTTTGTAGCGGCAAACGGCATCTTTAATGGCACGAGCCATAACATGGTGAATGCCTGGCATTCCATTTGCCGAAGGAGGGCCCTCAAAAAAGGTGAAATCTCCTCTCGTTTTGTTCAGGGATTTCTGAAATGTTTGCTCTTGAGCCCAGCTTTCCTGAATCTCAGCTTGAACCTTTGGCAGATGCAAACCCGAATGCTCCTTAAATCGTACGCCCATGTGTTCAAAATATAAAAGCCCGAAGGTAGCAAAATGTAAGGGGTTTGGCAAGGAAATGCCGGCATTAGGCCGCTCGTGTATCCGTCAAAAAGCGCTATCTTTGGGCATGGCTCAGCAATCAGGAAATTATTCAGAAGACAGCATACGCTCGCTCGACTGGAAAGAACACATCCGCCTACGCCCGGGCATGTACATCGGAAAATTGGGCGATGGTTCATCGGTAGACGACGGCATTTATATTCTCCTTAAAGAGGTCATCGACAATTCCATAGACGAATACGTAATGGGGAATGGCCGCAACATTAAAATTAAGGTTCAAGATGGAGCCGTTACCGTACGTGATTATGGGCGGGGAATTCCGCTGGGCAAAGTAATTGATTGCGTTTCAAAGCCCAATACCGGAGCTAAGTACGATTCTGAGGTCTTTAAAAAATCGGTAGGTCTGAATGGCATTGGTACTAAAGCCGTCAATGCCCTGTCTTCCTTTTTTCGGGTTCAATCCATTCGCGATGGACAATCCAAAATTGCCGAATTTGAACAAGGAAACCTAAGGCGAGAAGAAGACCTAAGCGATGTGAAAGAGCGCTCGGGAACCGTGGTGCACTTTGTACCCGACGCCTCTATTTTTTCTAATTACCAGTACCGCCCACAGTACGTAGAAAAAATGCTATGGAACTACGCCTACCTAAACACAGGTTTAACCCTAAACCTGAACGGTCAAGACATCCGCTCAGAAAATGGATTGGTGGATTTGTTGAACAACGAGATTTCAGGCGAAATCCTCTACCCCATCATTCATTTAAAAGGCGAAGACATTGAAGTGGCCATAACCCATGGAAATGCCTACGGTGAAGAATACTACAGTTTTGTAAACGGACAGTACACTCCTCAAGGCGGTACCCACCAAGCATCCTTCCGCGAGGCGGTGGTAAAAACCATCCGAGAATTTTTCAAAAAAGACTTTGATGCAGCCGATGTTCGCAGCTCGATCATTTCAGCCATCTCCATCAAAGTCATGGAACCCGTCTTTGAATCGCAAACCAAAACCAAATTGGGCTCGAATACCATTGCCCCCGAGGGCATTACCGTTCGCACCTTTATTATGGATTTTTTAAAACGGGAACTCGACAATTACTTGCACCGAAATCCCGATACCGCCCAGGCTATTTTAGAAAAAATACTCACCTCAGAACGGGAAAGAAAAGCCCTGGCCGGCATTAAAAAGATTGCCCGCGAACGAGCAAAAAAGGCCGCGCTGCACAACAAAAAATTAAGGGATTGCCGGGTTCACTACAATTCAAAACACGAAGACCGACTCAATTCAACCCTATTCATTACCGAGGGCGATTCGGCCTCGGGCTCCATCACCAAAGCCCGAGATGTAAATACCCAAGGCGTATTCTCCCTGAAAGGTAAACCCCTAAACTGCTATGGGCTGAACAAAAAAATTGTGTACGAAAACGAAGAATTTAACCTGCTTCAAGCCGCCCTAAATATCGAAGAAGATGTTGAAGATTTACGGTACAACAACATTGTTATTGCCACCGATGCCGATGTGGACGGAATGCACATTCGCCTGCTGTTGATTACCTTTTTCTTGCAGTTTTTCCCTGAAGTAGTGAAATTGGGGCACCTGTTCATTTTGCAAACTCCTTTGTTTCGTGTTCGCAATAAGAAAGAAACCATTTATTGCTACGATGACAAAGAACGTAGCTCAGCCATAGAAAAGCTGGGAAAAGGCTGCGAAATTACCCGTTTTAAGGGCTTAGGGGAAATTAGCCCCGACGAATTCAGGCAGTTTATTGGTAAAGACATTCGGCTTGACCCTGTGATTTTGAAGAAAGAGGTGAGCATTGAGCAGTTGCTGCAATTCTACATGGGAAAAAACACCCCCGAACGGCAAGATTTCATTATTCGAAACTTAAAAGTAGAATTGGATACAGACCTAGCCAAGCAATTGGCATAACCACTATCTTCGATTTGAAAGGTCCATGCATTTTTTTTAAGAAAATAGCTCGTTGGACTTGACACTTGAAAATGCCGTTCGTACCTTCGTGGTTCATCGATGAAAATTTTTTTGCTTCGTCACGTATTGGGGTGGCGAAGAACACTTAGGGTTCTTTTAGGCGTGAAGTGTGTTTGTGGGTTGAAGGTAAGCCGAAAAGCAAGCCGCAGACCCACGGGGAGTCTCAGAAATGCTCTCTAAATTAACAAAGGCAACTTTGTTGAAGAGGAGGGCGGGAGTTTCGGGAATGAGGCTGGATGAAGTGGCAGGTTCATCCTTTTACGGTAGGGGTTCTGGAAAGGCATTTGAGATGGGGTGGTAATAGTAGAGAGGTTTAGGCAAATGCATTTTTAAGGATTCTGATTTTTGATGGAAAAGTACGGACCGACCCAAGGGAGTCCATCTAGCCTTTTAGGCTTGGATGCGTCTCTATTCGCCGTGCCTATTCCCCAACCCCGCTTTCTCTCCCCGCCGCCCGCGGCAGGGATTGAACCAGGTTGCCCGCAAGGCGAAAGGGCCCTTGCCCCGCGCGGCGCGGAGGCGACTTAAGGAGCCACCGCAAGCCCGCTGGGGCAACGCCATTGCGCCGCGGACTACCGGTGAAAGCCCGTCCGCCGCCAGCATCACTCATTTCTTTTTAATTCAATTCAGATTTCATTGTACCTTTGATTTTGTTGCAATTCTGTGGAAATCCCCTTTGCAATTACCCGTTAATACATTCATATTCTGAACCTTAACCATGTCCGAGTTCGTCTTTATTCAGGTTGTAGTGCCTCAGGCTTTACCCGGACTTCTAACCTATAAAGCACCTCTGCCGCTTGCCAAAAAACTGCTGCCCGGGACCCGCGTCGTGGTTCCCCTTGGACGATCTAAACTGCTGACCGGGGTATTACACAGTCAAATTGAGCCGCCCGAAGATTTTCCACTCGAAAAAATACGGCTGCTCGCCGACATTCCCGACGACGACCCCCTGGTCAATGCTACGCAACTCGAACTTTGGGAATGGATGGCCGATTACTATTTATGTACCCCTGGCGAAGTGATGCAGGCGGCCCTGCCACCCGGGCTTAAATCGCAGTCGCGGCAAATGGTACACCGCATTCCTGGCGCCTTTCCAAATCCCGAGGAACTCAGCGACAAAGAATATATTTTGTGGGAAGCCCTAACCATTGCCGAGAGCCTTTCCATGTCGCAAGCGGCCCTGATTTTGCAGCAAAATTCGGCGGCAGCAACCGTGAAAATGTTGATGGACAAAGGGCTGGCGGTAGTCGAACTGCAAATGGAAGAGCGATTCAAGCCCAAAATGGCCGGCTTTTTAGAGCTCCCCCCTGAATTGAAAGAAGAAACTGCCTTGAGGGCGGCCTTAGAGACCCTGAGTCGGGCGCCAAAACAGCTCGAAGTTATGATGGTCTTTTTGCAGTTGACCGAGGCCTTCAGCAAAAAATTCATTCCCGTTCGCAAGTCCTTTTTGCAAGAAAAGGTAGGCCAAGCTGGGACGGCCATAGCTGAACTGATAAAAAAGGGGTTGCTGACGGAAAAACAGGTCGAAATTGGACGCTTGCAAGCTCAAGAGGGAGCCGAGGCTAAGCCCGCCGTGTTGAACGAAGAACAGCAAAAAGCCTTGGCCGCCCTGCAGCAGGCTGCCGAAAAAAAACAACCTGCCTTGCTGTATGGTATAACGGGTTCTGGAAAAACCGAAGTGTATTTTGAATGCATTCAAAATACCCTTAACCAAGATAAAGATGTGCTCTTTTTGGTTCCCGAAATTGCCCTGACCACCCAGTTGATTGACCGCATTGCATTGCGGTTTTCGGGCTTGGTGGGAGTGTACCATTCCCATATGTCTGAGGCCGAGCGGGTGGAGGTGTACCGGTCCATGCAGCCGGGCTATATGGGGCCCAACCCCTATCCGCGCATTCTGGTTGGAACCAGGTCTAGTTTGTTTTTGCCACACCAAAACCTGGGACTCATTGTGGTGGACGAAGAACACGACCCCGGATACAAGCAAACCGATCCGGCTCCGCGGTACCATGGGCGAGACACCGCCTTATGGCTTGCTCGGCATCGGGGCATACCCATCGTGTTGGGTTCGGCCACCCCCTCGTTGGAATCATGGGTCAATGCCCAAACCGGAAAGTATGCCTTGGCCACTTTATTGACTCGGCATGGCGATGTAAAATTGCCCTTAATGGAAGTGGTAGATATGGGCAAAATTCAATGGGAAAAGGGCGACGACCGAAGCATATCGGCCCCCTTAATTCAGGAATTGCAGCGCTGCTTGGCCGAGAGGCAACAGGCCATCTTGTTTCAAAACCGTAGGGGATTTTCATTGCTCATGAAATGCCTAGACTGCAGCCATGTACCTCAATGCCAACACTGCGATATTTCCTTGACTTTCCATAAAAACAACGGAGAACTGCGCTGCCATTATTGTGGGTATGCCGTTGCCAAACCCTACAAATGTCCGGCGTGCAAAAGCACGCGTTGGATTGAAATGGGATTTGGTACCGAAAAAATTGAAGAGCGGGTGGCCGAGCTGCTGCCGGGCGCCAAGCTAGACCGGCTTGATTTGGATACCACCCGCCGAAAAAACGCCTTCAAAGAAATACTGCAGCGCTTTGCTGAGGGTCAAACCGACATATTAACCGGCACCCAAATGGTAACCAAAGGCTTGGATTTTGACCGAATGCACTTGGTGGCGGTGATTCATGCCGACGGATTGTTGTATTTCCCCGATTTCAGGGCGCAAGAACGGGCCTTTCAACTGCTGGAGCAGGTAAGTGGCCGGGCAGGCAGGCGTCAAAGGCAGGGAAAAGTGCTTATTCAAACTTATTCGGCGGAGCATCCGGTAATTCGGGCCTTGCTGAACCACGACACCTTGGGCTTTTACCAGCGTGAACTGCAAGAGCGAAAAACCTATGCTTATCCGCCTTACACCCGATTGGTGTACCTAAACTTTAGGCATGCCAACGAACAGCGCCTTCACCAAATATGCCAGCAGGTGGCTCAACATCTAAAAGGCTATCCCGGCTGGACCGTCTTAGGCCCTGAGGCCGCCGGACCTAAAAAATTGCGCAACCGTTACCACTTGCGCATCATCTTAAAAATACCCAAAAATTTGGCCCGACCAGCGCTTTGGGATTACCTGCGCCGCGAAGCCGAATGGATAAAATCCATACCTTCCTCTCCAGAATTGCATTTTGATGTTGATCCCATAGGATGAAAAACAAACCCTCTTCAAACCTGGTTCAAGGCATTGGCACCTTCGGAGCCTTGGCCTTGGTGTTCGGTTCCATGATTGGCTCCGGAGCCTTTAAAAAAATCACCGTCATGAGCCAAGGCTTAGGCAGTCCTACCTGGGTCATTTTAGCTTGGGCCTTGGCGGGGGGAATCACCCTAATTGGAGCCCTGTGCAACGCCGAGGTCGCCTCGCAAATCGCCGCATCGGGCGGACAGTACGAATACTTCAAACGCATGTATGGCAAAGCCTTTGCCTTTATGTACGGTTGGACCTCGGTGGCCGTTATTCAAACCGCAACCATCGCCGCAGTGGCTTATGTGTTTGGGCAAAGCCTGCATCAATGGCTGCAGCTGCCTGAATGGAATTCAACCCTGAGCGAAACCACCCTACCCTTTGGCATTCAGCCCTTAAAAGATTTGCCGGTAAAACTGCTCACCGCGGGGCTCATCGTTCTGCTTACCGGCATCAACGCCTTGGGAGTCCGACTGGGAGTCACCTTAACCAGCCTGATGGGTAGCACCGTGGTGCTGTGCATTGTTTTGATTTCGGTGTTTGGGCTCAGCTCGCCCATGGCCAATCCGGCATTGCTGCAAAACGCTGCCCCATCTACCGAAGTCGGAGCAAGCGATTTCTTAGCCCTGTTCTTTGCGGCATTGATGGCCGCCTTCTGGGCCTACGAAGGCTGGAACAACGTGGGCTTTGTGGGCGAAGAAATCAAGCAACCCGAACGAGCCATACCAAGGGCTTTGGTTATGGGCGTAGGCCTGGTAATGGCCTTATACCTCTTGCTAAACCTAACCTTTTTGGTGGTCATGCCCATCGAGCAAATTCAGGGAATTCCTCAAAACGAAGTGGCGGGAATCAGCATCATGCGTTACTTGGGCGGAGAAACCGCCGCGGCGGTGGTGGCCTTATTGATTTTGGTATCGACCTTCAACGCCACCAATACCACTGTACTTACGGCTCCCCGGGTATGCTTTGCCATGGCCCGCGACGGCTTGTTTTTTAAAGGTATCGAGCGCCTGAATTCCCGTACAGGAACTCCCGTTCGTGCCCTGATGCTGCAGGGAGCATGGGCTATTGTATTGGTGTTTTCGGGCAGTTTTGACCCGCTCACCGACATGTTGATTTTTGCCGCTTTCATATTTTATGGTATGGGAGCCGCCGGTGTTTTTGTGCTGCGCAAGCAGAATGCAGGTGAAAAACCGCCCTTTTCGGTGCTCGGCTACCCGGTATTGCCCGCCCTATTCGTACTCTTTTCCCTGGCCTTGGTCGCAGTGTCGGTTTGGAACAACCCAATGGGCTCGGCCGCTGGATTGGGATTGATGGCCTTGGGCATTCCGTTTTATTTGATTTGGAGAAAGTTATAAGGCTCATTTAAACTCTGTTGTGGCTGGGGCTGTGGCCACACATGCTGGAATATACGGGGTTATGCTTTTTGCGCCTAGGTTTTTAGCCACGAATGCACGAAGGATTGTGGCTGGGGTTGTGGCCACGCATGCTGGAAAATACGCTGCTGTGCCATTTGCGCCTAGGTTTTTAGCCACGAATGCACGAATGAGTGTGGCTGGGCTGTGGCCACACATGCAGGAATATACGCTGCTGTGCAATTTGCGCCTAGGTTTTTAGCCACGAATGCACGAATGAATGTGGCTGGGGCTGTGGCCACACATGCTGGAATATACGCTGCTGTGCCATTTGCGCCTAGGTTTTTAGCCACGAATGCACGAAGGATTGTGGCTATGTTGGAAGCCCCCAAAACATACCATTTCTGCATTCGTGGCTACCCCAAAACGCACTTCCAATAACCACCAATTATGAATACCCCGCCAATCTAGCCAACACAACAAACCATTCGTGCATTCGTGGCTACCTTTTTAACGCACTTCCAATAACCACCATTTATGAACACCACCCCAATCTCGCCCCCAAAACATACCATTCGTGCATTCGTGGCTACCCTTTTTAACGCATTTCCAATAACCACCAATTATGAATACCCCTCCAATCTAGCCAACACAACATACCATTCGTGCATTCGTGGCTACCCTTTTTAACGCATTTCCAATAACCACCAATTATGAATACCCCGCCAATCTAGCCAACACAACAAACCATTCGTGCATTCGTGGCTACCCTGATAACGCCTTTCTAATAACCACCAATTATGAACACCACCCCAATCTCGCCCCCAAAACATACCATTCGTGCATTCGTGGCTACCTTTTTAACGCACTTCCAATAACCACCATTTATGAACACCACCCCAATCTCGCCCCCAAAACATACCATTCCTGCATTCCCGGCGCTAAGCTACCCCCGGCCGCATACACGCTCAAAAAAACCAACCCCGCAAAAACGCGTAAATTTGATTCCGATGAATCAAACCAAACTTCAACCCGAACAGCTACCAAATCTGAAAATCATATAAGCAATTGCAGCCGAGTTTCACAACCAAAATTCAACCCGGCACCTTTAAAAACAGAACACCCACACCCATGAAAAACTCCTTTTTATCCTTGCCCGAATTTCAAAAAATACCCGTCGCTGGGTGGTTCATGTGGGTTCTGCTGCTGCTGGGCAGCATGCTGCTGTTTCAATTCGCCGGAATTTGGGCCCTCAGTCTGCATCTGGGCATCCCCTTTACTCAACTTCAAGCCAATCCCGACCTGCTGCAGCAACTGCCTGCCGAGGCGGTGCTGCTGGCCTTGTTCGCCGGATTTGTGCCCATTATTCTGGCCGGAAACCTGCTCTGGAAACCATGGAGCGGATTACCCAGCCGGGCCTTAAACACCGGCAACCGCCCCTTTAAATTCAAGGCCTTTGGCTTGGCTTTGCTCCTTTCGATGGCCATCATTGCCCTGGCCGACAGCCTGTATGTGGCCGGCGGTGGCCAAATTGAATGGCAGGGCAATACCTCTGCATTTCTGCGCTTTCTGCCCTTTGCCTTGCTGCTCTTCCCCTTTCAAACCCTGTTCGAAGAATGGGTTTTTCGCGGCTTTTTAATGCGCGGCATACACCGCATTTTCAATTCTCCCCTACCCGCTTTACTGGGTTCTTCCTTGTTTTTCGCCTTGCTTCACATGGGCAATTCCGAGGTCAGCGAATTTGGCCCTGGCTACATGCTGCTGTATTACCTGGGCCAAGCGCTGGTAATGGGGGCTTTGGTACTGCTGTTCGATGGCTTAGAATTGGCCTGGGCCTATCATTTGGCCAACAACTGGTACGTATCTTTGCTGGTAACCCTGCCGGGCTCTTCGCTGCGCACGCCGGCGCTCTTCCTTTCGCAGCCGCCCGAGCCCTTAAAAATGCTGCTGCTGGGCAGTTCCATCAGCCTGGTGCTGGCCCTCAGCCTCATCATCGCCTTTCGGGCCAGCAACTGGGAACGCTTATGGAAATCGACCGAAAGCAGCGATGAAAAAGAGGGTTTTTGAATTTGGGCGGCAGCCGGGCTTTCACAGGTTGTCCGCGGTTGCCGGAAGGCGGGCCCAGCGGGCTTGCGGGGGCTCCTAAAGTCGCCTCCGCGCCTCGCGGGCCCAGCTCCGGCACCCTTGCGGGCAACCTTGTTCAATCCCTGCCGCGGCCGCTCAAAATGGTTGCCCAACCCATTCTACAATAGGCTACGCAGCATTTCTTGGCATACCTTGTCTTTCAAAAGCAATAGATTTTGTGCAGCTTTCGTTTTATGTGCATCAGCCATGCCTCCAATTCCATCAATCCGAAGCCGTTCAGCTGGTTCAATTTGGCCCTAAGCCTGTTTGTGTTGGCCAAGGTCGTATATTTGCCTATGTTTCGCAGTCTGTTTTTGGTATGGCTTTGTTTTGGCCTGGGCGCACAAGTATGGGCTCAAACTACCGACCCATCTGAGGAACAAGAAGACGACCTACGCTCTTATTTTATGACCGGACCTCCGCCACGGGGCGGGTATGCCTACCTAATGCAGGCCCAAATTTCGGCCCCTCATCTGCTACTCAACGAGGCAAATGCCCGGGCCTTCGATGCCATTGTTCAGGCAGAACTCTCATGCCAACGACTCATATTCCCAAAATTCTACTTAGGTCTTCAGGGACGCTACACCGCCTTTAACATTTTTTATCCGCCCATTGCACCCGGAACCAACAACACAGGTATTTCAGATATTGTAAGCCATACCTGGGCAGTAGGACCCAAAATTTCGTACATGTGGGTCGATAAAAGCGGAGTCGCCTTCATGCCCTCCATTTCTGGCGGCTACAGCGAAATTCGCTACACCGGCATTGCCCAAATGGATTACAATAAAAACCTGTTCTACCGAACCGTTCAAGACCAAGGCTGGTACCTGAGCGGCTGGGCAAAACTCCTGTACTTTCCCTTTGAAGATTTAAATGCCGCCCTCAGCATGGGGGCCGGACTTACATATTTCTCTCACCAATTCTCTAAATCGGCCGTTGAACTTGATGGCATGGACGAACTGCAAAACCTGAGCGACCAAGGCGGCACCCTTCACCTCGATTTAGGTCTTGGTATTTTAATTTATTTGGGCCGACGACGGTAGCCAATTTCAATCCATCTACATTCCCCACAAAAAAATATTCTCCAAATAAACCTCAAATTTTTCAGTTTAAATTTACCCAAAATTGAATCCATGACCTTGCGCTTTCTTCTGTTTTCTCTTCTTCTTTTACCAGTTGCTCAGGCCCAAAACCTGCAGCCATTTTTGACTGCCGGCCCAGCTGCCCACACGCATCCTGCCCACCAAGCCCTACATCATTTTGGTCTGTTTACTGCCGACCAAGCCGCTATGCAAACCCTGCGCAATGGCCCTGAAACCACAGCCGTTGACCTACCCGATGGGTATGGAAATTGGTTTACCGCCGTTTTGCACGAAGTAAATTTATTCACCGCCGATGCCCTGCTGCACACCGCCGATGGCCAAATTCTGAATTTTGACCGGGGCCGGCATTTTCAGGGCCGTATGCCCGAAGCCGGCAACAGCATAGTTTCACTGAGCTTGTTCAACACCCACATGGTGGTCATTTACAGTTATGCCGGTGGAAATGTGGTCATAGCTCCCCTCGAAAACCCAAACGGTACCCTGTCGTCCACCTACGTGGCCTACCACGATAAAGATTTCAAAACCTCGCCTCCCTTCGAGTGCCATACCTCTGAACAAGACCGAATTGGCAGCGACGATGGCTTAGAAATGGGCAACCCACGAGCCATGAACGACTGCCGCGAAATAGGCATTTCCATGGAAGCCAGCTACAAAACCTTTCAAGACAAAGGCTCCGATACCGCCAACGTTCAGAATTTCTTCATTGGATTCTTCAACAACGTAGCCCTGCTGTACAGCAACGAGTCGGTCAACATTAAAATCTCTGAAATCCGAATCTGGACCAGCCCAGACAACATACCCACCAATTCTTCCAGCAACGCCCTTACGGCCTTCGGAAACCTGCGTCAAAACAACTTCAACGGCGACCTAGCCCATTGGGTTACCACCGGGAACTACGGCAACGGCGGCATTGCCTGGCTCGATGTGCTTTGCGCCAGCTTTAACCCCACCTACAATTCGGGCCCGTACGCCTACAGCAACGTGGCTGGAAACTACTCAACCGTTCCAACCTACTCATGGACCGTTATGGTGTTTGCCCATGAAACGGGGCACAACGTAGGCTCTTCGCACACCCACAACTGCGGCTGGCCCGGTGGAGCCATTGACAGTTGCTATGCGGTCGAGGGCAACTGCTATTCCGGCCCCGCCATTGCCCGCAAAGGAACCATTATGAGCTATTGCCACCTGACCAATCAGGGCATCAACCTGGCCTTGGGCTTTGGACCTTTCCCCGGAGCCAAGTTGCGCACCGAGGTGAGTTCCGGTCAATCTTCTTGCTTGGGATTCCTACCCGGAGTCAACCCCAACATTGGCACCAACGCTCCCGTATGCCAAGGCGACACCCTCATCTTAACCACCGCCGGAAATCCAGGAACCACCTACAGCTGGAATGGGCCCGGTGTGCCCGGCGGAACCCAAGCCGACACCCTCTTTATTCCCAACGTGGCCTCAAACCAGCAAGGCAATTACACTGTAGTGGCCAGCACCGGAAATTGCAGCATCACCAATGTAATCTACGCCCAGGTAACGGCCAAACCTGCCGACCCCAGCATACAAGAAATATCAAACACCTACAACCTTCCCGTATATCCTAATGCCCTGTATCAGTGGTACGACCAAAACGGTCCCATTTCAGGAGCCAATCAAAATGTGTACATTCCCACCCAAGATGGGCAGTACCATTGCATCATTCAATTGGATTACTGCGATTTTGTGTTGTATTCCGACACCATTCTAGAAACCTACTTCCAGATTCCCCAAACCGAATCTGGCCCAAGCTTTTTAGCTTATCCAAATCCAGCCACCCACACTGCAAACCTGCGCTTCGACTCCCCATTCCAAGGACGGGTTGAATGGCTCGATGTAAGTGGCCGTATATTGGCCCAATTCCACAGCAACGAATCCATGCACCTAAAAATGCAAGTAGATCATCTTGCCAAAGGGCTTTATTTGGTGCGGATTAGTCCCAAAACCGGCAACCCCCAAATCATCCGTTGGGGCCTGTAGAGCCGAATGTAAAGCCACAAAATTTTGTGGCTCCACAACGCAACATTTTGAGGCTCTACATTCGTTCCAAGGGTTCTATCCCCAACAAACCAATTCCACGGGCCAAACAGCCTTTTACGGCGGCGGTCAACGACAAGCGAAATTGCCAGATTTCGGGTTGGGTTTCGGCCAATACCGGATGCCCATGATAAAAACCGCTGTAGGCCGAGGCCAACTCGTACACAAAATGCGCCAACACCGCTGGACTGTATTCCCTGGCAGCTTGGTCCAAAACACCCTCCCATTCCTGCATTTTCCGAATTAGGTTCAACTCGGCATCATCGGGTTCATACCCCAAACCAGATACCGGGCCTGAATTCAAGCCCATGGAACTGGCATTGCGCATCAACGATGCACAACGCGCATGGATGTACTGTAAAAAGGGACCGGTATCGCCCTGAAAATCGATGCTCTCTTCAGGATTAAACACCATGCGTTTTTTAGGATCCACCCGAAGCATAAAATACCGCAAAGCCGATTGGCCTATGGCTTCCCAGGTTTGTTCTTGCTCTTTGGCATCAAGGTGGTTTAACCTACCCTGTTCATCAGCCTTTTGTCTTGCTAAACCCTTCAATTCATCCAGCAAATCATCGGCATCTACCACCGTACCTTCTCGGCTTTTCATTTTTCCGCTGGGCAATTCAACCATGCCGTACGACAAATGAAACAAGCCTTCGGGCTGAGCTAGCCCCAACCTCCGCAAAATCTCGAACAACACTTTAAAATGGTAATCCTGCTCATTCCCGACTACATAAATGGAATGTTCTGCCCCAAAATCTCTGGCCTTTTGGTAGGCAAGCGCTAAATCTTGGGTAATGTACACTGTAGTTCCGTTGCTGCGCAACACCAGTTTATGGTCTAAGCCTATGTCTTCCAGATTAATCCAAACGGAACTGTCTTCCTTTTCATAAAAAACACCCGTCTCCAGTCCCTTGGCCACAGTTTGCCGCCCTAAATCGTACACCTCTGATTCTTTGTACACCCTGTCAAAGCGTACACCCAACCGTTCAAAGGTTTGTTCTGCCCCCTGATAAAACCAACCGTTCATTTTTTTCCACAACCCACGTACCTCCACATCGTTGGCCTCCCACGCAAGGGTTAGGGCTTCAACCTGTCGAGCCAAAGCCGATTCTTTGGCTGCACGTTCGGGGTCCATTCCTGCATCTACCAATTCCTGTATTTGCTTTTTCAAAGCATCGGCATACTGCACATAATAAGCCCCAACCAAATGATCGCCTTTGATACCTGAACCTTCCGGCGTCATTTTATCTGTGCTGTTCAACCAGGCAGCCATGCTTTTAGAGATGTTGGTGCCCCGGTCGTTGTATAAATTCGTGCGAACTACCTTGCAACCCACTTCCTCTAGAATCAGGGCCAAAGAACTTCCTAAAAAAATGTTTCTAAGATGCCCTAAGTGAAGGGGTTTGTTCGTATTGGGTGAGGGGAATTCCATCACTATGGCTTTTCCGCCGCTGCCGGCATTCCGCTTACCAAAAGGCTTTAACAGCATAGAATCAAGTGTACCCAGCCAATAACCCGTCTCTAAGCGCAGATTAAGGAAGCCCTTCAGCACTTCAGAAGCCTGAAGTGGTATGCCATTGCTTTTTAATTCGGAAGCCAAAAAAGTGCCCAATTCCTCGGGCTTGGTTTGCAATCGCGATAGAAAGGGAAACAAGACCAAGGTAAAATGCCCGTTCATGTCCGATGGCGGAATTTGCACCTGAACCATGGGCAGGTTCTCAGGGCTTAATCCCTTGGATTGAGTGAAGCGAAGCAGAGCCATATTGGCTTGCTGCTGAATGGCTTTAATCATTGCTTTCATGGGTTTGGAACTGTCCCGATGTGGGGCTGTTTGCTTTTCTGTTTTTTTTGTTTTTTGGCCAAGGTTTCTACCGCCTTTTTAAAAATTGGGAAGACCCGATAGGCAGTCTGGTTTTGACTGTCCAGCAAAGGGTTCAATTCCGTCAATTCAAAGCAACGAACCCGTGGATCCTTTAGCACCTGGGTTAACACCTTTTTGGCCTCATCGATGGTGAGGCCATCTTTTACAGGTGTACCCGTTCCTGGAACCAAACGGGCATCTAGGCTATCCACATCAAAACTAACATACAAGGCTGAACAATGCTGCAAATGGACCAAGGCCTTTTCAATTGCCTTTTTGATTCCATTTCGACGAAGTACAGCAGTAGAAATCTTGAAAATTTGATGCTGCCGAATGTAGGAAGACTCTGCCGTTTCCAAATCTCTAAGACCAATAAACACCAAATCTTGAGGCAGTAGTTTGGGACAAATGTTCCCCACATTTTTCAATCGCTCCCAATGCGGAATGGTATCGTTGTCTAAGTGATTCTGGGTCATTTCAAGGTGATCAATAGCTAATGCTGTAGCCAAGGGCATTCCATGTATATTTCCAGAAGGAGTGGTGTAGGGCGAATGCAGGTCGGCATGCGCATCAATCCACACAACCCCGATGCGCTCGTTGGGAAAAACAGCTTTTAAACCGGTAATTCCCCCACCTGCGCTGCTGTGGTCGCCCGACAAAATAACAGGAATGTGCCCCCGTTGAACTTCGGTTTGAACCGCCTTAGCAAGGCGCTCAAAAACCTTGACCACCCCTTTAATACGCTTGGCATGCACCCTTTGTGGATGACGAAACAGCAAGCGAGATGAATCGCGAATTTCTCTAGACTTGATTTTGCCAAACAAGGAATCCCCATGCTCTAACGAGGCCAATTTCAAGGCTTCGCTGCCTAAACTAGCTCCACGGGTGCCAGCACCAAGCTCCGATTTAACTTCAATAATCTTAAGGTTCTTCATAGCTTGCCTAATTTAGTTTAGCAATTATTTTGAAATCGAATTCATTCGGATGTTAAATAAAGTGCAAATCCAAATGAATCGGATTAATTTATTCATCTTTGCTCGTTTTAATCGCATTCCAATGAAAATCAAATACGAGGATCTTATTCACCAGACATTTGAATTCCCTCAAGACGGCTTCCGTACCGAAGATGGGGAACTGTACTTTCATGACATTCCCTTGATGGAAGTCATCAAGCAATATGGAACGCCGCTAAAAATAACCTATCTGCCTAAAATTTCCTCGCAAATTCAAAGAGCAAAGATACTTTTTAAGGTGGCAATGGCCAAAGCCGATTACCAAGGAAGCTATACTTACTGCTATTGCACCAAAAGTTCGCATTTCTCCTTCGTGCTTGAAGAGGTTCTACGAAACGATGTTCACTTGGAAACCTCGTCAAGCTACGACATGAATATTGTAAGTGAGTTGTACGACCGGAAACTGATTGACAAAAACAAGTACATTGTTTGCAATGGTTTCAAACGGGAAGGTTACCAGGAACTTATTTTGGATTTTCACGAGAAGGGATTCAGCAATATTCTACCTGTACTTGACAACATGTCGGAGCTTGATTACTACAAAGAACATTTGCGGGGAAAACAGGTGATGCAGCTGGGCTTGCGTATTGCCTCAGAAGAAGAACCCAATTTTGAGTTTTACACCTCGCGCTTGGGCATTAGGTACAAAGACATTGTACCATTCTACCAACAGAATTTGAAAGGAGACAACCGTTTTAGCCTAAAAATGCTGCACTTTTTTATCAATACAGGCATACGCGACAACGTATATTATTGGAGTGAACTGGCCAAATGCCTGAAGGTGTACTGCGAATTAAAGAAAGTATGCCCCAGCTTAGATACGCTGAACATTGGTGGTGGACTTCCTGTTAAAAATAGCTTGGGTTTTGAATTTGATTATGAGTATATGATTCAAGAAATCATTGCCCAAATCAAATCCTTTTGCAACGAAAACGGGGTACCTGAACCCAATATTTTTACAGAGTTTGGATCGTTTACTGTGGCTGAAAGCGGAGCTACTTTGTACTCTGTGATAAACACAAAACAGCAAAACGATACCGAAGTTTGGTACATGATTGATTCTAGCTTCATTACCACCTTACCCGACACATGGGGCTTAAAGCAGCGATTTATATTGTTGGCCGTGAACCAATGGGAGGCTCCCTATCAAAGGGTAAACCTAGGAGGCCTTACCTGCGACAGCTTGGATTATTACAACAGCGAAGCCCATATTGGTCAGGTATTTTTGCCTAAGCCGCCAGAAGGCGAGCCCTTGTATTTGGGATTCTTCCATACGGGAGCTTACCAAGAGAGCTTAGGCGGTTATGGAGGAATACAGCATTGTTTAATTCCAGCACCAAAGCATGTAATTATTGACCGTAGCCCTGATGGTGATTACACCACCAAATTGTTCAGTAAGGAACAAAGCTACAAAAGCATGCTTAAAATATTGGGATATTAACCTGAGCTAGTTCGTAAGAAGAAAGGTGAGGTATTCGGAGGATAAGACTCTGAGCTGAATACATAGCAAAAAACGAAATGATGGAAACTGGAAGTCGGATTTTCCTGTCTTCCGGATTTTAATACCCAAGCCCAAATTTTTTCTTAGTAAAATCGTGGATTGCAGAGGGATTTTGAAAAAACCCGGAAGTCTGTTGCTATCAGCGTCTAGTTTTTTAGCCAGGAATGCACGAATGGGTGTGGTTGTGGCTTTGGCCACTCATACAAGAAAAGATGGGGCTATGGTTTTTGCGGGTAGGTTTTTAGCCAGGAATGCACGAATGGGGGTGGTTGTGGCTTTGGCCACCCATTCAGGAAAATATGGGGCTATGGTTTTTGCGGGTAGGTTTTTAGCCACGAATGCACGAATGGGTGTGGCTTTGGCTTTGGCCACTCATTCAGGAAAATATGGGGCTATGGCTGTTGCGGCTCGGTTTTTAGCCAGGAATGCACGAATGGGGGTGGTTGTGGCTTTGGCCACTCATTCAAGAATATATGGGGCTATGGCTGTTGCGGCTCGGTTTTT
>VGMT01000021.1 GCA_016866335.1 Bacteroidota bacterium | reverse complement strand
TTTCCCTCAGCGCGTTGGCCTCGCTTGTGCTCATATTCTCCGGAAAATATCCCACCAATGGATCATGGGCCGAGGTCTGATCGGTCAGGGTATCGGGCACAATGTTTCGGTCCACCAGACGCTGCAGCAGTTCAATGGCATTGCACCGCACTCCAATGCTTACAGCAATTCCTTGCTGTTTGCACTCCAGCGCCCGATCAATGGCTTGGTCCACGTTCAAGTATTTCTCGTCTAGATAGCGGGTTTCCAAGCGTTTGTCGATCCGCCACTCTTCCATTTCGGCTGCTAGGCACACCCCTTCATTCATGGTAATGGCTAGGGGTTGAGCACCGCCCATTCCCCCCAAACCGGCGGTTACATTCAATGTGCCTTTTAGGGAGCCCCCAAAATGCTGCCGAGCGCACTCGGCGTAGGTTTCGTAGGTGCCTTGAACAATGCCTTGCGAGCCAATGTAAATCCAACTTCCTGCGGTCATTTGCCCATACATCATCAGGCCTTTTTTCTCCAGTTCATCAAAATGCTGCCAGTTGGCCCAGTTGGGCACCAGCATCGAGTTCGAAATCAAAACACGGGGAGCATCGGCATGGGTTGGCAAAATTCCAATGGGCTTACCGCTTTGAATCAGCAGAGTTTCGGTATCGCCCAACTCCTTCAGCGACTTCACAATAGCGTGAAAGGCCTCCACATTTCGAGCGGCTTTCCCTCGACCGCCGTACACAATCAAATCTTCGGGGCGCTCGGCTACGTCTGGATTCAGGTTGTTCAGCAGCATGCGTAGGGCAGCTTCTTGCACCCAACCCTTGCAGTTTAAGGTTTTTCCGGTGGGAGTAGGCCACAAGGCCATATCTAATTTTTGCTGGGCATCGGTAGGGTTCATGGCTCAGATTTTTTGATTTTTCCAGTTTTCACATTGAATCCGTACGGGCAATGTTTGCAGCCGCTTTTGCAACAATAACCGCGTTTCAGGTGGTATTGTTCGGTAAATACCAAATACCCTTCTGGGCTTTTGTAAAAATCACCGGGTTCCAGCGGGGCTTTGCCCCATTCATTGGGCGGGGAACTGCACATACCTCAAAGGTACAGATTGCATAGCAAGATTTGCCTGAAATTCAATTCAGAAAGCACGAGAAAAGGGGAATTTGGGCGCCTTTTCCGGCTGTCCGCTGTAGTCGGCTTGCCCAGCCGGGCTGGCCCTGGGCCTGCGTGGGCTCCCAAGGTCGCCTCCGCGGCCTTGGGCCAGCTGCCGGCCGGTCTGCTCCGCCTGCCGCTGCCATCCGTGGCGCGGCCGCCCCAAGGCATTAACCTTCAATTGATACAATACAGCCTTTAAAATAAAAAGAGTGGGCGCAAAAGCACCCACCAGTTTAAAACAAAAGTTCAGCATGAATGGAAAGAAAAAAGTTCAATTGAACCTCAAAAATGAAATTCCAATGCATTAAAATTTAATCGAGGTTCGCCGATCTAGTGACTTTGTCAAAAGGCACAGAAATAATGGTTTTGCCACTAATCCTAAGCCATAAAACGTCTTTTAATGCACTACTTTAATGGGTAGGCATGAGCTAATGCCTCTGCGCAGCGAATGCCATCTATGGCAGCAGAAACGATTCCTCCGGCATAGCCGCCACCTTCTCCGCAAGGAAAAAGTCCTAGCACTTCAGGGTGCTGTAGGCTTACCGGGTCTCGGGGAATTCGAACAGGACTAGAAGTACGGCTTTCTACGCCTACTAAAACCGCATCGGGATGCAAAAAGCCTTTCATTTTCCACTGAAAATCCAAAAAACCAAGCCTAAGTCGCTCGGCTACAAACCGAGGTAAAACCTCATTCAAATTGACCGACTGAACGCCTGGACGGTAGGATGTAATCAATTCTCCCTGACTTGTTTTCCGGTCTATAAAATCGTGCAATCGCTGCGCCGGTGCCACCTGATTGCCGCCGCCAGCCTTGGCCGCTTGGCGTTCAACCTGGGTTTGAAAGGCCAAGGTGTGTAAGCCATCCGGATCGGTTTGAGCCACGTCATCCAGTTGAATTTCAGTAACCATTCCGGAATTGGCGAAAGGATTGTTTCGTTTGCTGGGCGACCAACCGTTGGTAACCACCAAATCTTGCTGGGTAGAACAAGGGGCAATAATGCCCCCGGGACACATGCAAAAGCTATAAACCCCACGGCCTTTCACTTGACTTACCAGTTGGTAACTGGCAGGGGGTAAGGCATACTGAAGTTCGCACCCATGGTATTGAAGCTGGTCAATGTAGCTTTGTGGATGTTCCACCCTCAGGCCAAGAGCAAATGGTTTCGCTTCAACCCTCAAGCCACTTTGAACCAGCATGCGGAAAACATCAGAGGCAGAATGACCTGTGGCTAAAACAACCTTTGAAATGGAAAGCGAATCGGTGAAATTGAGTTCCAATGCTTTAATTTTTCCGCCCTCAATCTTTAGATTGGTAACACGGGTATCGAATCGAACCTCAGCCCCACAATCCAAAATAAATGCACGGATATCGGCAATGATTCCAGGCAGCTTGTTGGTTCCAATGTGAGGTCGGCTATCTACGGCAATAGATTCTGCCGCGCCGAAATAAATTAGCCAGTCCAAAATTCGATTTACGCTTCCGCGTTTGCTGCTGCGGGTGTAAAGTTTACCATCGGAATAGGTTCCGGCCCCTCCTTCACCAAAGCAATAGTTGGATTCGGGATTTATTCGTCCATTTCGCGTAATCTCAACCAGGTCGCGGCGGCGGGTACGCACATCGGTTCCCCTTTCTAAAACGATGGGTTTAAAGCCCAATTCAATCAAACGAAGAGCAGCAAAATAACCTGCTGGTCCGGCTCCGACAACGGCCACTTCAGGGCAGGATTGTACCGAACGGTGCTGAGGTTGTTCCCGTTCCAATGATGGCAGCAGGCCAGCTTCCACAATTTGAATTTGAAGCCGATACCGCACATTTCCATGCCTAGCATCTAAGGTTTGGCGCAAAACCCGAAAGCTAAAATCGGCATGGCCCAGTTCGCTCTCCAAATCTTGATGCAAGGATTCCGGAGAAAGGCGGTCGGGAGAACAGATCCATTCTAGGGTCCGAGAACTCATTATTCAAACAAAAAACTAATGTACACAGCTCGAGTACGCAGAGCATCGATGCTTTGGTTGTAAAAATTGGATTCAGGGTAATTTAAATCCAACAAGCCCCAAGATACTTTTAATTGAGGTGAAAATTTAAAAAAGGGGGTGTAAAAATCCATTCCTAAACCCGCTTCGGTAATAAGGTCATGCGGCCTTAATTTAATAGGATAAGAAGCTCCATCTTCGGCGCCAACCTTACTTGCCATATCAAATGTGTACTTAAACCCGCCAATTAGGTACATTCTGAAGTTGGTTAGACGAACAGATTTAAATTTAAAGTACACTGGAAATTCAGCTAGGGTAGATTCGAACTGAAACACATCGATACCGTTGGGTCGGTCAAATTCAAGGTAACGGCTTGCAAGAGTTAGGGTTGGAGTAAACCTCAAATCAATAAGTTCAGAAAGGCGCATGTTTGATTCAATTCCCATGGAGAACCCCGGCTGCCAAATAGACCGCACACCATAAACGGTGTCGGGGAGCAATTCTCTAAGGTCGCCCCGAGGGCGAACAGCTAACCCCGCATGTGAAATACCCAAATTGATCCCAAAATGGAATTTTCTTCGGTCGTACTTGGGCATATTTTCTGTTTTCACTCCCTTTTGGCTTCGTCGGCGCTGTTGAGCCTGAGCTGGAACAAAGACCAAAACCATAAGGAAGATCAGAAAGCCTCGAAGAGCCATATGCAGAGTAAACGACCTCAAGAAAGATTTATTTTTCGGCAACATAAAGGGTAGCAACGCCTAAGGTCATTCGATGTTGTTTCGCATTTTTAAAACCTACCGCCCTGAGTTCGTTCAAAAAATCTTCCCCGTCTGGAAATGCCGCTACACTTTGGGGCAAATAGGTGTAAGCAGCGGGGTCTTTGCTAACCAACCGCCCAATTCGAGGTAAGATATGACGAAAATAGAAAAGGAAGAGGGCGGCTAAAACTCCTTGTGTTGGGCGGCTAAATTCAAGGATATAGGTTTTGCCCCCAAGGCTAAGGGTTCGGTAAAATTCAGCGAGCCCAGCGTGAAGATTTTCAAAATTGCGCACTCCAAAGGCACAGGTAATGGCTTGGAAGCACCCCTCAGGAAAAGGTAAATTTTCTGCATCGCCCACCTGCATTTGAATGCGATTGTTGTAGGGGCTTTTACCAACCTTTTTAATTCCCAATTCCAGCATGCCCGGAGAAATATCAAGTCCCACCATGTTTTTTTGAACGGCTGGGGCTGCGGCAAGAATTAAATCGCCGGTGCCAGTTGCCACATCAAGCAAGGATTCAGGATTTTGACGCTTGATTTCGCGCACAACTCTAGCCCTCCAAATACGATCAATTCCCATACTTAAGGTTCGGTTTAGCAGGTCGTATTTCCCTGAAATGGAATCGAACATCTGGGTAACCTGTTCCTTTTTGCTCTTGTTGGAGGTATATGGCGTAACGCTCATGCCTTAAATTTGCTTGCAAAGGTAGGCAATAATGGCAGATAGGCTTGATGGGGCTGAATTAGCCCAGCATAACATGGGCTTCACGGTATTTGTAGTTGTTGGTATCGACCCGCCTACTAATGGCAACAGCTACTGTAAGCACGCCTACCCTACCTACAAACATGCTTAATATAATCACAATACGGCTTGCAGAACTCAGTTCTCCTGTTATACCCGTGCTTAACCCAACAGTTGCAACGGCTGAAATTTGTTCGAATAACAAATGAAGAAAGGGGATTTGCGGCTCGAGGATGGTTAAAGCAAAAACCCCAATAAAAATGACCGAAACCGAGAACAGAAAAATAGAAGATGCCTTGTTGACAAGTTCATTGCTGATGGTTCTGCGGTAAATCTGCACGTGCTTTTTGCCGCGAATGGTAGCCAAGGCTGACAAGAAAACAACGGCAAAAGTACTTGTTTTTATACCCCCACCTGTTCCTCCACTGGATGCCCCAATTACCATCAAAACCATAAACATAAGTAGGGTTGGAACGCTTAAAATGGAAATGTCAACACTATTAAAACCAGCGGTACGGGTGGTCATGCTTTGAAATATGGAGGTAATGGTTTGTTCAAACCAGTTCATTCTTAAAAATCCACCCTCAGCGTATTGAGCTGCATTAAAGCTCTCAAGAGCAGCAAATCCAATGGCACCAACAAAAATTAAAATTAAAGAGGTGTAAAGAGACAAGCGGGTACTGGTTTCAAGCCTGCGCCAGGGGGTCAACATGCGCATTCTAAGTCGTTCAGGCGAAAACAAGTCGTTGAGTACGGTAACCCCAATTCCGCCAAGAAAAATTAGGCCGGCAATGCCAAAATGCATAACATAACTGTTGCGCACCCCCTGCTCAAAAAGTCCATTTGTATAGGTACTAAAACCTGCGTTGTTAAAAGCAGAAACAGAATGGAAAACAGAATGGAAAATCCTAGACGGAACACTGGAAAAAACCACGGAGCTATCCCAGGTCATATAAATGAAAATGGCACCGGCAGCTTCTAAAATAAAGGTGAAAAGAAAAATACGCTTAACTAAGCTCCTTGAATCGCTCAGGGTATCAAAACTCATCACATCTCTGATCATCAAATTGTGTTTCAACCCAATTCCACCTTTTAAGAAAGCCCCAAAGAAGCTGGCAAAAGAAATGATGTTAAGTCCACCTAGTTGAATCAATACAAGAATAACAAGCTGACCTTTCCAAGTAAAATAGGTAGCCGTATCAACAACAATAAGTCCAGTAACGCAAGAGGCACTAACCGAAGTAAATAAAGCATCCATAAACGGCATAGCGCCAGCGATGGTGGTCATATTCGGAAGCATCAGCAATAAAGTTCCAACAGCAATCAACAAAATAAAACTTGCAATGAAAAGGTGCGAAGGATTTATTTTTAATTGACCAAGGAGTTGAGAAAATCTTCCTAGTTCAACAAAAATAATGAGCAGAAGTAAAATTTGACTGATGGCAAACCTCCAATATGCGATTTCGAACTCGGTTAAATTTGTAAAAATTATGCCAATGAATGGATGTCCGATGCTGATTCTAAATAGGGCATCTAAAAGAATAACACCGAGAATTCCCGCCTCAAAGACATTTGACTTTAAGTACTTTGAGGGTTCAAAATCAAAAAACCAGCGGACCAAAAAGCTTACAACAAAAAACAGCAGCGCAAACCGAATCCAAAGTTGGTAGGTTGCCAAATCAATCAAGGATTGGGGGAAGCCGTGCACATAAACCAACATGGCAGCCATGGCCAAAGCAACAATTACTCTGAAAAAGCGCAATATGCTTGTAACCCTTCCTTTGGAGGAGTAAATTCGGACGTTAATGCGTTCGCGAACCGATTGAATTAATTTAGCCAAGGGCATGGTAGTGTTCTATTACCTTACGAATCCTAAGCACGGCCTCCTCAAGAATATGCCAATCGGCAGCATAAGACATTCGAATACAGCCAGGTGCGCCAAAAGCATCTCCTGGAACCATTGCCACCCCTGCTTCTTCGAGCATCAGACTGCAAAAATCCTGTGCGTCATTTACAGATTTACCTCCCCAAGACCAATTCAAGCAGGCTGAAATATCGGGAAACAAATAAAAAGCTCCAGGAGGGACGCTCAGCACAAATCCAGGAATGGATTTCACCGCCTCGGCCATTTTATCTCGGCGGCTTTTAAACGCATCAACCATAAATTGAACCAAAGCTGGCTCGGCCAAAAGTCCAGCGATAGCGGCTTTTTGGGCTATGGAAGAAGGAGCAGAGGTTAGCTGCCCCTGAATTTTAAGGCAAGCATCTATAACGTCCACGGGGCCAGCTAAGTAACCTAAACGCCAACCCGTCATGGCAAATCCTTTCGACATACCGTTCACGATTACGGTACGGTCGTACATGCCTTGAAAGGTTGCTATGCTAATATGAGGCTGATCAAATGCTATAAGCTCATAAATTTCATCAGAAACCACCAAAATAGATGGATGTTTAAGCAAAACCTGCACCCAAGCTTCCAACTCAGATTGGGTCATCATAGCCCCGGTAGGGTTGCAAGGAGAACTGAACAAAAGCATTTTGGTTTTGGGTCCAATGGCTTGTTCCAATTGATGGGCATCAACCTTAAAATTTTGTTCGTGCCCTGCATTAAGTTCTACAGGAATGGCTCCCGCCAAGCGAATAATTTCACGGTAACTTACCCAATACGGGGCGGGAACAAGCACCTCGTCGCCCGGATTAAGAACAGCCAAACATAGATTTGCAATGCTTTGCTTTGCTCCGTTCGAGCAAACGATTTGTTTTTGGGAATAGCTAAGTCCTTGGTCTCGTTTGAATTTAAAGGAAATGGCATCGAGCAAATCAGAATAGCCCTGAACGGGGGTGTAATGCGAATGATTATCTTGAATGGCTCGGATTCCAGCATCTTTGATAAAACTGGGCGTATCGAAATCGGGTTCGCCCAGGGACAGGCTAATGATATCCTTTCCTAGAGCCTTAAGTTCACGGCTTTTTCGTGCCATGGCCAAGGTTTCTGACTCATTCATGGTTTCTACCCTATTAGCCACAAAGTTCCGGTCCATGTACGATTCTTGTTATTTGATTAGAGCAAAGGTTAAAAAAAAACATTGGAATTGGTTTTGTTGTTAGAAAAGGTAAACGGAATGAACAAGGGAATACAAGGTTCAACTTTGAAGTACCTGTATTACCTTTGTGGTAAAGAACGTTAACCAAGGCATAATACCCGATATGGAAGCAGCAGATTTGTTTATAGAAATAGTGAAGTATTCAATGCCAGCCATTGTAGCTTTCATTACCATTTACATGATAATGAAACAGTTTTTGGAGCATCAGTTGCGCAAAGAAAGCATGGACATTCGACGGCTGAACCAACAAACCATAACCCCCTTGCGTTTGCAAGCCTATGAGCGGTTGGTTTTGTTGATGGAGCGGGTGCACCCTGCTCACCTGGCTATGCGCATGAACGGAACCAAAGCAACGGCCGGCGAATTGCATTTGGATTTGATTGGAACCATTAAGCAGGAATACGACCACAACCTAACCCAGCAAATTTATGTTTCAAGAGGCTTGTGGGAGGCCATAAAAAAAGCCAAAGAAGAGAGCATTAAAATGGTCAACGTTGCCGCCTCGCAGGTTTCTCCTCAAGCGCCAGCCATAGAATTGGTAAGAAAAGTTTTAGAGGTGGTGGTAGAAATAGAAAACATCCCAGCACAATCAGCCATTGATGCCATTAAACGAGAAAGTCGTACTTTGTATTAATGAAAAATAGAGGTTTGCATGTAGTGTGGTTGCTACCGGTCCTGTTGGGCTTGTTTTCTTGTGCAGAAGAACCCTATAACCCGACTCCATACAGCCTAAATCTACCACCTCATTTTTCAGAACCTAAAATTCCTTTTGACAATCCTTTAACGGTAGAGGGAGTGGCCTTGGGCCGCAAGCTGTTTTATGACCCCATTTTATCGGGCGATTTCACCCAATCCTGCTCAAGCTGCCATAAACAATCCCTTTCTTTTGCCGAAGCAACGGCAGTTAGTACTGGAATTACAGGGGCGCAGGGGAATAGGAATGCGATGCCCTTAATTAATTTAGCTTACCACAATCGGTTGTTCTGGGACGGCAGGTCCTTTTCGTTGGAAGAACAGTTGTTGGAACCGGTTCCCAATCCCATAGAAATGAATTTGCCTTGGCTAGCGGCCACGGACAGATTGAATCAACACCCTGATTATCCTAGCCTTTTCAAACAAGCTTTCGGAATCGAATACATTGATTCAACTCATATAACCAAGGCATTGGCTCAATTTTTACGCACCCTAATTTCAGGCAATTCTCGGTTTGACCAATACATTCTTGGGCAAGCGGCTTTAACTCCACAGGAATTGCAGGGCATGAATTTGTACGTTACCGAAGCGGCCGATTGTTTTCATTGCCATCCTTTTGAGGAGCGTTTTCAGTTTACCACCTTTAGTTTTATGAACAATGGCTTGGATAAAGAAGGAGAATTTCAAGACTCAGGCTTAGGTGGAATTGTGGCGAACCCAAATTTAATTGGTGTATTTAAGGTGCCGACCTTAAGGAACATCGCTCAAACGGCTCCCTATATGCACGATGGCCGATTTGCCACATTGAACGAGGTAATTGACCACTATGATATGGGCGGGCATCCTTCGTCGACCATTGACCCATTGATGAAGCATGTGGGTACGGGTTTGAATTTGAGTACCCAAGAGAAAGAGGCATTGATTGCCTTTTTGTTGACCCTTACCGACACCGATTTTTTGAGCAACCCTGCTTTTTCGGCCCCTTAGGTTTCTGGGTTTCGGATTTTTTCGAGCAAAGCATTTAGTCTTTTGGCGTCCTTTTCAATTAGAGGAAGTGTAGAGGATTGATGTTGATTTAAAACATGGTTAACCTCTTGGAGCATGCTTCTTGCCGCCTCGGTAATAGATATGCTGTATTCCCGCTTGTCGTGGTTGGCCCTGTTTACCTCAATGTAGTTTTTTTGCTTAAGGCGGCCGATTATTAAGGTTAAGTTAGATTTTGGAGCAATCATTCGGTCCAAAATATCTTTTTGGCAAAGGGCATTGGGGTGGCTGCCATTGAGAATACGCAATACATTGTATTGTTCAGGCGATAACCCATAAGGCCTTAAAACTGCGCTAATTTTGCTTTGCAGCCAGTTGGCCGTAAAGAGCAGATTAATGGTTGCCCGAGCTTGTTCGCTAACAAAGGACTTTTGTTTAATTTCTTCTTCGATGCTTGCCATAGCATAGCAAAAATAAGGAATTAAAAAAGGAGTGGGCCAACGACCAAACCAGGGGAACAAAAGTGGCAGGATGGCCCACGCCCCTGACGGACACGGAAAGCCCACAGGCATGGGGCTAGTGCCGGCCGGAGCGAGGAGGCGACCAGGGGGAGCCACCGCAGCCCGCTGCCGGCACAGCCCTAGGCCGAGGACTTGAAGGGACGGCAGGAAAAGGCGCCAAAAAAAAATTAAAAAAATTAAAAAAATGTGCATCTTTGTATGCTGGTGTTTTGCTTACGGGCAAAATGAAAAGGGAATTGTGTAAAAGCGCAAGCTGTCCCCGCAACTGTAATTTCCGATAAGCGTCGGTTTCCTCAGCCACTGTTTCGATGAAATGGGAAGGCCGCCGACAGGGAAAAAGCCAGGAGACCTGCCAGCCTAACCGATCGTGCGCCGGGGGGTGTGCACCTAAGGATTGTACCTATGAAAACATGGATAAGGCCATTGATTGGGCTTTATGTTTTACCGTTTTTTACGTTAAACGCGCAGAGCGATAGCTCTAGATTTGTGCTTTTACTGAAGCGGTATGAGTTTTCGGAAGCCATTGGATTCGACCTTGGCTTACCAGGGACAAGGCGTCTAAATGCGGCAGAAATGCAAAGGCTAGGACATTGGGATGCGGCTTCGGTACTTAGCTTTCAGACGGGCGCCCAGCTGCGCAGTTATGGACCCGGAAGTTTAAGCAGCGTTTCATTTCGGGGTTTGGGTGCCGCGCGAACGGCCTTGATTTGGGAGGGACTGCCCTTGAACTACCTGTCGGCCGGGCAGGCTGATTTTAGCATTCTTCCCAGCCAAGCCTTGCAAACCATGCAGGTTTTAGAGGGCGGAGAAGCGGGGCGCTGGGGAAGCGGGAGCAGCGGAGGATTGGTGCTTGTTGAAACCTCGGCCAGCGGAAAATCGGGTTGGGGGCTAGAGTGGGGCTTGCAAGTACGGAGTTTTGGAGGGGTAGCCGGAAGGTGGGGATTTAATCGGGAAGGCACCAAAAGCAGAAGCTATCTGTACTTTTCTCAGCAATGGGCTCAAAACAACTTTGTATTTAAAGATTATTCCCTGCTTGGATTTCCGGAGGTGGAGCAGACCAATAACCGGTATTTCAAAAACGATGTACTGGGCGGATACGCGGTGAAATTGGGAAAACTGATTGCTGCTTGGCATGGCTGGATAAGTCAGGCTCAGCGTGAAATTCCGGCGGCCATGGGAAGCCAGCACCAAGAAGCGCGGCAAAGCGATTTTTCGATTCGTTTGGTTCAACGTTTGGATTGGGAGTTGGGGCAAAATTTTAGAGTTATGGCGAATTTGGGCTTGGTCAGCGATTCATTGGTATATAGGCAACAAGGTCTGGAATCTGAATTCAGATCTATGGCCGGGCATTTTCGCTTGGAAGCCCGTTGGACGGGTTTGCGTTGGATGAATGCCCTGATTGGATATGAACAAAGTGCGGCCTGGGCAAGTCAAACCAATTACCCGGAAGGTTTGGCACCACAGCATTTTTTTTCGCCCTATGCCATGGCAGAGTTAAGCCCTGGAAAATGGAAAATAAATTACAGCCTTCGGCTGCCTATGTCGGCCGAAAAGGTGTTGAAGCCAGTGGGCACATTGTATTTGGGATATGGTTGGTCAAAAAAAACCTGGACCATTCAACCGGGCCTAGCCTACCGAGAGCATTACCGTTGGCCCAGCTTAAACGATTTGTATTGGAATCCAGGTGGGAATACCCAGCTAAATCCAGAAACAGGGCACACCCTAGATGCCCTTTTGGAAGTGGTTTGGAAAAAAAATCAGCATCAGATTGCATGGACAAGCAAAGCATACATGGGAGCCTTAAAAAATTATTTACTCTGGCTACCGGCGGGAAATGTATGGCAAGCCAGTCAGCGGCCAGAAGCCGTTCAGCATGGGTTATCGAACCGTCTAGAATGGAAAGGGGGGCTAGGTATGGGCACAATACAATGCTGGCTTCAGCACAACTGGCAGTATGCCGGCGAAGGGTCTGGAGCGAACCGTTGGGCTTATGTTCCCGCACATCAGGCTCAAGGTGGAATGCAGATGGAAAACAAGTTGGGAAAAGCAGGCAAACCAACGCTCCATGTGGGGACGGCGCTGATGGGGCAGTACACCTCTAAACGATACATCAGCGAAGACCAGGTACAAGCCTTGCCAGAATACCTGTTGCTGGATGTTGGAATTCATGGAAGACTTTCACTTACTGACGGCAGTGAATTAAAGTTGGGCTTTAGTTGCCACAACCTATTGGACCAACGCTATGAAACCGTATTTCGCCGCCCGCAACCCGGCCGGCATTATTCCCTAAACCTAATTTTTACACTTCAATCAAACTCCTTAACATCAAAACAATGAAAACAAAAATCAAACTCAATGCGCTTCATCAGGGGCTAACCATTGCCTTAGTACTTTCGGCCCTATGGGGTTGTTTTAACGGGGAGAATCCTGACGGGGAAAATTTGCCCTATGAACAAGGCTATGTGATTGGCAATGAGGGGGCCTTTGGCAGTTCAAATGCAAGTATAGGGTTCAAAGCCTTTTCGGGTGGAACCTACCAAGCAGATGTGGTTGGCGCCGCGAATCAAGGCTTTATAACCGGCGATGTGCTTCAAAGCTTATTTGCAAGCGACAGCCTCTTATTTGCCGTACTAAACAATTCAAACCGGGTTTTATTGTTGGACCGTTATAGAATGAAATACAAGGGAGAAATAAGCAATTTGGCCCTTCCAAGGTATTTGGCAAAGGGTCAACAGGGATTGTATTTGAGTGAATGGGTCACCTTTTCAGGAAATGGAAGGGTGCAAAAAATCAATTCAGCAACAGCTCAACTGGAAGGAAGCGTAGAAGTAGGAGCCTTGCCCGAACAGCTGTTGGCGTATCAGGGAAAGATTTACGTGCCCAATTCGTATGAAAATACGGTTTCGGTTTTAACTGAGTCGCCTTTTGCAAAAACGGCCGACGTTGTTGTTGGCGATTACCCACAAGCCTGTGTAGCACTAAACGGATCGGTTTGGGTTCTGAACGGAGGAAAGCCCGACTGGACGGGGTCCTTCAGTTATGGAAGCTGGATGAAACTCAGCATGCAGGGACAGATAATGACCGAGATCAGTTTAAATCAAGCTCAAATTAACCCGAATCGGGCAGTGGCATCGGCAGATGGCAGATATGCCTACTTTTTATTTGGAGGAGATGTTTGGTTTTTAGACGCACAATTGGAAACGGTAGGGGTGTTGATTTCGGGGGCCAACGGGTATGGTTTGGGGGTAGATAGTAGGAATGGGGACATATTGGTTGGGGAAGCTGGAGATTTTTCGAGCGCATCGGACGTGGCCATTTACAATTCCCAAGGTCAATTTCAAAAGCGCTTTGCAGCAGGGATTGCTCCCAGCAGTTTTGCTATAAATCCTTAAACATCGACATCAAGCGAACCTAAAAGAATGCTAAAGGATAAACGTACTTTTCTTACCTTTGAACCAACTAAAAAATCGCCATGCGTATTCAGATGACACCATCACAGCGTTTAGCTGCAACACTAATTGTTTTGGCGGTGGTCAGCCGTTTGCTGCCCCACCCTTGGAATGTTTCGCCTATGGCTGGCATAGCCTTGTTTGGAATGGTTGCCTTTGGCAATCGAATGGCCGCAATTGGAGTGGCCGTTTCTGCCTGGTTTATGAGTGATTTGCTGGTTAATGTATTGATACAACCTAGTTTTGTTGAAGGTCTGTCTTATTTTTGGGGTGGAACGGCCCTTGGAGTGTATTTGGGTTTAGCTTGGATGTTGTGGATGGGCAGCACCTTAGCTGGATCTCAGGCAACCGGCATTCGGATAATGGGTTTCAGTTTGGCCTCTTCGATTGGCTTTTATGTAATTACAAACACCTTGGTTTGGGCAAGTTCCGGATTTTACCCAATGAATTTGGCGGGTTGGGGTTTGGCATTAACTGCCGGCATTCCTTTTTATCAGGCAGGTGATGTAAGCAGTTCGTTTTTCCTAAACCAGGTGGTTGGAGATTTGCTGTACACTGGAGCCTTGTTTGGAGCCTATTCCGCCGCTCGGCGCTGGGTCCCCTATTTTGCCTGACAGGAAAAGGGTTGGGGCTTTTTTGACCGGTTTTCACCCATAAACAGACATGCATCAACAGCCCAAATTTAGTTGGTGGGAGAAAGAAGGATTGAACCGCTGGGCTGATTTTGCGGTGGTGGGTGCAGGAATAACTGGTCTTTCGGCAGCCTATTTCCTAAAAAAGCGTGCCCCGCAGGCAAGGGTATTGGTATTAGAAAAGGGAGGCAGGCCTGAGGGGGCAACGGTTCGCAGTGCGGGATTTGCATGTTTTGGTTCAGCCAGCGAACTTTTGGCAGACGTAAAAAGCATGGGGGAATCGGAAGCCTTTGATTTGGCCAGCAGAAGGTACAATGGCTTGACCTTACTCAGAGAAATACACGGTGATTTGGCATTGGAATATGAGCATTGTGGCGGATTTGAGGTGTTTTTTAAAGAGGAGAAAGAAAAGGCCGATAAGGTATTGCAGCAACTGGAGAAGGTAAACCAGCAACTGAAGGAGCGGGGCGAATTTAAACAGGAGGTATTTTCGGTACTGCAGCGGGATGAAGCAGAAGCACTCGGGTTTAAAAATATACACTTGGTAGTAAAGAACAAATTTGAGGGAGGATTGCATCCCCAAAAACTATGGGACTCCTTGTTGGCTAAATGCTTGGAAATAGGGGTTGAATACCGAAGTGGGGTCGAAGTGAAACAGGTTGAATCGGGGCGCCTAGTGGGCTTAGACTTCGAATTGCCCTGTGAAAAAATTTTGGTAGCGAACAATGCCTTTGCCCAGGCTTGGTTGCCAGAGGAGGTGCGAGCTGCCAGGGCTCAAGTATGGGTTTCAGAGGTATTGGCCACCCCCTTTCCAAAAGGAACCTTTCACCATCAAGAAGGGTACAATTATTTTCGTGGCCATGCAGGCCGATTGATTTTGGGTGGAGGAAGGCATATAGCCCCTGAAGAAGAATCCACATTTTCGACGGAAAATTCAGAACAAATCAGACAGTACCTGTTGGAAGAATTATTGCCTAGGTTGTTTCGAAATAATCCCCCAAAAATGGTAGAAAGCTGGGCCGGTACCATGGGAATTGGCGGCAGTAAAAAACCAAGAATAGGGCTGTGGAAGCCGGGCGTATGGACTGCGATTCGAATGGGAGGAATGGGCATAGCCTTAGGTACATTGGCCGGAAAAATGGGCGCCGAGCTGATGATTGAACATTGAACTTGGGCTGTAGATTCAGAAAGGAATGTTTGAACTGAAGGAAGCTTGCCCCTTTCGATTCAAAAACAAAGGCCTTTTTCAATGCATGCAAATTTCTACCTTTGATTCAATAATCCTTGGATGAAAAAATTTGCAATAATAGGCTGTGGTCACATTGGTCAACGCCATGCACACATGATTCGGTCTACGGCCGGTGCCGAATTGGTTGGCTTGGTAGATGTAAGAACAGAGTTAAAAGAAAGCTTGGAGACCGAATTTAAGGTTCCCTTTTTTGAATCGGAGGAGGCCTTGTATGCTTCAGGGATAGAAATAGATGTAGTGAACATATGCACCCCAAATGGATTGCATGCTCAGCAAAGCTTGAATGCCTTGCGTCGGGAGTGCCATGTGGTATGCGAAAAACCAATGGGGCTAACCAAGGCCGAATGCGAAGAGGTATTGTTTCAATCGCTCCAATCGCAGCGTTTGGTATTTTGTGTGATGCAAAACCGCTATAGCCCTCCCAGCGCTTGGTTAAAAGAATTGATTCAATCAGGCAAATTAGGCAAGATATACATGGTTCAAATCAATTGCTATTGGAACCGAGATGAGCGCTATTATACTGGGAAAACCTGGAAAGGAAAGCAAGAATTGGATGGAGGCACCTTGTTTACCCAATTTAGCCACTTTATTGACATCATGTTTTGGCTGTTTGGAGATATTACAGATATTCAAGCTCGATTCAACGATTTTAACCATGCGGATTTAACCGATTTTGAAGATTCAGGTTTTGTGAACTTCTCTTTTTTGAAAGGAGGTATGGGCAGCATCAACTATTCAACAGCGGTTTGGAATTCAAACATGGAAAGCAGTTTGACCATTGTTGCGGAGCATGGAGCTGTAAAAGTGGGCGGGCAATACATGGACAAAGTAGAATATTGCCATGTAAAAGACTACAGCATGCCCGAGTTGCCGCCAAGCAGTCCACCCAACGATTATGGGCACTACAAAGGAAGTGCTGCCAATCACCATTTTGTAATTCAAAATGTATTGGACACCTTGGAAGGGCGGACCATGGCAACAACGAATGCCTTAGAGGGATTGAAGGTGGTAGATATTATAGAAAGAATCTATGCGTGTAAACCCTTGTAGGGGTTTCCTACTACAATGAGTAAATCCATTCTTGAGCGGCAAAAATCTGATGAATTCCCATAAAATTCGACTGCGTTTGGCAAAGCAGGAAGATGGTCCTGAAATTTGGCGGTGGCGAAACGACCCCGTAAGCCGTCAATTTTCGTTTAATTCGGCTCCAATTCCCTTAGAGGAGCATTTAAATTGGTGGGCGGCTTCATTAGCCAACCCCAAAAGAAGGACATACATATTGGAAAGTGAACATGGAGAAGGATTGGGCAGCTTAAGAAAAGACGAGACCGAGGCTGGTGAAATAGAACTTTCATGGATGATTGCGCCTGAGCATCGGGGAAAAGGATATGGAACCACCCTTTTGCGGTTAGGTATAGAAGGAGAAAAAGGTAGGTGCATAGCCTTAATAAAGCCAGAGAACATAGCCTCATGCCGAATGGTAGAAAAAGTAGGCTTTGTAAAAAGGGAAATGGGTGTATATGAATGGATTGGCAAAGAAACGGAATAGGCAAGGGAATTGGGATTGGAGTTGGGAATGGGAAATGAGGTAATGAAGTAGGCGAAATCGGTGGTTGAGGCGGTTCCAAGATAACTGAACTTTTCCCTATCTTTGACCCCGGGCAAGTCTTGTACGACCAGCTCCCTTTGAACTCCCCCAGGTCAGGAATGAAGCAAGGGTAGAAGGTTGTAGCGGTGCGATGCAAGTAACTTGCCCTTTTTTAATTTTTCGATATGAAATTTTTTATTGACACGGCCAATTTGGCACAAATTCGGGAAGCCCAAGACATGGGTATTTTAGATGGAGTAACCACCAACCCATCGTTAATGGCTAAAGAGGGGATTTCAGGCGAATCGGCGGTTATTGCTCATTACAAGGCCATTTGTGAAATCGTAGATGGAGACGTGAGTGCCGAGGTAATATCAACCGATGTAGAGGGCATGATTAGTGAGGGCGAGGCCTTAGCTGCCTTGCATCCCCAAATAGTGGTAAAGGTTCCTATGACCAAAGACGGCATCAAAGCCATCCGGTATTTTAGCAACAAAGGCATTAAAACAAATTGCACCTTGGTGTTCTCGGCAGGGCAGGCCTTGTTGGCCGCCAAAGCCGGCGCCACTTATGTGTCTCCTTTTTTAGGAAGATTGGACGATATATCCACCGATGGCATACAATTGATAGAGCAAATAGTATCGATTTACGCCATTTTTGGATTTTCGACCATGGTTTTGGCAGCGAGCATACGCCATCCGCTGCACATTGTAAAATGCGCAGAATTGGGGGCCGATGTGGTTACTTGCCCTTTAAATGCCATTACCGCCTTATTGAATCACCCCCTAACCGATTTGGGGTTAGAAAAATTCTTGGCTGATTATCGGAAGGCCAACGGATAATGGTAGTGAGGCTTCAAGACATCGTTTTTTTTGATGCAATAAAGGGCTTTGGGGCACTTTTTTTATGCTTGATTGTATGGTATTATTTAAACAGAACCCGTTATAGCCATAAGGAGGGAATGGCTTGGATTGGATTGTTGGTTTTGCAAATAGGAATAGGCTTAGGGACCTATGCCTACCAAACTCAAAAGTATGCAGATTCAGAGGGCGGAGACGCGGGGGCCCTTTTTTTAAATGCGACCAAATTATGGAATCTGAACACCACAAATCCCGGTGATTTTTGGTCGCTAATCGGTACAGGTAAGCCCAAAACCATTGCTGGGGAAACAGCGGTGATGCATATGAAAATATGGAGCAAAAGCAACCATTATGGCTTGGGTAATGAAAAACAACGAATGGTTAGGGGCACCTCCTTTTTGCTATGGATTAGCGGCAGGAGCTATTCCTTTGTATTTATTTGCTACATTTTCACAGCCTGGATGGGAATTCAGTTGTTATCAAGAGCCTTAAGCAGAATGGTGGGGAAGGCTGAGAAAAATTATAGTTGGCCAGCACTTTTGCTATCGCCCTCTACCCTATTATGGGCATCGTTACCTGGAAAAGAAAGCCTATTGTTGTTTGGGGTTGCTGGAATATTCTGGGGAATTTCAGCAGAAAAAAAACAAAGAATCCAAGCCGTTCTTATGGTTATTTTAGGGTTGTTTCTATTGATTGAGTTTAGGGTGTTTCTACTGGCTTGTGCCATTCCTGGGGCATTTTATTGGGTGGTTGTTCGGCTTTCCCCAAGTTTAAACAAGTGGTTGGCCCTTTTTATTGGCGTTGGAATTCCCTTATTGGGATTGTTCGTGGTACAAATATGGGCATGGAAACATCAGCCGTCCGTTTTAAGATCAGCGTATCAAAGTCAAGAAGAGTATGAGCGGCACAACGGAGAATCGTACGCCAGACAGGTACAACAATCAGGAGTAAACATCCTAGAGAAGTTAAAATTCAAGCGCTTGGATTTGGAAGTGGAAGCGAAACAGAAACAACCGGCAACGGGAGTTCACCTACCCCCCTTCGAGGGGAGTTTAAAGGAATTGTTGACAGAAAGCCCCTACTATTTATTTAGGGGGCTGACAGGATACGAATGGTTTGGATTGAATTGGAGGTATTGGATTTGGGGTTTCGAGCGGCTGGTCTTTTTTGCGGCATGGTTGGGGTTGGTGTGGGCTTTCATTAAGGAGCAGAGCGCCAATGCCAGCATTGGTGGGGCTTTGCTGTGGGCCATTAGCCTATGTTTTTTTATGGGATTATTGATGCCGGTTTTGGGTAATATTTCAAGGTACCTAGCCGTTCTGCAATTGCCCATAGTTGGTATGGGTATTGGGCAGGTTTTGAATCAAATTAAAGCATTAAAATCGGAATGAATTTGAATTAAAAAGGTGGAATTTGCAGATTATGAACAGATTAATGTAAATAAGTTAATGTTCTTGCTGCGAATTGGCAGGCCTTAATTTCGAAATTTGTACTATGAAAAAGGTCGGCATTCGGCTTATGGTGGTGTTTGCATTTGCATGCTTTCTTCAAGGTGGGCATAGTGCGGTACCCTTTACTGCCTCGGGAAAAGAATTTGTAAGCTATTTTTTGCCTCAAGTACGTAGGGTGAATTTAGATATTTTGTTTCAACGGGCGCATTTGTTGAATATTCGAAAAAAACTAGAAGCCGGAAATGGTCTTTACATTCATGAAATACACTTTCTATCCAACATGGCTCAGCGGTATAAACTTCCTAGTGATACCCCTAATGTTGATGAATTTAGGAAAGAAATAATAGAACGAATTAATCTTGGGTTGGAACGTTGCGACATAGTGCCCGAAAAATTGGTATTGGCTCAAGCGATTGTGGAAAGCGGTTGGGGAAAGTCATCTGCGGCCCGAAAAACAAACAACTTTTTTGGATTAACGCAAAGAAGAGCCAACGGATTGGTGGTAACCCAATCAGAAACAACCACGTATTATTTGAAATCGTATTCGACCTTGTACGAAGGAATCAAAGATTACATGCGAACTATAAACACCTTTCATTCGTACAAAAAGTTCAGGCAGATGCGGGCGAGCATGCGCAAACAGGGTAAAAAGCCCGATGCAGAACTGTTGGCCCATGGCTTAATTCGGTGGTCGGAACGAAGGGAATTGTACACCGAAAAACTCCGAATGGTCATTCGTCATTACCTGCCCAAAGACATTGAAGTCAGATTGCTTCGCGAGCCCCAATATTCTGCTCTGCAGTAGGTCCACGCCGATTGCCAAGCGCTACCCATTTTTATGAAAACAGGGTTGGTTTACTCTGGGTTAGGTGAAATACAAAGATGAATTCCACGTTAAATTCAAAGCGTATAGGTAAACAAATCAAACGTTTAGATAGACAAGGCTTGGCCAATTAATTCAGATATTCTACTTTTAATTGGAAAATCGTTGTTTATTTATGGGAAATCGTATTCGATCTTGGTATGGTTTGGCCTTTTGGCTGTTTATTGCCGCTGTCCATGGGCAGGTTGGCATAAATCAAACGGGAAATGCGCCACACCCTGCGGCCATGCTTGATGTAGAAAGCAACTCAAAGGGATTTTTACCTCCTAGATTAACTACAGGTCAACGCGATTCAATTCAAAATCCAGCATTTGGCCTAATGGTATTCAATACGGACGTGAATTGCATGCAATACTATCGGCCATCGGGATGGTATTCGATGTGTCCCAAACCACCCTTGGTATTAACAGCATTGGTGAGTGGAATTACAGGAACTCAGGCCCAGTCGGGGGGAACGGTTACCGACGATGGGGGCACCTTGGTTACAGCCAGAGGTGTTTGTTGGGACACCGCAGCCAGCCCAACCTTAACCGATTCCTTTACGGTCGATGGCGTGGGTATGGGCGTTTTCAGCAGTATTCTGGGGCCGCTTCAAAATGGAAAAACCTACTTTGTGCGTGCCTATGCCACAAATTCAGAGGGAACGGGATATGGAAACGAACTTAGTTTTACTACTCCGAATCCCCCCACGGTTGGAACAGACAGCGCAACAAATATTGGTGGAAATTCAGCGGTATCTGGGGGAAATGTTAGCCAAGATGGCGGGGCTCCGGTTTTGGCTCGAGGGGTATGCTATTCCACCTCAGCAAATCCTACTACTTTAAATTCAACCGTAATTTCAGGCTCAGGAACGGGCGTTTTTACTTCAACCTTACAAAATCTACAAAACAATACAACCTACTATCTTCGGGCATATGCCAGCAATGTAGCAGGGACAAGTTATGGTTCTGAAATCACGTTTACCACCAAGAAATTGGGGGAAGCGAGCAACAGCCCAGCCTTGAATTGCCAGCAAATCATTTCGCAAGGTCAAAGCGTTGGGACGGGGATTTATTGGTTGGATCCAGACACGACGGGGCCGATGCTTCCCTTTCAGTGTTATTGCGACATGACCACCGATGGAGGTGGCTGGACCTTAGTTTTGAATTATTTTCATAGTGCCGGAAGCAATCCAAACTTATTGGTATTGAGCAATCGATTGCCCATTCAAAATGCTACTGCGCTTGGCAGCAATGAAAGCAACCACCCAACGGCTTGGGGGCATGTTTCGAACAGTTTGGCGAATCTGCTTTCGTTTTCGTCGGTTCGATTTTATGGCCGCACATCTGGACATGGACGTATTGTTCATTTTAAAACAAACTTAAATGCAGTCCGGTCTTATATGAAAAGTGGAACAGGGTCTTTTATTGGATTAAACTCTTCATTCTCCCCTTTATCAGGGCATACAGCAAATATACCTGCTCAGGTAGATTCCTATTTTAACGATATGGGGAACTTTGCCCTAACTGATTTCTCATTTTTTCGGTCGTCTCAATTTCATTGGGGGATTCAAGGGCTGGGCAACCGTTGGGAGGTTGATGATTATCCAAATGGTGCTAACAACCACACCATTCATCAGGTTTGGATTAAATAAAGCACAACTGGAGGGCCTAAATAGCGGGCAAGTAGTATTAAATTACTGGCAAACGGTTTGAAACAACTGCTGTAAGATCTGCTGTTCGTGTTCCCAACAATGCAAAGCTGCAGCCTTTTTAGCTTTAAGGCACAAATCTGCATGCAGGTTTGTGGATTCTAAAACAGGCAGAATGGCTTGGGCGATTAGCTTTGGTTGGACCTCCTCGCATAAAACACCTGCTCCGGTTGCATGAATAAGGGCTTGGAGTTCTGGCAGATTTGAAGCCAAGACTGGAATGCCTGCCATCCAATAGTCGAACACCTTATTGGGAAGTGAAAAAAGGTAGTTCCCGCTTTGGTTTTTATCCAAGGAAAGTCCGAGGTGGCATGAGGCCGCCAATTGCATCATTTTCTCGTAAGGCATGCGGTGTAGAAGGCTAACCCTGCTTTGCAACCCCTCCGCTTCAATTAAACCTGGAAGAAGCGGGAACACATCGCCTGCGCCGACAAGAATCAAATGAACTTGTTCGGGTAAAAAATGCAATGCCCGAATGGCTTCTTCGGCGCCACGGCCAATGTTTATTCCATTTCCTTGTAAAATCAGGCAGAATTTAGCTTGAGCGTCCTGAGGCAATAAAGCTGGGTTTGGCGATATGGAAATGGAATTGGGGACATTTCGTAAAACCATAAAAGGGAAACCATATGCGTCCTTCAGTTTTTGAGCTATGGAAGCATTAACGGTCAATCTGCCTGCGGTTTTTGGAACCAAAAAAGCTTCGAGTTTCTTCCAAATCCATTTTTTAATTGGGTGGTTGGTCAATTCAGGGACTTCAGTAAACCACTCGTGACTATCGTACACCAAGAGGGCACCGTGCAACCTAGCCGCTAACCAAGCGGGGAATAACGAATCCAGATCGTTGGCATAAACTACATCGGCAGGAACTTTTCGTAGAGCTTGGTAGAGCTTCCATTGCCATTCGGCATAAAATAAAACGCCCTTTTGCCGCTTAGTGATGAGGCGATTTTGGGTATACGGGCGCTCGGGCAATTGATTGGAAAAGGGACGTTGAAGACCAGTTACAACAACGGAAAACCCTTGCTGCTGAATCCAAGTACAAACCTTCCTTACCCGTTGGTCTGTTTCCAAATCGGTTATAACGGCTACCGATATCCGAAGCGGCTTCATGCTTCGAAGGTAAAAAAAGAGGGGCAAAGAGGCTTGAATTTAATCCAAAGCAATGGTTTTAGGTCAAGTGATGTACTAGCGGCAGCACAAGATTAACTACTTTAGAGCCGTTTCAATGCTTTGGTATGCCTGATTTGCATGTGGTATCGTTTGACCGCCCCTGGCCTCCCAGCTATGGGGGAATTGTAGATGTGTTCTGGAAAATTGCGACCCTTGAAAAACTGGGATTGAACATTCGCTTGCATTATTTTGACTACGGAAAACAAGCGGATGCACCAAACCCCTGGAATCAGGTTGAGGCAATTCGGTACCAAAGGGAGATTGGATGGAAAAGCCAGTTCAGTTTTCGCCCTTACATTGTACAAAGTCGAAAAACCAAGGCCTTGTGGGAGGCATTAAACATAGACAATGCCCCCATTTTGTTTGAAGGTCAGCATTGTACTGCCTGGTTAAAAGAATTGAGAAAAGCTTGGCCAAAGCGGGGCTTGTTCGTTCGGTGCCATAACATAGAGTTTAACTACTACCAACGAATAGCCAAGGCAAGTTCGGGGTGGAAATCCATTTATTTTAATCTAGAAGCCCACCGACTAAAAAAACAAGAAAAAGAGCTGGGTTTGGCCAGCGCCTTATTTCCGCTATCTAAGCAAGAGCTGCCCCTTTTTCAACAAAGGTCAGAACGTGTTTACTGGGTTCCGCCCTTTTTTCGCGACTGGGAGCAGCTTCAGGTTGCTCAGAAAAATGCACCCGAAAATAAGCCCTATGTTCTTATGCAAGGCAATTTTACCCAGCCCAACCAAGCCCAAAGACTAAACGCATTTTTATTGGAATATACTGGTTTAGAGTATGAGCTTATTTTAGCGGGTCAAGGATTGGAGCATATATCAAAAGTAGAAAGGAAATCCATAAAATGCATTCCCAATCCCAGCGAAGGGTTGCTAACAGAATTAAACAAAAATGCTGAGGCGCATGTATTGTGTGGCGAATACATGGGGGGTGTCCCATTGAGGATATTAAATGCCTTGGCCAGTGGCAAGCCTGTTTGGGTAAACAGAGAATTGGCTGTTGGAACGGGATTGGAGCCTTGGGTGCATCTTTACACCAGAGCTTCAGAAATAAAAGAAAACGTAAAGACCAGCAATAAAATAGATTTGGCTGAATTTCAAACCCTGTATTCAAATCGAACATCTGCCCGTGTTTTGATTCAAGCTTTAGGTTTAGAATAAGGCCTAGGATTTGTGTTTTGAAAATCCAGTGCATTTAACCACTAGCCCACCAACAAGCCCAGCCTTAACCTAAATTTCTATCTTCGCCTTTATGAGTACAACCCCTGATTTTTTCAAGAGCCGGGTTTTGGGGCATCCTGCCGGACTGTTTGTGTTGTTTTTCACCGAAATGTGGGAGCGGTTTTCTTTTTATGGAATGCGGGTTCTGCTGATTAATTTTTTAACCATGGCGGCTATAGGATCAAATCCAGGCTGGGAGTGGTCTAGCAAGCAAGCAGGTGCTTTATTTGGGACCTATGCGGGCTTGCTGTATTTAAGTCCAATTGTTGGAGGGATATTGGCAGACCGCATTTTAGGGTATCGGCTGGCGGTGCTGATTGGGGCATTGATAATGACTGCGGGTCATGCCAGTATGGCCTTAGAAACGGAAGCCTCGCTGTACATAGGGCTTGGATTGTTGGTCATGGGTACTGGATTTTTCAAACCCAACATGATTAGTTTCATCTCGCAGATGTACAAAGACCTACCCGAAAAGAAAGATGGAGCCTACACCATATTTTATATGGGTGTAAATGCTGGGGCCTTTTTTGGGATGTTGATTTGCGGTTACTTAGCCGAGAATATTGGTTGGAGTTGGGGATTTGGTTTAGCTGGAATTTTTATGCTCATGGGGTCACTGCAGTTTTGGTTAGCCAAACCCTTGTTTGGCGAATTGGGGGACCGACCAAAAAAAAAAACAGAAAAGTCAGACAACACCATGGAAGCCCCCATTGATCCAGAGCCAAGAAACCCCTTCACTCTGGTAGATGGCATTTTAATTTTCATCGCTGCCGGTATTGGTTTAAGCTATTTGTTGAACGACCCATTAAGCACTATTGCCAAAGTGAATTTAATTCCTGAGGCGCTTTCGGTGGGTCCTTTGAGCGGTCCAGTGGTTCTTGCTTTGGTGGGTTTGGCAGCCTTGTTAACGGTGGTGGTTAGCCGTTTAATGCGTTACAGTAAACCCGTTCGCAACCGCATGATTGCCGTGGTGATTTTTGCCTTTTTCACTGTTTTCTTTTGGATGTCCTTCGAGCAAGGTGCCACCTCACTGGTGCTTTTTGCCCGCGATTTTACCCAGCGAACGCTGACCGATTCTGCGGCAGTTACATACCGTATTGTTAACGCGCTTTTGACAACCGTTCCACTAGGAATCATTACCTGGGTATTAATTAAATTACTCAGAGAAACCCGAAACAGCATCCCCAAGGCCAATCTGATTATGGGCTTTAGTTTCATTGTAGTTTGGAGCATTGTAGGTTGGATGGTGTACAACGACAGCCAGCAGCTTGCCTACCGTATTTCATTGCCCTTAATAGAACAAACAAACACAGCGGGCGAGGTAGAATGGCGGCCTAAAACCGAAAGCCAAACGCAATTGGGATTGAGCCGCGACACCTCTATAATGCTAAAATCTTCGGGAGAGCTTGTAGCCAATCAGGTTGTTTATTTGCATAAGGAAAAAGGGAATTGGGTATTAATGGATTCCAAAAACGAGGCAAAGGTTCGGGAGGCATACCAGCAAAGTGGTAAAGAAAGTGCCTTAATTCCTGCCAAGGTGATAGAACCTGTTTCGAATTTGGTAGAGATTACCACCAGCTGGTTTTCCATTCTCAACTCCTTTTTCATCATTGCCTTTGCCTCGTTGTTCACCAAATGGTGGGACAGCAAATACAATCCCAGCGTAGCTCAAAAATATGGGCTGGGATTAATTGTAATGGGATTGGGGTTTGGATTTTTGGCCATTGGCTCGGCTGTCATACCCCAAGGAGCCGCCCCGGGCTTTGTAAAGGTGAGTATGGTTTGGTTGGTTGTTGCCTACCTTTTCCATACCCTTGGCGAGCTTTGTGTTTCGCCTGTAGGCTTAAGCAATGTATCAAAACTGGTGCCGCCACGCATGATTGCCTTTATGTTTGGAATGTGGTATTTGGCCATTGCCATTGGCAACAAATTGGCCGCCACGCTTGGAGGTCAAATTGAACATATTTCGACCAATTACAGTTTAAGCACCTTCTTTTTGATATTCACCATGGTGCCTGTAACGGCAGGCCTATTGGTGGCATCGCTCAATCCCTTGTTGAAACGTTTGATGTATGGAAAATCTAAATAAAGAGTTCATTTTCATCTACACCAACATAAGATTTGAGCAATGGCTTAAACTGGCATAAGTCTTTCTATCTTTGTTAAAACAGATACCCTTGAGCCCTTATTTGGTCATAATTCCCACCTACAATGAAATTGAGAACATTGAGCGTATGGTTCATACCGTAATGGCTCTGCCCTCAAATTTTGATTTATTGGTGGTAGACGACGGGTCGCCCGACGGAACAGCTCAAGTGGTTGAGGGCCTTAAATCGGTCTATCAAGACCGGTTGCATATTCTTAACCGAACGAAAAAAGAGGGCCTAGGCAAGGCCTATTTAGCCGCTTTTGAATGGGGTTTAAGCCGTGATTATGAATTCCTTTTTGAAATGGATTGCGATTTTTCGCACAATCCAGCCGACTTAGAAAGGTTGCTTTTGGCCGCTCAAGAAGGAGCCCACATTGCCATTGGATCTAGATATGTAACGGGGGTGAATGTGGTTAATTGGCCAATGGGTAGGGTGATGCTCTCTTATTATGCTTCGGCCTATGTACGCACCATAACTGGGATGTCGGTACGCGATGCAACCGCTGGCTTTGTATGTTATCGAAGGGAATTTTTTCAAGCCCTAAACTTGGATAAAATTCGGTTTAAGGGGTATGCCTTTCAGATTGAGATGAAGTACATTGCCTTTCGTTTGGGTTTTACCTTAAAAGAGGTTCCCATTATTTTCACCGATCGGCAAGAAGGGACCTCAAAAATTTCAAAAAAAATAATCAAAGAAGCCATTTGGGGTGTTATATCCTTGCGTTTGACGGGGGTAAAACGGTACTTAAAAAAATAAAGCCATGTGGATAATCGGTGCCGAGGTATTTCGAGTTCAAGGCCGAGAAATGGCCGATGTTCGAATTAGTGAGGGAAAGATTGTAACCATTGTGCCCTGGGGGCAAAGTCGCCCAGAATCTGGAGAAGAGGTAATAAACGCAAAAGGAAAATGGCTAATGCCAGGTGCCATTGACGACCAGGTGCATTTTAGAGAACCGGGCTTGACCCACAAAGCCGATTTGCTTTCAGAAAGCCGTGCGGCGGTAGCAGGAGGAATCACCTCGTTCATGGAAATGCCAAACACAAAGCCGCCTGCAACTACCCAAGCTTTATTGGCAGACAAGTACACTTTGGCTGAAGGACGCCTGCCCGCGAACTATTCCTTTTTCATGGGCACCAGCAACGACAACCTTGATGAGATTCTTAAAACAGATTTAAGCCGGGTTTGTGGGCTAAAAATATTCATGGGCTCCTCGACCGGAGGAATGTTGGTAGACAAGGACAGTATTTTGAGGGAAGTGTTTCGGCAGTTTCCGGGCATCATTGCTTTGCATTGTGAATCAGAAGACCACATTCGTAGAAACTCAGAACTTGCAAGGCAACGCTTTGGCGAACAGGTCCCCATGGATTACCATCCTGTTATACGCGACGCAGAAGCCTGTTATGCTTCATCGGCTCGAGCTGTTGAACTAGCTACCCAATACAACACCCGGATTCACATTCTTCATATATCTACTGAAAAAGAACTCTCTTTGTTTCGACCGGGTCCTTTAGAAAACAAAAGAATCACCTCAGAAGCTTGTATCCATCATTTGTGGTTTAGTCAAGAAGATTACAAAGTAAAAGGAAGCAGAATCAAGTGGAATCCTGCTGTTAAATCTATGCAAGACAGAGATGCAATTAGGCAGGCATTGCTTGATGGCCGAATTGATGTGGTAGCTACCGACCATGCGCCACATACCCTTGAAGAGAAGATCCAACCCTATTTTGATTGTCCCAGCGGGGGACCATTGGTACAGCACAGCGTTCAAGCCATGTTGGAGTTGAGCTTGCAAGGTTGGATTAGTCCAGAACAAGTGGTAGATAAAATGGCCCATCAGGTAGCTCGCTTATTCAAAATAAAAAACAGGGGATTTATTGAAACCGGTTACCAGGCCGACCTGATTTTGGTTGACCCAAACCATCCAGAAACAGTAACCAAAGAGGGGTTGTTGTACAAATGTGGTTGGAGTCCCATGGAGGGGCAAACCTTTCAACACCGAATTGAAACAACCTGGGTAAATGGGGTTAAGGTTTGGGATAAAGGTCAAGTGATTGAAGCTCACTCGGGCATGCGCATGGAATTTGACCGAGAATAAAGGAGCCACCTCCAAATGTCATACTCCACAGTCCTTTTCAAAGGTTTAAAATCACTAAAAAGGGTCGTCACAAACGATGGAATCCAAATCAAACCGCAATTTTCCTGTAAATTTGCGAATCAAATAAAGTGATTATGTATCCAGAACAAATAGTTGCCCCTTGCCGTGCTGAATTGGTAAACCGAGGATTTGCCTCTTTAGAAACGGCCGACCAAGTTCGTGAGGCAATAGAAAATACCGAGGGCGTTCATGTGGTTGTAGTGAATTCCGTTTGTGGCTGCGCTGCCAGAGGTGCCCGCCCAGGCGTTATTCATAGTTTAGAAAACGAAAAACGCCCCGAGGCTTTAAGTACAGTCTTTGCAGGAGTTGATACCGAAGCGGTGCAAACGGCCCGCGAATATTTTTTGCCCTACCCTCCCTCCTCGCCCAGCATTGCCATTTTCAAAAATGGGGAGTTGGTTCATTTCATTGAACGCCACCAAATTGAAGGCAGCAATGAAAGCATGCTGGCAGAACATTTAAAGGCGGTTTACAATCATTTTTGTTAAGGCTTAAGCCTCGAGGCTCCCAAAAACCTATTTACTAATTTGGCAGATTCAGCTATTACTTACCATAGGGTCTAAACCCCCTTTGGTAATAATTGTTCCTTACCCAAATTGCTAGCGCACATAGATTTCTCCGTGGTTCGAACAACTGGGAGAAGTGGCCGTTGTATAATTGCTTTGATTCCTCCATTGCATCCGCACGGGCAAGCCACTGCAATCAGAATGGCCGGTACACCAAGGACTAACATTACTGCAGCTATGGTAAAACCAAGGCCCGTGTAATCCCACACTGGGGCTTGATTCAATGGTACAACTGCTGCCTCCAGTACTGCTACCTGCCGCCTGCAAATAACCATTGTTGTTGTAATCAATGTTGGGGATACCTCCTTGCAATGCCTGATAAGCACTGAAACTAACCCTATCGCCGTTGCTGTAGATATTAAAATTATTTCGAACTATATCCAAAATACTGCCGCTTGCAGACCCTACCTTCCACAGCATCTGCCCTTGACTTCCCAACTGATTCCAAAAATTGGTGCCCGTCCATTGATCAAAGGCATCTAAATTGGCCGAGACTTGACCTCCATTCGTACTTATTAATGTGTTTTTAGCAGCCGACAAACCTACGTTTGGATGTCCAGATACGTTGCCGTTGGTTAGGACAATAAGGGTCCATCCACCACCACTTGTAGTCATGTCGCAATAAAACTGGTCGGCACTTGCGCCCCCTTGACCATCTGGATCTAACAGATACATACCGCTGGTTGCATTGGGGTTGTTTTGTTTGATGTGCCAACAGCTTTGGGGTGCTTGGTTGCTAATGGTAACCTGCTGAGTACTGGAATCAACGCAACCATTCGCATCGGTAACAACCAAAACAACGTTAAAACTACCTGTTTGAGTCCAAGTAACGGAAGGTGATGCACTGTTGCTGCTGGAAGGACTGCCGCTTTGAAAGGTCCAAGAATAAGAAAGTCCTAGGTTCACGGCGGGCGTAAATGAAATTGCCTGATTGGTAGTACCTTGGTTGGAACCCGAAAAACTTGGATTGGGTAGATAGGTACATTGGCATCGAATATCAAACCAAATACCCGATGTGGACATTTGCAAGCAATTGGTTGTGGTGTTAAAAACAATCAATCCATCGGCAGGATTCTGAATCGAATTCCGCTGGCTCGTTGTTAACCGCGGAGGCAAAAACCCCTTGGTGGTATCGTGTACATCTAAAATAGCCGAGGGATCAGGAGTGCCGGGATTGCCTCCAATTCGAACTCCTTGAGCGTAAATCGCCTGAGCCGACAAAAACAGAATTAGGGAAAACAATAAACGCATGGTATAAAGTTGTATAATTCAAAATTAAGCCAACTTTTTGTGGATTGATGGAAGAAATAAAAAATTAACCTATGGATAAGCAAAGTGTATAGCCTCTTAGAGGAGACTCCGATTAAAATTTGTTCAGAAAAGAATAGGGACTTTGAAAGCCAGCTGCAATTCAGTTCTGTAAAATATTCCTGTGTTGGCTGCCACCTAAAGCTCAAAAATCAAGGGCAAAACCGGGTATTCCAACGGTGTATTTCTGAATTAAGCTCCAGTAAATAGCAACCCAATGGCAAACTTCCAACATCAATAGTCAGGCCTTTACCCGATTCCTTTCCTTGCAGAAGTAATCGTCCTGAAAAATCAAAAATGCGGTACCGTACTTCAGCATCGGGCCCTAGAATCTGAAGTTTGGAACCCGAAGGATTGCGAAGAATGGACCAGGGCATTTCGCTTGGCGTCCAATAGCCATTAACGGGAATTTCAACGTTTAATGTTGCTAGGTCTGAGGTGTCGGAACAACCATCGAGGTTCGCAATACAACGAAAACGGTATCCGTTCCAAGCTGAATCAACCGAAGCCAAGCTAAGGTTAGCTGAATTGGAACCGCTCACGGTACCTGTATCGGCAAGCATTTCCCATAGGTTGCCACGGTTTATTTGCCATTGATACACCGCATTGCCACCCTGAATCTGAGCGGTAAAGCCAACTGGGTTACCCACCAAAACCGAACTGTCTAAAGGCTGAACAATCCATTGGGGTGTGGGTAGTACAGAAAGAGTAAGCGTATCGCTTTCAGCAGCACATCCGTTGGCGTCGGTGCCGGTAGCCCAATACGATCCGGCTAGGTTTAGGTACCGCGAAGATACCTGAATACCATCGTTCCAAAGGTAAGACAAGGCCCCTTGAACGGTCAACTCAAGACTGTCTGTGGAACAAATTGAAACGGAACCGCTGGGACTTAAACTTAAAATCGGAAGGGGAAAAACAGTTACCGTTACAGGCGCTGAGGCATTGCTGCAACCATTCAAATCGGTACCCAGCACCGTGTAATTGCCCGATGAAGCCACGGAAATGGAATCGGTGATTTGTCCTGTGTTCCATAGATAGGTAGAGGCTCCAGATGCTAAAATATAGACCTGACCTCCGAAGCAAAAGGAGCTGGGCCCTGAAGCGGAAGCCTGCACATTCGGAAGGCTCAAAACCTGAGTATTTACAGACTGAGAAGTATCCACACAACCGGTACCGAGAAAAGCTTGAACAAACCAATTTCCGGCTATATTAACCGTAATGCTGCTGCTCGTACTGCCGTTGTTCCATAGATACGTGCTGCCCCCTGAGGCCTGCAAGACCACCGAATCGCCTTGGCAAAAGGTCAAAGGGGCAGAAGGCGTTATTACTGCAGTGGGGGCGGCAACCACCTGAGTGGTTAAGGTAGTTGAGGTGTCGGAGCACCCAAAGGAGTTGCTGGCAACAACGGAAAAAGCCCCATTTTGTTGAATTACCTGCTGAGCGGTTGTGCTACCATTGCTCCATATATAGGTATCGCCCCCTTGGGCCAACAATACCACACTGTCGCCGGGGCAGAACTGCAAGGACCCTTGAACTTGAATTTGAGCCACAGGAACAGGATGCAAAGAGGTTGAAAGAAGGTTTGAAACCGATTGACAACCCAGAGAATCTGTGCCCGTTGCACCAAACGTTCCTGCTTGCGAAACCAGTATGTTGCTTCCTGTTTGTCCGTTGCTCCATACATAGGTTTGGGCTCCTTGGGCATTCATAGCCACCGACTGGCCTGGACAGAAAGACAAAGGTCCCTGAGCTTGAATGGAAACCAGAGGCAAGGGATTGACCGTGATGGAAATAACGTTGCTTGAATCTTGACAACCTTGGTTGGAAGAAGCGACCGCAAAGTAGGTTCCGGGGTTATTCACAGAAATCGAGGCCCCCGATTGACCCGTACTCCACAGATAGGTATTTCCTCCGGTGGCCGACAATTGTACGGAGCCTCCTTGGCAGAACGTAGTAGGTCCCGAAGCAGATATTTGCGCGTTTGGAAGAGGAAAAACGCTCACCTGAACCGAGGGACTTAAGGCAGAACAGCCGTTGGTATCAGTAACAGTAGCTTGATAAAAGCCACTTTGAGTAACGGTGAGCGTGTCGTTGGTGCTGCCGTTTGACCAAAGCACATTGGGTGCTCCCAAGGCCAGCAATTGAACCGAAGCACCAGAGCAAAAGGAGGTGGGACCTAGGTTTTGAATTTGGGCAATGGGATTAGGAAACACCTGAGTGGTAAAAACTGCCGAGGTATCTTTGCAGCCATTGGCATCGGTAACGATTACCGAAAACGTGCTGGAGGTTTGAACCTGAATTGCCGCCGAGGTTGATCCTGTATTCCACAGGTAGGACGTACCCCCCGAAGCTGTTAGACTTACAGATCCCCCAGAACAAAATTGAAGGGGGCCCGAAGCTACAACCGTAGCTGTTGGCCTTGGATTAACCGTAACGTTAATGCTGGCCGAAGTGTCTGGACATCCATGTTGGTCAAAGCCCACCACATAATAAACACCGGTATTTTTAACGTAGGTATTGCTGCCGGTTTTACCGTTGCTCCACACGTACGATTGAGAGCCAGTGGCTAGCAATTGGGAACTGTCGCCCTGACAAATAGAAATAGGGGCTTGATTCCCGGCGTAGGGTTGAACAAAAATTCGCCCCTTCATTCCAAGGCTAGCATGGGGTGTACATACATAATAATAGGTTCCTAGGTTGGGCAAATTAACCAATCCACCTCCGAATGCAGTTTGAAACCCACCATTCCAAGTATTTCCATTGGCATTGTAGGTGGCTTGTGAAACTTCCCTGGCATCGTGGCTCCCTCCGATTTGGAATTGAACTGCATCGCCCTGAGTAATGCTAATGGAATCGGGATTGTAAATCAGCCCCGCACTATTTACCACGTGGGTCATTGGTGCATAGGGGGTAGAAGAAAGGATGGTATTGTTGGTTAATACAGAGGCGTTGTACAGCCTATTGACTTCGCACTTGGTCAGCGGCCGATTCCACATACCGGCATCGTCCAATTGACCATTGAAAAAATACCCAAAAGGAGGCATGTTGGCATGCGGAAAGTAGCCAAAGTTCAAGGCCAAATTTGAGGAGGTCATACTACCACTTTGCGCAACATTCACAACGGTGTCTTGGTTGCGAAGCAAAATGGTTCGGGTTCCATCGAACATAAGGCATAAAAAGGTCCATTGATTTAAAGATAAATTCGCTGAAGGTCCGGTTGCTGAGTACAAATAATACGTATTGTTGATTCGGGTTTCAACCTGTAGCTGTCCGGTGCTGGTAATGCGAATGGACCAATGCCGGGGACCTGGGTCAAACGACTTATTCACGATGTATTGCTCGCTTGGGCCAAATGCCTGAGGGCGCACCCAAATACTCATGGTCATTTGCCCGGGATTCAGGGCTTGGGCGTCTGCAACCGTAATGCGGTCGTTGGTGCCATCAAAAGAATAAGCCGAAAAGGCATTGCCAAATCTGTTGTTGGCTAGGGTTGCTCCGTTTACTGATCCGTTAAAGCCATTGCCACTCGCATCTTGGGCATTTCCATTAAAACCCCACCAACCTACCAAACCCGATGGATTGACGTAGGCTGGCACTTGCGAACGGATTGACAGAGCGAGGACAAAAAAGACAACTACAGAGGCAAAACGTATACGTTTCATAGGGAAAGGAATGTAAAGATTGGAACCGAAAAGGCTAAAACTCCAAACGTGTTTGAAACAAAATTTTAACAATTAAAGCCTAAAATAGTTCAAGACTTTAGAATAAAACAATGAAATTAAGGCAATGCCTGTGGCCTAACCAGTAAATTGGCACTAGATATTGAGGGGCTGCGCTCCGGATGGAGTCGGAAAGCCCACAGCCCTGCCGCGGCTGCCGGCCGCAGCGAGGAGGCGACGCGAGGAGCCACCGCAGCGCGCAGCCGGCAGGGCGGCAGGGCGAGGACTTGGAGCGACAGCCGGTTAAAGCGCCAAAAACCCAAGAATTTTATCGAGAACCTACTCTTTGATAAAGCGAATTGCGCTACCACCTGCAGAAATCTGGTAAGTGCCGGCGGGCAAAAATTCAATATTCAGCGAGGTAGAACCAGGATTAAGCCTGCCTTGGCCCAAAATTCGGCCCTGCAAATCGCTAAGGGTGTAGGAATCGGAAACCTTTTTCCCGTATTGCCAAACCGAGATGAAATCGTGGGCTGGATTTGGGAAAATGCTGAATTCTGAACTTCCGTTGTTCGTGAAACTCGAATTTGGACTTACCGTTAGGGAAGCCTGTTGGCTGTTTGTAGAGCAAGCCAAATTGCTGACTTGGCAACGGAATGTGTAGCCCGAATTGGCCAAGGTTAAGTTGCTGATGCTAAGCATATTTGTTGTTGTTCCTGCGTACTGACCTCCGTTGCTTAGATTTGTAAATCCTGAGCCGGTATTGCCCTGCCATTGGAAGGTATCGTTGGGATCTTGAGAACCCACAGTAAAGGTGGCTGAATTGCCAACAAATTCTTGAACGTTGCTAGGTTGCTGAACAACAACGGGGGGATTTAAAACAACAATTGCAATCGTATTTGAGCTGTCGGAACATCCGTTTTGATCGGTTCCAAACACCGTATAATTTCCTGAAGTGCTAACCCAGATGCTGGCAGAATTTGAGTTGGTATTCCATTGGTAAATAAGTGCCCCTGTGGCCGCAATTTCAACGCTATCGCCTTGGCATAAGGTTGTATTTCCTAAGGCAGAAACAGAAATAATTGGCAGTGGATTGGCCGTAACCTGAATAAAAGAGCTGTCGGTGCAGCCATTGCCGTCGGTAACGGTTAAGCTGTATAATCCCGATTGGGTTACGGTGATTGAATCGGAAATTTGCCCGTTGCTCCATGAATTGCTCAGTCCGGTTACCCCAATTAGGCTAACTGAACCGCCTTGGCAAAATACGGTGGGCCCGCTGGGAATTATTTGAGCCATTGGGTTTGGATTGATGGTAACCATTACGGTATTTGAAGAATCGCTGCAGCCATTTTGATCGGTTCCCCAAACCGTTACCGGCCCAGCAAGGTTAATGTTTTGAGTTTGACCTGGGCAACCGCATGGCCAAACGTAGGTGCTGCCGCCTTGAGCTGTAAATGGAACAGAATTGCCCTGGCAAATAGTGGTGGGTCCGTTTGGAGTAATGGTAACCACAGGCAAAGGATTTACAATAACCTGTAGGGTTTGAGATGTATCGGAGCATCCATTTTGATCTGTTCCAATTACATAATACCCTCCCGATTGTTGAACATCGATGGAATCGCCCACCAAATTAGAGGACCACAGGAAGCTTTGGGCACCAAATGCCAACAAAGTAACCTGACCACCTTGGCAAAAAGTCAAGGGACCATTTGAAGATATACTGATGGAAGGCAAAGGATTGACGCCAATCTGCACCGAGCTGGAATCTGAACACCCATTTTGGTCAGTACCAACCACCTGATACGTTCCTGCCGCCGAAACCGTAATTGAGTCTGCGTTTTGACCGGTATTCCAAATGTAAGTATTGGCACCCGAGGCTAGCAGTGTTACCGAATCACCTTGGCACAGAACGGTTGGCCCGTTTGGTGTTAAGGTTAATGCAGGTGAAGGGTTTACGGTTACAACAATAGGGCCAGCGCTGGCAGTACAGCCAAAAGGGTCTGTACCAACAACGGAGTATGAACCTGATTGGGTTGCCACAATGGAATCTCCACTTTGATTGTTGTTCCAAAGGTAACTGTTTGCTCCAGTGGCTTTTAAGACCACCGAACCACCTTGGCAAAAAGTTGTGGCAGATTGGGCCGAAGCCGAAATCGAAAACCCTGAACAGCTGGTTCCGGAAGCTGAAAAATTATCGATAGCAAAACTTGGGCGAGCACCGGCACCCGTAGAGTCTTTGGCAATAAAACGAAGCTGAACCACCGATTGGTTGTTGCACGCTGCAGGCAGGGTAATGCTTCTAGTCTGCACATTGACCCCAGCATTTCCTGATGTTTGAACAGTAAGGTTGTTGTGGTATGAGGTTCCAAGAATGTTGGTGAAGGCTCCTGAAGTACCTACCCGATACTGCAAACCAACCACCAAAGTGCGTTCATTGTTGTCGCGGATGGTCATAATGGAATAACTCACGTTAATGCTTGCAAGGCCAGTGGTTACCAAGGCCGTTGCCAAACCATTGTTCGTGGTTCCACTGTTCAAAAAGCCAAGTTTTTGAGAAAAATCGTACACGTTGTTGGTCGTAAGGGCTGCGGTACCATTGGCAGCAAGAACACGGTCACCGGTAGGTGCTGCGGTTTGAAACGCACCCGCCAGGATGGCTTGGCTCCAGCCCACCCAGCCCGTAGGATAGGTCGGTGCCAACATAGTATTAAAGTTTTCTGAATAAGGCAGGGTTCGCGGAGCTGGGTTGGTTTGGGCAAAAATCAAGCCCATGGGCAAACACAAAAGGATGAGGCTAAGTTTGAAGGAATTCATAATCCTAATTTTTTTAAGAAACAAAGGTAAAATCTAATGTGTGTTATTTTAAAATTCAAGCAATATTTAACAGGCTGAATTCAAGCCACAAATGCAACTTTTGGATTAAACAATAATTTTTTCATTACAAATATAGGTGTTTCGAATTTGAATCGTTTTCTTGGGCGTGAATTTATTTTGAGTTCAACTTCTTTTACTTGTTCTTCTGTTATAGATTTAAAGTCCATTTTCTTAGGAAAATACTGT
>VGMT01000020.1 GCA_016866335.1 Bacteroidota bacterium | reverse complement strand
CCGCCCCAACGCAGGCAAAATGGGCCTGGCCGACACGGATTTTTGCCTTTGCCTCCGTTTTGATTTTGGCCATGCTGTCGGGGTTATCCGTACCCGATGCCCCCCATCTGCCCAGTCCATCTTCCCAGGTGCTTGACTTTATTCCCGAAGGCCCAAAAATTCAAGGACCAAGGGCCAAATTGGGGCCCAATGCCCCGGCCTTGGCGGAGCACTCCACCCAAACCAACATAGGCAAGCCGGGTTTTCCAGGTCAAGAACCCAACTTCAACACCAAAACAGCGATTGGGCTTTCGGAAAATCGAGGTTCGGCCGAACAAATTGGGCTCATAGAATGGGTTGAAGAGCGACCCAAACCGATTCAAATTCAACGGCAGGCCGAGGGGATTTATTCCCATTTTGAACAGCCTAGTACGACCCGCGCAGGCAGGTCGAGCCGAGTGGGCCTAGATGTTCGTGCCGGAATAAACTGGGGCCTTCAATCAACCTCGCACAGTTTGCCACAGCAGGTTGCCTTAGGAAAAGCCACGGCTGCCGACCCCAGTGCCCAGACAACCTGGATTCAGCTGGGACTGCGCTGCCCCATGGGCCAGCACTGGAGTTTAAATGCCGGAATAAACCTAAATTGGCAGCAACTCACGTTTTCACGGGGGGCCTTGCACTATGCTCCTTTGAATTCCATCGCCAGCGGTCCGGTGCACAGCAACATCATCTCGCCCCTGGGCCCTGTTTCTGGATTGACCATGAACATCGACTATTTTGCTCCCGAATCAGAGGCACAGGTTTTGAATGCCGACACGCTGTTGGGCTCGCCCATGCAGAGAATAGATGTACAGCGCTCAGAGATTTCCTTGGCTTTGGGGCTTAGCTTTAGGCCCCAAAAGAACGGGGGGCTTAAGCCCAATGCTTGGTCATGGCAGGCCGAGGCCTTTGTTTTTCCGGGGCTTTTGATGTACAACCGGGCCACAGCCCATTCCGACCAAGCTCAGGCTGAGGTGGGCGAAATACAGGGATTGAATCCTTTTACCCTGTCTGGGTCGCTGTCGCTTTCCATGGTTCACACCCGCCCTTCGGGGCTATCTTTTTATGCGGGGCCCACATTTTCGGCCCGTTTAAATGCAAGCAACACCTTGCAGGGCAGTTCCGGAATTCCCATTTCGTTGGGGGCGCAGTTCGGAATGGCGTTTTAACCGAATTTTCTTGAGTTTTTGGGCGGCAGCCGGGCTTTCCGGGCTACTCCGCGGTTGCCGAAAGGCTGGCCCAGCTGGTTTGCGGGGGCTCCCAAGGTCGCCTCCGCACCTAGCGGGCCAGGCTTCGGCACCCTTGCGGGGTAGCCCGGAAAGCCCGGCTGCCGCCCCCCACAATCCTCCAACTTTAAAACCGAGCAATTCTCCGTTTCTTTGCCCTATGGTTTTTAGCAGCATTGTTTTTCTGCTCTACTTTCTGCCTCTTTTTTTGCTTTGCTATACCAGGGCGCCCCGCAAAGCAAAAAATGTGGTGATTTTGCTGTTCAGCATTGTCTTTTACAGCTGGGGAGCCCCCCGATTTATTTTTGTTATTCTGGGTACAACCCTGCTTGATTTTCATCTGGTTCGCCTTATGGATTCCATGGCAGTAGCCTGGAAGCGAAAGTCCCTGCTGGCCCTATCGCTGTTGGTGAATTTGGGCCTGCTGTTCTACTTTAAATACTCCAACTTTTTTATTGAAAACCTAAATGGAGTGCTTGCCCTGGGCGGCATGCAGGGCGTTCACTGGACCAAACTTGTTTTGCCCATTGGCATTTCGTTTTACACCTTTGAAACCATAACCTACGTGGTAGATGTGTACCGAAAGGTGCACCGGCCTTTGCGCAAATTTTGGGATTATCAGCTTTATATTATTCTGTTCCCGAAGCTGATAGCAGGCCCCATTGTTCGCTACCACGATTTGGCCGGGCAAATAGAAGACCGGCAGAAGCACGAAACCGCCGACAACCGGCTTCAAGGTTTGTACCGTTTTGCCTTGGGCCTGGCCAAAAAGGTGCTTATTGCCAACCATGTGGGGGCCTTTGCCGACCAAGTTTTTGCTACCGAAGTTCAGGGGCTGGGCAGCGCCTCGGCCTGGCTGGGACTTTTGGCCTACACCCTGCAAATTTACTTTGACTTTTCCGGCTATTCAGACATGGCCTTGGGGCTGGCCCAGACCATGGGATTTCGTTTGCCCGAAAACTTCAACAACCCCTATGTGTCGGGCAGCATCACCGAATTTTGGCGCCGCTGGCACATGACCTTGGGTGCATGGATGCGCGAATACCTGTACATTCCCTTGGGCGGAAACCGAGGACCGGGCTGGAGAACCTACCTGAATTTGTGGTTGGTATTCTTGGCTTCGGGCATTTGGCATGGAGCGTCCTGGTCGTTTGTGGTTTGGGGAGCCTACCACGGCTTTTTTTTGGTGCTTGAACGCAGTTTTTTACTCCGAATTTACCAAAAAATGGGCCCTTGGCTTCCGCGCCTAATTACCTTTTGCTTGGTGATGCTGGGCTGGGCTTTTTTCCGTATTGAAAACCTGAATCAAGCACTTGAATTCATGGGTAGGCTGTTTGCTTTTGAAAGGGGTCAGACTGTTGCAGCAGGAGCAGAAGTGTGGGCCCGGATTTTGCCGGCCTTGATTTTCGCCTTTTGGGTTTTGTTGCCCAAAGGGCAGGCCCTGCAAAATGCGGTATATTTTGCAGAACACAGCGGTCGGCGCCATGTGTTGCTTTCGTCCATTTCTTTGGTATTGTGGTGGCTGTGCCTGTCGGGCATCGCCGGATTTTCTTTTAATCCTTTTATTTATTTTCGGTTTTGAAGCAGCAGGGCAACATAGGGAAATGGGTTTGGGGACTTTGGCTGCTTTTGTTGGCGCTGCCAGCCTTTCAGGGTTTGTTTGCTCCCATAGGAATAAAACCACTTCAAGGGGCAATTGAAGAGCCCGGCATCCCTGTGTTGGGATTAAAAGTATGGTGGGATGCGGAATTTCAACTTGAATCCGAAGCATGGTTAAACCACCATGTAGGGTTTCGGCCGCTGTGGATACGAACCAACAACCAAATCAACTACAGCCTATTTAACAAAGCCGGAGCCAAAGGGGTGGTTGTAGGAAAACAGCGGTACCTGTTCGAAGAAAACTACATAAAGGCCTACTATGGCTCAGATTTCATTGGAAGGGACAGCATTCGCCGGCGCATGGACCGCCTCGAATTTATCAGCGAAACCTTGCAACGCCAAGGCAAGCTCTTGCTCTTGGTGTTTGCTGCGGGCAAGGGTTCGTATTATTCCGAGTACATTCCCCAAGATCGTGTGCGGCAGCGCGGAACCACAAACCACCAAATTTACCTGCACGAAGCGCAACGGCAAGGCATACCCGTTCTTGATTTCCACACCTATTTTTTGGAACAAAAGGCAAGATCGGCGTACCCGCTTTACCCCCAGTACGGCATTCATTGGAGTGAGTATGGAATGGCATTGGCGGGCGACTCCTTGATTCGCCGCATTGAACAGGAATGCGGCTGGAGGTTGCCCCGCATATCTTGGGATCGGGTAGAATGGGATCAGCCCCGGGGGAGCGACTACGACATAGCGGGCGGAATGAACCTTTTATGGGACATGAAATCGTTTCCGATGGCCTATCCGGTTTTAAAATTTGAATTGGAAAAAGGCAAGCAGCGGCCGGCGGTAATGGTGATTAGCGACAGCTTTTATTGGGGGCTGTTTAATTTTGGAATATCGCGGAGTTTTAATCCTGGGCACTTTTGGTTTTACAACCACGAAGTATATCCCGAGCATTTTAAAAGCCCGACTACCGTTAAACAACTCCGTTTGCAGGAGCAGTTGGCCGCCCACGACGTTGTCATTCTAATGGCAACCGAGGCGACCTTGCCAAAATTGGGTTGGGGTTTTATAGAATCGGCATCGACAGAACTTGGCTACAAGGGCAGCGCGGCCGGGGCCAAATAAGGCATTAAGAAAAGCGAGCCAGCCAGCCCTCGCGCAGGCAATCGGGGTGATGGTGGTCAAAACCGCCCATGGAATTGGGCGTTCGGTTTCGGCCTAAGGGCGAAATAAGGGTAATGCTGGGTCGGGCGCCACAAACCTGAAAGGCTTGGCTTAAGGCTTTTCCTACCGATTCCAGATTTAAGCGGTAGCGTTTCAGGCTAGAATGGGCCGCCTCGGTGCCTGCCAAAATCAGCGCCAGCTGCTTGTGTTTTTCAATCCATGTTGGAACCTGTTGAATTAAGGCCAGGTCTTCGGCCAGTCCACCGCTTTTGTTGCTAAAAAGGGCTCCTATCGAGAAGTCAAATCCGTTTTGGGTTAAGGCGTGGTTGGCAAGATCCCGGTGTTTTTGGGGGTCAAAGCCTGAGTAATTTAGGGCTTGAAAGAACTCAACCGGCCCAAGAGATGGAACGGGGCACTGTTCATGCACGTTCCAGCCATCTAAATCTGGAACATGCAAGGCAATTCCTCCCGAAAACACCACCCATAGGTGTGCGTCGCTCTTTTTTTTAGGATCGCGCAGGGCTTCTGCTGAAAGCATTCCCGGGGCAAGGCTTGCCGCAGCGCCCAATACGGCAGTTTGGCGAAGAAATCGACGTCGGTTCATCATAATCAGGCAACGTTTGATTTGTATTCGGGTACAAGGTACGAATTTAGAGGGGGAGTTTATCGTTTGAAACAACACCCAGAAGGGGCCAATCGAATTTATTTAAACGGACAAAAAACCCTATTTTTGGCTAAACATTATACATTTTTTATGAAATTAGAAAGGGTACTTGAGCAATTAAATTCATTTGAAAAAAATGCCTTCATCAAAATCTTGGATTCTCTCATTTCTTCGACGGGCTTGAGTGGAAAGGAAATCGAAAATGTACTCTCAGGAAAATCCTCAAATGGTTTAAAGGATGCAGACAATCGTGAAGTATCCCTAGTTTTTAACTTGGTAAAGGAAGCCTTTAAAAATCATATAATTAAAGAATTCAATAATACAGAATCGCAAATTGATATTTTAATTGATATTTTAATTCGGGATGGTAATTCAATAATGAAGAATGTTTGGTTCTCTAAACTTTACGAAAGCGAAATCAAACATATTCAGAAGGAGGTAAAGACTCTTAAAGAGCAAATAGAAGCGGAAAAATCAGAAATTGAAAATCAGAGAAAAAGAGACTATAATATCTACCTTAATTGCCTTAAAGTTTCTTATAACAACGACTTTGCAAACAACAGGGACAAGAAAATTAGTCAGGACGAACAATCTATTTTAAATGCCTTAAGGGAAAGTTTGGAATTGTCTCAAGAAGAAGTAAAAAAAATAAACTACTTGGTGATTCCAATTGTTAAGCAGGATATAGATTTGATAATTAATGACTTAAAAAACATCGGTGTAATATTCTTTTCGAAAAAAACCAACATTATTTATGTTCCTGACGAAATAGTCGAAATTTTAAGAAAAATTAGAAACAAGGACCTTTCTGACAAACATTTTAGAAGGGTATTACGATCGCTTAAAGAGCCCCAAATTAACCTAATTTGTAGAAAGCATAATTTAGATGTTAAACAGGGACTTGATGACAAAATAAGGTCTATTATTAATGGGGGCCTAAATTTCAAAAAGGTCTTGATTGACGACATTCATAAAGAACCCCTTTCTGTTACCGAAAAAAAGAAATGGTTAAATGATTTTTGGGGTAATAGCCTAAAAATAGCGGCTCCATTAAAAGGAAGTACGCTTGAAGATAAAATTAACAGCATTATAGAATTTTTTGAGGACCTAAATAATGATGAGCGCATAGGCATTTCTTTAGATGGTTACAACAGGTTAATAAACGATTTAGATTCAAGCGTTGCTGGATTTCGGCTGATTTTTTTAAAAGAATTTCAATTGGAGGACGATTTTCAGCTTTCAGGAGAGGGCTTGATTAATTATAATATTAAGCCAAGGGACGTATTAGATATTCTTAATCAATCTAGCCTTCAGAGTTTTATAAATTCGGTTGGGGCAAAAAGCAGAGGGAGTCTCTTAGATAATATTTTAGAGTTTTATACCGACACTCAGAATTTGTTTTTAGAGGGGTATGTGGATATTGCAAATCGAGATTTGCATTCTATTAAGGAAAGGGGATTAAAGATAAAAGAAGCGGAATTGGGTTTGATTTTTGAAGCGCTAACAAAGCAGTTGTTTCAAGAACTTGGTTTTAATGTTGATGAGGAGTTAAGGAAAACCTTAAATACGGCAAAAGACAAAATTGACATTCTCATCAATTTGGGGGAAAAGAACCTGATTCTTGTGGAATGTAAAACATCAAAGGATCAGGGCTACAACAAGTTCTCGGCTGTTTCCAGGCAATTGATTTCATATAAAAAGGTAGCTATGACAAATGGCTATAGTATCATAAAAACATTATTAATTGCCCCTGATTTCAGTGACGATTTCATCAATGACACCAACTCAGAAATGGAGCTAAATTTATCTCTCATATCGGCTTTATCCCTAAAGCAAATTCGGGACTATTTTAAAGCAAATAAGCGGCACAGCAGTTTTCCCTATATTTTGTTTATGAAAGACGTGGTCATTCAACCCGAACGTGTTATTAAGGCTTTAGCGAAATAACCCTAATGAAAACTTCCTACCTTCGAAATAAAAAAATGAACCCATTCCCTTGGCTTTTAACCCTTTCCTTGTTTCCAATATTCCTATTTGGTCAAGGAGTGGTAATATCAAATCAAACCACCACCCCCCATTCAAGTGCGGGTTTGGAGGTAAATTTTAACGACCGGGGCCTGCTTATGCCCCGCTTAACCACAACCCAACGCAATGCCATTGCAAGTCCTGCGGTAGGTCTTCAAATTTACAACAGCACTGTGCATTGTGTGCAGGTGTATTTTCCGGGAGGTTGGAACAATGTTCGTTGCGATTGCACAAACCCGCCTCCAGCTCCATCAACCATTTCTGGACCGGCCAACATTTGTCCAGGCGATACGGCCCTTCAGTTTAGCATAGCTTCTGTTTTGGGTGCGGTTGATTACACTTGGTCTGTTCCCCAAGGCTGGCAAATTTCCTCAGGACAAGATAGCCTGTTGATGACGGCCAATTCCGACACAAGTACAGGAAACAAGACTATTACGGTGTCGGCAAACAATGGTTGTGGCAGTTCAGCCCCAACTTCTTTTACGGTGAATAGTGTATTTGTGAACCCGAGCATTGTGGTTCCCAATGCCATTTACCTGAATTCTCCAGCCAACTTCAGCAGCCAGCAAACCGGCGGAACCTATCAGTGGAGCTTTGCCTCAGGCAACCCCGCCACCAGCACCTCGGCCACCCCATCGGTTACCTGGAGCCAAGCAGGAACCTACAACGTTATTCTAACCCGAACCCTGAACGGGTGTTCGGCCACCGACACGGTTCAGGTAACGGTGATCAATTGCGTTTATCAATCGGGCACTCAAACCTTCAATGCAACGTCCACAGGGCCCAACGGAAACTGGCAAATGTTTGTGGTGGGCGCCTGCACCACATCGGTTACTTTGCAAGCCCGTGGAGCCGAAGGCGGCGGCGGCGGCGGAAAAGGAGCCCGCATGATTGGCACTTTTTCGGTTTCGGGCGGGGACACCTTAGACATTTTGGTTGGGCAGCAAGGCCTGTCGGCACCCAACTCGGTAGGAAACGGCGGCGGTGGAGGCAGCTTCGTTGTGAAACGCGGAACCGGTTTGCTCATTGCAGCTGGCGGTGGCGGCGGAACAGGGCACAACAATGCGTATTCTAATAATGCTCAAAGCCACGGAACCACCTCGAATACCGCACAGGCGGGCATGTTTACCGGCGGCGGAGCCGCGGGCAGCAACGGCAACGGCGGAGCCATCGGCACCTGCAGCGGTTCGCTGTGCAGCGGAGCCTGGGGAAATGCCGGGGGCGGAGCAGGATACCTAAGCAGCGGCGGTTCGGCCCCAAGAGTGAACGGCGGGCAAGCCATTGTCAGCGGCGGAGTGGGAGGAAATTCAACCGGCGGATTCGGCGGCGGTGGTGGCGGCGACACCTTTATTTATGGCTGCCAAAACGGCAACCACGGCGGTGGCGGCGGCGGCGGATATTCGGGCGGCGGCGGCGGTGGTACCAATTGCAACGGAGCCGGCGGCGGTGGCGGGTCTTACAACACCGGAACCAACCAAAACAACAGCTCTGGGTTTCAGTCGGGACACGGACAGGTCATTGTTTCTTGGTAATGCTTTGAAAAAGCAAGCACGAATTGTGTACATTTGACACTATGTGCTTGCGCTTCCTTTTCTTGGCCCTGACGAGCCCCCTGCTTTCGGTGGCCCAACAGGCTATTTACCCCTTAACGGGAACCCTGTTTGACGAACAGGTTCATAGGGTTGACATTCAAATTGCTCCCGATTCGCTTAGTTTGCTTTGGAGTTCGGCCGAACGCTGGACCAACAGGGAATTCATGTGTACTGTTGTTTACGACCAAGCCGATACCCTGCCCCAGGTCGCCATTCGTCTTAGGGGAAATACCTCGCGCAACGCCCCGGCCGGAAAACTTAGTTATCGCTTGGATTTTAACCATTGGCAGCCTGGCCAAACCCTTCAAGGAATACGGAATATAGCCCTGAACGGATCCCGAAACGACCCATCCATGGCAAGGGAAATTACAGCCGCCTATTTAATGGATAAAGCAGGGGTGCATGTTCCTAGGTGCAATCCCGCAGCGGTGTACATCAATGGGCAATACCAAGGCTTGCGCATTCTTGCTGAATATGCCGACGAACTTTTTGTGAAGACACGGTTTGGAAGCAATCCGGTAGGCCCCTTATTCAAATGCACCTGGCCCGCCGACCTGGCCTGGGAAGGCAGTCAAGAACAAACCTACAAAGACATCGTAAACCCATCGCCCTTAAATGAAAGGGCTTACGAATTAAAAACGCTGCTGGCCCAAGACGATTATTCTGGTTTGGTTGATTTAATCCAATTCATCAATCAAACATCTGCCCAACAGTTTAAATCAGGAATCGAAAGCCGGTTCAATGTGCAAGGGTATTTGAAATCGCTGGCAATGGAAATTCTAATAGGACATTGGGACAATTACTACTACAACAAAAACAACTTCTACCTGTATTACGTTCCCCAGTTTAACCGTTGGGAATACTTCCCTTACGACATGGACAACACCTTTGGTATCCACTGGAATGTGTGTCCAGATGCGGACGATCGGGACATCCACGACTGGGGCAGCAACAATGCCGAGGCGCCTTTAACCAACAAACTGCTTGCTATTCCGGAGTTTCGTGCCGACTTCGAAGGCTATGTTGAACAGTTTCTGGGCAGCGTTTTTAATTCAACCCATCTATTTCCCCGCCTAGATAGCCTGCGCAACCGACTTCAGCCCTTCATTGCTCAAGACCCGAATTACAATGGTTCTAGTGGATATTTGGGCGACGAGCAGCGCTGGAGCCAGAACTTTAGTACAAACAGCGACATTTGGGCAGTAAAGCCATACATTGGCTCAAGGTACTCATCGGCCATGTCGCAACTTCAAGGATTGGGTTTTACAGAACCAAGTGCCTTGGGCTGGGGCCCCAATCCATGTTTTGGCATGCTGCATTTTTCGGAGCAGCTCATGGGAAAAATTTTGTGCATTACCGACCTGCAAGGAAGAGCGTGGTATTCCGGTGCTATTTTGCAGCCGGAATTGAATTTAAAGGCTGTTCCGCCGGGGATATATTTTTTGAATTGGGCAGGAAGCAAACCGGAACGACTTGTTCTGATGCCTAGGGAATAGGGATAAAGAAAATGTTTGCCGGATGCCCCAGAGAGGGCATCTTCCTGGTGAAATTACGCTCTTCAAAAAATGCGTCTGAAAGGGTAGCCAGGAATGTTCCGGGTTAAATTTTTTGCGCCGGGGTAGGCACGAGTGAACGAACGAATGATTGATTGAATACACAGGGCTACACCCTGTGCTGGGGTATTTCGCCCCTTCAGGGCTGGTCGGCCCGTCGCCGGCAAACGTTCAACCTTCCGGATGTTGCGGAAAGATAAACGGCCACGGGTGGCGGCAGGGATTGACGCAACTACCCCGCACAGGAGCCGAAGCCTGGCCCGCTAGGTGCGGAGGCGACGTTAGGAGCCCCCGCAAACCAGCTGGGCCAGCCTTTCGGGGCCTGCGGAGTAGTGCGGAAAGCCCGCTTGCCGCCCAAATTCAACAATCTAAAACCTCTCCCAATCAATGATGATGCCCGCCCGGCCCATGCACGTGCCCATGGTCCAGCTCCTCTTCCGTGGCTGCGCGCACCTCAACCACCGTGCCGGCAAAAGGAAGGTGCTTGCCCGCCATAGGGTGATTGAAATCAATGGTAACCGTTTCCAGTCCGCGCTTCACGACCCTTCCCGGCATTGCATTCCCTTCGGGGTCCTGCTTTTGAATGATTTCGCCTTCTTTCACATATTCTTCGGCAAAACGCCCCTGAATCATAAATGCCGAAACCGGCAAATCGACCACCGCCTCGGTGTCAACAGGCCCATATGACTGTTCTGGGCTCAGCTGAAAATCAAAGGCTTCGCCGGCCGACTTTCCATCCAAATGCCTTTCGAACTCGTCAAGTAAATTCCCGAATCCAAATAAAAAGTAAAAGGGTTGCGCCTGGGTAACCGTTTCAACAAGCTCCCCGCTGTTTGCTTCTTTCAAGGTGTAGGTTATGCCCACCACCGCGTCTTTTTCAATATTCATGGTTTGGTTTTGTTCAAAGGTATACTTTTCCAACGGGCAATAAACATCTAGCCCAAGGGTTGGGGAACAGGTATTGGCAACGATGTGGGATAATTGCTTAAGGCTGAGTTGCGTACAGCTGAGCATTTTGGGGCAGTCCTCCTAAATCAAGGGTTGTGCTCATGCGCAGTTCGCCTTCTTTCAGAGTCTGAATATCCCAAGTGGTGGTTTGCCCCTGACCTTCCACAATCAGCTGTTTTTCGTCGGCCGACAAGGACCAAGTGCCCGTAATTTGAGTTACGACAAGGTCTAGGTCAAAATTTCCTTCCCGGTCCATAATCAACGACACCGGTTGGCCTTGCGAAATAAAAGGCAGAATATCGGTGCCCATGGCGGTTAGAGATTGCACTTCCCAGGGCTTTTCCACCAAAAAGTCGGTAGGGGATTTTTCGCAGGAACTGAACAAAAAGGCAAGGGCTAAAAGCAGGGTTGAAAAAGCGAGTTTCATAGTTGTTTTTTTGCAAAGTACGGAAGAGAATTGCTGACTCGCAAGGGCTTAGTCAAAGTTTTTTTATTTTTTGCGCCTTTTCCTGCCCTCACTGCAAGTCCTCGGGTGCCGTGGGGGTGGCGGCATCGGGCTGCGGTGGCTCCCAAGGTCGCCCCCTCGCTCCGGCCGCCCCGCCCCCCTGTGGGCTTTCCGTATCGGTCAGGGGCGCGGCCCCCAAAAATCCTGAACCCAATCTAAAAAAACCAGCCTCTAAACCCTTTGCTACCATAGGACGTTTCTATTGAAAACATGGGTTCATCAGCAGGTAAAAAATAAAATGCTTAAAACCCACTGTAGAAACAAATTCATGTTGAGATATTTCTAAATTTGCACCCAACTTAAGTTACAACACAAAGGCATGGCAAAAACCATTCACCTTAAAAAGGGGCTTGACATTCGACTAGTGGGCGAAGCAGCTCTGAGTATAGAACCCGCATCGGTGTCCGATACGGTGATGATTAAACCTACAGACTTTGTAGGAATTAAACCCAAAACCTTGGTTCAGGCCGGAGATGAAGTGTTGGCGGGAAGCCCCCTTTTCTTCGACAAAAACAATCCCGACTTCAAGGTGGTTTCGCCCGTAAGTGGCGAAGTGGTTGAAGTGGTGCGCGGCCCCAAAAGGGTGCTTCTTGGCATCAAAATTTTGGCAGACAAATCGGTTAGGTCCTTGGAATTTCCCCGCATTGACGCTCAAAACGCCGATGCCGATACACTTACCCATTACCTATGCGACCACGGGGCATGGGCTTTTATCCGTACCAAACCTTTTGATGCGGTTGCCTTTCCCGACATTAAGCCCAAAGCGGTTGTAGTGAGCGGATTCGATTCGGCCCCCTTGGCTCCTTCGGTTGAGTTCTTGTTGAAAGGCAAAGAGGAAGCCTTTAAAAAGGGCCTAGAAGTTTTGGCTAAGGTTTCGGGAGCCAAAGTGTTCTTAACCACTCATACCAAAGCAAATTCTGCTGGCTGGGCCAACGCTTTTTCGGGCACCGAAAACGTGGCCTTTAGTGGTGCGCACCCCGCCGGAAGCGTTAGTGTTCAATTGCACCACATTTCGCCTCTAAACAAAGGCGAATTCGCTTGGTACGTTCATGCAGAGGACGTTGCCCGCATCGGCACTTTAATTTTGGAAGCTCGTTTTGACGGAAGCCGCCGAATTGCCTTGACCGGCTCAAGCGTCAACAAACCCATGTACCTTGAAACCATTCAAGGCAGCAGCATGGCCTCCTTATTAAAAGACCAAAAATTGGCCGAGACAGAATTTGGCAACCGGATTATTTCTGGAAACGTGCTGACCGGCGACGAGGTGGGCCAAGACGGATACCTCGGCTTTTACCACCACCAAGTAACCGTTATTCCCGAAGGAAAGCACAGAGAGTTTTTTGGCTGGGCGGCTCCGGGATTTGATAAGTTTAGCCTGTCGCGTACCTTCTTCAGCTGGATTACCCCAGGCAAAAAGTACGCCCTAACCACCAACATGCACGGAGAACACCGGGCTTTTGTGGTTACTGGCGAATACGAAAAGGTTTTCCCAATGGATATTTACCCCGTTCAGTTGCTCAAAGCCATCCACAATGACGACATTGAGCAACAAGAAAACCTGGGTATTTATGAGGTTTCGCCCGAAGATTTTGCCTTGTGCGAGTTTGTGTGCACATCTAAAATCGAATCGCAATCTATGGTGCGTTCCGCCCACGATTTGCTGTACGGCGAATTGGTTGATAGCCGCAAAGAACCTGTTCATCACTAATAACGATAGATATACGGAATTGGTACTATGAAACCACTAAAACGTTTAGTTGAGAATGTAGAACCCCATTTTGCCGAAGGCGGAAAATGGAGGAAGTATTGGCCGCTGTTTGACGGTTTTGCTACGTTTTTGTTCACCCCCGGACACCCCACCCACAAGGGTGCTCACATCCGCGATGGGATTGACCTAAAACGTACCATGTCTATGGTTATTTTGGCCATGGTTCCTGCTTTGCTGCTGGGAATGTACAACGTAGGTTACCAACATTTCTTGGCCATTGGCGAGCAAGCCGCCTTTATGGACATTTTTATGTATGGAATGTGGAAGGTGCTTCCTTTGGTAATTGTATCCTATGGAGTAGGTTTGGGCGTTGAATTCGTTTTCTGCATTATTAAAGGACACCAGATCAACGAGGGATACTTGGTTTCAGGAATGTTGATCCCTTTGGTTTGCCCTCCAGATTTACCGTTGTGGATGCTAACCCTAGCCGTTATTTTTGCCGTTGTTATTGGCAAAGAGGTGTTCGGAGGAACCGGCATGAACATTTTGAATGTGGCACTAACCGCCCGGGCCTTTTTGTTCTTTGCCTACCCTGCCGACATTTCGGGCGATAAGGTTTGGATTTCGGGTGTTGGGGAACAAGTGGTAAACGGATATACCGGCGAAACGGCTCTGGCGCAGTTTGCCAAATCGGGCGGAGAAGTTGCAGCCATGGGCGGGCAGTCGTTTGCCTCGCAAGCCGACTTCTTGTGGGCTGGATTTATCGGTTTAATTCCCGGTTCTGTGGGCGAAACCAGCACATTGGCTATTTTAATCGGAGCCGCCATTTTAATTTTTACCGGAATTGGAAGTTGGAGAATTATGGCCTCGGTCGCCTTGGGCGGCTTAGCCATGGGTTATTTATTGAATGGATTTAGCGGAGCTTTTCCAGACAATGGATATTTGGCTATTCCTCCTTATTACCATTTGATTTTTGGAGGCTTCGCCTTTGGTGCCGTTTTCATGGCCACCGACCCCGTAACCGCCTCGCAAACACCTACTGGAAAATACATTTATGGCTTTTTAATTGGAGTGTTGGCCGTAATTATTCGGGTGCTGAACCCCGCATACCCAGAAGGCATGATGCTGGCCATTTTATTTATGAACGTTATGGCTCCGTTGATTGACCACTATGTGGTTCAAGGAAACATCAACCGCCGTTTGAAACGAGTTAAAGTAGCAACCCATGGTTAATAAAGAAAGCAACAGCTACACGCTGATATTTTCGGCGGTGCTGGTCGTATTGGTGGGCGTTTTGCTCACCGTGGTGTTTGAAATCACCAACAAACCCTACGAAAAGAGCGTCGAAATGGAGAAGCGCCAAAACATTTTGTCGGCCGCAATGGGTAAAACCTTAACCCGCGAAGAAGCCGACCAGATGTTCGTTCAATACATCAAAGAATCAAAGGTGTACAACTCGGCAGGAGAAGAAGTTCAAGGACAAGATGCATTTACATTGGATTTGTCGAAAGAACTGAAAAAACCCGAAGCCGAACAGCTGTATCCCATGTTTATCTTCCAAGACGGCTCAACCGTTCGCTACATTTTGGGTATGCGCGGAACCGGTCTTTGGGGCCCAATTTGGGGATACATAGCCATTGAGTCTGATCTAAACTCTGTATTCTATGCCAATTTCGACCACAAAGGAGAAACTCCAGGGTTGGGTGCGGAAATCAAGCAGGCTATTTTCCAAGACCAATTTGCATTGACCAAGGGAAAGAAAATATACGAGAACAATGAATTTCGCGGGGTGCTTGTTGAGAAAAAAGGAAAAACCTCTGAAACGTCTGAAGAATACAAGCATGTCGTAAACGGAATTTCGGGAGGAACCATTACCTCAGATGGGGTAAGCAATATGTTGCAAAAATACCTTAAAGCCTTCGACGCATACATTAAAAAAGCGGGCATTGCCCCCGCAACTCAACAGGCAAATTTGCAAACAAACGCATCAAACCAGCAACCATGAGTACCGAATCGATTGCTATTGAAAAGGAGCGCAAACCCTTATTTACCACAAAAGATCGGAAGTTAATAACCGATCCGCTGAACGACGACAACCCCATTACGGTGCAGGTTCTGGGTATTTGCTCGGCCTTAGCGGTAACCGTTCAGGTTAAGCCCGCACTATTTATGTGTTTGGGTGTAATTTTTGTGGTGGCCATGGGTAATTTTGTTATCTCGCTTATTCGGAACTTTATACCAAGTCGAGTTCGCATTATTGTTCAACTTGTGGTGGTTGCCGCCCTGGTTACCGTGGTCGACCAAGCCCTTAAAGCCTATGCTTACGACGTGAGCAAAGAACTTTCGGTATTTGTAGGCCTAATCATTACCAACTGCATCGTTATGGGGCGCCTAGAGGCGTTTGCCTTGGCAAACAAGCCCGGTCCATCCGTTTTAGACGGCATTGGGAATGGCCTTGGGTATTCCCTTATTTTGGTTGCCGTTGCAGTGGTTCGCGAACTGCTTGGAAGCGGCAGCATTTTGGGCTTCCCTATTATTGGTCAGTGGGCCCTTGATTTAGGGTACAAGCACAACGGATTGTTCGTTCTGCCTCCAATGGCTCTTATTATGGTTGGAATCATTATTTGGATTCAACGCAGCAAAAACCAAAAACTAATCGAGGCCAATTAACCTTTAGTTATTACAGAAATGGAACTAGTTAACATATTCGTTCGGTCTATTTTTATCGAGAACATGATTTTTGCCTACTTCTTAGGCATGTGTTCGTATTTGGCCGTATCTAAGAAAGTAAATACGGCCGTTGGACTTGGAATTGCCGTTATCTTCGTGCTTGCAGTAACCATTCCCATAAATTACTTGCTTGAGAATTATCTGCTAAAGTCGGGAGCCTTGGCTTGGATGAGCCCTAAATTGGCCAAAGTCGATTTGGGCTTCCTTTCCTTTATTATGTTTATTGCGGTAATCGCAGCGGTGGTTCAACTGGTAGAAATGGCCGTTGAAAAATTTAGTCCTGCCTTGTATTCCTCTTTGGGAATCTTTTTACCCCTGATCGCGGTGAATTGCTCCATTCTAGGTGGCGCTCTGTTTATGCAGGAAAAGGATTTTCCAAGCCTAGGCCAAGCCACCGTTTATGCCGTAGGTAGCGGCGTTGGTTGGGCTCTTGCCATTGTTGCCATTGCCGCCATCCGCGAAAAACTTCGCTATTCTAATATCCCAGCACCACTGCGTGGCCTTGGAATTGCCTTTATTCTAACAGGATTAATGGGCATCGCATTCCTTAGCTTCAGCGGAATTAAAATTTAATCTTGACAGCAGTATAACCATATGAGCCCAAGTACCACGACTCTTTTGATTGCGGCCGTTGCCGTCTTCTTAACCATCATCATTTTGCTGGTGGCCCTGCTTTTGTTTGCTAAGTCTAAGCTGACTCAATCAGGCCCAGTGCGCATAACCATTAATGGCCAAGAACCCATTGAGGTTTCTGCAGGAGGCACACTTTTATCTACCCTCGGAAACGCAAAAATTTTCTTGCCCTCTGCTTGCGGTGGTGGTGGAACCTGCGCCATGTGCCGTTGTCAGGTAATGGAAGGTGGGGGAGACATCCTACCTACCGAAGCACCTTACTTTTCGCGCAAAGAAATCAAAGAAAACTGGCGCCTAGGCTGCCAGGTTAAGGTGAAGCAAGACATGAACATTCAAATTCCAGAAGAAATCTTTGGAATCAAAAAATGGGAGTGTGAAGTTGTTTCAAACTACAACGTTGCCACCTTTATCAAAGAATTTATCGTGCGCTTGCCCGAAGGAGAAACCCTCGATTTTCAGGCGGGAGGATACATTCAGGTTGACGTTCCGGCATTCAAAACCAATTTCAGGGACTTCGACATTACTCCAAATTCCGAAGATCCTGCGGGTCCAGATAAGTTCAAAGAAGATTGGGATAAGTTCAACCTTTGGGATTTGACCTTAGACAGCAAAGAGCCCATCTTTCGCGCCTATTCTATGGCCAACCACCCCGCCGAAGGAAACATCATTATGTTGAACATTCGGATTGCAACCCCACCTTGGGATCGGGCCAACAACCGATGGATGAATGTGCCCCCCGGAATCTGCTCCAGCTACGTGTTTAGCCGCAAACCAGGCGACAAAGTAACCATTTCGGGTCCTTATGGAGAATTCTTTATCAAGAACACCGAGAAAGAAATGGTGTATGTGGGCGGCGGAGCCGGTATGGCACCCCTGCGCGCCCATATTTTCCACCTGTTCCACACCCTAAAAAGCAACCGCAAAGTGTCTTATTGGTACGGTGGGCGCTCCAAACGAGAACTATTCTACATCGACCATTTCCGGAAAATCGAGAAAGAATTCCCCAACTTTAAGTTTTATGTGGTTCTTTCCGAGCCCATGCCCGAAGACAATTGGCAGGTTAAGGAATCGTTGGATGCACCCGGCGATGGATTTCTGGGCTTTGTTCACCAATCGTTTATCGACAACTACTTGAGCAAACACCCCGAGCCAGAAGAAATAGAGTTCTATTTTTGCGGCCCCCCAATGATGAACCAAGCGGTCATTAAAATGTGCGACGACTGGGGTGTTCCCCCAGAGCATGTTGCCTTCGACGACTTCGGCGGCTAATTCAACAGCGTGGACAGGCAAGCCACCTACAAACACCTGGTTCGACAGGCAGAAAGCGTATTTAAAGACGAGCCCTTTTTTCTGCCAGCAGCATCAAACCTGTTGGCTCTTTTGCACGAAGGCCTTGGAAACTGGTGGACTGGATTCTATTTTGTAAAGGGTCAGGAACTTGTTTTAGGCCCCTTTCAGGGCCCCGTAGCCTGCACCCGAATACCCTTCGGAAAAGGAGTGTGCGGAGCCGCCTGGAGCCAACAAACCACCATAGTGGTGCCCAACGTGCATGATTTTCCTGGGCACATTGCCTGCAGCCCCGCCAGCAATTCTGAAATTGTAGTACCTTTTGCCGTAAATAATCAATTGGTCGGCGTTTTGGATATGGATTCAACGGACTTTAATTTTTACGGAGACATGGATGAAAGGTACCTGCGCCACCTCTTGGATCTATTGGCCAAAAAATGGGCAGGAAGCATCCTTTAATTCTGTTTTTTTTCCTAAGCCTTGCCTTGGTGCTTGGCTGCGCTAATCCTGTAATGCCCACAGGAGGTCCAGTGGACAAGCGGCCCCCAACCTTGCGGGCATCAACCCCCGACACCTTTGCCATTAATGTTCATTCTGGCAGCATAACCCTAACCTTTGACGAATGGGTGGACCTTAAAAATCCCGATCGAGAAGTTCAGGTGAGCCCACCTCAAGAAAACCCTCCAAAAATTTCAGTTCGGGGCAAATCCGTACTGCTGCAACTTCAAGATAGCCTTAGGCCGAATACTACCTATCAAATTGCCTTCGGTGAGGCCATCCGCGATATTACCGAGGGAAATCCAGCAAACCAACTTCGGCTGGTCTTTTCAACCGGCCCCATTTTAGACTCAGCTTGGATGGAGCGCGTCCTCTTAGACGCACAAACAGGCCTTCCGATGCCCGGAGCCGCCTTATTGGCCTTTAATCAAGACATAAATTCAGATTCCCAACCGCCTGCCCCTGACTTTTTAGCCCTTGCCGATTCAACAGGGCGGGCACGCCTTCGTTATTTGCCATCAAAGCCCCTCTTTTTGTTCGGATTAAAAGAACCCTCGCCCGATTTGCGGTACAACCGCCCAGCCTCAGAATGGGTTGGATTTGAAAACAAACCGTCCAACCCTTACTCCATCGACACGCTTTGGCTGTTTAGGGAGGAGCCAGATTCTTTGTACTTAACTTCGGCCAAGGAACTGTATGCCGGCAAATGGGTCTTTAAGTTAAGCCGCCCCGCCGCCAAAATGGCAATCCAAAACCCCGTAGAAGATTTGCCCGGCCTTTTGCTGCAAAAGGCCGAGGGAACGACAGATTCCTTTTTGCTGTGGCTTCCAAATTTCAATCAAGCCGACAGCCTGGATTTGGCTTTTTCAATAGACGGACAAATAATACAGCGCACAATTTTTCCTTCTGGGCGCCCCCTGCCCCCCAAATTAAGCAAGCCAACCCTGCAGGGGCCAGCCCAAAATCCTTGGCCCCTTAGCTACGACCGGCCACTCTCAACCTTTAATGCCAAGGGACTTCATTTGTTTACACCTACCGACAGCCTTCCTGTGGAAGCAAGCTTGCAGCAGGGCATTTTGTATTTAAATCTGGACCTTGAAACAGGCAAATCTGCCCGATTGGTTTGGGATAGCGCAGCCTTGATCGACCTGTTTTCATTGCCCATCCCTGCCGGAGAAGCAACATTGGAACCGGGCGACTTTGTGGAATGGACCATTGACCTTCCTGAAATGGAAATGCAGAACGGAGCCTTGGTTTGGGCAGAACCAGAAGGAAAGCCAGAGATTCGAATCCCATTCAGACCAACAATGGGCAGCCGAAAAATCACCGCGGTTTTGCCCACAGGCCGTTATAGGCTAGTAAAAACTACAGATAAAAACAAAGACGGCCGATGGACGCCAGGCCATTGGAAAGAACGACTTTTCCCAGAGAAAACCGAACGAACAACAAAGGTTTTTGAACTAAAGGCCGGCTTCGATGTTCAAACAACGTGGCAATAGGGCTCATACTTTTAACTTTTTAACGCATGATTTCTTACAAGATTGGAATGGAATATAGACCTTTACCATTATGATTAACGTCGGGAGGCTCTTCAGCCTGTTGCTTTTTAGTGCTTCTGCCTGCTATGCCCAATCACAAGAAGTCTGGACCCTTCAGCGCTGCCTAGAACATACCCAAGAAAACAACATCAGCCTTAAGCAGGTTAAATTAAGGGTCGATGAAGCTCGGGCAGGTTTTCACCAAGCCTGGGCACAAATGCTACCTACCGCCAACATTAGTTCCGACTTTTCTGAGAATTATGGTTTGAGCTTTGACCCAAACTCCCTTACCCTTCAAAACGACAATTACAGCACCTTTTTCACAGGAGCATCTACCAATTTGATTGTGTTCGGGGGTTTGCAAAGGTACTACGGGCTTCGCAGTGCAATAAACACCAAAGAGGCGGCGGACCTTGATTTTCAACAGGCATTGGACGACATGTACCTAAACGTCGCCGACTTGTTTCTGCAAACCGTTTTTGCTCAAGAGCGGGCACAAATTGCCGAAAAACAGGTTCAACTAATGCAAACCCAATGCAATCGTACCAAAGTGCTGTACGAAAGCGGCGCCCTTAACAAAGGAGAATGGCTTTTGCTCGAAGCCCAACGCTCAACCCAAGAAATTCAGGCCGTTCGGGCGAACAATGCCTTGGTTTTGGCCAAACTGGCTTTAAGCCAAGCCATAAATCTGCCCGGCCCCGATTTGACCTTAGATACGGCAGAAACCTTAAAGATGCTTCGTCAGGTTTCCTCAAAAACCGCCGCAAATCTAAGCCCAGACCAATTGTTTCAAACGGCACAGGGGCAGCGGCCTGGATTGCAGGCGGCCGAAGCTCGGGTTACCGCGGGCCGCCAATCCCTTTGGGCAACAAGGGGTTCCTATTTCCCGAGCCTTTCTGCCGGAGCACGCATCAATACGGTTTATTCTGGCCTTCGAAAACAAAACCCCCTTGACCCAACATCGCCCCCCATACCTTTTTTAGATCAAGTTCGCTTAAACAATTCTCAAACCCTAAACCTAAGCCTTAGCATTCCAGTATTTAATGGCTTGGGTGTTCGAACTGCCGTTCAACGCGCACGGTTGAGTTTAATTGGGGCCGAACTTTCCCTAGAACAGGAACGGCAAACCCTACGCAATACCATTTACCGGTCTTGGGCCGACGCCCAAGCTGCCGAAAAAAGCCTAGAGGCCAACCGAAAAAACGTGGAGGCCCTGCGCCTGTCTTTCAGCTATGTTCAAAGTAGGTTTGAAGCCCAAGCCGCCAATGCCTTCGAACTAAACGATGCCACCACCAAACTCTTTAACGCCGAAGCCGAATTCGTCATCGCACAGTTTGACGCCCTTTTTAAACACCTGGTTCTTGAATTTTATCAGGGCCAACGATTTGCCAAATAACCATGAAAAAGCTCTTTCTTTTCCTTAGCGCATTTCTTAGCCTGTTTTTTGTTCAATGTGGCGGAGCCGATGGTGAAATGGTGTACACCGACAGCGTAGCCGTCCGCGACATCGTCGAAACCATTTCAGCCTCCGGCAAAATCCAGCCCGAGGTCGAAGTGAAAATAAGCTCAGATGTTTCAGGTGAAATCGTTGACTTGTTTATAGCCGAAGGCGATTCCGTAAAGGAAGGTCAGTTTCTGATGGAAATCAACCCCGAAATTTACGCTTCTGAAAGCGATCGAATGCAGGCCATGGTCCTTCAGGCTCAATCAGGGCTGGCCTCGGCAAAAGCCCGTCAATCTCAAGCCGAAGCTCAGTTTGAACAAGCGGAACTGGCTTTTCAGCGCAGCACAAAACTGTACCAAAAAGAGGCCATTTCTTCGGCCGAGTACGAACAAAGCAAATCGGCCTATTTGGTGGCTCAAAACGAAATTAAAGCCGCCAAACAAGCCGTCGATGGTGCCGCTTACAATGTGCGCAGCGTCCAAGCCAGTTTAAAAGCCGCTAACGAAAGCCTAAACAGAACCCGACTTTTGTCGCCCATGGATGGCGTCGTTTCACGCCTTGGTGTTGAAAAAGGAGAACGCGTGGTGGGTACCGCCCAAATGACCGGAACCGAGATGCTGCGCATTGCCAACCTAAGCAACATGGAAGTCCGGGTTGAAGTAAACGAAAACGATATCGTAAAAGTGAAACTGGGCGACACGGCCAGCATTGAGGTTGATGCCTACTCAAACCGAACCTTCTTAGGTGTCGTTACCTCGATTGCCAATTCGCCTGCAGGGCAAAATGCCATCGTTTCTACCGACCAGGTTACAAATTTTGAAGTCCGTATCCGAATTCTGCGCGCCTCGTATCAGGATTTGCTCGTAGGGCTAAATTCAAAAATGTCGCCCTTTCGGCCAGGTATGTCTGCTTCGGTCGACATCAGAACCCGGCGGGCCATACGCGTCAAGTCCATTCCCATCGGCGCCGTCGTTGCCCGCGCCGACACCACCCAACCCGCCTCAAGTCTTGCTTCCTTTAAAGAGTATGTTTTCTTTGCCGACTCAGGTAAAGCCAAAATGCTCCAAGTCGAAACCGGCATCCAAGACCTTCAGTACATCGAAATTAAATCGGGCTTAGGTAACTACAAACAAGTTGTTTCTGGTCCTTATTCCTTGATTTCTAAAACCCTGAAAGAGGGCGACCTTATTCAGGTGGTCGACAAGTCCATGCTGTACGAAACACTGGTAGAACCCTAATGCGCATTCTGTTGATGGACGCCTCCACATCGGTTTGCCGATGTGGATTGATCGAAAACAACAGGCTTTCAGCCTGGCACGAACTGAATGAGCCCATGCAGCACGCCTCAATGTTAACCGTGCTGGCACAGCAATCCTTGAACGGAAACAAAGCCGACGCGGTTGGCATCACCCTGGGTCCCGGCTCCTACACCGGCTTACGCATCGCCGCATCGGTGGCCAAAGGCTATGCCTTTGGCGCAAACGTTCCCATTTTGGCCATTCCCACCTTAGATGTTTTGGCCTTGGCTATGCACCTGACTTTGAATGAAAAGGCCGGAGAACACGATGTGCTTATGCCGGTTATGGACGCGCGCCGCATGGAGGTGTACACCGCCCGGTTTAACCACCGTGCCGAGCGGCTTGGCCCCGACCAGGCTTTGGTGGTTCAACGTTCAGACGATTTAGAAGGCGCTTGGATCGCGGGCGATGGCAGCCCAAAACTGGTTCAAGAATTCGGGTACAGCAAAGTGCTTCCCGACCTCCCCTTCGCCCAAGCCTTTGCCCGCCTGGCAAATCAGTATTTGGAGCAACAGAAATTTGCCGACGCCACCTACTTGGAACCCCATTATTTAAAGGCTTTTACGCCGGGTCCAAAAGGGTAAAACGTTTTTTTGTTGGGCGGCAGCCGGGCTTTCCGGGCTCAGTCCGCAGTTCCAAGCGGGCCGCTGTGGCTAAAAAAGGAGCTCCCAAGGTCGCTCTTTTTTAGCGGCAGCGGCTTCCGCTCGTCCCTTTGCGGGCTGGCCACGTCAATCCCTGCCGCGGGCGGCATAAATGGCGAACGGCTCCCCAACCCATGTACGTTTTTGGCAGCTGTCAAAACAGCATTTATGATAAAAACAAAGCGGCCGGCAATGCCATAATTCCATTGCCCAGGCTCTTTACCTCTGGATCTTGGCTAAGCAAAAGGCGCTGTAAAATAGGCTTGTCAAGATAATCCTCCAATCCTTTAAGGTGCCGAGCATCCGTTGCATTTACCCTGTTGCTTTTTTTGATTTCGACGGCCATGTACCCTTCAGGAGTTTCAATCAACAAATCCAACTCCCGCCCGTCTAGGGTTCGAAGGTGGTAAAAATCCCCGGTAAAACCCATGTTTTTGGCCTGCTTGTACATTTCGGCAATCAAGGCGCTTTCAAATTCATGGCCAGAAAGGTTCCCCTCAAGATTTCCGACAATGCTGCGCTGTACCCCAGGATCTAAAAAATGAATCTTGGGCGACTTAGCGAGTCTTTTCAATGCATTTTTATGCCATGAGGGCAACAATATGGCCTGATAACTCAGCTCTAAATAATGAATAAACCGTTGAGCAGTATTGATTTGAACTCCAGCCTCTTTGGCTAGCCAAGAGTAATTTATCAGCTGCCCGGTTGAAAGGGCTGCCGTTTTTTGAATTCGAACAAAAGGTTCTAAATTCCGGAATTCCGCAAGGTCCCGAACATCTCTTTCCAAATACGTCCGTTGGTAGTTGCGCAGCCATTCCCTTTTCTCTGAATCGCTCAGCCCTTCCGAAGTTAGCGCAGGGTACCCGCCAAACTGTAAATAATTAGAAAATGCGGCTAAAATCTGGGGGTGTCGGGCATCCATTTGCAGAGCAGGGGCCATGTTGGGCAGCTTTAATTCCTTTAGCATTTGCTGAAATCCAGACAGCCGAGCCGGAACGTCAAAGCCATCCGTTTGCATTTCTGTTAGGGTTAGCGGATACAACTCTTCAACGATGCACCGCCCGGCAAGGCTTTCCTTTACTTGTTTTAGGAGCATGATTTGACTGCTGCCCAAGAGCAAATACCTGGGGTCCTCAAATTGGTCGTAAACCGCCTTAATGCTTTCAATCAAAGAGGGCTCTTTTTGAATTTCGTCTAAAATAGCAATGGGATATACCTTTTCCCACTGGGCAGCCGTAAGTGCTTTGTAGTGCATCCGCAATACAGGGTCCGTTTTGCGGCTAAAAGAAGTTGGCGGGTTTTAACCGAGATGCTTTTGCGGAGAAGAAAAATTCTTTTACCACAAATCTTTCTACGGAGCACATTTCCGCCAATTTCTTTTAGGTGCTGTTATGGGCTTGTTCTTGATCAGTTTCTTTTGAAATTCTAATATTATTAAACTTATTTAGTTTCATTTCCCTGATTATCTTGGGACGAATTAATATTATTCAATTTCCTTGCAAAATATATGTCGACAATAAACATAATAATTGATATAACGAACATAGTCCAAAATTTCGAAGTTAATTCAACTGTTACATCTCCATAGCTTTTAAGTTCATCAACTCCTGAAACACCACCCACGTTGGCAATAATTTGGGCCCCAGGCAGCCTCGCAGATTTCGCAAACGAAGGGATTTCGGTACTGCGGCAGGGATTAATTCGGGCTGTCCCCAAGGGGCAAGGCAACCGGCGCTCTTAAGGCCGACCAACGAAGCCGGGCGGCAGGATGGCCCCAGGCAGCCTCGCAGATTTCGCAAACGAAGGGATTTCGGTACTGCGGCAGGGATTGACGTGGATAGCCCGCAGCGGGCAGGTTGGCTGGCAATGCCTTGCGGGCCGAGCGACCTTGGGAGCTACGGGCCGCTAGGCAGTGCCCCAATCCTGCACCGAGGACTAACCCGGAAAGCCCGGCTGCCGCCCCCAAAAAAATCTAAGTCCGAAAAACGGTCGCAACCCGCGTTTACCGTACGCGGTCCATGCTGCGCACCAAGGCCTCGTCTTTCATAACTCCACGAATGGCCAGCGACAAGCATACAATGCTGATAACCGGCCAAAATAGGCCGGCAGAACCCGCCAAATTCAGCCCTTCCATGCCCAAGGCTCGGGCCCAAGCAAAAATGGAAAACAAGCCTTGCGATACCAGGGCGTACACCAAAACCCGGGCCTGCACTTTCCGCTTTTTATACAAAAATACCGCCATAAGGGGCATCAGCAGCCCCATGCCAAAGGCGGTAAGCAGGGTGCTTGCGCCAGGAAGCACATGCCCTTGGCCAAGCAAAGTCCAGGCAGAATAACTGTAGCCGGGGCCGGCAGCAAAGGGCAGAAAAGCCAGTACCAACTGGCTGATGAGCGCCGCCAGCATCCACAATGTTTGAACGCGTTGTATCATTTTTCTAGGTTAATGCACAAAGGTAAACGATAGCATCAAGTGCAGCAAGACAATGCCATCAGCAAAACAGCAGCTGGGAATAAGCGCCGAACAGGCCTACAGGCGAATTACAGCCCCAGCAACACCTCTTCGGGCGATTTGCCACCGAACAGCATACGTTCTGGATTCTCCAACGATTCTTTGACATGCACCAAGAAACTCACCGATTCCTTGCCGTCAATAATGCGGTGGTCGTAGCTTAATGCCAAGTACATCATTGGGCGGATTTCGACCTTTCCGTTGATGGCCATAGGGCGGTCTTGAATTTTGTGCATGCCCAAAATGGCAACCTGCGGAGGATTGATGATGGGAGTGGACATTAGGGAGCCGAAAACACCCCCATTGGTGATGGTAAACGTACCTCCGCTCATGTCTTCAATGCTGAGTTTTCCGTCGCGGGCCTTAATGGCTAAGTCTTTTATGCTCTGTTCAATGCCGGCCAAAGAAAGGTCCTCGGCATTTCGAATAACGGGAACCATTAGCCCTTTTGGGGTGCTAACGGCAATGCCCACGTCGCAGTAATGGTGGTACACAATTTCATCTCCGTCAATCATGGCGTTCACGGCGGGGAACGCTTCCAAGGCCTGTGTTACGGCTTTGGTGAAAAAAGACATGAAGCCAAGACCGATGTTGTGCACCTTTCCGAATTGTTCTTTGTGCCGAGTCCGCATGGCCATAATGGCCGTCATATCTACCTCGTTGAAAGTGGTAAGCATGGCGGTTTCGTTTTTCACCGACACAAGGCGTTCAGCCACTTTTTTGCGTAGCATGCTCATTTTTTTACGCTCGGTAGTGCGCGTTCCAGCAGCAGAAACTGGCGCAAAACCCGAGGCCAAGGCCGCCAACACATCTTGCTTGGTGATGCGTCCGTCTTTGCCGTTTCCAGGAATTTGAGCCGGGCTAATGTTGTTTTCGCGCATGATTTTTGCTGCCGCCGGCGAGGGAATGGCATCGGCCTTGGGCTGAGCTGCCGGGGCCGTTGGTGTATTGACAGGGCTTGGTGCTGCCGCCGGAGCCGCTTTTGCCTCGGCAACAGGTGCCGGAGCGGCGGCTTCGCCCTCGGGTGCTTTTGCCGAGGTGTCGATGGTGCATATTTCATCGCCCACCTTCACTACCTCGCCTTCGGCTATGGTAATGCGCAAAATGCCAGAGGCTTCGGCAGGAATGGCCAAGGTTGCTTTGTCGGAATCAACTTCAACCAAGTCTTCGTCTTTGTGAACGTATTGGCCATCGGCTTTAAGCCAAGAGGCGATTTGAACTTCCGATATGGATTCGCCCGGGCTGGGCACCTTCATGGATAAAATCATAATCAGGCAGATTTTGAGGTTGCAGTACGCGATGAGGTCTTCGATGTAGCCGGGCGTTCAAATACCCGATTGATGATGTCGGCTTGCCGGCGGGCAGCTTCTTTGGACGAGCCGGTTGCCGGGCTGGCCGAGGCCTGCTGAGCAATAACTTCAAGTGGTAGCACCCGTTTTTGGCTTTTGTGGTTGGCTCTAAGGATAAAACTCCAAGCCCCCATGTTTTCGGGCTCTTCTTGCACCCAAATAAAACGGTCGGCTTTTAAATACCCGTCAATTATTGCGTTTACCTGTGTGGCAGGGAAGGGGAACAGCTGTTCAATCCGTATTAGAGCAATGTGGTTTGCTTTTTCCGCTTTCTTGCGTGCAATCAGTTCAAAGTAGATCTTGCCGCTGCAAAACACCAAGGTTGTTACCTCCGAGGCTTTAGCACTAGGGTCGTCAATAACTTCCTGGAAAGCTGTTTTTCCGGCGAAATCGTCGATAGAGCTGACGCATTCTGGGTGGCGCAACAGGCTTTTTGGGCTCATGACCACCAGGGGCTTGCGGAAAGGACGGTGCAATTGACGGCGTAGGGCATGAAAAAAGTTGGCCGGACTGGTGCAATTGATCACCTGCATGTTCAATTCGGCGCACAAATTCAAGAAGCGCTCAAGCCGGGCCGAGGAGTGCTCGGCACCTTGGCCTTCGTACCCATGCGGAAGCAACATTACCAAACCGTTTTGGCTATGCCATTTGTCTTCACCGCTCGAAATGTATTGGTCAATAACAATTTGGGCTCCGTTGTTAAAGTCGCCAAATTGGGCCTCCCACAGGGTAAGGCCCGAGGGAATGCCAAGGGCGTATCCGTATTCAAATCCCAGCACGGCATATTCCGAAAGCAGGGAGTTGTACACATTGAAGCGGCCTTTTTTTCCTGGAATATGGTCTAGAGGCGTATATTCTTCTTCCGAATCTTCAACCCGCACAATGGCGTGCCGGTGCGAGAAGGTTCCACGAACGCAATCTTGCCCGCTCAATCGAACGTGTCCCCCTTCGGCCAACACACTGGCATACGCCAAAGCTTCACCTAAGGCCCAATCCAAGCGGTCGGTTTTTACCATTTCTTGCCGGTCGGCGAATATTTTTGAGATTTTCCGCAAAAAGGCCTTGTCGGCGGGCAAGGAATTCAGGGAATTGAGCCAGATTTGCAAAGTCTTTTTCGGAAGTCCTGTGGCGGGGCTTTTTTCTACATCGGCAATACCGGCCTTTTTGAACGAGGCATATCTGGAACCGAGGAAAGGCCGAACAAAAGCGGCTTGAACCTGCTTGCTTTTCTCCAATTCCTCATCCAAATGCGCCGCATACTGCTTTTCTTTCAATTCGGCTTGAGCGGCATCTAAAACGCCAGACTCCAGCAGTTGTTTTTTGTACAACTGGTAAATGTCGGGGTGTTTATCGATGTTTTTGTAGAGCAGAGGCTGGGTAAATCGGGGCTCGTCGCCTTCGTTGTGGCCATGTTTTCGGTAGCCAAGTAAATCCACAAAGACGTCTTCGTTGTAGCGCTGCCTGTAGGCAACGGCCAGGCGCATCACCCGCACCACGGCCTCGGCATTGTCGGCATTGACGTGAAAAACTGGAGCCTGTACCACCTTTGCCACATCGGTGCAATAGGTAGAAGATCGACCTTCAAGGTAATTGGTGGTAAATCCAACTTGGTTGTTCACGACCAAATGAAGGGTTCCTCCGGTTCGGTATCCCTCTAGTTTGGACATTTGAACCATTTCGTACACAACACCTTGCCCAGCAATGGCTGCGTCGCCGTGTATGACTATGGGCATGGCTTTTTTCAGATCGCCCCCCAAATCTTGGTCGGCAAAGGCCCGGGTTAATCCTTCGGCAACGGGCCCGACGGCCTCTAGGTGCGAAGGATTGGGCAACAGGTTTAGGTGAACGGACTGCCCAGAGGCGGTTTTAACGGTTCCGTCGTAGCCCAAGTGGTATTTTACGTCTCCATCAAAATTGCTTTCTATGTAGGCGTTGCCCATGAATTCAGCAAAGATTTCGGCGGCGGGTTTTTGAAAAACGTTTCTCAGCACGTTCAAGCGGCCTCGGTGGGCCATGCCCATAACGACGACCTCTACACCACTTTCGGCTCCACGCTGAATGGCCGAGGCCAGGGCGGGGATTAAACTTTCGCCGCCTTCCAGCGAAAAGCGTTTTTGCCCAACAAACTTTCGGTGAACGTATTTTTCGAATCCTACGGCTTGGTTCAGGGCCTCAAGAATTTCAAGTTTTTCTTGGTTGTTAAACGTTTGTTCGTGGCTGATTTCGTGAAACTGTTCTTTGAGCCATTGCAGTTTTTCCGGATCGCGGATGTACATAAACTCAATGCCAATGTGGTGGCAATAAACCGCGTCAAGGTAGGCAACGATGTCCTTTAGTTTGGCTGGCCCCATTCCAATTTGAACTCCAGCTTGAAAAACGGTTTCAAGGTCGCCCGAAGAAAGACCAAACTGTTCTAGCGCTAGGTTCGGGCTGTAGCTTCGGCGCTCGCGAACGGGATTGGTTTTGGTAAACAGGTGGCCCCGGGTTCTGTAGCCTTCAATCAGCGCCATAACATTAAACTCTTTAGAGCTAAAGTTTTGGGTGGCCGAAGGCATTTGAGGAAAATGCTGTTGAGCAAATTCAAAGCCCTTGAAAAAATCCCTCCAACTTTCATCCACGCTTTCAGGATGTTTTAGGTAGGCTTGATACAAGGCATCAACCGATTCGGGAGAGGCGTTGCTTAGGTAGGAAAATGAGTCCATGCGACGATAGCCTTAAGCGAAATTCAGCGTTCAGCACAAAAGTAACAAATTTATGGCGGCTTGGCCGCTTATCGTGTGGGATTTGAAATACACAGGGTTGCACCCTGTTTTAGGGACAGGTTAGCCAGGAATGCACGAACGGACAAATACACAGGGCTGCACCCTGTGCTAGTATATTTCGCCCTTTCAGGGCTGGGCGGCTCGCTGCATAATCTGGACAGCTTAGCTAGGAATGCACGAACGGGTGAATGAACGAACGAAGGAATGAATGTACGAACGAACGGATGAATGAACGGATGCACGAACGGTTGAATACGCGAACGAACGGGTGAATGCACGAATGAACGGATGCGCGAACGGTTGAATGTACGAATGAACGGATGCACGAACGGGTGAATACGCGAACGAACGGGTGAATGCACGAATGAACGGATGCACGAACGGACAAATACACAGGGCTGCACCCTGTGCTAGTATATTTCGCCCTTTCAGGGCTGGGCGGCTCGATGTATAATCAGGGCAGCTTAGTTAGGAATGCACGAATTAAAGGCCCTCGCAACGACTCCGGCGCAACCCATTTAACCACGCATATTTTTGCATTCGTAGCTACCCTTTCCGACGCGATTTTTGTGTCTTTGCATGTGTTTTCTTCGTGGTTACGCCTTCCAAGTCGGGTTTAACAGAAGGTTGATTTTCGTCGTTTTTGGGGCCCGCGGCAGGGATTGAGCTGGCTACCCCGCAAGGACCGAAACGGCATCCGGCCCTTGATCGGCAGAGCGACGCGAGGAGCTCCTGCCGGGCGCGGGCTGGCCCGGTTTCGGTACGCGGAGTAGCCGCGAAAGCCCGTTCGCCGCCCAAAAAAGTTAAATTCATTTAGATAAAAAACGCAAAACCATGTTTAACCCGTCTGCTTGGGCTTTGGGCAAGCGGCTGTTTACCAGCATGCGGTCGAAGCCTCGGTAGGTTGAGATTTCTTTTTCGGCCTTTGCCAACCGCACATGAATGGCCTTTTCGTCGTCGGTTTTGCGGCTGCGAAGCCGCTTTTCAAGAACGTCGATGCTGGGCGGCATGATGAATATCGCCAAGGCGCGGTCTCCGTAAATGCGCTTTAAATTCAGGGCGCCCAACACATCTACATCGAACACTACGTGGTGGCCTTGCTGCCAAATGCGCTCGACTTCGCTGTGCAAGGTCCCGTAAAAATGCCCCGGATACACCTCTTGCCACTCAACAAAATCTTGATTGTCAATACGTTGCTTAAATTCTTCCGGACTCATAAAATAGTAGTCCTTGCCGTTTACCTCGTGCTGCCGCGGAGCCCGTGTTGCCGCGGAAACGCTGAACTCCAGCTGAGGGCACTGCTGCAGTACATACCTGGATATGGTGGTTTTTCCCGCCCCTGAAGGCGCTGCAAATATGATGACCTTTCCGCTCACAAGATGTTCAATGCCAGCTCTTTGATTTTTTCCAGTTCGTCTTTCATTTCAACCACGCAGCGCTGCATGGCTGCTTCGTTGCTTTTGGATCCGATGGTGTTGATTTCTCGGCCCATTTCCTGGGCAATAAAGTTGAGTTTTCTGCCTGCGGCTTCGGGGCTGTGCATGGTTTCTAAAAAATAGGCACAGTGGGTGCTTAAGCGCACCTTTTCTTCGCTAATGTCCCATTTTTCAAGGTAAAAAATGAGTTCTTGTTCTAAGCGGTTTTCGCCCGATTCGTTGTTTAGCTTGGCTTCGTCTAAGGCTTTAAGCAAGCGTTCGCGTATGCGTTGCTTGCGGCCTGTGTCCAAGGGCTGCAGCTGTTCCAAGCGTTCCAGAATCAGGTCCAGGTTTTGCTTTAGGTTTTGGGCCATTGCTTCGCCCTCGGCACGGCGGTGCTCTTGGGTGTGCAGCATGGCTTTTTCGATGTAAGCCTGTGCTTGGGTCCATTCTTCATCGCTGAGGGACGTGGGGGCATTCGCCAGCACATCGGGCATGCGCAGGGCCAATCCCAGCCAATCGGAGTCGGGCAGGCCAATGCGGGCAGACAGGCGCTGAAATCGGCTGATGTACATCATGAGCCGTTCCTCGTTAAAGGCAGGCTGTGTTTGAGATTGGTCGTCCCACTGCAGCCACAAATCCACCTTGCCTCGCTCTAAAATTCGGGCGGCCAGCTGCCGTATTTCTCCTTCGTATTCTCGGAACTCTTGGGGCAGTTTTAATTGAGCATCAAGACCTTTGCTGTTTAGGCTTCGAATTTCGACCTGAAGTTTTCGGTTTCCCACCGGCCCAGAGGCGCTGCCAAAACCGGTCATGGAATAGACCATACTTTAGGAAATAACGTTTAATTTCTTCCCGACGCGAACAAAGGCTTGTAACGCTGCATCAAGGTGTTCTTGGCTGTGCGCAGCGCTCAGCTGAACGCGGATTCGGGCTTCGCCCTTGGGCACAACCGGGTAGTAAAATCCAATGGCGTAAATGCCTTCAAGCAGCAATTCCTGAGCGAATTTTTGACTTAGGGCAGCGTCGTACAGCATCACCGGAACAATGGCCGACTCCCCAGGCTTGATATCGAAGCCGGCCTGCAGCAGTCCTTTGCGCAGGTAAGCGGCATTGTCCATTAGGCGGTCTCGCAGTTCTGTGGTTTCAGAAAGCATGTCGAAAACGGCCAAAGAGCCTCCCACAATCGAAGGGGCAAGGCTGTTGGAGAACAAATAGGGGCGGCTGCGCTGCCGAAGCATATCGATGATTTCTTTTGGGCCGGTGGTAAAACCTCCCATGGCTCCTCCCAATGACTTTCCGAGGGTTCCAGTAATAATATCTACACGCCCCATAACACCGTGGTGCTCGTGGGTTCCACGGCCTGTTTTTCCGATAAATCCGGTCGAGTGGCATTCGTCCACCATAACCAGGGCGTCGTATTGGTCGGCCAAATCGCAGATTTCATTGAGTCGGGCAATGTCGCCGTCCATGCTAAACACGCCATCGGTAACAACGATGCGGAAGCGTTGGGCTTGGGCCTCTTTGAGGCAGGCCTCCAATTCTTCCATGTTTGAGTGAGCATAGCGGTAGCGTTTGGCTTTGCACAGGCGCACTCCGTCAATAATGGAAGCGTGGTTCAGAGCATCTGAAATAATGGCATCTTCTTCTGAAAACAAGGGTTCAAAGACTCCGCCATTGGCATCGAAAGCTGCGGCATACAGAATGGTGTCTTCGGTTCCCAAAAAGTCGGCGATTTTCTTTTCTAGGGCTTTGTGAATGTCTTGGGTTCCACAAATAAAGCGCACGGAAGACATTCCAAAACCGTGCGATTCAAGGGCATTGTGGGCGGCTTCAAGCACCCTGGGGTGCGAAGACAGTCCCAGGTAATTGTTGGCGCAAAAGTTCAGAACTTTTTGTCCGCTGTTCAGTTGAATCTCGGCAGCCTGAGGGCTTTGAATAATGCGTTCCTGTTTAAAAAGGCCGGCTTCTTGTATTCCAGCCAGTTCCTGAGTCAGGTGTTGTTTAAGTTTTCCGTACATCAGCCATGGTGTTGGTGCACAAAGGTAATGATAATTGATTGTGGGCGGTTTATGATGTTGGATTGTATGGGCGGCAAACGGGCTTTCGCGGCTACTCCGCGGTTGCCGAAAGGCTGGCCCAGCTGGTTTGCGGGGGCTCCCAAGGTCGCCTCCGCACCTAGCGGGCCAGGCTTCGGCACCCTTGCGGGGTAGCCAGCTCAATCCCTGCCGCAATGGCCTTTCCTTGATTAAACCGTTTTTTTAGAATTGGCTCGAGTGTCCTTGCAATCATAATCCCCACATATAGTATAAATTTGGGGAATTGAATCCCCAAAAACAGGCTCTTTTTGGGGATTAGGGGGCTCAATCCCTGCTGCGGGACTCAGGGCTGTTTATCATGCTGCCTTTGCGTGGGCGGCCTTAGAGCCTAGAAAATATGGGATTTTTGAATAGTCAAAGAAATTTATTGATTAAATTGTGCAGCCCATACAAGGCCTGAAGGGGGTTGACTCCTGCCGCCGGAATGGGATTCGTACGGCTTGCCTCCAAGGGAAATTTTAACCCAATCCGAAATGCAAGGGGCAAATTAATTTTTAAACCTGAAGTCCACCAAACTACCGTTTATTAAGATAAAAAATGCATAGAATAGGAATAATTGGTCTGCTTTTCTTCATGAGCCTTAGCCCCAGCTTTGCGCAAGAGAATTGTTTGTTTAAAAATCCATTGTGCTTTTACAACACAGATATTCTGACCTATTTGCAAGTACTTCACAAGAATCAGCAGTATGAAAAGATGGTTCCGTTTTTTTATGGGCCCTATTTGAATGGGTCAAAAGCCGAATTTACAAATAAACTAAGCGGTGTTGATTTTGGGTATGCATTAAAAATGATACCTGCCGAGTATTTTTAGATTTAAAACTTTGGAATACGTTGTTTCAATGAAACCAAAGTGTGCCTAGGCCCCTTTCCGATTTCCAAACGGACAGGCTAAAGGGCATGAATGCCCATAATTTACACTCTTAAAAACGGGGTACACCTAGCCTACACGGTAAATTTAAACATCAGATGTTAAACGGCTATGCTTGGGAACTTTTAGGGCCGAAAATTGAGATTATCTTTGGGTTTTACAAATTTCCCCTCTGCCTTTGAAAACCCAAGAAAAACGTTTGATGTTTCTGAGCACCCGGTCTGCCGAAATAGCACCCCTGTTGCTTCCGTTTGCAGGCATTCATGTTCGGTTTGTGCATGCCATTGAAGAATTGCTGCAGGTCTTTCAAGAAGGCGATATTTTAATGGCCCACAACACCAACCAAATTGTTCCCAAGTCTATACTGCAAAAATCTGCCCTGTCGGTTAATGTACATGCCGGACCACCTGAATTCCCGGGCCGAGATCCCCACCATTGGGCGGTTTACCATGCCGCAGCTGAATACGGCGTTACGGCTCACCTCATGGAAGAGCGCGTGGATGCCGGAGCCATAGTCGAGGTTCTGCGTTTCCCTGTTGAACCCACCGATTCGCCCATTTCCCTGTTAATGAAAGCAAATAAGATGGCCTTGGTTTGCATCGTTTCTTTGCTTGAAAAAATACATGGCAATCAAGCTCTTGTTCCCATAAACGAAACCTGGTCGGCCCGTAAAACAAGTCGGAACGATTTTTTAGAAAAATGCGATGTAAGCAAAGTGCTCAACGACCAAAATGAAATGAAGCGCCGCATTAAAGCTTTTCAGGCCCCGGGGCATCAAAATCTGTATTTTACTCGAGGGATTGAGCGGGTGTACCTGCCCACAGATTTAGGTTAAAGTGGCATTCTGAAGTGAACGGGAAGGGGCTGTCGGGTTGAAAACCATACTCGCTTAATAGGTAATGATAACCTGTCCATTTCCACTTTGGAAACCGCCGGAGCTTGAGGTGTTGCTGCCGGAGTTGTAGGACCCGCCGCCACCGCCGCCATAATAATAGGTTGACCCGCCAGCGCCGCCACCTGAATAGCCTCCTCCGGCACCAGCGGCGTGCATGGGATTGCCGCAGCAGCTTGCGCCACCGCCACCGCCACCGCCATACCCTCCATTCCCTCCGTAATTCGTAGCTAGTTTCCCTGCTGGGTTTTGAACGATGGAAATCCATCCTTTTCCTCCGCCAGAGCCACCATATCCATCTTGTCCGCCCGTTCCTCCAGGAGCATTGCCAAAGGCATCGTGGCTTCGGCTACCGCTGCCGGCGTTGGTGGTAACGCCATCTTTGCCATAGTAATGAGGAACTCCGTTATTTGTAAGGCAAGAGCCCCCACCCCCTCCTGCAGCAATAAGGGGCTGGTTGGTTTGGCCTTGGACCCATACAAAGCTGCCACCCCCTCCACCGCCACCCCCATTGGCGGAGTTGCCGCTTGTTGCGTTAATGCCCTTTTGTCCAACAATGATTTGAAGAACAGTGCCACCGGAAACGTTGAAGGTGCCTACCATGCGCGCGCCTTTCCCTCCCAATTGCTGTGGGATTAGATCAATGTTGTCGCCCCCTTGTGCCCCTCGGCAATCAATGCTGATCGACGAAACGCAGGCGGGAACTGTAAAGCTTTGAATGGTGCCTGTATAATTGAAGGTTTGAGAACCGCTGGGGCAGTTGATCACATTCACGGTGGTGCTGCTGGAGTCTTTGCATTGGGGGTTCAGGCTTACCCTATGAAAAACGGTGGCATTGCCGGTTTGGCTCCAGGTTACGGTGGGGTTGTAGGCGGTTGATGTTCCAGGAGTTCCGTTCTGAAAATTCCAGGCATAGGCCGAGGCATTGGCGGTATTTGAGGTGAATACAATGTTCGTGCCCACCGAAGGAGTAGCTGGGCTGTTGGTGTAACCCGCATTTGGCGTACGCACCACAACGGTTAGCGAAGTGGGAGCTGAATTTCCGCAGGGGTTTGAGGCCAGCACCGAAATGCTGCCTCCGGTGGCTCCGGCGGTTACCACTACCGTATCGTTCCCCTGACCACTTACAATGGTCCAGCCGCTGGGCACCTGCCAGGTGTAGGTGGTGGCTCCGCTGCTGGGTGCCGTCACATAACTGATGTTGGCTTGCGCAGGGCAAACATCGGCATAACCCGAAATGGATGCCGGGCTGGGAGGTGCCGTGGTGCAATTGCAAGCTATGGAACGCCAGCCGTTGGCGGCATAGTGAATTTCAAGGCAAGAGGTGCTGGTATTGAGAATCAAAAGGCCTTCTGCCGGATTTTGTATGGCGTTCCTTTGGGTGGTGCTCATGCGCGGAATCAACAAGCCCCCGTTGGTTCCGGTAATGTCAAACAAAGCCGAGGCATCGGGCTGTTGGGTGTTGATGCCAACTTGTTGGGCAAGCAGGGAACAAGATAGCAACAAAAAGAGCAAGGTGGGGCGCAGCTTCATGGGGCGGTTTTGAGAACTAAGATACAGAGTACAAACTAGAGCCCCAAGCCATATTGATTTTAATATCAATAAATTAAAAAGGGGGATTGGGGAAAATCACCAACTGATAACCACACTACCGTTTCCGGTAATGCCTCCAGAACTTGTTGATCCGTTTGTTACTCCACCAAGGTAAGAAGAACCACCGCCACCGCCGCCTCCGTGGTAAGAACCGCCACCGCCGCCATAATATCCTCCACCACCGCCCGAGGCGAGCGTGTTGCTTCCTGTGGAGGCGTTTCCTCCAAACCCTAGGGTTCCTGCGCTTCCTGCGCTTCCGCCAGAAAGGTCGCTCCCTCCTGCCCCACCGGCGTTTTGCGTACCGCCTTTACCATGCCTGTCGCCACCGTAACCACCCCCACCGATATCGTACCCATTTGCACCGTTGTTGCCGCCTCCATTTCCTCCTGCTCCATTTGGCCAACTTCCAGAACCACCGCCACCGCCACCACCTCCAGCTACAATAACGCGGTTGGCCAGAGCGGTACCCCCCGAGCGCACATCGCTGGCTCCGCCACCGCCAGCACAAGTCCAGCCGGTATTTCCATAATTGTATCCGTTTCCTCCACCATTCCAACCGCCTTGCATAGGCGAGCTGCTTGATCGTTGTCCCTGGCCACCCACATACACATACAAGGTTTGTCCTGGGCTCACGGAAAGGGTTCCGGAGGCGATGCCCCCTTGACCTTTAGGTTGGTTGCCGGGATTATTCCCATCACCGCCCGCGGCTCCATTGCAGGTTATGTTGACCGAATTTACGCAAGCGGGCACGGTAAAGGTTTGCATGGCGCCCGTGTAATTAAAGGTTTGAGAACCGCTGGGGCAGTTGATCACATTCACGGTGGTGCTGCTGGAGTCTTTGCATTGGGGGTTCAGGCTTACCCGATGAAAAACGGTGGCATTGCCGGTTTGGCTCCAGGTTACGGTGGGGATGTAGGCGGTTGAGGT
>VGMT01000019.1 GCA_016866335.1 Bacteroidota bacterium | reverse complement strand
CAGATGGAAGAATCTGGCCGGTAGAATGAAAGGTGCGTGCGCGCAAAAACGTGGTTTGTCCGATGCCAAAATTGGAACCGTTGTACACAGGGTCAGCCAGGGTTGGGGTTGCACCGTTTGTGGTGTATCGAATTTCAAAACCTGGAGGTGGAGCTAAAAATCCCACAGAAATGGCTCCACCGTAAAATCCAGCGGGCGTAGTAAATACGGGTGCCGGAGCCCAACCTTTGGGGAAACCGATTTGGGCATTGTTTGTGGCCCCTGGTGTTGATTGTTGAAAGGTAACCCGAACGTTGGATCCATCGGTTTGGCTGCCCACCGACCAATCTGTCATTAAACTGTCCACAGTTAAGACATCCTGGATATTTCCGCTGGGATCCGTTAAAATAACATCTTCTCCATTCCGGTCGATTTTAAAATTGGTGTGCAAAGACCCTACATTTGAGCTTGGGAACCACGGTTCAGGGGCCGACCAAAAGGTATTGGCATCCCGAAGACCAATATGCAGCCAAGGCCTTAAGCTAAAATCGGAACTGTTTTGTGTGGCGTTAATTCCTACCAAAGCAAGGGTATTGGTACCCTGATTCCAAATGCCCCGAATTTGGTTCATGTCTAAAATAAAATGCTCAGGGCTTCCACCTTGGTACATGGCAGCCTCGTGTTGGCCATCTGCAAGTACGTTGTAGGCAACTTGTCCGCTAAAGTTATTGCGGGCAATTTCAACTCCATTAAGGTAGGCTACGAAAGCATCGTCGTAATCTACGCTTAAGGTCATGCGTTCGACTTTGGTGGTATCTAAAATTTGAAAATCTGTTCGAATGTAGGCGGTAAATATATTTGCTGCAAGCACGGTGGCATCGTCGTTGTCGCCAAAGCCAAAACCGCCTGTTCCTGTTGAAAATCCTGCTGGATTTACCCCTACTTGATTCCAATTGGCGGGAATTGATGCTGCACCGGTTCTATACCGCCATTGGTTTCCTTCAACTACAGCAGCTTCCCAATGGTCTAAGACACTGGTTAAATTTCTTCCTGAAGCGAACAAGAGTAAATGGCTGCCGGGTTGCAATGAAATAGATGGAAAAAGCCATTTCATTGGCAAACTTGGATCGTCGCTTAAACCATAGCCCAGCAAGGATTGTACTTGGCTGCCTGCATTGTAAATTTCAATCCAATCTTCGGTTTCCCCTAATTCATCGAAAACCTGAGAAAAATTACGGTTTCCGGCCTCGTTGATGCGCAACTGAGCCAATAGCCCAAAAGAACAACACACATAAAGACAGAGGGATAGGGCATGTTTTTGCATTACAAACTAAATTTCTTAACACTAAGTTAACATTAAAATATGAGTTTGACCTTTAAATAAACAAAACAACCAAATCTTGAGGGGCTCAGCGCCCCCGATTGAACCGGCAGGCGGCGAAGCCCAAGCCCAACGAAGCCAGAGCGAGGAGGCGACCACCGGGAGCCACCGCAGCTCAAGGTTGAGTAGGATTGGGCAAGCAGCCTACAGGTGAAAGCGGGAAAAGGCGCCCTAAAATTACCCTGTACAAGCATCATTGAAAGCCTTTTGAATAAACCCAGCGGCTGCTAACAGGGAAGCTTCAGATTCGGGAAGCCAGTTACCCGCGGCTTGAAAAACGTGAAAAAGGCCAGGCCAGACCTGCGACTCAACTTGAATATTCGAGTTCCTCAAAATTTCAGTAAGTTGCTGACATTGAGAATAGAGCAGCTCGTTAGAGCAGTAATGCAACAAGACCGGAGCCTTGGTTTGATGGGCCTGGATCAGGGGCGAAACTTCCGGATTTTCACGTTGACCGGGGGCGTAAAGCTCGGCAAATCGCTCCACATCGGCGGCTTGAATGTAGGCATCGAAGGGTTCCATGGCCAAAGCTTGGGCCTGCAGAGGACGCAAATCAACCCAAGGGGAAAACAGGGTTAAAGCTCGGCCCGCAGGCAAATTGTTGGCCAGTAAACGGTGGTGCAGAGCAAGTGCCAGGCCCCCTCCGGCCGAATCGCCTGCCAAAACAAAATTATGGTTTTGCGAATGCGACCAGGCGGGCAAACGGTTGCTCAGCATTTTAAAAGCTGCCGGGAAGGGGTGCTCGGGAGCAAGGGGGTATTCAGGCAAAAAAAGCCTGCAACCGGAATTGAGCGCCAACTGAGCTACCCAGGGGGCGTGGGTTCTACCTGAACCCATGGCGTAGGCGCCCCCATGCAGAAAAAAAATGCAGCCTGAATGCTTTGGATTTTCGGGCTGAATGCTCCAGCCCCGAATGCCATCTTCGGTTTTTTTTTGTACCGTAACTCCGTCTGGAATGGGGAAGCGCGACATTAAAAGTTCAAAGCCCTTTCGCATGTTCAAAACAGGCATATTTTCCCTGTAAACCGCTTTTCGCAAGCCCCTTAGCATTAAGACCATGGCACGGGCTTTAACAGAAACCATGTTCGTCTTCTTTTTCGTGGCTGTTTACAATGTAGGCCACCATGCAATCGGAGGTAACGTTGGCGGTGGTGCGGAACATATCCAACAACCTATCGGGGGCAATGATTAGGGCAATTCCTGCAGGGTCCATTCCCACCGATTTTAAAACGATAACAAGCATAACCATGCCGGCTCCGGGAACGGCGGCCGAGCCTATGGAAGCCAAAACCGAGGTCAGCAGCAAAGTAAGTTGCTCAGAAATGCTCAAATCTAGCCCGAAGGCCTGGGCAATAAAAACCGCAGCCACGCCCTGATAGAGAGAGGTTCCATCCATATTGATGGTGGCTCCCAAAGGCAAAACAAACCCAGCCACACGTGGTCTGATTTTCAGGTGCTGCTCCACCCTTTCAAAGGTTAAAGGCAAGGTAGCCGCTGAGCTGCTGGTTGAAAAGGCGAGCAATTGAGCGGGAAAAATAGATTTGTAGAAGAAAAACAAATCTTTGAATTTAAATTTTTTTGAAAAAACAAACAGGACCAGAGGATTCATAATAAAAAGGAGGCAAAAAATCCCTGCAATGACACAGAGGGCATACGTACCTAAAGCCAAAACCAAATCAAAAGCGGCCGAGGTATTTCCGGCAAGGTTCGACAAAACCGAAGCCATTAAAGCTGCCACCCCAATGGGTGCCGCTGCCATGATTAAATCAACCATCTTTAAAACCACCGCATTGAGCGATTCAAAAAAGCGCAGCAGAGGCTTACCCTGTTCGACCGGTACAAGAACCAAGGCCAAACCTAAAAGCAGAGCAAAAGAAATAACCTGCAGCATGTTGCTGTTGTCGGATGCTGCACCAAATATATTTTTTGGTACGGCATCGGTCAAAAACTGAAGGGTTGGTTGTTCTTCCAGGGCTTTTTGACGGGTTAAAACCGAGGAATTGGTCGATTGTGCGTTTGTGTAGGTTTGCTGAAGTTCGGTTCGAATGTGGGCAGGGAGTTGATTTCCCGGCTTCACAAAGTTGGCAATTCCAAGTCCGATTGCCACAGCCAAAAAAGTGGTAGTTAAAAACAAAATAAGGGTGCGAATGCCCATGCGCCCAAGGCTGGCTATGTCTTTAATTTGGGCCAAACCTGTAACCAACGAGGCTATAACCAAAGGAACGGCAATCAATTGAAGGAGGCGCATAAAAACGTCGCCCACAGGTTGAATGTAATGGAAGGTAAAAAACTGCCACTGCTGTTGAATGGAAATCCAGCCATAGAGCAGGCCCAAGAGCATGCCAATCAAAATTTTTTGATATAGAGGAAGGTTTAGTCTTTTTTTCATGGTTTCCAAAGATTGGCATAGGCCTTTGCGGCCAAAATATGGTCGGCCACAACCAGAGCAGCCATGGCTTCAACTACGGGCACAGCTCGGGGCACCACGCAGGGATCATGACGCCCTGTGGCGCTCATGGTAATGGGTTCGCCTTTTTGGTTTACCGTTTTCTGGGGGCGAGCAATGGTCGAAGTTGGTTTAAAGGCCAGCCGAAAATCGACAGGCATGCCATTGGTTATTCCCCCTTGTACTCCTGCGGAATGATTGGTAAGGGTTTCAATGCCAGATTCGCCAGGCACAAAGGCATCGTTGGTTTCGGAACCGAATCGGGTGGCCATATCGAATCCCTCTCCCCATTCCAGTCCTCGGACGGCGTTAATTGAGAGCATAGCGCTGCCCATATCGGCGTGAAATTTAGCATACACGGGCGCACCCAATCCAACAGGAAGACCTAAAATCTGACAACGAATGGTTCCCCCCAGACTGTCGCCATTTGATTTAGCCGTTTCAATGGCCTGCATCATTTTTTTTGCTGTTTCAGGCTCCGGACAATGCACAGGGCTACTGTAAACCTGGTCGGGAGAGAAAGTGAGCGTTGGGGTTCGATGCAAACCAATTTGGTCTACATAAGCCAAAATAGAAATTCCCTGTTGATGAAGCCACGGTAAGAGAAGAGCTCCGGCAGCCACTCGTACTGCTGTTTCTCGGGCCGAGGAGCGTCCCCCGCCTCTATGGTCGCGGATTCCGTACTTTTTCGAGTATGTATAATCGGCATGCGAAGGCCGAAAAACCGATTCTAGGTCTTGATAATCTGTAGAACGAGCGTCGGAGTTCCGAATCAGAAAGGCGAGCGGGCTACCTAGAGTAAATCCATTGTACATGCCCGAAAGCCATTCAATGGAATCTGATTCGTTTCTGGCCGATGCATAAGGACTTTTCCCTGGCCGCCTTCGGTTCATGCATTCCTCCACCAAATTAAGATCAATCGGCATGCCCGCGGGCAATCCGTCAAGAACACCGCCAATGGCTGGTCCATGGGATTCACCAAATGTGGTCAGGGTCAGCAGTCGCCCAAAACGATTCACAGCCATGCCCCCGAAGGTAAGGGATTTTTGTGGGCTGTCAAATTGAAGCAAAGAACAGCCTCTGCTCTTATCTATGACCTGGACACTTATTACTCCACTTTTATTGGGCTTTTTTCGTACAAACACCCTGTAAAACTAAAAAACACCCCGCTGGGACACCCACTTTTTAATCACAAAAAACACAATCGCCTCTATACGTGAAAGTTAGGAAACCCATACGACTTTCTTGTCGAAAACAGGAGCCAGTTAAGGATTAAATAAAACGGTTATATGAAAACACTTTTGTCTTTTCTCTTTAATAGCGAGGATTAAGCCCTCTTTTCTGAAAAACTGAACCGTATTTTCGAGTATCGACGACAGGTCCTGAACTGATTTATTGGTGCATTTTTCAAAATTAATATAACTGACATCAAAGGTGATTCCATAGCAATGGGCACTTTCACTTGCTGCATTTATGTTCCCTTTTGATAATTTCTTTTGCTGCTGTGCCGTTCGGGTCATAGAGGTAACAATGAAACTGCACCCCGTTTGCCGATAAAATTCCAATCCCATTTGTTGAACAATTTGTTTGGCATTTGGAGTCATTGCAGCGCATGAATGGTTAAGGTTCGGAATAAAAAAGCCCTTACTTGATTCAACCTTTACTAAATCACCAGTAGCAAGGTTTTTTTTAAAATCACTTGATGAGGAGATAAAACTGCAACCTACTCTTTTTGCTGCATCCAAATGAAAGGAATTGATGTCCCACTTGGACGCAGCAAAAGAGGGAAGTTCTTTATGTTTCGATAAAACCCTTACATTCCAGATACCGAAACAAACTACAATTCCAAATAGAGCAATCAAAAATGTTCCCTTGCCCATTCCAACATAATTTTAGTTGTTAAGGGAATCTAAAAGCTGTCCAGCTTTGTCCTTTCCCTGATCTAGTGTCTCTCTTACGTCCCCACCCGTAAAATGAACATAGGCCAAAAACAAAACTAGGGCTATCAAAATGATAAGGACCAACTTTATTAGCCTCTTTAAAAGAAAATAAACCAAAAAGGCCAATAAACCTACCGCGATTGCAATGAATATCGGATTGGCGAAGAGCTTATCAAAAAAATCCATGGTAAAAATTGCTAAAGATTGAAGATTGAAATTAAAAAAAAAGAGCCGAGAAATACCTTGGTATCATCGATTGGTTAGAAGGGCCATTTTTCTGCCGCGTAATCCCACGGATTCTCTAAAGTTTTGGTAGAATTTAAGGGAAGATAAAAACGAATGGAGTAGTTCGCCAAATCTATAAAAACAACCCATACATTGGTTTTGCTTTCGGGCAGGTCGGCCAAATGTTCTTTAACCGAGGGCAGCCATACCATGTAGGGTTGGCTTGCCGAGCTGTTCTCGGACATCGAATTCCGAACCAAAACGGCCAGATATCGAACCCCAAGTTCTTTTCGGATTTTCAAAATTTCTAGGTGGTTCGCAGGAATTTGCTCCACCGATGGATTGGCTACCAGAGCAAAGCACAAATCCCATAGCTTTTTTTTATCCGAACAAATAAGGCGGCTACCTTCAGCTCTTTTAGGAGAATTGCTCAATGCATACTTTTTTTCAGACGGGTTCGTATGGGCTCCGGTTAGCATTGAGTTGTCCATTGGCAACCATTGGGTACCCAAAAGCAGGGAAGGATGCAAACCTCCACGGCCCGAAAACCAATCTAAGGTTTTGGTTGGATTGCGAGGCGAAAAAGATTGATAGCCAGATTTTAGTTCTAAAAACCAATCGGAGTCGAGCATTTCAGCTGCCTGATAAAATACAGGAAACTCCAATTGATTGCTGAGCTTTTCTGTTAGGGCAAGCCTTTTCCAGGCAGCCCAATCGCTGCGACGTTGAACTTTATGAAGGCTATCGATTAATAAAAAGTACTTTTTAGTATTAAAAGGAACCCTTGAAAAAGCATTCCAAGATTGCTTTCCGTTAAAGGTAAACTGTAGCGCGATCGATTCGGCAAGAGGTCTTAATAATGCTGAATCTTGAGGGAATCGAACCAGCGCATCAAACATGTGTCGAAGCGCCCAGGCTGAAACTTCCTTGGGCGTCCACCGAAAAAAAACAGATTCCAGTTGATGAAGTTCACGGTTTCCCATTCCATGGGGCATAGGCAATGCCATGGCATTCTTTTGGCTTGCCAATTGCAATACAATGAGGGCCTTAAGGCGCTCCATTTGAAGATCTAAAACAGAATCAGACAACCAAATTTGCAAAGCACGGATGGGCTTCGCCTCCATTAGGTAAGTTTGAATAAGCTCCAAATTAGCCTGATGAATAAATTCTTTGGGTAACCGAAGGGAATCCAACGGGGTTGTAGGGATCTTGGAATTGCGCGATGCAAGCAACTTCATTCGTTCTGCAATAGCTTGGCGTTCTTCATACAACCCATCGTAAGGTAGGTTTGGCAGATTGGGTAACTGGTTTTCAACTTGGGCCATTCCTGTTGGGAAAAAACGACTAGGAATAGGCTTGAAATTTGCGTTTTGGTCAGTAAATAACGCAAAGGAGGCATTGGCTGAATAGCTAGAATAACCGGCAGCCTTGACCAACTCTAAGGCCCGTTTATCGGCTTCCTTTTCAATATACACCTCATTTTCAGAAAAAATTGAAGAATAATGTGATTTTGCATAAGAGTGTCTCAATTCTAAATGCGCCAATTCATGGGCAAGCACAAAAGCCAGTTCAGCCTTGTGAAGGCAAGCCTGAATAAAACCAATGCTAATGGAAATATCCCCATGTGCTTCGGTGTAAATGGTTTTTTCACCCGCCGCCAAAACGCGGATTTGAACAGGGGCCGCATATTTGCTTTGAATTTGAATACCCTTAAAAATGGATTCCAATTCAATTTGAAGTACAGGATTATATACTTCCAGCAAGGGGCGCTCAACCAATCCATTGGCTGCCTTTTTCATGCAAGGCCCGGATGCTTGAGCCATTGAGGAGCCATAAAAGGCTAGGTAAAAGAAAACGCTCAAAAAAAACCTACACACCTTAATTTGCATGGAAAAAAGACCGCTCAAAGATAGAGATTGTTGCATACCTTATCTTTACGCCATGTTAACAGATTCCTATTTTAGGGAAGGAGCGATTTTGGTTTTCAATAAACCTTATAGAATGAGCTCATTTGGACTGGTTCGGTTTGTTCGTGGTGTAATAACCGACCGAGGTAAACCCCGCATCAAAGTTGGGCATGCTGGGACATTAGACCCCCTGGCAGAAGGGGTTATGGTCATTTGCACGGGCAAGGCCACCCGTCAAGCGGCAGACCATTCTGGTGCCGAAAAAGAATACATTGCTGAAATAACCCTTGGAGGTACCACGGCTAGCTATGATTTAGAAACCGAGGTGAGTATACTTGAGGGAGTTGAAATGCCGACTCAAGAGGAAGTTTTAGCAACCCTTGAATCTTTCAAAGGCGAACAATGGCAAACGCCCCCGGTGTTTTCAGCAAAAAAAATTAACGGAAAACGTGCCTACAAATCGGCTCGAAAAGGAAAAGAAGTACGCTTATTGCCCAATTCCATAGACATTTCAGAGCTTGAAATGTTAAGTTTTGAGGCTCCTGTGCTTCGATTTAGGGTGGTTTGCAGCAAAGGCACCTACATTCGAAGTTTAGCCCATGATTTAGGACAAAAATGGGGTTGTGGAGCGTATTTAAGTGGATTGACACGAACCCGTTCGGGTGGATTTACGCTTCAGGGGGCATACACCATGGACGGATTTCGAGAGCTGGTACAATCAACCCGAAAGGCCATGCTCAATATGAATGATATCTGCTCTACCGAATCGACTGCTCACGAAAACTAAATCAAACCGTACCTCGGCCTTAGGAGGGAATTTTTCCAAATAACGTTCCGCCAATTCAAGCAAATGGGTAATCTGCCTTTTGCTAGGGCCCATATCTTCCATAGGTACAAGAGCCGAGCGGGTTTTCACTTCAACAAAGACTAGGGTTTCATCTAATTCCATAATCAAATCGATGTCTCCCCTGCCTAGAGACCAATTTTGATGCAAACAACGGTAGCCTTTGCTCTCCAAAAAAACCTTAGCCAAATTTTCGCCTGTGGCGCCGGTTTGTTTTCGAGGATCTTTCGTTTTTGTTTCGTTCATTCAGCAAGTTACTTGAACGGCAGGAGCTTGTCAAGGAGCAGAACTTAAAGCGAGGGAAATATATTTAGTGCAGCCCTAAAATCCAATAATTAGGCTTAGCCTTTTCCACACATCTCGCTTTTCTATACCTTTATTCCATGGAATTAGCCTCAATTTTATTAGGGAAATCTGGCATGCGGGTTTCCAACGTTTGCTTAGGAACCATGACCTTTGGCACGGAATGGGGTTACGGGGCAGACCATAGTGAATCTCGCCGCCTTTTCGAAGCTTTTTTGAAAATAGGCGGCAATTTTTTCGATACGGCAAACCGCTATACCGAAGGCAGTAGCGAGCGAATATTAGGGGAACTAATTCGTGAATTTGCGGTTCGCGAACTGGTAGTAGTGGCCACCAAATTTTCATTGCGGACTCTTGATGGAAAACCAAACGACGGAGGCAACCATAGAAAAAACATGGTGCAATCCCTTGATGCCAGTTTAAAACGTCTTGGTATGGATTATGTGGACCTTTTTTACCTGCATGCTTGGGATTTTTCTGTAGAACCAGAAGAGTTGATGTACAATTTAAACCTGTTGGTGCAATCAGGTAAGGTTTTACACATTGCCTTATCCGATATTCCTGCGTGGGTATTTTCAGCCTGCATGAGTATAGCCCGCGAAAGGCATTATGCTCAGCCGGTTGCCCTTCAGGGTGAATACAGCCTATTAACCCGCGACATGGAACGCGACATGTTGCCCGCTGCTGCGCATTATGGCGTTCCCGTTTTGGCTTGGGGAACCCTTGCGGGTGGTGCTTTTAGCGGGAAGTATCTAAAAGGTGAAGGGGGACGAGTACCTGAAAATAGCCTGCGTCGAAGCGCCAGAGCCAATCTGTTGACCCAAACTGTGGTTGAATTGGCAGCAAGATTAGGGGTTCAGCCCATTAGTTTAGCCCTAGCTTGGACACTGCAGGCACCCGGAAAACTCATTCCCATAGTGGGTGCTCGAAACGCCGAACAACTAGAACAATCCCTTCAAGGCATGGCACTGAAAATTCCCGAAGATGTTTTGGCAGAACTGGACAAAGCATCGGCTATTTCATATGGATTCCCGCATGATTTTTTAAGGGGCGATTTGGTTCGACAGCTTCAATTTGGCCCACAGTACAACCAATACCCAACACCCCCACTCTACCGTCAAAACCCTTAAATTATGTCGCGTATAAAGATTGATTTGCCGAATGACTGGCATTTTGAAACTAGAGTAGCCGTACGAATTACCGACTTGAATTATGGAGGGCATGTGGGGAACCAGCATTTTTTAGCCTACATGCATGAGGCAAGGGTACAATGGCTTCACATTCATGGCTGGTCTGAGATGAATTTAGAAGGAGTAGGATTAATCATGTCGGATGCATCAATACGGTTTCGCCGCGAGGTTTTTTATGGCAACAACTTGCTAATTAAATTGGCGGTGGCCGATTTGGGCATGAGCAGTTTTACTTTGGTGTATGGATTTTATGAAGCAGATTCAATGGAATGGGTAGGCAGCGGGCAAATAGGGATGGCCTTTATGGACTACCAAACCCGGAAATTAGCCACCATGCCCCAAGCCTTTCGAAATACCTTCTCCTCATGAAATTTGGTTACTTGAATTACGGCACCGATCCAAAAAACAAACATCGAAAAATGTTCGTATACCTTCAGCAAAATGAGGCTGAACAAATGCTGCACCGAAGCCAAGAGGCGGGAATCGATGCGCATATTGAACACCGAGAAAAGACAGGAGTTTGGTTGGTTAGTATTCCAAAAACCGATTTTGACAAAGCATTCGATTGCAATGCTCAGGTAAAAGCAGCATCCAAATCGTACCTAATTGCCGACCGGCCTCTGCGACTTTTTCTGATGGGCATTTTTTTTTCGGCCCTAGCCGTAGCCCTAACAGGAGCGATTGTAACCGCCTTAAGAGGTTAAGCAGATCTGAAAAATCCACTTGAATGAGGTTTCCTGAATGCCTTCAAGGATAATTATACCATGCCTCCTCTAATTTTGTCCTTTTTCCGACCTAAATTCCCCTTGTAGCAAGCCCCCAAATTCAAGTTTCGCTCTATTTTTAAATTTTAGGTTGAATTCCCAATTGGTCTATCGGGATAAATTCAAATAATACTATTGAAATCATACCTTTGAGCAACCAATCTGCTGTTGAATGAAACGTCCGCTGCTTGCAGGAAACTGGAAAATGAACACCAGCCCATCCGAGGGAATAAAATTGTACAAGGAACTACTTGAAGGGAAAAAAAAAGGAGGCTTTTCTGAGACCTTAGAATGGTTGGTTTTGCCTCCCTACACCCATTTGGCAGGAATGCTAAATTTGGGAGACATTCAGGTGGGTGCTCAAAATTGCAGCCACGCTTTAAATGGGGCCTATACTGGCGAAATTAGCGTAGAAATGTTAAAAGAGTTGGGCTGTCGATACGTTTTGGTTGGACACAGCGAACGTAGGCAATATTTTAAGGAGAGTGCGGAAGAATTAATTGGGAAGGTGGTCCATTTGCATGGGTCAAATTGCATACCCATATTTTGCGTTGGAGAAACGTGGGAGCAGAGAGAAAAGGGGTTAACAAATCAGGTTCTGGAAAATCAAATCAATGAAGTTTTAGGCCAATTTAAGCGCATAACGCAAGAGGTAGTTTTAGCATATGAACCCGTTTGGGCCATAGGCACTGGTAAAACGGCCAGTGCAGAGCAAGCACAAGAGGCTCATTCTTTCATTCGAGATGTTTGGAAAAGGTATGTAGGCGATACCCAAGCATTAGCAACTCGAATCTTGTATGGGGGAAGTATGAAACCTGAAAATGCAGAAGAACTTTTGAGCCAACCTGACATTGATGGAGGTTTAATAGGGGGTGCAGCCCTTAATGCTGAAGCCTTTTTGCAAATTGCTCGGCATTTTCCGAAATGAGGCACTTTGAAACACTTAGGTACAGGGTTCTGCCGCCTGAAATGACGGAAGTCATTATGGCATTGTTGGCTGAAGAAGGCTTTGATGGATTTCTTGAAGAAGGAAAAGGTTGGGTTGTTGCTTCTCGTCCATTGAAAAAAGGTGCGGAATCGAAAATTTCGGAGCTGATCCATGCCCTACCAGCAGAACTCGAATGGACAAGCGAATGTACCCCAGAACAGAATTGGAATGCAGCCTGGGAATCTTCCTATCCAATGCTTGATATTGGAGATGCGATTCGAATCAGGGCCCCATTTCATGAAAAAAATAAAAGCAACAGGGAAGAATTTGAATTGGAACCAGATATGTCCTTTGGTACAGGCCATCACCCGACCACCTTTTTAATGGCGGAGGCCCTTCACACCCGAAGTGCTGGCAAAACTTGTCTAGATTTTGGAACCGGAACGGGGATTTTAGCTATGATAATGCTTCGTTTTGGAGCCTCTCATGTAACCGCCGTCGACAACGATGAGCGAGCAGTAAAAACGGCAAAAAGGCATATTGAATCAGAAAAATCAGGATCAGGCAGGTTCCATATTGTATGTTCATCAAACCTACCCGATGGCCGTTTCGATCTCATTGCCGCGAACATCCATTTGAACGTAATCAATGAAAAACTTCCTGAAATGTTCAGGCTGCTTAATCCAGATGGAGAAATTCTAATTTCGGGTATATTAGAAAACCAAGTTCAAACGTTGATGCAAGGAGCCGAAAACTGCGGTTTTTTAATTACATTCAAACAAATAAAAGAAGGCTGGGTATGCTTAGCCCTTCAAAAAAGGAATTAAACCCATGAATATTAGGCAGATTTTTCTGGGATTGAGTTTGATCATCAGCAGTTTGGCTTTCGGTCAAACTCTACCCGAGCAACGTGGCGATTTTTTAAAATTCTACCTTGATTTAATGGATGATGGGGCCTCTAGCAAAGAATGGAAATCCGCATTTAAAGACAACGAGGATTTTTTTGAATCGGCCACATTTTCCGCCGTTGAAGATTCCCTTAAAGAGGCAACCAAGGTTCTAATGCGCAAGAAAATGAGGGCAACCCATTACCAAGCATTAATGAAATCTGTATTGGCATTAGATAGCTGGAAGGGGGAACTAAAGCCCTATTTTGACTATTTGGGACTGGTTCGAAAAACCACACAAAAAGCTTCGCCCACCTCGATCCAAGAATTGTTGGATTTTGGAGAAGGATTTTTTGTTAATCATACCCTTTACAAATCTTCAGGTCATGCCTGGCGAGCAGAGGGCGATTTTCGTTTTTTCGAAGACCAAGGAAAACCAAAACTGGAATGCAGCCGATGCTTGCTTTCGGTGGCAACTTCTTTCGATTCTAGCCTTGTGGAAGGGAGCACTCTGGTTTTTGAACCCTTAGAACAAATAATAACATTGAAAGGCGGACGGGTCTATTTTACAAGAAATGAAGTGCCCGCCGACATGGCCTACATAACATTATCGACGGCCAAAATAAACGCAAAACGAAATTCCTACAGTGCCGACAGCGTTTGGATGGTTCAAAAAGAATTTTTTGAAGAACCCTTGCTAGGCAAAATGGAAGAAAAACTAACTGCTACCGGCGAAGACAGAGATTCTAGGTATCCTAAATTCGACTCATACGAAGCTCGTTTCGAACTGGAAAATGTAGTACCTGGGGTAGATTATCAGGGTGGATTTTCCTATTATGGGAACCGATTTATTGCCAAATCAATTGCAGATGAATATTCTAGGCTCACCTTTAAGCGTGATGGAAAACCATTTATGGTTTTTAGGAGCAAAACTTTTTCAATCAGCAAAGAAAAAATTTCAGGCAACCAAGCCTCGGTGACCATGATTTTGGAGGAAGATTCTATTTTCCACCCAGGCATTCAATTTAAGTACTTAACAGAAAGCAAAGAGGTATCCTTGTTAAGGATTGGAGATGGCACAGCCCGAACTCCATTTTTCAATTCCTACCATAAATTAGACATGTATTTTGAGGCTCTATATTGGAAAACAAACGAAGATTATTTAAGAATTGCGATGGCAAAGGGAAGTGCCGACAGCCGTGCCCTTTTCAAATCGGCCTCCTATTTCAGTACCGCTGAATCGGATGCCATACGCGGATTAGCTGAAACCCACCCCGTTATTCCCATTTTCAATTTATTGAAATCGCTGGAATTTCCTGCCTCATTCAAGGCAGGGGATTTAGCCAAATTTATGCGCATGAATATTGACCAGGTCGAGAACATGCTTATTCAAATGAGTATTTCGGGAATCGTTTCATATCAAACCGAAAATCAAACGGTGTACATAAATGAACGGTTTTTTAATTTCTACTTTGCACGAACTGGACAAAGAGATTATGACGTTTTAGCCTTTGAATCGATAATAAATAAAGACAATGCAAGGTTATCGCTATTGGATTTTAGGTTGGATTTATTTGGTGTGAGTCGATTCTCTGTATCCGACAGCCAGAGTGTTTTTATTTACCCAGCCGAACAGTTGGTTCAGGTTAAAAAAAACCGGGATTTGAGTTTTAGTGGAACCATTGAAGCGGGCAAATTTGGTATTTATGGTAAAACCTTTGAGTTTAACTATGATCGTTTTAAAATCGATTTAAACAACGTTGACTCGGTAAAAATTGCCGTTCAAAGTTTTGAAGCTGCAGCTGCGGGAACCAACGATATTAGGTTCGTTAAAACAGTAATTGAACGATTAAAAGGAGAACTTTTGATTGATGACCCAGGCAACAAATCAGGCGCAAAAGGATTGCCAGAATACCCACGGTTAATCAGTCATAAAGATTCCTATACCTACTACGACCGCCCCGAAATTGAGAAAGGTGTTTACAACCGAAATGAAGTTTTTTTTAAGATTGCACCGTTCACCCTGGATAGCTTAGATAATTTTAGAACAGAACAAATTCAGTTAAAAGGTGATTTTCATAGTGGCATCTTCCCTGTATTGGACGAAAAACTAAGCATACAAACAGATTATTCTCTTGGTTTTCAGCGCTTTTTAAAACCCGAAGGCCTGCCGGCCTATGGAGGCAAAGGTCAATTTTATGATACATTGCAACTTTCTCATAAAGGTATCCGTGGGGCTGGGAAGTTAAAGTACTTAACCTCAAACATTTGGAGCCACGACTTTGTATTCTATCCAGATTCTACGAATACCATGGCTTACAAATTCGGGATTGATAAAAGCAAAGGCCCCATTGAAACACCTGATGTTAAAGCCCTTGATGTTTATGTCCACTGGGAACCTAACAACGACTTATTGGAAGTATCAAATTCAGACAAACCTTTGGAAATGTACGAGGGTGAAAGTGCTATGTCGGGTCAACTCACCCTGACTCCAAAAGGGTTGACTGGAGATGGCAAAATGGATTTTGGAACAGCCGAAATGGAATCCTCAATCTTTAATTACAAAGCCAACGACTTCAAAACCGATACCACTTCCTTTGCATTAAAAGATGAAACCATTAACAACGATACCGCCAATGTTGGTCTAAAGACCGACAATGTAAAAGCAGATGTAACTTTTGAAGGACGAAAAGGCATATTAAAGTCCAATAGCGCCGAAAGCCATGTCGAATTCCCAATGAACAATTTCAAGGCCTATATGGAGGAACTAGAGTGGTTTATGGATCGAAATGAAGTAGACATGAATTCATCAAAAGTAGATGAATTAGGACTCAAAGGCGCCTTATTCGTTTCAACCACGCCTGGGATGGATTCTTTAGCCTTTGCGGCACCAATTGCAAAGTTTGTAATGAAAACCAAAACCATTTTTTGCGAGGGTGTTGAATACATTGATGTTGCTGATGCAAGAATTAAACCTGGTGATAAAAAGGTAACCATTCAAAAAGGAGCCGAACTCGATCCACTTACCAATGCAACGGTTTGGGTGGGTAAAGAGATGCAAACCCATGTGTTGACCAAAGCAGACGTACGCATTTTTACAAGTCACGACTACAATGGAACTGCTGACTACACCTATGTGGATGAAATGGGGACTGGGCAACTCATTCATTTTGCAAGCGTTCTAAGTCAAAACGATATAACGTACGCCAGCGGAAAAGTAGAACAAATTTCAAATTTTACCATGAGTCCGCATTTCGCGTTCAAAGGCGGTGTGGAATTGCAAGGCAACGACCCATTGCTCACATTCACAGGTTTTACCAAGATCATTCACCCCTGTAGCAACTTAATCAATGAATGGCTGAATTTTGAATCAAAAATTGACCCTAAGGACATCATGATTCCAATAGGCGACAACCCGAAAAACGACGACGACCTGCCTCTTTTCAACGGATTTCTTTTTGCAAGTGATTCTACAGGTTTGTACCCAGCTATTTTTACTAAGAAAAAGAGATTTACGGATTATGAGGTGTTAAAGGTGCCTGGGTACCTGAAATATGACCGAAGAAACAAAGAATTCAGAGTAGGAAGCAAAGAAAAGTTGGCCGACCGAAACCTTTCAGGGCCCTACCTTTCATTTAATACAATGAATTGTACATCGTATGGGGAAGGCAGAATGGATTTGGGGTCAAAAATGGGACAGGTAGAACTCAAAGCTGCAGGACATATCCTATACTTCCCGGATAGCGATAGCACGGAATTGAATTTAACACTTAGCATTAATTTCCCATTCCCGAATGAATTGAAGAAAATTATGGGAAACAGTTTTGAAAATTTGGGCGGTTCTTCCCTAGACCTAAAAGACGAAGAAACGGTCAAATACCTGACCGATATGCTCGACAGTACAACCTCAGAAAAGGCCTTCGCCGGAATCAAGGAGGATGGAAAATTCAAGCGACTCCCGAAAGAATTTGATCGAACCCTTGTTTTTAATAAAGTAAAACTAAGCTGGTGGAAACGAGACAAGGCATTGCAATACAGTGGTGAATCTGGATTGGTGGTTTACGACGGGGAACAAATCCTTAAGCCATTGAATATTATGATGGAGTTAAACCGAAAACCCTCAGGTGATTTGTTCTCGCTTCTCTTAATTCCAGAAGAAAACAAGGAGTTCTATTTTCAATACAAAGCAGGTACAATGCAGGTCTATTCCAGTATAAAAGAATTCCAGCAAACCCTTATGGCTTTAGATGCCAAAGACCGACAATTTACTGAAAAGAAAGGCGGTACCCTAACCGTAATACCTTCATCAAAACGTCGGTCAGATCGTTTTAAAAGCCTCTTCGTGGCCGTAGATGGCCTACCTTCTGACCTATCTCCCGAACAAGAAACCCAACCTGATCCGGCTAGCCAGCCCCCAGCGAATGAATAAGTTTTTTTTCCTTTTGTTGGCCGCAAGTTATCTGGTAGGAAGCATTCCCTTCGCTGTACTTATCAGCAAAGTTTTGTTTGGGAAAGATGTTCGAAACCTTGGAAGTGGAAACGCGGGGGCAACCAATATGGCTCGGAATTTTGGAAAAAAAGTCGGTCTGGTTACCTTGATTTTAGATGTCTTAAAAGGTGCTCTCCCTCCTTTTATCCTCCTAAATTTACCTGGTTTTCAATTTGAACAAACCAGCCAGCCAGAGTTGGCCGCGTTCTTGGTTGCTTATGCCACAGGATTGGGGCATATTTATCCGATTTTTGCCGGCTTTAAAGGGGGTAAAGGAGTCGCAACTCTATTAGGTAGTATGCTCGTAATTCAACCTGCTTTGGCAGGCATTGGGATCTTTGCTTTTGTAATTTCCCTTCAATTGTCAAAGTATGTTTCTTTATCATCTATGCTTTCGGCTTTCCTTTTTGCCTTTCTTTTTTCCTTGAATAGAGACTTCCAAATTTCATCCTGGGTAGTGTGGGGATTTCCTGCCCTGTTCGTTTTTACACATCGTTCTAATATCCAGCGCTTAATTCATGGAAATGAAAACAAAACCCTGCTTTTGAAAATGAAATAGTTTCTGCACCTTTGTAGCCAAATTCAACCATAATGAAAATGCGTGTATTCGCCCCCTTGTTTCTTGCTCTCTTTTTGACCACCGGAATGGGTTGCTCAGCAATAGGTGATATTTTCTCCAATGAATCCAGTGCCGTTGAAGTAGCTGAAAATTACCTTAAAGCACTTCAAAGTAAAGATTGGGCTAAAGCCAAATCTATGGCTACCGAAGAATCTGCCACCTACATTGATATGCTTGAAAGCATCAAAGATGAAATGCCTGGCTTAGACTCCATCTCATCCATTACCAAAAAAGGTTCGTATAAAGTAGTTTTGGTCGAATATTGCTGCAACCAAAAAGGTCAACCCGAAACCCTTGAAATTTCAAATAAATCAGGTGAATGGAAGGTACATCAAACCAAATTTGGCGGCAATATGCCTTTGGATCCCATGAGCGACAAAATGTTTGATGAAGCCGATTTGGATGAGGCTGAATTTAATCCCGAAGAGGAAACCCCCGCCATTGAACCCGATGAGGAATTTATTCCTGAGGAGAATCCAGGAAAATGATTCCCAAAGGTAAATGACAGAAGGAACTTGCAAAGCACACTCCTTTCTTGTTGCACTCATTGCTTTGTTTTTGGGCTGTAATGATTCCAACCAAAAACAGCCACAACCCAATCCCCCCTTTTTAGGTTATTGGCTGCCTATATTTCAAGAGGGTGATGTCATTTTCCGACATGGAATTGGCGCAGTTTCAGATTGGATAAATTACAAACAATCCTCGGCCATTCATGTTTCCCATGCTGGACTAGTTGTCAATTTAAATAAAAAATGGGTCGTAATTCATAGTATTTCTGGAATGTTGGATGCTGAGGATGGGGTACAGGTTAGCTCCATTGAAAAGTTCCTTAGGGAAGCCAAACCAAATACAGTCTTTATTTTACGCCCAAATCTCTCAAAAAAAAATCGAAAGGCCGCTGCCAAAAAAGCGCTGTTGTGTTTGAAAAGAGGCATCCGGTTTGACCATCAATTTAACCCAAATGATTCCTCAAAACTGTACTGCAGTGAACTGATTTTTTATTGCTACAGTCATGCAGGGAAACAATGGTCAAGCCAAAATCCAACCACAGATTTTCAAATCCTTACAGATTCATCGCTTGGCAAACTCATTGCTCCTTCAATTCCTTGGAAAGAAACCCGAGTTCATTAATTACCTTTGCAGCAATGAGGTTTTTCTTGATTTGTATCTTTTGCCTTCCTGGGCTGCTTTTTTGTCAGGAGTTCCAGCATAGGCAGTCATTATGGGATTCAACCCTAACATGGATCGGCGAAAAGGAGTATCCCCTGGCTCAAAAGGCCCTTGAACAACTTTCTATTGAATTTCCCAAATCCAACAAAGTTCTTTACAATTTGGGTGTTGTCTATGCTCGACAACACTTTGATTCAAAAGCCTACCAAACCTTTAGCGCTTTAGCTCAGGTCGATTCTGCTTTCCCAAACCTCCAAAGAACCCTTGGACTCCTTGCTTTAAAAACAGGTTTAAACCCTTCCTTGGCTTTGAATCATTTTAAAAAGGCCATTGATGAAGACCCAACTCGATTTGACGCATGGATGAACCTTGGCAGTTTATCATTAGGGCTAAACGATTACCGTTCTGCCATTTACTACCTAAAAAAGGCAAAGGAACTCACTCAAATGGAATGGTCGCCGAACCTGGAACTATCTAGGGCATACCGCCGAGTAAGATACCTTGATTCGGCTTCAAAAATTTGGGATAAAGCCCCCAGCTCTGCCCTAAATCAAGCAGACTTCTCGGCTGAACTTGCATTGGTTTTGATAGAATTAAATCAGTGGGACTCTGCAATGACAATGCTAAGACGAGCCTTCAATTACGATATGGACGACCCTGTCCATAGGCTCAACTACTCCGTAACCCTACTTGAAACGAATCGATTTGATGATGCTGAAAAAATATTGGAGAGCTTAAAGGATTACCCCGATTTGAGAATTCCAGTTACCTTGAACAATGCGGCCCTTAACCTTAAACGAGGTAAAGTTGATGAAGCAATTGACGTCTTAAATACTTTAATAAAAAACCAACCCACCCTAGGTGTGGCATGGATGAACTTGGGAATTGCATACGAGCATAAATTGATGAAAAAGGATGCCTGCCATTGCTGGCAAAAGGCTGCCGATGTAGGTACCCCAAATGCTCAACTCTTTTTAGCCAACGAATGCGTAGAATTTTAATCCTTACATTCCTTTTTTTGGTTCAAATCCAATTGGAAGGGCAAAGTTGGCCAATTTGGAAGAGGCCGAAAAACGTGCAGGATTCGCTGATCTGGGCCAACAATAAGCGTTTACGTTTTAAGGCCGCCTCTTTGAAAAATTGGCAAAAAAATCATTTTCGTTTAAGCAAAAATCAGGAATCTAATGTGCTGCCCTTGCTGCTTAAACTATTCCCTGAAGATCCCACATTATGGACCGCTCAAGCAAAAAACGCCTTCTTGCAAAGGCATTATCTTGCAGCCGACAGCTTGCTCATTCAAGCCGAAGCAAAGGGTTATTCCCTTCAAGGTTCAGATGTTCTTATTCGAGCTATGGCTAAACATTTGCGAGGAGATTTTGAATCGGCGACCTTATCGTACCGCCTATATTTCCGAGAGCTAAAACTTGAACCTTCTGAACGAATTTCTTGGGCAAAAAATAGGTTAATTCAAGCAGAAACTGGAACTCGACTTGTAGATAGAAGGGACCAGTTGTTTTCTCAAACTCTATTTGAAGTCGATTCAGATTCTTTGTTTTCGCCCCTTAGTTTTGCCTCTGAAAAATTGTTTTTTGGGGTAGCATACGACTCAAAAGACAAAGTCTATCGACTTAAACAAATCCCTTATCAGTCTGAAGTCCCTGTTCTTGGAAAATCCGAAGCACAATTTCAGCAAAAACCAATTTGCTTATCGGCCGACGGGCAATTAATGATCCTTAAATCTGAACATCCTAAAACAGGTGCTGATTTATGGTATGCGCAAAAACTCAATGGAGTATGGTCAAATCCCATTCCTTTTCCACCTGGAGTTAATTCATCGGACGATGAGATTTCTGCAGCATTTTCCCCTACCCTGCAACGTCTTTTCTTTTGTTCCAACAGACCTGGTGGTTTCGGCGGTTTTGACATTTATTCTGCCGATTTCCACCCTGATCGTGGCTGGTGCAATGTCCAAAATCTTGGTCAAATAATCAATACAAGAAGGCACGAACCCTTTGTTTGGTGCCATATGGATAGCAAAACACTCTATTTTTCATCGTATGGCCACTCTAGCATCGGTGGGGCGGATATTCATTTTAGCGAGATTCGTGGAAACCAGTTTCAAGCACCTCAAAATGTAGGCTATCCTATAAATACCCCATCCGATGACCTTCACCTGAATCTAAGTCCTGATGGACATTTCGCACTTATGCAAATTAGGCCCGACGAAAAAAATCCCATGTCTAAATTAAGATTGGTTTCTATGTTTGCTCAAACGAAGGAACCTATGCTGGTTCTGGCCGATAAGGCCTCCATTCATCAAGCCAAGCCCTTTGCCGTTCCAATTCAACGAAAAGACCTTTGTCCATCATGCTCACCCGTTCGGCAGTGGAATTTAAAATTGCCAGAAAACCATCTAGGTGGTTTGATATGGATTGAAGATGATGTTATCCAGCAACCTTTGTTTCAGATTGGATACGGGCCTGTCGACACTTTAATTCAACTGGCTTTGCCTGCCGAACGAAGATATAAAATTACTCTGCTGCCAACGGGAAGAATTCCCAGAATGTTCAGCATTGATCACCTATACCCTGAAGGTTTTAGTAAAAGCCTAAACCGACTTCCGCCTACCGATAAAGCAGGGTCATGTTTGCCTATTCGACCTACACTTGAAGATTTACCCTCGGCATTGCTGCCCCAAGTATTCAAAGTTTTAGACCATTGGAATCAATACCATCCAGGCCAAACATTTGAACTTAGTTACAACCTAGAAGGACTTTCGCTTCCTCTAAGTTACCTTAAAAACCACCTTAGCCGTTTGCACCCCGAAATGCAAATGTCCATTCGATTTTCTACCGGAACTCCAAGGAATTGCCTTCAACTTTCCATTCCTAAAAATGAACCCTGAACCGTATATCGTTTCAACAGCCGACGGAAGTAAAACCCTGTTTTCAAAACGGTTTAACGAACATTACCATTCTACCCATGGAGCAAGGCAAGAATCGCTGCATGTGTTTATTAAAATGGGGCTGGCTTCCTTATCCCCTAGCCTTTTTCCCATAAAAATTTTGGAAGTCGGGGGAGGAACCCTTTTAAATGCTAGGCTTACAGAAGATTGGCTAATTCATCATCAGCACAACGCCTGCTACCACATTGCCGAGGCCTACCCTCCAAATCTTGATACCCTAAAAGAATTTTGGGAGGACGCTCCTCTTCCTTTTGACTGGTATGGTTTTTATTCCCACAAAAAAACAATCCAATCTGAAGCTCTAACACTGGAATACCAATACGGCAAATTGGAAGAGGCAATTTTGCCAAAATCCTTCTACAACCTTGTTTATTTTGATGCGTTTGCTCCATCCAAACAACCTGAATTATGGACCAACTCAATTTTTGCTAAAATAGCAGATTCAATGCTTCCCGGAGGCTCCCTTGTTACCTATTGCGCCCAAGGCCAATTTAAGCGAAATTTAAAGCAGGTTGGTTTTAGTATTGAGAATCTTCCCGGCCCGCTCGGTAAAAGAGAAATGACTCGTGCCATTAAAGCATAAGCCAAAGATTTTCGTAATTCTGTCTACCTTTAACGCTATGTTTCGGGGCATACAATTTTTAATTATCCTATTTTGTTTGCAAGTTCTTCCTACTGGATTATGGGGACAGGTTCCTGCCACATTAATCACAACAAAAGGAGATACAATGGTGGGATTTATTGAGGAGCCTTTAACCACCCAAGCATTAAAGCAAATTCTATTTTATTCAACCCCAACCACAGAAAATCCACAAAAATTTTATCCCCGTACCCTTCAAACACTTTACTTTCAACCCAAAGGGAGTTCCGACACCCATATTATTCGGTCTCTTCGCCTTAACGATTCCTACCTTTTTGGGTGGGTTGCAGAAAATGGCCCCCTTCAATTGATAGAACTGGCACAAAAAGAAAAAGTGAACGGAAAATCAACCTTGATATGGAGATTTTACCTGCTCGATTCTGCGGCAAATGCAATTCCCGACGAAATTCAATCCAGTAACTTTAGACGGGTTGCAGGCCGCCACATTAAAGACCATGTACGGTTGTACAAAGACCTAAATGATCGTGTTTATGGGTTTGAACAACGTCAAGAATTGGTTGCCGAATACAACCGTTGGATAAAAGCTGGAAAACCAGCCAACAGTTGGGCTGAAGAAAACGGAAATTATACCCTCAAAGAAGATCCCGGGCCTACAATCCAAGTTAAAAAGCCTCAAACCGAACCTACCTATTCTCCCATTGAACTTAATCTTGAAACCGGTGCTTACTTAGGTCTTGGAATTATTCAATACGATGAGTTCACCTTTAATACCCTTGGTTTGCGCTTTAGTACTCCTGGTCCAGGCTACCAAATCCAAATCGGCGGAAACCTAGAATGGCGAAAGCGACTCTTGATTCGGGCAGGGCTGAACCTCTCCGCCAAGGGACTCCGGGTAACCTATTCTGCAAATGTGCAGATGGATTCGGTTACGCAAATCCCTATTCAACTTACCGAAACCTGGAACATGACCTACCTAGGCGGCTACACCATGTTTGAATACCACCAAAACGATTTTTTCATTGGGGGCGGCTTTGATTTTACATTTCATCCATTCCTTAACCAAAGAATAAATGGGTCAAGTGGTTCCATTGAAATAGACAAAGAAGGTACCTTACTGTTTAACAAGGCTTTAAATCAATTTGACTTGGTTTTGAGTACAGGTTTTTCGCTCGCCGACCCTCAAGGTAAATTTCGAATTAAACCTCTTTTGACCTATCACCTACCCGTTCAAAATTTACTTGAATTTTTGGATCCATTGGAAACCATAACAGGCCTAAATCAATATCCATTGGCTGGAATTAGTTTCCGATTGGGCGTTGTTGTCGATTTCAAACTGCCCTAAGGGATAGTTTTTTTGAGGGGCGCTAACCGGCTGTCTCAGGTAGCAGCTAGGTACAGGCAGTCCAGGGCAGCCTGCTGCGGTGGCTCCCAAGGTCGCCTCCTCGCTGGGCCCTGGATTGCCTGTCCCTTTGCAGGCTACCTTGTTCCATCCCTGCGCCGGGCCGTGATAAAAAAACAACGCCTTTTAGAGACGCGATCTTGACAAAATGACAAGACGGACTCCCTTGGGCACCGCGGCCTCTTCCAATCCAATACCGATTCGAGAAACGAGCGCTGGCATTTGCCTAACTCCTTTTTACCTTTCACCGCTACTCCCATTCCTCTCATCAACCCTAACCCAAAAAGGATGATCTACCACTTCATCCCGTCTCATTCCCGAAACTCCCGCCTTCCCCTTCAGCAAAGTTGCCTTTACCAAATTAGAAGGCTTTTCTGAGACCCCCTATGAACCATTGAATTGCTTTTCAGCTTTCCTACAATCCACAAAACACACTTCACGCCTAAAAATAATCCCTAAGTGTTCTTCGCCACCCCAAAAAAACGTGGCGAAGCAAATGCTACTTTTTTATCACTAGTGAGTTACGAAATTACGAACCTTCAACAATTTTGTCAAGGGCATTTCCGCACTTTTTAACCTTTATTTAGGTTTTCAATTCAATGCGACAGTGGAAGGATGGTTAATGGGCAAAATCAATTTGGGAGGAGCCATTATTTTTGAATGGCCGCGGGCGGGATTGAACCAGGTGGCCCGCAAGGGTGTCAGGCCATGGCCCCGCGAGGGGCGGAGGCGACTTTAGGAGCCCCCGCAACCCCGCTGGGGCCATAGCCTGCAGCCGCGGACCACCGGTGAAAGCCCGATTACCCGCCCAAACAATACCTAAACAAAGACATAAGGAGAATATTCACCAAAGAACTTTGAAGAACTTTGGAGCTCAAAATGGGCGCGAAATGGAATTAATCCCGAAGAAACTTAAACTCAACTCGCCTATTTAATTGGCGATTGGCAGGAGTGCTATTTGGAGCAACGGGCTTATCGAATGCATAGCCGCGGGGGTCCAAGCGTTCCTTTTTGATACCATTACGAACCAACCAATCAACGACAGCTTGAGCTCGGCGACTTGACAGTACTAAATTGTAAGACCTGCTTCCAACATTATCTGTATGGGCCGACAATTCTACACGCACGTTCGGATACCGGTCCAACAAAAACTTCAAGTCTTTTAGCTCTTTAATGGAGGTTGGGCGAAGGCTAGCTCGATCAAAATCGAAATAAATTTTTGACAACTTATAATCTTTGTCGAAATCCAATTTATTCAAATAGAAATCTCGGATGTACTCAGGGGCAGCACTTTCATCAATTTTAGCTGTTTCAACTACTGTTTGATACCCTTCAGAAGTTACTTTTAACGTGTATACCTCCTCTGGACTTATAGCGGTTTTGAATCTACCCGATTGATCGGCTTTAATTAATTGAGCAAAATGCTCCTCAGAACTAATTTCAATTTCACCGGTAATTTTCTCGCGGGTAAATGCATCGTATACGGTCCCAGCGAGGGTTACCACATCTTCTCCGAGGTTCATGTAAATGGTATCTCTAAAATCGATGGTTTCAGCGGTTTCGTAAATGGTACTGATTTCACCAACATAGGATTTAAAGCCTAGGGATGTAATTTTGACAAAAAATTTCTTGTAAACGGGCAAAACCGCCATATACCCATCGGGTTGCTCAAAGGTTTTGAATTCCATTTGTTCTTCGCCTCCGACAATCTGAATAGAAGAACTAATTTGTTCGCCCGTAACCGAGTCAATTACGGTAAAGTGATATGGAATGGTTTTATTGGCCATATTTTCGACCAAATACATATCTTTTTCTCCTAGGCCCTTCAATCGATCCGAGTCGATGTACATTTTTTCTCCCCCATTTAAAACACTTAAAAACACATCATCAGCCGGAGAATTGATAGGATATCCAAGGTTAACAGGCTTATCCCACTTTCCCTCAGGAGTTAAGACTGCTTTAAAGAGATCTTTTCCTCCCATTGAGGGGTGGCCTTCGGAAGAAAAGTAAAGGGTTTTTCCATCGGGGCTAATAAAAACACCTTCTTCGTCGTATTCCGTATTAATAATGCCTCCAAGGTTTACGGGTTGAGTCCAGCGACCGGAAGCCGAGTCGAGGGTTACTTTATAAATATCCAAGCTTTTTGTTCCTAATTCTGGATTGTTTGAGGTAAAATAAATGGTTTTACCGTCTGCGGTCATGGAAGCATGTGCTTCTCGAAATGCAGAATTGAGCATACGCATAGATTTAGGGCGGCCCCATTTTTGTGAGTTATCTTCGCGGGTAGCCAAATACAAATCACCGCCATTTTTAAATCTATAAATTATGCAGGTATTTGCGTCTTTCGATAGCCAAACTGAAGCGTCGTGTTTTCGGGTATTTAATTCACTCAAAGTTTGGGCAGGAACCCAATATCCTGTTTTGGTTTTCATGGTATAGTAAACATCCTCGTTACCAAATAATTCTTGAATGCCTCTACCTTTTTTCTTTTTATCGGAGCTAGGACGACGGCTGGTAAAAATCATATAACTTTCGTCACCATTAACACAGACGGAATAATCAGGGAAGGGACTATTCAAACGAGACCCAAGATTGGCTACAATAACCGGCATGGTATCGGCCAAAAGCACCTTGCCATTTTCGCATTGCATGATGTACCTATTCACGACGGCGCGATCGGATTCCAAATCAAACCGCTGTTCGGCGGTCATAAATTCCAAATTAACTGAGGCCAATTTTAAATATTGACGATACTTAACCATGGCCGCATCCCAGTCGCCTTGTTGGTGAAGCAACCTTGCCCGTTGAAAAACGGCATCGGGTTTGTATTTCGGATCAAACTCCATTGCCCTTTCCATAAAAAAGACAGCCTTTTCTAGTTGAGCCAATTCGGAATAAATACTTCCAATTTGATGATTTAGTCTGGCTTCGTTGGGATTGAAACCGTGGGCATTTAAATACTTTTCTAAAGCTTGACGGTAGTATGCAGGTCCTTTACTGAACAACTCATCGCCTTCATTGTATTCATTTACGGCAATATTAAACTCTTCTTCTTGTTGGCCAAATTGCAAAGGATCGAAAGGCACGTTTTGGCCTTTCAAAACTAGGGGAATTAAGGATAGGAATAAAAAACAAAAAAGGTAATATAACCGCATGAGGAAAATTTAATGGCAAAAATACACTATTTCCAAATTAAGTAGACTTTTCCAAAAAATGAAAAATCATAAATTTAGTTTAATTCCGGTAATGATTTTTTTGGTGTAGGCGGGGAAATCACCGTCCATCATCCACGAATAATAAGAAGGTTCGGTGCGAAAAACATCGGCCACCCTTTTGCCTTTATGCTTACCAAAATTAAATTTAACAAAACCGTCATCTCCCTTTATTAGCTTGCCTTCCATGTCAACCCGCAAGTGATTTCCAGTAAATTCAGCTATGCCTTGAACGGTGTTTGGCAAGGTTTGGTACTTTTGAATTTGGGCTTGAAAGACCTCCCAAGTCGCCCGAATATCAGCCTCGGCCGAATGAGCATTTTCTAGTTCTTTTTGGCAATAAAAACGGTAGGCAGCACTCAAATTACGCTCCTCCATTTTATGAAAAATTAACTGAACATCAACGGTTTGTCGTTTTTCCACCTCCAAGTCCAGGCCGGCTCGAAAAAACTCTTCAGCCAGCATTGGGATATCAAAACGTAGGGCGTTGAAACCTGCAAAGTCGGAATTTTGAAGGAATTCATACATTTCACCAGCTAGTTGGTCAAATTTTGGGGCAAATCGAACGTCCTCATCTTTGATACCATGAATGGCAGAAACCTCGGCCGGAATTGGAATCCCAGGATTCAATAAATACCTTTTAAATTCAGTAGTTCCGTCAAGATGAACCTTTAAAAAGGCTACTTCAACCATTCGATCTTGGGTAATGGATAAGCCCGTCGATTCAATATCAAAAAAAACAAGGGGGCGAGAAAGTTTAAGCACCAAAATAAATAGTTTAAGGTTAAATAGGTCTTTGGGGGTCGAAGCCTTCCAAAAGGTCAGCCACTCGCTTCACAAAACTACCTCCTAACGCACCATCAACAACTCGATGGTCGTAAGAATGCGACAAAAACATCATGTGGCGGATTCCAATAAAATCTCCATCCGAAGTTTCAATAACAGCAGGTTTTTTGCGGATAGCTCCAACGGCTAAAATGGCAACTTGGGGTTGGTTAATTATGGGGGTTCCCATCACATTCCCGAATGTTCCAACATTAGAAACGGTGTAAGTGCCATCTGAAATTTCATCGGGACTAAGTTTGTTGGTTCGGGCCCGCAGACTTAGGTCGTTTACCGACCTAGTTAGCCCAATTAGATTCATTTGGTCTGCATTTTTAATCACTGGAACGATTAAATTTCCCGAGGGCAAAGCGGCAGCCATTCCAATGTTGACGTTCTTTCTTAAAACAATTCGATCTCCATCAACCGAGGCATTAACGCCAGGGAACTCCCTCAGGGCCTGAGCCACCATTTCCAAAATAATAGGGGTGTAGGTTAATTTTTCTCCGTGTTTTTTAAAGAACTCATCTTTTACCCGATCTCTCCATTTTACCATTTCTGTTGCATCGGCTTCCACAAAACTTGTAACATGAGGAGAAACCTGCTTGCTCATTACCATGTGCGCGGCAATGAGTTTTCGCATGCGGTCCATTTCAATAATTTCATCGCCTCCACCAATGCTGACAGCAGGTTTCGATGCAGCAGGAATGGGCTTTGAAGCTGTGGTTACTTGAGAAGCCTCCTGAATTTTGGGAGTTGAAACAATACCTTGAGCGGAGCCACTGGAAATATTGCCCCTATTTTTCAAATAACCTAGGATATCTTCTTTTGTAATTCGACCATCCAAACCCGTTCCCAGAATGGTTGAAAGTTCATGGTCTGAAATGCCTTCTTTTTGAATAATGGTTTTGACCAGGGGAGATAAAAATCCCGTTGAGGCAGAGGGAGCCCCAGTGGGTGCGGCAGATGGGATAAAGGGAGGTTCTGTCGAAGGCATTTCATCAGAAGATTTCACCGACTCTACCTCAATCTTTGGTGCTGAAGCAACAGGGGTAGTTCCTGCTCCGCCCCCATTTAGTTCTGCAAAAACTTCTCCAATTTTAACTACATCGCCTTCTGCATACAATTGCCGTGTAAGAACTCCTGCGAAGGGAGAAGGGACTTCAGAATCAACCTTATCTGTAGCAATTTCCACCAAAGGCTGATCCAAGGCAACGGTTTGCCCGACTTGAACCAACCATTTGGTTAAGGTAGCCTCCATAACACTTTCGCCCAACTTGGGCATTTGAACGACAGTTGCTGTCATAGGTTAAAACTTTGTGCAAAGGTAATGAAACTACCCTGCCCCTGCAAGGCAATCCGGATTACCTAACCTAGAATCGATTGCCTTTTTCAATCAATCGTATACAAACACGCGAGGAACGCGGTTTGCTATGGATGTTAAGATTTCATATGAAATGGTTTCTGCTCGTTCTGCGTGCTTCCACAAAGGGAAGCCTGGGCCAAAAATCAAGACCTCGTCTCCAACCCTAAGTTCGTTCCCATTAAGGCTGCTTACGTCAACCATGCTTAAATCCATGCAGATGTTACCTAAAACGGGGCATTCATGTCCGTGGATGAGAACTTTCCCCTTTCCTCGGCTTAAAATTCGTTTAAATCCATCGGCATACCCCAAGGCGATCACCGCAACCCTAGTTTCCTTTTCAACAAAAAAATCAGCTCCATATCCAACAAATTCACCCGGCTTTAAAATTCTCAACTGCAACACATAGCTGCTAAGCTTTAAGGCTTCTTCCAACGCTTGTTTTTCATGCTGTGGGCCATACAATCCAATACCTAGCCTTGCCATTTCAAACTGAAACTCCGGAAAACGCTCTTGGGCATCGCTGTTTGAAATATGTCTAAAAAATGGTTTTGAAACCCAACCTGAAATCCGAGCGCAAGCATCAGAAAAACGCTGAGCTTGATTGCGTGTAATTTCGTCTTTTTCAGGATTTCCTGCGGCCATAAAATGGGAAAAAACAGAAATCAAGTTGAATTCGCTTGGCAGATTAGGGTACAATGCCACCAAATCATCCAGTTCTTCAAGATTGAATCCGAGCCTGTTCATTCCAGTATTTATTTTTAAATGGCAACCAGGAATAGATTTCAACTTTTTTATAGACACATATTCTATCCAGGCCCCAACCATGGCCATTGAATACAATTCAGGCTCTAAATTGTAGTCTTGAAGTAAATCGAATTCGGCGGGCTGGGCATTTAAGACGATAATGGGAATTTGAATTCCCAATTTTCTTAGTGCGACGCCCTCGTCAGGGAAGGCAACTCCAAAATAATCTACCCCATAATTTTGAAGCAAAATCGGAAGTTCCCTAAAGCCAATTCCATAGTTGGCTGCTTTTACCATAACCATCAGCTTAACCTTCTCAGGAAGCTTTGATTTGAAGTAAGACAAATTGCGAACAACCGCCGAGACCGATACAGTAAGCTGGCTTCGGTGGGAGGTCGATTTTAGGAATGCTACCACATCTTCTAACCTTGCTTTGCGCCCTCCTTTAATCAAAACCGCGGCCTGTTCAGGTATAAGATTGCCCATAACCTCAATGGCCTCATTTAAAGTTCTAAAAAAACGGACATCCGAATCAGGATACGGGGGTAATTTAATCCATTGTTCCCCAATTCCAATAAACTGGTCAAACCCATTTAGCATAATCCTATCCAAAAGCTTAGAATAAAAAGAAGGGTCATCGTCGCTTTTTGGAAAATCTGAAATTACTATGGTCTTTGAGCGATTCCCTGCCAATAAATGGAATTTTTGGATGGCCAAAAACAGAGCCTCTTCATCCATTGAGTAAGAATCATCAAGCAGCAATCTGCCTTTTTTTCCTTCTATGGTTCGCAAACGCATCGGAAGAGATTCGAGTTGGAGCAATGTTTCACGAAACAAATTCGGCTTCAATCCAAACAGCAAAAGGGTTCCTACAATGGTTTGTATATTTTCCTGGTCAATCCGAGTCCAATTGCATATTGGGAAGTCTAAATTACCATTGGGATAGTATAATCGTTTTCCCTTGTTTTGATCAAACCAAACATCTGCCGAACTTGATACTCCTGTTGTTAGAGTTGGGGGCAAAATTTCTGCATTGGAATCCATGACTTCCAAAATACCAACTGGACCAATCCATGGTATTTTACCTTTGAATAAATGGAGTTTTTCTTTCAAAATGGCAATTCTATCTCCACCAAAATTTTCAATATGGGCAATTCCCCAATGTGTAAAAACACCAAAGTTTGGTAAAATCAGCCGCCGCAAGTTTTCCATGTCGCCTGGTTGTGAAATACCCGCTTCAAACAAAGCCCATTCGGCCCGCAAATCCAACTGAATCAAAGATAGGGCAACTCCAAATTCTGAATTAAAACTACCTGGGCTTTTGTAAACCCGGTAATTTTGCAGCAACAATTGAGCAAGCCATTCCTTTGCAATTGTCTTTCCATTCGACCCTGTAATACCAATAACTTTTCCCTTAAAATTTCTACGTTGATGTAAAGCCCAAGAATTTAACGCAGATTGCATTCCTAATGGGGCAATAAAGACAGGAATTTCAGACAAATGTTGGGGTAATTCAACCTGATATTCTAAAATTATTGCGGCAACCGAATTGGGTAGGTGGTGTAAAAGGCCATGGCTGTCGTGATTTTTACCCTTATGAGCAAAAAAAAGCACCCCTGGTTCGGGACGAAATGTTCGGGTGTCTAAATTTAGGAATTGAATTTTTAAATCTTTGACGGGTAATTTAGGCCGAACCGATTTCAAACCCATCAATGAAATCAGACCCTCGAAATCCCAAATCAAAGGAAGCCGAATCATCACTTAAGCTTCGTTTTCTTTTTAAAACAATCTCGGCATAAAGCTTGGTAGGAATCGGTTTCGCCCAACATAACTAATTTTTGATCGGCTACCATTCGGTAAGAATGATTGGCAATATGACCACAATCCACACAAATCGCATGGACTTTGGTTACATATTCTGCCACAGCCATCAATCCAGGCATAACTCCAAATGGACGACCCGAATAGTCCATATCTAAACCAGCACAAATAACCCGAATTCCTCTATTGGCCAACATATTGCAAACATGAATCAACTGATCGTCAAAAAACTGCACCTCATCAATGCCCACCACATCCACCTGATCTGCTAGCAATAAAATAGCCCCTGAATTTGGAACAGCCGTTGAATGGATGGCATTCGAATCGTGAGACACTACATCTGATTCATCGTACCTACTGTCTACTTCTGGCTTAAAAATCTCTACCTTTAACTTGGCAATTCTTGCCCGCTTCAGCCTCCGGATTAGCTCCTCGGTCTTTCCAGAAAACATGGAACCACAAATGACTTCTATACAGCCACGACGTTCGCCCTCTTTTAACGTATTTTCTACAAACATGGAAAAATGGTACTTTCGAGCACGAAAATTATTGGTAAAAGCTCTACCCACCAAATATATTGTTTAAATGAATCATTCCGAAAGGGTTACCGAATTAAGAAAGCAAATACGGGCTATCGATGCCTTACTTGCGAAATGCACTGTGCAGAGTACGTCTACCGAAACTCAATTAGAGGAATTGTACGACAGCGCCCAACATTTTTTGAAAGAGTGCATTTTGATCCAAGAACGTTTGAAAAGGCCTGAATCGAATCCCGAACTCCCCGATTTTGATCAACTAGAACAGGGAAATAGTCCTAGGACCCAAACAAGCTCTGCTCCTGCTGTAAAAATCGATTCAAAACCCGATGTCGAAATTTCGGCTCCCAAAAAAAATCCAACACCTTCCCCAATCTCAGAAACATTAAACCAGGGTGCAGATTTAAAGACCGAGGAGACCAGAACAGAGGAAGAACCTGCCTTAGAAAAGGTAAAAAAAGAAACAGTTAAAGCTACACCCCAAAACGCCCAACGACTGGCCGATAAAATTCACCGTGGACAGGTAAGGGATTTAAGAAAAGCCTTGCCATTGCATGAAAAATTCAGGTTCATAAATGAACTTTTCAAAGGAAGTGCTGAGAACTTTGATAAGGCTATGAACCAGTTCGAAAATGCAGGTTCTACGCAAAATGCGATTTCTATGCTGTCAGATATTCAACGCCAAGAAAATTGGGAATCTGAACACCCATTGTTGGAGAAGTTAATCGAATTGATAGAAAAGCGCTTTTCATAATGAAAATTAAGTATATCCTTATTTTCATCTTTTGCTTGCCCATTTTAGGCTTTGGACAAACAAATTCTGATTTCTACACTGCATACATTCGGCAAGCCAAAGACACCATGTCCAGCCCTTTATTTCACGGGCGCGGTTACCTAAAAGATGGGCAAAAACTATCTGCCTATCATTTGGCAACCGAGTTTGTAAAACTTGGGTTAAAAAACTTCAACCCTGCCCCCTCTTACTACCAAAGTTTTGAAATGCCGGTGAACATTTTCACCCAACACCCAACCTTGGCCTTCGACCAAGATTTTTTAACCTGCGGGATTGATTACCTTCCACATCCATCCTGCCCGAGTATTCAAGGGAATTTTAATCTAATGTGGATCGATACCAGCCACTTTCAAGACCCAAAAAAGTTCAAATCTATTTCTAAAAAAGACCTAAGAACTACCTTTCTAGTTATGGATCTTCCGAAAACCTTACCAAAAGGATTGAAAGATGTGGTCGCAAATTTTCGAACAAATCCATTTAATGCTGCCGGATTTATAGAATTTGAAGACAATTTGATTTGGGGCGTTTCAACCGAAGCCTCAAAGCATGGAATTGTTCAAGTAAAAAGAGGTATGCTCAATCGCTCACACAAAGAAATTCGAGCGGCTATTGCTTCTGTTCATATGCCTAACTTTCCAAATGCCAATGTGGTCGGCTACATCCAAGGTAAAACGGTAAAAGACACCTTTATTCTTGTCACATCCCATTACGACCATTTGGGTCAAATAGGGCCACATATTGTTTTTCCCGGAGCCAACGACAATGCCTCTGGTGTTGCCACTATGCTGGGACTGGCTCATTACTTTAGCCAACCTGAAAATCAACCCGATTATTCCATGGCTTTTATTGCCTTCAGCGGCGAAGAAGCTGGCTTATTGGGCAGCATCCATTATGTTAGAAACCCCATCGTCCCGTTTCCAAAAACGCGTTTTGTTTTAAATTTAGATATTATGGGAAGCGAAGAGGCCATTACCATGGTTAACGCAACCGAACAATCCAATGCCTTTAATCTATTGGATTCGTTAAATAATAAAATGGGGGTGGTACAAAAAATAAAAACTCGGGCACAGGCTGCCAATTCCGATCATTATTATTTCGCCCAGTTGGGTATTCCCGCCGTATTTTTGTACACCGAGGGTTCGGTTAAAGGGTACCATAGCGTATTTGACACTGCCGAAAATACCCCCATGGCAAAAGCAGGCGAAATCCATTCCTTGCTGGTGCAGTTCTTAAAATCCCTTCAAACTCCAACATGGATAGCTCAGCGCAAGGGCAATTAATTGTAATTCCAACCCCTATTGGAAATCTGGGCGACATAACCCAACGCAGCAAAGAAATGCTAGAACGTTGTGATGCTCTGCTGGCCGAAGACACAAGGGTTACGCGTAAATTACTTTCCATGCTTGGGTTGCAGGCAACCGTGTTTCCGTTCCACCAACACAACGAGCATCAGGCTACGCCAGCGTGGATCAACCAATTGAAACAAGGCAAAAATTTGGGCTTGGTTTCAGATGCTGGAACCCCAGGGATTTCAGACCCTGCCTTCCTTTTGGTTCGTGCCGCAATTGAAGCACATATTCCTGTAACCTGCCTGCCTGGCCCAACCGCCTTCGTGCCCGCATTGGTTATGTCGGGGATTCCCTGCGATCGATTTTATTTTGGAGGGTTTTTGCCCCCTAAAAAAGGACGCCAAACAAAGTGGGAATTCATGGCGACCCTTCCATGCACCATCGTTCTGTATGAAAGCCCTCACCGCATACAAAAAACACTAAAAGAAGCTTTAGAACATTGCGGCCCCAATAGGCCCGCCGCCGTGGTCAGAGAAATTTCTAAATTCTTCGAAGAAGCTATCCGCGGAACCCTTGCCGAACTTGTTGAACAATCAAACCAATCTACCTGGAAAGGAGAATTGGTTTTGGTTATTGGATTATAAATTACCTCTATGAAACTCTTTACCCCTAGCCTATTTTGCATTTTAACCATTAACTCTCTTTCATGGGGACAATCTACTTGGAAAGTGGACTCGGCTTTGTTCTCAAACCCCATTCCCGTTGAATTCTCAACCACCGAAGGTACCTGGATGAACTTAGATTTGAGTCCAGATGGAAAAACCATTGCCTTTGATTTGCTTGGTGATATTTATTTGCTTGATTCAAAAGGCGGAAAAGCCCAATGCATTTTATCGGGTCCTGCTTGGGAAGTTCAACCTAGATTCAGCCCCGATGGAAAACAACTGTGCTTTACCAGCGACCGAGATGGGGCCGACAATATTTGGGTTTGTGATTTAAATGGAAAAAAGGCTAAGGCCATTACCAAAGAAGATTTTCGGCTTTTAAACAATCCCGTTTGGTCGCCCGACGGCAAATACATTGTAGCCAGAAAACACTTTACATCCACCCGCTCAGCTGGAGCTGGTGAAATGTGGTTGTACCACCTTGACGGCGGCAAAGGCCAAGCCCTCACAGCTCGAAAAAACGACCAACAAGATGTCAACGAACCCTTCTTCGACCCTTCTGGCAAGTCCTTGTATTACAGCGAAGACATTTACCCTGGCGGGTACTTTCAATACAATAAAAACCCAAACGACCAGATTTATGTAGTTCAAAAGTATGATTTCAGTCAAGGGAAATCATCCACCCTTATAAGTGGAGCTGGAGGCGCTGTTCGACCCACCCCGTCGCACAATGGAAAATATTTGGCTTTTGTTCGCCGAATTAGGGAATCAACGGCTCTTATTGTTTATAACCTCGCAACAGGTGCCGAGAAAATAGTGTACGATGGATTATCAAAAGACCAACAAGAGGCTTGGGCCATTTTTGGCGTGTACCCCGGGTTTGCCTGGTCCCCAAACGACCAACACATTTACATCTGGGCTCGGGGAAAAATTCAAAAAATAGATGTAGTCAATTCAACCGGCATTACCATACCTTTTGAAGCCGAGGTAAAGCAGGTTTTAAACCCTGCACTTCAGTTCAAACAATCCAAACTCGAAGATGCTTTTTCAGCAAAAGCTTTAAGAGGGACAGTTACTGCCCCCAATGGAACAATAGCCTGTATAGCTGCGGGACAACTTTGGGTAGGCAAACCTGATAACATGAAAAAAATAGAAGGTCTTCCAGGATTGCCCAACGATCCTTCATGGAACAAACTGGGCGACCAATTGTATGTTGCCGTTTGGAACGATAACGACTTGGGCAGCGTATGGTCAATTGCCTTTCGTAACGGACAAGCCCAATCTCCAAAGAAACTGAATCTACCCCCTAGCATTTACCGCTACCCAAAACTTTCTCCCTCAGGAAACGACCTTTTAATCGTAAAAGAACCAGGAAACGGCCACCTTGGTTATGCCTACACATCAGAACCAGGTATTTACAAATTCAACCTTAAGAGCGGATTCCTAGAAAAACAAACCGACAACGGCGAAAACCCATGGTGGAAATCAGACGAATCGGGTTTTTACTTTCAAACCGGAGGGATTGTTTTTGGCAGCATGTCAAAGACCTTCGAATTCTATTCCTTTAAAGACAAATCAAAGCAAACCATTAGTAGCTCAAAATACGCCGGTTTTTATGCCCCAAGTCCCGATGGTAAATACCTTGCTTTTTCTGAATTGTACAAGGTGTACCTGATGCCCCTTCCCGAATCGGGAAAAACCATTCCACTTTCTGGAACTGCCCAAGAACTCCCAATCCGCTGCCTTTCTGAAGACGCTGGAATTGCCTTGCACTGGTCCGCCAACCAAACTTTGCATTGGACCTTAGGACCTTGGTATTCTTCCCTTAACCTTCCTCAAAATGGAGTATTCAGCGATACCAGTTTGATTAAAACCTTGCGCACCGATTCCATTAAAATTCAATTGAAAGGCAACAGCCCAAATCAAACCCTATATATCAAAGCAGGGCGCATCATCAGCATGAAAGGCGATGAAGTATTTGAACCAGGGGTTTTACTCATAAAAAACAACCGAATTGCTGGCATAGGTAGCCCCGAAACCTTGCCCTACGTGGAAGGAACTGTGGTTGACTATTCTACCAAAACCCTAATGCCAGGCATGGTTGACGTCCATGCCCATACCGGAAATTTTAGGCATGGAATTAGCCCTGAACAACAATGGGAATACTTTGCAAACTTAGCCTTTGGAGTAACCACCACCCACGACCCTTCTGCCAATACCGAAATGGTGTTCTCTCAAAGCGAAATGCTACGCAATGGGAAAATGCTGGGTCCCCGCTTGTTTTCAACCGGCACCATTTTATATGGAGCCGATGGCGACTTCAAAGCTGTAGTTAATTCCCTAGAGGACGCCAGAAAAGCCATTCGCCGAAATAAGGCTTTTGGAGCTTTTAGCGTAAAAAGCTACAACCAACCCCGTAGAAACCAACGCCAACAAGTTATTCAAGCAGCAAAAGAAGAACACATTCGGGTGGTTCCAGAAGGTGGTTCTCATTTCTTCCACAACATGACTATGGTTCTAGACGGCCATACGGGCATAGAACACAACATTCCCGTAGCTCCACTCTACCAAGACGTTATTCAATTCTGGTCGGCCGGTAAAACCGCCAACACTCCCACCCTAATTGTAAATTACGGCGGAGTAAACGGGGAATATTACTGGTTTCAAAAAACCAATGTCTGGGAAAACAAGCGCTTGCTTCAATTTACCCCTCGCCCCGTTGTAGATGCTAGGTCAAGGCACCGCACCATGATTCCAGACGAAGAATACGAAAACGGCCATATTTTGGTGAGCAAAAGCTGCACAAACCTTCAAAATTCAGGAGTAAACATCAACATGGGAAGCCACGGACAACTCCAAGGGCTTGGTGCCCACTGGGAAACTTGGATGCTTCATCAAGGGGGAATGACAACCATGCAAGCCCTTCGCTCGGCCACCCTAAACGGTGCTGAATACATAGGCCTTGACCATGAACTTGGCAGTCTTGAGCCAGGCAAACTGGCCGACATTCTGGTGTTGGATGAAAATCCCTTGAAAAACATTCAAAATACCTTGGGTATTCACCGAGTAATTCTAAATGGAAGAATATACAATCCAGATTCTTTAAAAGAAGAAATCTCCGGAAGCTTCTCCCCAAAACCATTCTATTGGCAATCCAACCACGCCTTTTCCTCGCCTTGGGTTGAAGGCGAGGACCTATTGCACCACCATTGCGGTTGCGGTAAACACTAAACCATGAAGGCTTTATTTGCTGTATTGTTTTTTTGCCTCCTAATTAAAAATGGTATAGGGCAGATACCCATGTGGGTAGGGGGGGTAAATTCCCATTCTGCTAAATTAACGGCTTTCCCTTCCGCCCCCCAAACGAAAAACCAAGGCAATTGGGAAATCCTTGATCCGGCCTCTGGAATTATTCGCCGACTTCCCGTAGAAACGCGAAAAATTGGAAACACTTTTGTTTGGACATCTAAGGCAACCGATTTAGATGAAAACAGGGCCTATATTTACCGACTTATCGCTACAGGCCAAGATTCAAGCTATTCAGGCAGCTTTAAAACATTCAGCAATCGACCAACAGGATTTAAATTTATAGCCAGCAGTTGCTCCTTTACCCTAGGAAGTCCCTCCTATTTGCCTATGATGGACTTTTACCCTCAATTCTTTTTGCATCTGGGTGATTTGCATTACGGCGACATTAGCAGCACTCAAATTGAAGATCATCTTCGCCCCTATTTAACTCGATTTTTAAACGGTAAAAAAGAACAAGCATTTTGCCAACGTGTGCCCATAGATTACATCTGGGACGATCATGATTACTGCGGCAATAACTCTGCCAGACCCTCCCCATGCGGAAATGCCGCAAGAGCCGCATACCTAGCCGGATTTCCCGGTTATACCCCCTATCGGCAAGCCGCAGGAATGGCTCATTCCTTTCAAAATGGTCGAGTTCGATTTATTGTTCTTGACTTAAGAAGCGAAAGAACCGATTCAACCATCATGAGCTCCGAACAAATGAATTGGCTAAAACAAGAACTTCGTACCGCCCACCTTAACCATCAACTGGCTCTTATTTTTAGCTCGGTTTCTTGGTACGGAAACGAAACAGACAACTGGGGTGGATTCCCAGAAGAACGCAAAATGATTGTTGAATACATCGAAGAAAACAGCATAGATAAGGTGGCCATAATCTGCGGAGATGCCCATATGAGCGCCCTAGATGATGGCAGCAACGCTGCTGCCTTATCTTCAATTCAAACGTCCCCAAATACCTTAAAAACAAGATTCCCCGTTGTTCAAGCTGGAGCTTTGTTGAGTTTTGGATCCAACAAAGGCGGCACCTATTCGCACGGTGCATTTGTCAACCCCTTGGGAGCCGGACAATGGGTGGAATTTCAAATTATTGACAACGATGCCGCGGCAATTAGCCTTAGAATTACTGGCCAACAAACAATGCCAGGATATTTACAACCAACCATATTGTTCCACGAATCCTTTTTTTGGTCTTTACCAAGTTCCAAAAATCAAGGAGATTCGTTCGACATTGACCGGACTGAAAATACGCTCAACGTCAAAATTCCAATTACATCGGAAAAATCGGGAAGCCTTTACAGGCTTCGAACTGCAAAAGGGAATATTCTAGACGCTGCTGCCGCAGGCGAATCAAACCCCCTTATTCTTTGCACACAAACACCTAAAATTTCCAGCCCCTTGTTTTTAGAAGAAGACCGCTTGGGCTCCTTCCGGGTTTTCTTGATTTCAGAAAAATAAAAATTGATAGGGTATTTTTTGAAAATGGGGCGGCTGCTGGGCTTTCACGGGTTGTCCGCGGTGCCTGCCGGGCCGGGTATGGCCCAAAAGTAGCTCCTAAAGTCGCGGCAGCCGGCCGGCCCCTTGCGGGCAACTCCGCTCAATCCCTGCCGCGGGCCGTGTCCCGAGAATTTACGCCACGACCAATAGAGCCGCATCCAAACCTTAAAGGCAGGATGGCC
>VGMT01000018.1 GCA_016866335.1 Bacteroidota bacterium | reverse complement strand
ATCCATTGGTGGGATATTTTCCGGAGAATATGAGCACAACCGAGGCCAACGCGCTGAGGGAAATGAATCCAGATGCCTATGTGGAAAAAAGTTTGGATACCATGGCCCACCATGTTCGCTTGATGCTAGAGCTGCAAGCCCGCGGCAGCGTGACCTTTGATTATGGAAACAACTTGCGGGGTCAGGCCCACGACCGCAGGGGCGTAAAAAACGCCTTTGCTTTCCCAGGTTTTGTACCGGCCTTTATTCGGCCCTTATTTTGCGAAGGGAAGGGGCCTTTTCGTTTCGTTGCCTTGAGCGGAGACCCGGCCGATATTCATGCGTTGGACCAAGCTTTGTTGCGTTTGTTCCCTGAAAATGCTTCTCTGCACCGCTGGTTGCACATGGCAAATGAGCGTATTGCTTTTCAGGGATTGCCTTCGCGGATCTGTTGGTTGGGGCAGGGAGAACGGCAGCGTGCGGGTTTGGAATTTAACCGAATGGTTCGCGAAGTTTTGGTTTCGGCTCCCATTGTGATAGGCCGCGACCATTTGGATACGGGTTCTGTGGCTTCGCCCAACCGCGAAACCGAAGGCATGCTTGACGGTTCAGATGCCGTTGCCGACTGGCCAATTTTGAATGCCTTGGTAAACACCGCTGGAGGGGCGTCGTGGGTGAGTTTGCATCACGGTGGCGGGGTTGGAATGGGGTATTCCATTCATTCCGGCATGGTGATCGTGGCCGATGGAACCGAGGCTGCTGAGGCCAGATTAAAGCGGGTGCTGCACAACGATCCGGGAATGGGGGTTATTCGGCATGCGGATGCTGGGTATGCTTTAGCTCAAGAGACAGCCGAGAAACACGGCTTAACCTTGAACAAAGAGTCCTGAAGCAATGGATTTGTTTGTAATTACAGGTGCTAACCGTGGCATAGGTTTGGAAATACGAAAGGCATTGTTGGCTCAAAACAAAGCCGTATTAAGCCTTTCGCGCTCGGCAGGAACGGCAACAGCTTCCTTTGGCCCCTTGGATTTTAGATTGGGGCTTGATTTAGCCTCTGCGGAGGAAAATCCAAGTCGGGTGTTGGATTGGTTGCGAGAGAAAGACTTATCAATTAAAGGGTTGGTTAACAACGCTGGCTTGCTTCTAAACCGACCTGCAGACCAAATAACCTTGGAAGAGATGCATCAAATGTGGTCGGTAAATGTGTTGGGAGCACTTCGCTTGACTCAGGGGCTGTTGCCCTTTATGGTGCCTGGGGCGCATGTGTTGAACATTGGTAGTATGGGAGGATTTCAGGGAAGTCGAAAGTACCCAGGTTTATCGGGCTATAGCGCAAGCAAAGCTGCATTGGCCAATTTAACGGAATGTTGGGCAGAAGAATGGGCTGACCGCGGTATTCGAGTAAACTGCTTGGCATTGGGTGCAGTGCAGACCGATATGCTTTCGAGCGCATTTCCAAACTACATTGCTCCATTAAGTTCCATTGAGATGGGGGAGTACATAGCTCATTTTTTATTGGAGGGGCATCGGTTTTACAATGGGAAAATACTGCCTGTCAGCCTTTCCAATCCGAATTCGGGGGATGCACTTTAAAAAAAAGTGTTTTTGCCCTTGACACTGAGGAGACGGGTTGGTACCTTTGTAGTTCACTGGTGAAACGTTCTTTTTTTGCTTCGTCACGTATTGGGGTGGCGAGGAACACTTAGGGTTACTTTATGATGTGAAGTTTGTTTTGAGTGTTGGATAAGCTGAAAGGCTTGTCTGGATTCAAATGGGGAGTCTCAGAAAAGCTTTCCTAGTGCATTGAAGGAGACTTTGGTGTATGGGGAAGCGGGAATTTCGGGTATGAGGCTGGGTTGGTGTGGCGGATCAGCCCTTTGGATTTGGTAGTAAAGAAGTAGAGTTTGAGAGCAGTTTAAGTAGAAGAAAAGCGGATAATTTTTTGATTGCTCTCGGTTTGGTGGTTGTTGCGGTAAGGCTATTAGAAAAATATCCATCCAAGGTTTTGGTTTGGACGCTAGTTTATTGGCGAAAACCCAAGGCGGGAAAATACCCGGGAAAGAGCCTGACTAAGTTTTTCCCTTGCAATTTATTTAAGTTAGGCCCAAGGTCTGAGTTCAAGTTTCGTTTTTTTATCTTGCTAAAAAATAAACTATGGCTATTCAGCGACCTTTTCCTTTACAAGCTTGGCTAGATGAGCACAGACATCTCTTAAAGCCTCCAGTAGCCAACAAGCAAATTTGGCAGAATGCTGAGTTTATTGTGATGGCAGTGGGTGGCCCCAATGCTCGTAAGGATTTTCATTACAACGAAGGGGAAGAATTTTTCTATCAATTGGAGGGAGAAATTACGGTATGGATACAGGAAGACGGTAAAAAGGTAGGCGTACCCTTGAAGGCTGGCGATGTGTTTTTATTGCCAGCAAAGGTTCCTCATTCTCCGGCCCGTACCGAGGGATCCTTGGGTTTGGTTATTGAGCGGCGTAGGCAGCCTCAGGAAAAGGACGGCTTATTGTGGTTTTGTGAGTCCTGCAACCATTTGTTGTATGAAGCCTATTTTCCCTTGACAAACATCGAGCAGGATTTTAAAGCAGTGTTTGACCGGTTTTATGGAAGCAAGGAATTAAGAACGTGCAAGGCCTGTGGTTGCGAGATGGCTCCGCCAGTGGCTAAGTCTTAATTTATTTTTTTTGCAGTCGGGCCATATAAAATCCGTCGGTGTTACCTGGTTGGATATGGAGTTCGTCTTCCCAAACAAAATTGGGATGTGAGTTAAGAAAATGTTCAACCTGATTTCGGTTTTCAGAAGGTAGAATACTGCAGGTTGCATAGACCAATTTTCCTCCGCTCTTCAGAAGACTAGCGTAGTTTTGAAGAATATCCGTTTGTATTTTTCTAACCTGAGAAATGGAATCGGGATTGAGCCTCCATTTGGCATCGGGGTTGCGTTTAAGAACACCTATGCCAGAGCAGGGAACATCGAGCAGAAGTCGATCGGCGCTGCCGCGCAGGCGGTTTAGGCTGGTTTTGTTGATTTCGCGTGCTTCCACGTTAAAGGCAGAGGCTCGCCGGGCTCTTCGTTTCAGTTCGTCTAATTTATAGCCATGAACATCCATAGCGATGATTTTGCCTTTGTTTTCCATTAATGCGGCCAGATGAAGGGTTTTGCCTCCGGCCCCTGCGCAGGCATCTACAACGCGTTGACCTGGTTCGGCCTGCAAAAAGGGTGCGATGGCTTGAGAGCCAGCGTCTTGGACTTCTATGTAGCCTTCTTTAAAGGCCGGCAGTGTAAACAGGTTTTTTCGGTCGGTAAGCAGCAGAGCATGGGGCCGCTCGGGGCCAAAGGGGGTGTGTTCGGGAAGCAAATCGGCTTGGTAAGGTCCTTTAAGTGTATTCCATCGAAGGTGAACCGAGGTAGGAATGTTGAGTTCGCGTCCGATTTGTTGCCAAGATTCGCCCAATTCCATTGCGACCAAGGAATGCAGATCGTCGGGATAGCTTTCTTGAATAGCAAACGGTTGTTTAGGTAGGTCAAGAATGCGTTGTTGGATTTCCTGGGTTTTTAGGTGTGTGAATTCCCTCCAGTGGGGTAGGGGTTCGTTTTTCCAAAGCATTAAAGCTGCCAACCGTTTATGAAGGCTGGAAACATCGAATGCGGTAGAGGGTACGTCAGCAAGAAAACCAAGGGTGCGCCACCAGCGGATTAAATCGTAGCCAAAGGAAGCGATGCTGGCTCGGTCGCGGCTACCGCGGCGGGGGTCGGCCTTTAAAATATCGGCCATAACCTTATCGGCGGCTCGACCTTCAACCAGGCTAAGGCGGCACAGTTCATGTAAAGCGGGAAGGTGTGCTGGGTGCAGCATTAGTATAAAAAGTGGTTGTAGGGATAGCGTTCCCTGTGAATTTGAGAAATGCGGCGGTACAGGGTGGAGCGAAATTCTTCTAGGTTCAACTTTTGTGTGGCGCTAATAAAAACGGCCTCGTCGGCACCCTGAGCCAGCCATATGCGTTGCAGTTCCTCTAAGTTTTGGGGGCCTTCCGGTTTTTTTGTGAGGTCGTGTGGGTCAATTTCGGTGGGCCGGTAGGCATCAACTTTATTGAAAACCATCAGGGTGGGTTTTTCGCCAGCGCCAATTTCGTTTAGGGTTCGTTGCACCACCTGAACATGGTCTTCAAATTGAGGATGCGAAACGTCTACCACATGCAACAGTAGGTCTGATTCGCGCACTTCATCGAGGGTAGATTTAAACGATTCAACGAGTTGGGTTGGGAGTTTTCTGATAAACCCAACGGTATCGGACAGAAGGAATGGAAGGTTTTCAATAACCACTTTACGAACAGTGGTGTCGAGGGTGGCAAAGAGTTTGTTTTCGGCAAAAACCTCGGATTTAGAGAGCAGGTTCATTAGGGTGCTTTTACCCACGTTGGTGTAACCAACCAGCGCGACGCGGACCAATTCTCCTCGGTTTTTGCGTTGGGTTTGCATTTGTTTGTCGATGGTGCCTAACCTGGTTTTTAACAGGGCAATTTTATCGCGGATGATGCGGCGGTCGGTTTCGATTTCGGTTTCACCGGGTCCGCGCAGGCCAATGCCCCCTTTTTGGCGTTCCAGGTGTGTCCACATTCGGGTGAGTCGTGGCAAAAGGTATTGGTATTGGGCCAGTTCAACCTGGGTTTTAGCATGTGCGGTTCGGGCGCGCTGAGCAAAAATGTCGAGAATCAGGTTGGTGCGGTCCATCACCTTAACATTGTTTTCAAATTCTTTGGGGTTGAATTCTTTTTCAATGTTTTTAAGTTGAGAGGGGGACAGTTCGTCGTCGAAAACCACAAGGTCAATGTTGAGTTCGCCAGCCTTAAGACGAATTTCTTCCAACTTACCTGGACCAATAAAATAAGCGGGATGGGGGCGATCTAATTTTTGGTGTGCTCGATCTACGCAGGTTGCTCCGGCGGTTTCAACCAAAAAGGCCAATTCTGCCAAGTATTCCTCCATTTTATCTTGGGGCTGTTCCCGGTGGATTAAACCAACTAGGAGGGCCCGTTCGCTGCGCGCGCTTTTGCCTTCAATCATGCGGTTGCTTGGGTCGCAGAATTAATGAACGAAAGAAAAATAGGCCTCGTATGGAAGGCGCAGCAAGATGAGCAAAAGGCCAGCAAGCCAAAATCCAAACAGGGCCTTGTAGGCTTTCGCTTCGGTTTGGGCGCGTTTTGCTTTGGAGTAACCAATGGTAATCAGCACAATGGCAATGAGCATGGTTAGGGGGTGTTCAAGGCTTCGGAACCGCAAGATGGGATCGCCCATTTGAATGGGCCACCAGGGGCCTGAAAACCAGAGGTACAATCCGAACACAAGCTGAAGATGGGCCGAAATGAGTCCGGCAAGGACCACTTTTTTAAATGCGCCTGCGTAGGGGGTGTTGCCGGAGCGGCGAAGGAAGGAGACCAGAATTACAGCGAGCAAAAGGAACAGCACGAAGTAAGACAGGGTAAGATGCATGTGTTTAAAACCGGGGTACATAATTCTAGATTTTGCTCAAAGATAGGTAAAAGCGGGGTAGATGTATTGAGTTGGCTTGGGGCCCGGATTGCAGCGGCATGAGCTGAGCCCCAACCTGAGTTTTACCCTGCCGGCAGGGCGACGCGAGGAGCCACTGCGGGCAGGAAGTAAAACCAGGGTTGGGGGAAGCGAATACAGCGGAAAGCCGGAATAGCCCCCCTATTTATCTAAAACCAAAGGAACCTCCCCGTCGGGAAGCATTAAGGTAAACGCTCTGTGGTCGAAAAACTCGGGTTCAAATCGCCAAGCAGCAGGAATGCGCGGACTGCGGGAAAATAAGCCTTTATCTGCATCAATTAGATGCACCACATAAAATTCTGAACCCTTTAGGTAACGCAGAATGAAAGCGGTCATTTCCCAGGTAAACTTGGTCGAGGAAATCATTACGAGCGAATCGGCTTGTTCCTCGTTAAATCGAAAGACAGTTCGTTCCGCTCCCTCAAGTCGAATATCTAGGCCCCATTCTTTGGCTTCGGGCATGTATCCGACTCGAATTTGATAATTGACCCTGTTTGTGCTGCCCGAAATGCTGTCGCGGACGTGTAAACCGCCGAGCGTATGGTCTTGAAAGTTCCACAAATAATCGTCTTTGTGGGGTTTGCCGAGTTTTTCTTTTGGGCTGTCTTGGCAAAGAAGGGAAGAAACGCCAAGGGAAAACCCGATTAGCATTAAAAATAACCTCATGCTCAAATGTAGGTAATTTAAAAATAACCTGCCATTTCAAGCTGCATATTTTGGGCTGCATTTTTTGCCATCAGGGCGAAATCTGGTCCTGAGCTGGCATAAATGATGCTTCGGCTGGCGTTTATAAGGGCTTTTGGATTTGGTCCCATGGCCTGAAGGACTTCGGCAACGGTTCCGCCTTGGGCGCCGACGCCAGGAATTAAAAAAAAGTAGTTGGGGAAGCGTTGTTGCAGGGATTTGAGTTCGGCGGGACGTGTGGCTCCAACTACAAACATAAGTTGCTCGGGTCCTGCGCATTTGGCCATAGTGGTCATTGCTGCCTCATGAAGGTACTCGCCTGTGTTGAGTTTTTGCATTTGGATATCGGCCGCACCGGGATTGGAGGTAAGGCCGAGGGCAATGGTCCATTTGTTTGGATAGTCCAAAAAGGGTTGAAGGCTATCAATTCCCATGAAGGGCGATACGGTAACCGCATCGGCGTTTAGGTGTTGGAAAAATGTTCTGGCGTAGGCTTTAGCTGTGTTTCCTATGTCTCCACGTTTAGCATCGGCTATGGTTAATGCACGTTTTCCAATAAAGCGGATCGTTTTTTCAAGGGTTTCCCAGCCTTGTGCTCCAAGGCATTCATAAAAAGCGGTGTTGAGTTTATAGGCAACGGTAAGGGGCAAGGTCGCCTCGATTATTTGCCGGTTGAATTCAAAAATGGGGTCTTCGGCTTTTTTTACTTCGTCTGGGAGCAAGTCCAATTCCACGTCCAATCCTACGCAAAGACAGGATTTTTTTTGCTGCATGGATTGGATTAGAAGGGCATAATTATCCATTGGTTTCTTCTTGAAATTCGTGGGCATTTTCAGCGGTTTGCAGGGCTGAAATCATTGGCCAAAGGTTTCCATTCATTACGGCGGGAAGGTCGTACATAGAAAAGTTGATCCGGTGGTCGGTGATTCGGGATTGTGGGAAATTGTAGGTCCGAATTTTAGCGGAACGGTCGCCCGTAGAAACCATAGACTTTCTTTTGCCTGCGATGTTGGCCATGCGTTCTCTGTTTATGATTTCATAGAGGCGGCTGCGCAGAACCTGCATGGCTTTGTCGAAATTTCGGAGCTGAGAGCGTTCGTCTTGGCAGCTAACTACAATGCCCGAGGGAATATGGGTTAACCGAACGGCGGAATAGGTGGTATTGACCGATTGGCCACCGGCTCCAGAGGAACAAAAGGTGTCTTTTCGGATGTCGTTGGGGTTGATTTGAACATCGAGTTCATCTGCTTCGGGCAGCACTACTACACTCGCGGCCGAGGTGTGGATTCGGCCCTGAGTTTCGGTGGCGGGGACGCGTTGAACTCGGTGGACCCCAGATTCAAATTTTAGCGTTCCATAAGCGTCGGGACCAACTACATTCACAATAATTTCTTTGTATCCGCCCGAAGTTCCAGGGGTTGCTTCGACCAGTTCCATATTGAAACCACGTTCTTCGCAAAATCGTGCGTACATGCGGTACAGGTCTCCAGCAAAAATAGCGGCTTCGTCACCACCTGTGCCACCTCGAACTTCAAGGATGGCATTTTTGTGGTCTTCGGGATCTTTAGGTACCAGTAGCAATCGAAGTTGTTCTTCCATTTGAGGTATCTGAGATTCCAAACTTTGAACCTCTTCCCGTGCTAGGGCCCGCATATCTTCGTCGGTTTCGTCAATCAGCATGGACTTTGCGGATTGCAGGTTGGCTAGGGTTGCGCGGTATCGGTTTCCGGCTTCAACAATGTCTTTAAGTCGAGCGTATTCGCGTTGTACAGCAATGAATTGCTTTACATCGGAAGCCAATTCGGGGTCAGATAATTTTATTTCAAGCTCTTTAACGGTTTCGTCTAGGGGAGCTATTCTGTCCAGCAGCCTCATTTCAAGATTCGTATTTCGGGTTTTTCAGGTCGGCAGATTCGTATTTCAGACTGGGTGGCGGCCTCGGTGTATCCCACAATGCCTGCGGGAATGTTGAATTCAGCTGCGGTATCAAGAATGGTTTTAGCTGCTGCTTCAGAGCAATAAACTTCAAGGCGGGTTCCCATATTGAAAACAGTGTGCATTTCGGTGTCTGAGGTTCTGCTGACGGATTGGATTAGATTGAAAATGGGAGGAACAGGCAGCGGGTTGTCTTTTACCACCCGAATGCCTTTCAAGAATTTTAGGGCTTTGGAATGGGCTCCGCCGGTTAAGTGGATCATTCCATATACCTCGTTTTGAATTAGAGGAAGGAATGCGTTGATCACAGGAAAAAATGGGCGGGTAGGCGATAGGAGAAGCTTACCAACCGGCATTCCCGTTATGGGTTCAATATCGCTGAGTTGGAATTTTCCACAATAATTTAGGTTGCTTGGTGATTGTGGGGCAAAGGTTTCAGGGAATTTTTGGGTATAATTGGCTGCAAGCAGGTCGTGGCGTGCCGAGGTTAATCCATTGCAGCCAATACCACTGTTGTATTCTGTTTCAAAACGTGCCTGTCCGTAGGAGCCAAGGCCAACAACAAGGCAATTTGGAGGAACATTGACTGAGACAACCGAGGAGCGCAGCAGTCGCCCGGTAACGGTAAAACCAACATCGATGGTTCTAACAACGTCGCCTGCATCGGCTGTTTCGCCACCGGCATGGTGAATATCGATTCCCATGTTCTGCCATTCCTCGAGCAGGTCGGCGGTTCCATCGATAAGGTACTTTAGAATTTCACCTGGAATCAGGTGTTTGTTGCGGGTTATTAAAGAAGATACAACGAATCCTGAGCTAAGGCCAGCGCAAGCCATATCATCTAGGTTCATTACCAAGGCATCTTGGGCAATCCCTTTCCATACAGAGCTGTCGCCTGTTTCTATGTAGTACATGTACGCCAGAACCGATTTGGTGCCAGCGGTATCGGCGTGCATAACGATGCCGTGGTCGGGGCTGTTTGCCAAGAAATCAGGCAGTACCTTACAAAAGGCATTAGGGAATAGCCCTTTATCTAAGCGTTGAATGGCCTGATGTACTTCCGCTTTATCGGAAGAAACTCCCCTTTGGTGGTAGGCATTTGTATCCATAGCGCAAAGGTCAGCAATTTGAAAGGCAAAAAAAAACGGCCCCGAAGGGCCGTAGCAAAATTATTCTTCGTCTTCTTTTTTGGCGGGTGCGCCTTTGAAGTCTTCAGAGAGGATTTTAAGAGAAACTCGACGATTGATGGTATGAGCGTCCTCAAACACTTGATCTCCTTCTGTTTTTTTCATTTCGTTGATGTAAGCTTCGGTCAGTACGGTATCTTTTTTGAAGATATAGTCTGATTTCAACCCTTTCATGTCTTTCAACAATTTACGGGGTTCGGTTTCTCCGTAACCTTTAGGTGTAAGTCTGGCCTTAGGAATTCCGGCTTCAACAAGAAGGCGAACAATTTCGTCGGCCCGACGGTCAGAAAGCCGTTGGTTGTAATCGTCGTTACCACGGGCATCGGTGTGAGCACCAATTTCAACCACCGTTTTTGGGTTGTCTTCTAAGATGGTTTGCAGGTTTTTCACGGTATCCATGTATTGAGGCAGAACGATTTCTCGGTCAAACACGAATTGGATTTCAAATTCCAGGTTAACCTTGGTGGTTTTTAGGTTGAAATCAGCAACAATGTTGGTGTCTTTGCACGTTTTTAGTGGATCTAAGCCCATAGAAGAAGCACGGTTCACATCGTTGTAGTACTTTTCTTTGCTGGCTTGCATATCGTAAGTGATTCCAAATGGGATTTGCTTTTTATAAAAGCCCATTTTATCAGTGGTGATTTTAATGGTTTCGCCTTGAGGATCTTTTAACTCAACGGTAGCATTCTCTAAAGGCTCTTTGGTGTCTTTGTCGCGTACCGTTCCACTCAGCATAATATTGCTTGGGGGAATAAAGAAAGACCAAATATCATCAAGGCCTTTTGTCCCATCTCGGTTAGAAGAAAGGTACCCTTTTTCAACTCCCCTTTCAAACATAATTCCGAAGTCGTCGCGTTGAGAGTTGATGGGATATTGCATATTTTCAACTTTACCCCAGGTATTGCCTTCTAGTTTTGTAGCCTTATAAATATCTAAACCACCCATACCTTCGGGGCGATTCGAAGAAAAGTAAAGGGTCCCGTCTAATTTTAGGTGGGGGTACACCTCGTTGTCGAAGGTATTGATTTCAGGCCCCAGGTTAACCGGTTTAACGAAGGTTTTTGCTTTGCGTTCAAACTCGGCAATCCAAAGGTCCATACCGCCATTTGTGCCAAGCATATTCGACGCGAAAATCATGAATTTACCGTCGCCAGTTATGGTCGGGTGAGCAGTAACAAAGGTATCGTTAGCCAACGATACGTTTTCAGGTTCGATCCACTCTTTGCCTTTGGCTCTGGTGCGGTAAATTCTGCAACCAGACCCATTTTTTTTGTCGGCATAACAACGGGTAAAATACAAGAAAGTGTAGCGGTTATCCATGGTGCCAGAACCCTCAGAATATTCTGTAGATAGCAGATCCATCCGTTTTGGTTCACTCCAAACGGAGGTTTTTTTATCGTAAGAAACCGTCCATAAATCTTCAGATAGACCTCCGTGGGTATCCCATTCTTTGGCACCTTTTCCTTTAAATTTCCGGTTAGAGGTAAAGATGACCAAATCTTGTTTTTTAGAGGCAACAAAAGGCGAGAAATCCATATCCTTGGAGTTCCAAGCTTTCGCGTTTTCCACATTATAGCAGGTTGGTTTTTGAATCCATTGAATCGACAATTCACAACTTTTTATGCCAATTTCGGCACGCGGATCGTTGGGGTCGAGGGTTTTGTATTTTTCGAATATGGCTTTTGCCTCCTCGTACCGACCTGCGTTTTTCAGAACCAAAGCGTACTCGTAGTGCGCCGGACCATTCTGCAGGTCAATTTTAGTAACCTTTTTTAATTGGCTTTCTGCACGCTTATAATCGTTCATTTTTAGGTAGCACTTTGCCACCATATAGTTGATGCAAGATTTAGCGGCTTTGTCTTTACCTACTTTGCCGGCGGCTTTGTTGTAAAGGTTTATTGCCTCAGGAAAGTTGTTGCTGATGTAAGCGAAATCAGCTTTTTGAGTGGCTTTGTGGTCGCATTGAGCGGAAGCCGTGCCAAGGGCAAAAATGGCTGTCGCACTAAGCAGAATAGAGAATGGTTTCAGATTCAACATTGCTATTTTTTGAATTTCAGTTCGGTTTTCGATGCTCAAATATGCACCATTATTTTCAATTTCCCAAGAATGGTTTGGTTTACAACGTTAAGTTCAATACCGTAAAAAACAGAACCTGAATCCATAGGAACCATGCTGCGGTTTGATTAAAGTGGTTTTTTGAAAATTTTTCCCACAAATACATGCATGGAATGCTCAATAAAAACCAAGTTAAATAATTGGTTGTTGGGATGCTGTTTTCACTCCAGTTCCAGTAACCTAGTTGAATTGCCACGGGCTCTAAAAGAGCATCAAAGGCGGTCATCAGGGCGGCTCCTGCAATCCAAGATTTCCAACCTCTTAAAAATCCTACAAATTGAAAGATGCAATAACTTAAAATCGCCCAATTAAGACCAATTAATAAGGGCACGTTCATCGGGCCCCAGCCTAATATGCCTCCATAGGAATAGCAGCCAAACAGCCATCCGGTATGAACACCAATCCATTCCGCTGTCCAGCCCAAAACGCCTACCACAAAAAACCCTTTTAAAAACCCTGAAATATGGCCCGAATGAAGCGAAATAAACACCATTAAGGCTGAAAACAACAGATTTAAAGGGGTGAGCTGATTGAAAAAGGAGCGGGTTTCGGGGATTAGTAATCCCCCAAGGCCAACTCCAAAAACAACAATCAGCCAAAAAAGAGGTTTGAAAAGGAAAAGGGTTTGTTTCATTTTGCATTTTGAATTTGTTCTGATGCAATCCGTGCCGAAAGTAAGCAAAGCGGAATTCCCCCACCAGGGTGAACGCTGCCTCCGGTAAAATATAGCCCTTTGATCGATGAGGAGGCGTTGGCGTGTCGGTTAAATGCGGACCAGGCTGAGTTGGATGAGGGACCATATAGGGCTCCGTCCGGCGAACCCGTTCTGCGCGCTATGTCAGCAGGCTGAAGTACCCATTCGGCTTGAACATCGTTCAGCACATCTTTGCCTAATATTGAACTCAACTTTTGGGCAATGTGTGTGCGTGCTAGGTCGATTTGATCTTCGGTTAAAGCTCCAATTCCAGGCGCATTTACCATCGTAAACCAATTTTCACACCCCATTGGGGCATCGGTTTGAATGTGTTTTGATGATATAAAAAGGTAAATTGTCGGGTCAATCCCAATTCCATTTCCGGGAATGCCTAGCGCTTGGAATTCGGCCTTGTAATCGTCAGCAAAAAAAATATTGTGAACATCAAGTTCGGGGTAGCTTGACTTCATGCCCCAGTTAAATACCAAAGCCGATGTAGAGCGTTCGGCGGTTTTTATGCGTTCGGGCAATGTGACCGCTGGACTTAGCAGAGGGTAAAACCGTTGTACATCGATGGCCGAAACAACAATATGGGCCGATTCGGTTCCCCCGCTCCATTCAACCGCGGCAACCTGTTTATTTTTATGTCGAATGCCCGTAGCCGAACGATTCAAAACAATGTGTACCCCCAACCGCACTGCAGCCTGTTCCAGTGCGTTGGTAATAGCAATCATACCTTCCTTTGGAAGCCAAGCTCCCTTGAAGTATTCCAAAGATGGAATGGCCTGAAGGGTGGCCGGTGCTTTGTACGGATTGCTTCCATTGTAGGTGGCATACCGATCAAAAAGCTGAACCAGCTTGGCTGACTTAAGCCGTTTTCGGTGTACATCGTGCATGGTTTTCAGCACATCCAGGCGCTGAATTTTCACCAAACCTTTTAAAAAATCGGAATTAAAATAGGTGGATAAACGGTGCATGGACCTGTACAAAAAGACAGGGGCTGAAATGCCGTAAATTTCGTTGGACCGTTCCAGCTGTTTTTGAACGGAATGGGAAGAAACCCGAAAAGCATCAGCGGCTAGATTGGCAAAATCATGTGGATTGGCGGGGGCATCAAAGCGGGTTCCATCGTTCCAAAAATAACGGCAAATGGGGTCAAGGCGAATCAACTCGGGCATCAATTCGCTGTGCCCAGCCAATTCAAGAAGCTCTTCCAGCAATTCCGGCAGGGTGAATAGGCTGGGGCCAGCATCAAACCGGTATCCTTGTTCCCAGTGTTCTGAAAGTTTGCCCCCAACAAACGAATTTTGTTCCCAAATTTGAACGGAATAACCTTTGATAGCCAACCTGATACCCATCGCAAGCCCACTAACCCCGGCTCCTATAACAATGGCTGTTTTGGTGTTCGAATGTTTATCCATTTGGCGATTTCAATGCTGCAAAAGTATGCATGAAAAACACCTGAATTGAAAATTGGTTGTGACAGCCCAGAAATTAGAAGCTAGGGGTTCTGCTTTATTTTAAGGAACTACGGTGAACTCAATTACCGAAACACGGAATACGGTTGAGCCTGCGGCCAACGTCGTACCTGCGGGCAGCCACATGGGGAAGGCGTTGAACCAACTTCCCGTGTAGTTGGTAGTTCCAACAATAATGGTAGTGGAATTAACCACAATTTGGTGGTATATGCTTTGTTGGTTGATCGGCATAACGCTCTCCACCTTCCAAACCTTATTGGCCGGCACCGTTTGGGTTGTGGAAACCAGCAATACCTGACTGAATTGTAGGGTTTGGGCTTGCAATTTATTCGCAATTGGTAAAACGAAAGCCAATAAAAGCATAAATAAAGGCCGCATAAGCAATGGATTTATTGCGAAATTATTAAGGGACAATGGTGAACTCAATTACCGAAACACGGAATACATTTGCACCTGCAGCTAAAGTTGTACCAGCAGGAAGCCAAATAGGTAAGGCGCCTTTAACATTGTCGAATCTAGCGATATGACTAAGGCTTGAATTAATAGAAATATAATAGTTGTCAATAGCGCTTGTCGGAATTATCCCCTCCACCTTCCACACCTTATTGGCCGGCACCGTTTGGGTTGTTGACACCAGCAATACCTGACTGAATTGTAGGGTTTGGGCTTGCAATTTATTCGCAATAGGTAAAACGAAAGCCAATAAAAGCAAAAATAAGGGACGCATAAGCAATGGATTTATTGCGAATTAATTAAGGGACAATGGTGAACTCAATTACCGATAGTTGCGATACTCCCGTGCTCACAGCCAATGTTGTGCTTGCTGGCAGCCACATGGGGAAACTGTTAAAGGAGTAGGTGTCATGGGTATACCCATTGTTTGTGTTCCACCCAGCAACCATACCGACAATCCGAGCTGAATTATTAACCAGAATAGCATGGGTTTGAGGAATGCCATTATGTTGGGCATAAACAGAAGATGGGGTATAGCTCTCCACCTTCCACACCTTATTGGCCGGCACCGTTTGGGTTGTGGTCACCAGCAATACCTGACTGAATTGTAGGGTTTGGGCTCGGCTCGTATTGGCCAATAAAAAAAGGGAAACAACAATAGCAAAGTGAAAAAAGGTACGCATGCGAATAAGGTTAATGTGAGGTTTTTAAGGAACTACGGTGAACTCAATTACCGAAACACGGAATACATTCGTCCCTGCGGCCAGGGTTGTACCCGCAGGGAGCCAGAGCGGTTGGAAAACTAGGTTGGCGGAGTATCCCCAGGCGTATTGGCTGCCTGAGGACCCCATGTGTGCGCCAGCTACATAAACCTGACTGTTATCTACAACGATTGAAAAATCTTTAACATTATGGGTGGTTAACGATTGCGAGGGCATAAAACCCTCCACCTTCCACACCTTATTGGCCGGCACCGTTTGGGTTGTTGACACCAGCAATACTTGGCTAAACTGTAGGGTTTGGGCTCGGCTCGTATTGGCCAATAAAAAAAGGGAAACAACAATAGCAAAGTGCAAAAAGGTCCGCATACAGGGTGTATGTACCAAAACTACAAATTACCCGGCAGTAAACTTAAAATTGAATTTAATTTGTTGTTAAAAAGGGCCCTTTTAGGCTTGAATTCAGGTGGTTTTCCCCCTTTTTTCCTTTGATCAGGATAAATTGGGGCTGCCTTTTCCGGCTGTCATAGGTAGTAAAACCTGCAAGGCCATAGCCCACTGCGCCCTGCGGTGGCTCCCAAGGTCGCCTCCTCGGTCGGTGGGCTTATGGCCTTGCAGGTTTTAGCTACCTTATTCCATCCGGGGCAGGGCCGCTCAAGGCTTGATTGCTTTGCTAAAATTGAACCGCCCTTCGCCGCCCAATTAAATGCAGTTTAAATCTGCCCTAAACCAACAACAACAACTTGCCAAAAATTAGGGTAATTTTGCGGCTGTGTTATTAATCCACAACAGCCAACTTTGCAATTGACCATCACTGAATGCATAACCCAACAAAATTTGGCTCAGAAAATTTCAAAACAAACCCCATTCTTAATCCGCATTTGCTTTCTGCAAGTTCTAGGTATGAATCACCAATAGCAATCCCATTTTAGCATGAAATTGAAGGAAGAATTACAGCGCAGAAGGACCTTTGCCGTTATATCGCACCCCGATGCGGGAAAAACGACGCTCACCGAAAAATTGCTGCTTTTTGGAGGGGCCATTCAAACAGCGGGTGCTGTTAAATCAAATAAAATCACCAAAACCGCCACCTCCGATTTTATGGAAATCGAGAAGCAACGCGGAATTTCAGTTGCTACCTCGGTGATGGGATTTGAGTACAAGTCCATAAAAATCAACCTGTTGGACACCCCCGGCCACAAAGATTTTGCCGAAGATACCTACCGAACCCTAACCGCTGTTGACAGCGTTATTTTGGTGATTGATGCCGCAAACGGCGTCGAAGCGCAAACAGAACGCCTTATGGAGGTCTGCCGAATGCGCGATACCCCGGTTATTGTTTTTATCAATAAAATGGACCGTGAGGGCAAAGACCCTTTTGATTTGCTTGATGAACTGGAAACAAAACTCAACATCAAGGTTCAACCTCTTTCTTGGCCCATCAACATGGGCGACCGATTTAAGGGGGTTTACAACATTATGAGGGGGCAATTAAATCTTTTTAGTCCCAATAAAACGGGCATTTCTGACGACCTCCGTTCCTTTTCCGATATCCACGATGCCGCCTTGGACACGGAATTGGGCGAGCGCGATGCCCATCAATTGAGGGAAGACCTTGATTTGATTTTAGGTGTGTATGACCCTTTTTCGGTCGAACGCTACCTTTCGGGGGCTTTGGCACCCGTATTTTTTGGGTCTGCCGTTAATAATTTTGGGGTTCAAGAGCTATTGGATTCGTTTATTGAACTCGCCCCAACGCCCCGAGGCCGCGAATCAACCGAAGGATTTGTAGACAGCGTTACGGATTCCTTTAGTGGTTTTATTTTTAAAATCCACGCCAATTTAGACCCTCGACACAGAGACCGCATTGCTTTTTTACGCATTGTATCGGGCACCTTTCACCGGCACGAATTTTATTCTCATGTGCGGCAGCAAAAGCAAATGCGCTTTAGCAATCCCACCAGCTTTATGGCTCAAGACAAAGAAATCATTGACCAGGCTTTTCCCGGCGATGTTATTGGACTGTACGATTCGGGGAATTTTAAAATTGGAGATACCATTACCTCGGGGGCTTCATTTTACTTTAAAGGGATTCCCAGTTTTTCGCCCGAGATTTTTAAAGAATTAATCAACCTTGATCCTTTAAAAAGCAAACAGCTTGAAAAGGGGATTGAGCAATTGACCGACGAGGGGGTGGCTCAACTGTTCAGGCTACAGCCAGGCAATCGAAAAGTAATTGGAACCGTTGGTGAACTTCAGTTTGAAGTGATTCAATACCGGCTTGAGCATGAATACAAGGCCGCTTGTCGATTTCAAGCCATGGCTTACCACAAAGCCTGTTGGATGACCACCGAACAGCCAAGCAGGTTGGAAGAGTTTTTGCGCAGAAAAGCCGATAATATTGGATTTGACAAAGACAACAACCCTGTTTTCTTGGCCCCATCGTCCTTCCTGTTAAACATGGCTCGGCAAGATTACCCCGAAATTGTGTTTCACACTACCTCTGATTTTAAATCGGTGGTCAGTTAGGTGTTTTTTAGGCTTTTGACCTAAGCACCCCCGGAAGCCAAATCTTCCAACTCCAACCACTGCAGCATTTTTCCTTCCAATTCTGCATTTACATTTGATAGGGATTCGCTCCAACGTTTTAGATCCTCATAGCAGGCCATTGGGTTGGCCAGTTGTTCCTCTAATTCCTTTTTTTTCTGCTCCATGTGTTCTATCTCTGCCGGCAGCATTTCCAAGGCTCGTTTTTGCTGGTAGCTTAATTTGGTTTTTGGTTTTAGAATTGGACTTTCTTTTTCTTTTTCGTTCGTTTTTGCTTCAACAACCTGAGCAGAAGGCTCAAAATGGAGTTGTTCCCGAAAGGCTGTAAAGGACCCGCCAAATACCGAGGCATTTCCTTTGCCGTCCAGAACAATCAATTGGTCAGCTATTCGGTCAACAAAAAAGCGGTCGTGCGAAACCATTATGATGCAGCCTGCAAAATCATCTAGGTATTCCTCCAATTTCTGAAGGGTTAACACGTCTAAATCGTTGGTGGGTTCGTCAAGGATTAAGAAATTGGGCTGACGCAAAAGCATATGCAATAGGGCCAATCGCCTACGTTCGCCCCCGCTTAACTTTGAAATATAGGTGTATTGAACCGATGGAGGAAAATCAAACCGAGTAAGCAACTGCGAAGCCGTTACCCTACCTTTTCGTTGGTTGTCAAAGTACTCGGCTGTTTCTTTTACATATTCTATAATTCGTTTATCGCCGGGCAGTTCGGCACTGTCCTGAGAAAAGTAGCCAAACTCTACGGTGTCCCCTACAATCACTTTGCCGGTATCGCTGGGAATTTGTCCGGTTAGAATTTTCAACATGGTTGTTTTTCCTGTTCCGTTATCGCCAACAATGGCAATGCGTTCTCCTTTGCGGAAGCTGTATGTAAAAGGGCTGAATAGGTTTTTTTCGCCAAACGCTTTGCTGATTTTAATGGCCTCCAGAATTTTGCTGCCCAAGCGTTTCATTGGAACTTCCAATTCCAATTGGGAGTCGTTGCGCCTGAACCGGGCTTTTTCTTTCAAACTTTCGAAGGCATTTAAACGGCTTTTAGACTTGGTACTTCGGGCCTTTGGCATTCGCCGAACCCATTCCAATTCGGTGGCGTATTTGTTCCTGTTTTTTGCAGCTTCGCTGTCTTCGGCCATGTGCCGTTCGGTTTTCTTTTCCAAGAAATTTGCATAATCCCCTTGGTAAGAATACAATTTTCCTTGGTCTAATTCTAAAATGCCGCTGCAAACGGCATCTAAAAAATACCGGTCGTGGGTTACCACCAATAAGGTTAAGGCAGGTGAAGATAAGGTGTCTTCCAACCATTCTATCATTGGAATATCAAGGTGGTTGGTTGGCTCGTCAAGCAGCAATAAATCGGGTTGTTCAAGCAGCATGCCCGCCAAGGCCAAGCGTCGCTTTTGCCCTCCAGATAAGCTGCTAACCTTCGCCTGTAGGTCAGGAAGCCCCAATTTAGATGCGGCTTCTTGCATGCGCGATTCAATTTCCCAAGCCTGCAGGTTGTCCATATCGGTGGCGGCTTTGGCCACTGTTTGCGGCTCTCCATGCAACATAGCTTCTCGGTAGTTTGAAATGACCTCAAAATACCGGCCATTTCTAGGCAGCATTACTTCTACCAAACTGGCTTCAGGGTCAAAATGGGGCTCTTGATGCAAAAAGCCAACCCGAATGCCGTCCCGAACCACCACCTGACCTTGGTCGGGTGATTCTAAGCCAGCCATTATTTTCATTAAGGTGGACTTTCCAGCCCCATTTTTTGCGATTAGAGCTCTTTTATCTCCTTTCGCCAACCCAAAATTAATGTCGTTTAATATGGTGCGTTCCCCAAAGGAGCGTGTTACGTGTTCAACGGTTAATACATTCATGAATGTGCTTGGGGTTCGAAGGACAAATTGTCCAGTTTATTGAGCCAAAGGACTGGGAAATGCGGTAGGTGACAGGGGAATTCGAATCATAGGACTTACCCTTGCCTTGCCACGGTAATTCAAGTTGACCCAAATCAGCAATTCCGGGATTAATTTGTCTCCTTTTACCATGTCTGGCCTTTCAGCTTCGTTCTTCTTTACCCATCGGCCTGCAGGAGCAGGGCCCAATAATTTATCAATGGGCATTTCCAACACCACAATTTCGGCTTTGGATTGTAAATCCTGGGTTTTTAAATAAGCAGATTGGAATATGGAGTCGGCCCAAAACACATGAATTCGGTTTTTTCCACGACCCAAAGCCTCTATTTGAAAACGTTCACGCACATTGGGCTCCCAAATTCGTATCGGTTCATCGGTCTTGTTTTTAACCTTGACACGGATCAACCTAGACTCCAAATCAAATTCAATGCCCATATCAACCTCTTTGTAATTCGAAAAACGAAACCTTCCCTCTTGCAAGGCAATGGTTTGGTTTAAACCAAAGGCCCATTTAAATCGTTTTTCGGCAAAACCAAAAACATGCAGATTCCCGGCTTGCAATTTAGGTAACAAGCGGTCTTTTTTGCCATGGCCGGCCTTTCGTTCTAAACGGTTTAATCTTCCTGACCAGATGCTGCCGTATGAAACTTTAACCCAAGCGCTATCTTTAAACAATGAGTCAAGGGCAATGAGCGATGGAGAACCCTTAACCAGCCTAACAAAACGTCGGTTTCCTGTTTGTTGTGCTACCAAAATCCATGAACTTACATTGATGGATGTGTCCGAAGTCAGTTTTCCATCATTTTCGTCGCCCAAAAAATAATGCATGTCGGGACTTTGCACCCTCGGATTCATAACCGTTCCGCAAGCCGATAAGCCAATAATTCCGAACAATCCTAGAAGGCGAAATGGAAACATACCACAAATATAAGCAGACCTGTGTATATTGTGGCATGATAAAGCGATGGATTGCCCGCAATTTGATGCTTGGGCGAGAAACGGGCCAGGCTTTTCCCTTGGGTGAACATATCCAAGCCCCAAGCTCGAATTCTGGAACCGATAGTTTTTATTTTTACCTCCGTAATCAAGATGGGTTAACCATGGTTTGTAGATTGGCCCTCAGATTCAACGGATTTTGTGAATATTGGTTTGGCTTGTCAATGCCTGATCAGCCTACCCTTGTCTTGGAAGGAATTGCCCCTGTTGCATCCATGGATTCCCCGAATATTAAAGGCCTTGCCTTTATTCCTGATGATTCTGGTGATTGGAGCATCGCGGTTGATTTTCCTGAATTTGCCTTAAAAGGCTGTCTTTGTTTTAGCCCTACTTCATTGGTTCTTGACTTTGGCAGCCTTCGCGATAAAAACCAAATTGCAGACGCCCTGGCATCCATGCCCTGGAATGCGGCTTCATTCAAGGCTTTGAAATCAATGAAAACGGAGCATATTGAACAGGCTGGCGTCTGGAGCGGAGAACTTACCTGGAAGGGAGTTGACTATTCTATAGAAGGAGTTGGAGCTAGAGACCACAGTCGGGGAGAACGCAATTGGCAAAATTGGAGCTCCCATTGTTGGTTTACCGGTTTTAATGAGCATGGGAAAGGTTTTAATTTGTCTTTGATCGATTTTAAAGGGCTTCCAACTTTACGTGCCGGATATATTTGCGATTCAAAATTGGGCGCCGTTTGCCTTGTCGATGGCCCCAATTTTCCCATATCTCAAGCTTCAGGTGAGTTTGTTTTGGCCGGGCATGGGGATCAACATTCACAAACAATACGCTTTGCAACCCAAGGCTTTTTTGAATTCACCATGGATTCTACCTATAGAATAGAAGAGGGCTTTGGCTTTTTTGATTGGAAGGGGGAAAGATACTTTGGAATTTTGGAACGCGGATTTGCATTAAACCATAAACATGTTTTTTAATACGAGTGCAACCCAGGTTTTGGCAGGTGGAAAATTCAATGGCCTAGTTAAACTTCAAGAAGCTGGATTGAACGTTCCCCCTTTTTTTGGTTGGAAACCTGAATTCGAATCCAACCACCAAATTGATGAATGGCTATCAACCATGCCCCAAGCCCCTTTAGCTGTACGGTCAAGTGGTTTGGACGAGGACGGAACTGCCTTTTCTTATGCAGGACAATATCATTCTATTTTGCGTGTTGTTCCAAATTCTAAGGCCGTCCGCGAAGCCGCAGATAGAATTATTGCAGAAGCGAACAACAGCCGAGTTCAACATTACGCCAACCATGCTGGGGCCAATCTGTCAGGACAAGGCAACCTGCCTCTGGTCATTCAAACCATGGTTGAACCCGCTTGGAGCGGTGTTTTATTTACGGTAGATCCTGTTTCTGGATTTCAAGATCGAATGCTGATTTCGTGCGTGGCTGGTGATGCCGAGGATTTGGTAGGGGGGGCGGTCAACGGATTTACAGCTACTTTGCCTCGCTGGGGAGCAAATCAAGGACTTCCATTAGGTGGACACAATCTCCCGGACGATTTTCTTCCCTTTGTTCAAGAACTTTACAAAGGGGCCTGCAAAGCCGAAAAATACCACGGTAATTCTGTTGATTTGGAGTGGGCAATTGATACGAAAGGGGATTTGTTCTGGCTTCAAATGAGGCCAATTACAACCCTGGGTAGGGCAAATCCACATGAATTGGATTCCCATTTGTCTGACCTCGATTCTCATAATGACATCTTTACGTTAGGAAACATCGGGGAAATGATGCCGGGGGCGGTTACCCCACTTACAGCAGAGGTATTTGGGGGGAGCATCGACGCTGGTCTTATTGATTTTGCCTCAAGGTCTGGAGTTCCAAGGCCGTCAATACTAGCTGGTGGAAGATATGTTCAAACCTACTATTACCGCTTGTTCTTTAACCTTAGCAACCTGTATGACTTTTGCCGATACACCGCTTTGAATCACAGAGAAAACATTGAACTGTCTATCGTGGGTCGCTCTTTGGATCAAGAGCCAATCCCCCTCCAAGTAAATAAATTTAAAGCTATACTTAACTTTTTAGGTCAGGTTCGCTATCTGCTTTCAGCCAATTTTAGATTAAAGCAACTTGAACAGATGTGTGCCCAGCCAGAACCCGTATGGTCAGACGATGCAACCATTTTGATTAAACAACTGGCTGAAGCAAGGTTGGCAATGGATGTAGGGTTTTGCCACCATTTTGCTACCTCAAGCAGTTCCGGTTCAAATTACACGGCCTTGGTCCGTACCATTATGGCGCAATTGAAACTTGAAAGGCAAATGGCTCAAGGATTGGCCAACACCTGGTTAACAGGAATTGGTTCTATTGAAAGTGCCGATCCTTTGGTCAAACTTGAGCAACTGGCAGGTTTGATAAAATCATTTTTGGGCTTATCCAACCCGAATCAAATGTCAGCCCATGATTTTCTTCTCTGGATCAATCATCAGGCCCCTGCCAAAGTGAAATCAGCTTGGAATGACTTCATTTTAAGGCATGGGCACAGAGGAATTCGCGAAGCGGAACTTTCAACACCCGCTTGGGAAGACGATAAGGAATTGCTGGCCCAATTGCTGCTTCAACTCATGGCTATCCCTGAAAAGGCTAATTTTGAAACAGAAGGCCAAACTCAAGGGCTCAAGGAAGGTTTTTTCGTTCAGAAACCCAGCGACTTGCTGCTAACCTATTTTTTAAAGCAGGCAAGAAACAGCGTCATAAAACGAGAAAAATCAAAGGCCCTAAGCATTAAGTTGTTAAGCCGATTGAAGAAAGGCTATCGAACCTGGGGAAAATGGGCCTGTAAAATTGGAATTTTAGAAAAAGAAGAGGATGTTTTCTTTTTATTGACCAATGAAATTGAAGAGGCATCGCGTTCCCGCCTTGACCTTACATTAAAAGTTCAAGGTCGAAGAGCATCGTATGAATTATGCCGAGAACTCCACTTTAATGACCTGATGCATGGAAAGCCATTTCCAATTTTTCAGCAAAAATCAAATTCATCGAATGAAAACGAGTGGCAAGGGGTGCCCGTTAGCCCAGGAATGGCAACAGGCATTGTTAAAGTGGTGAAGACCACCAGCGATGCCGCGAATCTTGAACCCGATAACATTCTTGTCTCGAGTTTTACCGACATAGGTTGGACTCCCTATTACAGCGTAGTTAAAGGATTGCTAACCGAAATGGGCAGCCCCTTGTCGCATGGAGCCGTGGTGGCAAGAGAATATGGGCTCCCTGCCGTGGTAGGGGTGCCTGGAATTTGCTCGGAATTAAAAGACGGAGATAGGATTGAGCTGAATGGTTTGCTTGGATTGGTTCGACGCCTTTAGAACTCAACGGGAATCCCCTATCTTTGTGCCGGCTTTAGGTTCACTGCAGCATCCAATCCCAATTGGGGGATCGGTCTAAACCAAATCTAAGGTCGTTGGTTATTATCTTGAATCGCCCCCTAATTTCGATGGAATGCCTGTGAATGTTGATGTAGAATCCTTGAACCCCCAGGAATTTATTCTCATTAAAGGGGCTAGAGTTCACAATCTAAAAAACGTTGATGTAGCTATCCCTCGAGACAAACTCATTGTCATTACAGGGGTTTCTGGTTCCGGGAAAACCAGCTTAGCCTTTGAAACCCTTTTTGCCGAAGGGCAGCGCAGGTATGTCGAAAGCCTGTCTTCCTACGCTCGACAATTTCTAGGCCGGTTTGACAAGCCTGATGTAGATTGGATTCAAGGAATTTCACCCGCCATTGCCATTCAGCAAAAGGTAATCTCAAGAAATCCTAGGTCCACCGTCGGGACCTCAACCGAAATATACGACTACCTTAAATTGCTTTTTGCCCGTATTGGTCAAACCTACTCGCCCATTTCGGGTAATTTGGTAAAGCGGCATACCGTGGCCGACATCGTTTCTCACTTTAAAGAACGGAAACCCGGCGAAGAAATCTGGGTTACCTCTCCTGCCTTGAACAAAGAGAACAGAGAGTGGACAGAGGTTCTGTCCCTCAAAATGCAACAAGGATTTTCTAGAGCCCTGTTTCAGGGTAAACTCGTTAAACTAAATGATCTCGACAAAGGGTTGCCGGCAACGTCATTGCCCGAATTGTTCATCGGAAGGGTTGTTGCCGAAGGCGAAGATGCTCTGCAACAAGTTGCAGAATATGCTCAAAATGCCCTTGAAGAAGGGGACGGAACGGCGCTTACCTATGTGGTTAAAGACGGGCATCCAGGGTCAAAAAACGAATGGAACGACAAACTGGAATTGGACGGTCTTCAATTTGAATCGCCTAGCTTAAATTTATTCAGTTTTAATAATCCCTTTGGGGCCTGTAAATGCTGCGAAGGCTTTGGTCGGGTTTTGGGAATAGACCAAGATTTGGTTGTTCCAAATCCTTCGTTGTCGGTTTACGAAGGGGCCGTGGCCTGTTGGAGAGGTGAAAAACTGTCGGAATGGAATACCTATTTTATGAAGGCAGCATTGGCCGAAGGGTTCCCCGTACACACTCCTTATAAAAATCTGACGGCCGAACAAAAAAAACTGCTCTGGAATGGGTCTAATTTGGTTTCTGGAATCGACGATTTTTTCAAAATGGTACAAGAAAACCTGTATAAAATTCAATACAGGGTTTTGCTTTCAAGGTATCGAGGGTACACCGAGTGCCAAGATTGCCGCGGTACCCGCCTTAGAAAAGATGCCGGCTATGTTCAGGTAGCAGGAAAGAACATCATGGATTTGGTTTTATTCACCGTTTCGGAACTAAAGCTGTTTTTTGAACAGTTGGTTTTAAGCGAGTACCAAACCAAGGTGGCCGGTCGAATTTTAATGGAACTGAAACGGCGCATCGGATACCTGGAAGAGGTAGGGCTAGGATACCTGACCCTAAATCGCATTTCGAATACCTTGTCCGGTGGCGAGTCCCAGAGAATAAACCTAGCCACCTCTTTAGGAAGCAGTCTGGTAGGTTCAATGTATATTTTAGATGAGCCCAGCATCGGTTTGCACCCCCAAGATACCCAGCGCCTTATTTCAGTTATTCAACAATTGAAAAACGAAGGCAATACCTGCGTGGTGGTTGAACACGATGCCGATTTTATGCAGGCCGCCGACCATTTAATCGATATGGGGCCCGAAGCTGGATACCTTGGGGGCGAGGTCGTTTTTGCTGGAACCCTTGATCAACTGAAAAAAGATTCCCAAAGCCTGACCGCCAAATACCTTCGGAACGAAAAAAAAGTAGGGCAGTTTTTTCAATCCAGGCCCTGGAAAAAATGGATCGGATTGTCAGGCTGCACTGCCAATAATTTGAAGGAGGTTGAGGTTCGCATTCCCCTTGAGGTTTTAACCGTGGTCTCAGGCGTTAGCGGAAGCGGGAAAACCACCCTTATAAAGAAAATTTTGTACCCCGCTTTGGCTCGACAATTGGGGCAATCAACAGAAAAACCCGGAACCCACGATTCCCTTTTTGGAGACATTTCTTCCCTTCAATCCGTTGAACTAATTGACCAAAATCCCATAGGTAAATCAAGTCGGTCAAACCCCGTTACCTATCTGAAAGCCTACGACGACATTCGCTCGTTGTTCTCCGATTTGCCTTTTTCTAAAACCATGGGGTTTAAATCCGCTTCATTCAGCTTTAATGTGCCCGGTGGTCGCTGTGAAACCTGCGAAGGCGAAGGGATGGTCGCTGTCGAAATGCAATTTATGGCCGATATTTCTTTGCGCTGTGAAGATTGCAAAGGCCAACGGTTTAAGGATGACCTGCTTCAAGCCAAATTCAAAGACAAAAACATCTACGATGTCCTTGAAATGACTATTGATGAAGCCATGCAGTTTTTTGTGGGAAGCCCCCAAGGCGATCGAATTGTTAAAAAACTGACACCCCTGCAACGCGTTGGTCTGGGATATGTTAAATTAGGACAAGCTAGCTCAACCCTTAGCGGCGGAGAAGCTCAGCGCGTTAAACTTGCTAGCTTTCTTGCCAAAGGCAGCAATACCGGAAAAACCCTGTTTATTTTTGATGAACCTACCACGGGTTTGCATTTTCACGATGTAAAAAAATTAATCGACTCTCTTCAGGCTCTCATTGAAATTGGACACAGCATTCTGGTGATCGAACACCATACCGAGGTTATGAAAATGGCCGACTGGATTATTGACCTTGGTCCAGGTGGCGGGCCCCAAGGTGGTCAGGTTTTATTCCAAGGCACTCCTGCAGACCTTAAAAACTGCCCCAATTCGAATACTGCCAAATTTATTTGAAGTTCTATGCAGCAAAATAATTGTTCTTTGGTCTTATTTACAACAATTAAATGTATTGGTTTGATTTTTCAAACTTCATTCATTACTTTAGTACCCTAAAGAAAAAAAACATGAACAATTTTTTCAAATCCCTTTCAATGGTTGCAGGCCTAGCCTTATTTATGGCCCTTTCATTTAATCTTTCGGCTCAAGGATCCTGGAATTTAGTTCATGGCCATGCTAAAGCCGATATTTATGAAAAAACAAACGTCGTTTGTCCAAACACTGCAGCCGGTGTAGATATGCAATATACCCTCTTGAAAATTGTCAATAAAACAGCTCAGCCGGTTACCGTTTCTTACCGCTTGGCCTGCTATTACGACAATCAATGCCGTACCTGCTCAAACTTAGAATACGATTACTCGGTTACCATTCCAGCAGGGCAAACCATCGAGGCAAATTGCAACTTCCAACGCCCCGAAGACGGCAAAATGTCCGTTTTTCAAAAAAACACCAATCAGGTGAATTACTCCGATTACACCCGCTACGAATTGCAAAACCTGGTTATTCAGTAATTGCCAAATCAATTCCAAATGAAGAGACTACACCGTCATCTCATTTGGGCTGTAGCTTTAATCCTAGGATTGCACACCGGAGCCATTTATGCTCAAGTGTGCAATGTTAGTGTTACTGCGGTCCAAAACCCACTCTGCAAAGGCGAAGATGCTATCTTTCTTGCTACCGGAGCCATTCAAAATGTTGGGTCCTACAGTTTTGACTTCAATACCGGTACCATGCCCCCCGGCTGGTCTTATACAGGACAAGCTCAATTTACAGCCCCTTGCGGCCCATCTCCCGACAACACCTCTTACTATTGGGCCGCAACCTCTACAGGAACGCCCATGATTGAAACGGTCGATTTGGACGTTTCCGGTGGGGGAACCATCGATTTTGAATTCGTGATGTCTGCCCAAGGTGGGCCCTCCCCTTGCGAAGGACCCGATCTAGCCAATGAAGGTTTTGAACTCCAGTACTCCATTAACAGCGGCGGAACCTGGGTGCCCATTACCTATTTCTCGCCCGGTGGTTACCAATTGCCCCAAAATCCAAACACCACAAACGGTGTCGCCAATGGCCAAACTCCCTACACCGTTTGGAATACCGTGGCTATTCCTATACCCCCTGCCGCTCAAACCACTTCAACCCGTTTTCGCTGGATTCAACAATTTTCCTCAGGAACTTGCTGCGATAACTGGGGAATGGACAACATTGTCATCAATGCCGGTTCTCTTTCTGTAATGAATTGGTCAACAGGTCTTTCTGGTCCTCCAGGTCAAGTAGGTACTGACACCATTCAAGCCCTGATGAACGATACCTGTGTCATTGTTACCCTCACCGACACCTCCGGTCTTTCTTGTACAGATACCGTTTGTATTCAAGTTGTTGATTTGCCCACAGCCTTGGCTTCATTTACTTCACCGGTTTGCGCAGGTACCCAAATTCCAATCAATGGCTCCATTTCTACCCCCATTGGCGGTATCTCTTCTTTCCAATTCGATTTTGACAACAACGGGGTTTTTGAAACCACCAGTACCAACGGCAATGTTGTTTTCCCGAACCCCATTGCCGGTGAATACATCGTACCGTTCAAGGTTATAAGTGCTGGAGGATGCGAACACGATACCAATTTGGTTTTGAGGTTAAACCCCAATCCATCCCTATCCGTTAATCTCTCTCCGACTCAAATTTGTCAGTTTGAACAGGCCAACATCAACGTGAATGCTTCCATGAACAATCCTCCCGGATTTAATTCTACGGTCGATTCCTTGCGTTGGGATTTCTACAATGCGGGCCAAACCGATACTACTACCGGAATCCAAAACCTAAGCCACCTTTTTACAAAATCGGGTACCATTACTGTTAAAGTTACCGCCGTTTCTGACGAAGGATGCGTGCGCAGTGCTACCAGAAACATTACGGTTCTTCCAGCACCTGTCGCTGATGTTTTGGTCGAAGATGTCTGCATTGGTCAACCTATTGTTTTGGTAAATAACTCTACCGTCGATGCCCCAGATGTTTTTAGCATCATCGATTGGATGGCAAATGGACCCAGCGGAAACCAAACCTCTTCTGCCTTTACCCCCAATTTTGTTTTCTCCACCTCAGGTTCTCACACCCTCTCGTTGGCATTAGAATCATCAAGCGGTTGCCGCGATTCACTCCAACTTCAGTTTGATGTTTTCCCCGGAATCCAACCCCTTATCGATTATTTACCCATTTGCTTTAATGAGGTTCTTTTATACAATGCCTCCACCGGAGGTTCAGGAGACCTTATGGCCAAATGGACCTTGCCAGGAGCCTCTGCCGATACCGTAATTGTTGGGCCCGATACCCTCTTTTTTGTCTATCCAGCGTCCGGAACCCAACAGGCCACCCTCGAAGTTACCGATACGAACGGATGCAGAATTGATACGACCATGAACATCGATGTTGTTGGTCCCATCGTTTTGAACGAATTGCCCAATGTGCTTATTTTGAATCCAACCGTTGCCGACAACGATAAACTGGATTTTGAAGAACTTAAACAAGGGTTTAATTTGTGCTACGATTACGTGCTCACCGTTTACAACCGTTGGGGTGTGGCTGTTTACACCACCGAAAACAAAACAAGCAGCCCCGATATCGGTTGTACTGCTTGCTTTGAAGGCCTAACCCCTACAGGAGCCGAACTTTCAAACGGAACCTACTTCTGGACTCTTAAAGGCAACCGAGATTTGGAAATGAACGGCAAAATCAATGTCTTTAAAAACTAAGTAATTTTAATCTCTATTAACCCCGATTCGTCGGGGTTTTTTTTTGCCCCATGAAGTTCATTTGCCTCGATATTGACGGTGTTTTGCTGCCCCGCAACACCGTTTTTCTATCCCAAAATCCCAGGTTGAGTCCCTTTCATCCGCTCGATTTGAACGCTTTGAATTTGGCTGTTCAGCATCAATTTCCCATTCTAATTTTGTCGGGCGGAAATTCCCAGGCCGCTCGATTTTTTTTGCAAGAAATAGGTATTCAGAGTATTAGCCTGTTGTGCTACAGCAAGTTTCAGGCCTTGGAAGATGAATTGTTGGGCTTTCCTGATTTGACCTTAGCCGATGTGCTTTACGTCGGCGACAGCCACAACGATTTGGAATGCTTGCAAAATGTGGGTTTTCCCGCCTGTCCCGCAGATGCCGATTTTCCCGTTTCGCAGGCGGCAAAGTTCATGAGCAAGCGCAAGGGCGGGCAAGGAGCTGTGGCCGATGCATTGCATTGGGCCTTGGGTTCGTTGTTTTGATTTTTTAAGCTGTATTTTTTGGGCGGCAGCCGGGCTTTCACCGGTAGGCCGCCGTTGCCGGGCGCTGCCCCAGCGGGCTTGCGGTGGCTCCTGAAGTCGCCTCCGCGCCGCGCGGGCCAGTGCCCGCCACCCTGGCGGGCTACCTGGTTCAATCCCTGCCGCGGGCCGCTCACACCCAATAATCCCGCTTTTTTAGTGCAAACCCATCTTTCTTTTCGCCCATTCTTGAGCCAAACCATTTCAATCACCCATTGTTCTTTTATAAAAACCCTTCCTTTTTCTACCTTTGAACATCGATGGAATCAGCCCCATTTTATCCTCTTTTTTTGAATTCCTCCTGGTTTACTTCGCAAACCAAACTGGATGTTTTTGCCCCCTTTGATGCTAGCCTTTTGGCCCAAGTTTCTTTGGCTGGCCCTGCGGAAATTGAAGCGGCCATTCAAGGAGCTGTGTTAGCCAAAAAGGAAATGGCCGATTGGCCTGCCTACCAACGTTCTGAATTTTTAAGAAGGGTGGCCCAGAAGTTGATCCAAAACAAGGCAACACATGCCCGTATTCTTAGCCTAGAAGCGGCAAAACCGCTACGCGAGGCCATTCATGAAATTGAACGCGCCGCCGAGACCTTCCTTATCGCCTCCGAGGAAGCCCTTCGGCTCACTGGCGAAATATTGCCCCTAGACCGAACCGAACGTGGCCGTGGATTCCAAGGCTATGTTCAACCTTTTCCCATCGGCCCGGTGCTTGGCATTGCTCCTTTTAATTTCCCCTTGAATCTGGCCGTTCATAAATTGGCCCCCGCTCTCGCTTCCGGATGCCCCATTATTTTAAAACCTGCCAGCGCAACCCCACTTTCTACTCTTCTGTTGGCCCAAATTTTTGATGAAATTGGAGGCCTTCCCATAGGTGCAGTTTCTGTGCTGCCCTGCACCAGAGAAAGGGGAGAATTGTTGCTCCGCGACGAACGCATTCATCTGCTTAGCTTTACCGGAAGCGATTCCGTGGGCTGGGCAATGAAAAATAGAGCAGGTAAGAAAAAGGTTGTGTTGGAATTGGGTGGAAATGCGGCAGTTTTGATCGCTGAATCTTCAATTTGGACGGAGCACATCGATGCCCTGCTTGCCGCTTCTTTTGCTTACAGCGGGCAGATTTGCATTCACCCCCAACGGTTTTTTGTTTGGGAAGGACATTTTAATGCCTTTGCTCAGGCCATGGTTAACGGGGCAAAAGGCTTGCATCTAGGGCCACCGGATTCTCTGCAAACCCAAGTGTCTTCTATGATTGATGCCGCAAACGCCGAACGCGTCGATGCTTGGATCGATCAGGCCCTGGCGGCCGGTGCTCAGGTGCTTCTACGTGGCCAACGTCAAGGAACATTACTGCCCCCCTGCATTTTAACCCAAGTGCCGATGGGCGCTAAAGTTATGGATGAAGAGGTTTTTGGTCCGGTAATTATACTAGAACCCTATTCCAATTTTCAAGAGGCTTTGCACCGAATCAATCAAAGCCGGTTTGGGTTGCAAGCCGCTATATATACCGAAAACCACCAGGAAATGGATTTGGCATACCAAAACCTTGATGTGGGAGGATTGATTGTAAACGCACCGCCCACCTTACGTTTTGATCACATGCCTTACGGGGGTGTTAAAGATTCTGGACAAGGAAGGGAAGGTGTTCGCTATGCCATGAACGATATGTTGGAATGGAAAATAATGGTTAAAAAAGTAAAGTAAATGAACCTTGTCCACCCTTTAGGAAAAGCTCCCGTTTTAAATTGGCTGTATGCCGGAATGGGTATGATTTTTATTATGGTTGCCATCGGGGGTATTACCCGGCTCACCGAATCCGGATTAAGCATCACCACCTGGGACCCTATAATGGGGGCTATTCCTCCCCTGAATTCGGAAGATTGGAATAATTTGTTTGACAAATACAAAGAGAGTCCTGAATACCTGCATAAAAACAGAGGCATGAGTTTGTCGGAATTTCAATCTATTTTTTGGTGGGAATGGATCCACCGGCAATGGGGAAGGTTAATTGGTTTGGTATTTATTGTGCCTTTTTTGTGGTTTTGGCGCAAAGGATATTTCTTGTCGGGAATTCGCCGCCACCTATTGGGAATCTTTTTTTTGGGAGCCTTGCAGGCTTTCTTTGGTTGGTATATGGTGTACAGTGGCTTGGCCAACGAACCCCGCGTTAGCCATTACCGCCTTGCGCTTCATTTAAGTACCGCTTTTGCGTGCATCGTTTGGATTTGGTGGCTGGTTTTAAGCATTCGAGCCAAGGTTGTGGCTTACTGCCCGCCTGAGCTAAAGCCCTGGTTGGGGATGTCTGCCCTGTTGCTCATTGTTCAAATTGCATTGGGTGCCTTTACCGCCGGAAAAGACGCTGGTCATGCTTCCAACCAATGGCCAATGTGGTCTGAACAGCAATTTAGCCCCTCCTTAATCGGCTTTCAATGGAATCTTCTTTGGACCAACGAGAGTTGGATTCAATTTGTACACCGCAGTTTTGCCTACATATTGGTACTTTTTGTTTTAATTATGGCTTGGAAGGCGCATAAATTGCATTGGCGGCATCCCGCAATCGGTGCTTTGCCCTGGATAATTTTGCTTCAATTTTTGTTGGGCGTTTTAACTGTTGTAAGTGGAGTGCACCTTGGTTTGGCCTTGGCCCACCAATTGTTGGCCTTGGTTCTTCTGTTAACCTTGGTGTTTGCTATGCATCCCGGAAAGCGCGGATTACCCGCCTAAACCTTCTTTTTTTTATGGAGGCGAGGTTTGATGTTGGCCTTGGCTGCCCAAGTATGATTGCTTTTTGCAGAATGTTATGCTCAATCAAAGGTACGCAGGCTAATTTGCTTATTTTTGTATCCCGTACGTTAACTATAAAATGCAAACAACCAAGTACATTTTTGTAACGGGCGGGGTTACCTCGTCGTTGGGCAAGGGAATTATTAGTGCCTCTCTGGGCAAATTATTGAAAGCAAGAGGATTTCGGGTTACCATTCAAAAATTGGACCCCTACATCAACATCGATCCGGGAACCATGAACCCCTATGAACACGGGGAATGTTATGTTACCGAAGACGGAGCCGAAACCGATTTGGATTTGGGGCATTACGAACGTTTTTTATCGGTCGATACCTCTCAGGCCAACAACATCACCACAGGAAGAATTTATCAAACGGTCATAGAAAAGGAGCGTAGGGGAGACTATCTGGGAAAAACCGTGCAGGTAATTCCGCATATTACCGATGAAATTCAACGTCGAATTCAAGCCCTTGGCGAAACCGGAAACTACGATTTGGTCATTACTGAAATCGGTGGAACGGTAGGCGATATTGAATCTTTGCCCTTCATCGAAGCCGTTCGGCAATTAAGGTACAACCTGGGAATGGGAAATTCCATGGTTATTCATTTAACATTGATACCCTATTTAAAGGCGGCGGGAGAATTAAAAACCAAACCCACGCAAAACAGCGTAAAAACCTTGCTTGAACACGGGGTGCAACCCGATGTGGTGGTGGGCCGAACCGAATACCCCTTGAACGAGGATATTCGAAAAAAAATTGCCCTTTTTTGCAATGTGCCTAAAGAGGCTGTAATTCAATCTATCGATGCGTATAGCATTTACGATGTGCCGCTTTTAATGCAAGAGGAAAGGTTGGACCTGGTTGTGTTAAACCGTTTGGGACTTCCTGACGCAACGCTTCCAGATCTGCGCAGTTGGAACTCATTTTTGACTCGATTAAGAACAGCCAGCCGGCAGGTGAGTATTGCATTGGTTGGTAAGTACGTAGAATTGAAAGACGCTTACAAGTCCATTCATGAGGCTTTGATTCATGCCGGTGCTGCACAAGATTGCAAGGTGAATGTACATTGGTTGCACAGCGAATCTTTAGACGATATGACCCCCTTGGAAATTGAGGCTCAGTTTCGAGCCATTCAAGGTGTTTTGGTGGCCCCAGGGTTTGGTGATCGCGGTATTAATGGGAAAATAAGGGCTATTCAATATGCCCGAGAAAACCGCATTCCCTTCTTTGGAATTTGCCTTGGAATGCAATGTGCGGTGGTTGAATTTGCCCGGAATAAGGCAGGTTTAACCGATGCGCATTCGGCCGAATTTTCCAGCCAAACTCCCCAACCTGTGATTCATTATTTGCAAGGCCAAAGCGCCGATATGCGAAAAGGAGGTACCATGCGCCTGGGCACTTATCCATGCACCTTAACCCCTGGTTCCCATGCGGCAAAAGCCTACGGCAATATTCATATTTCAGAACGCCATAGACATAGGCTTGAATTCAACAACGACTTCTTGGATGTTCTTGAAAAAAATGGAATGAAAGCCACAGGAAGGCACCCTGAACTGGGCTTGGTTGAAATTGTTGAGGTAACCGACCACCCTTGGTTTGTGGGTACTCAATTTCACCCGGAATACAAGAGTAGGGTAGAGGAACCTCACCCCTTGTTCCTAGGCTTTATTGAAGCGGCAAAGGCGGGAAATTAGTCCTAGTTCCTTTTGTTTTTTACCTTTTGGTGAAATTTTCTTGAACCTATGTACCTTTGATTATGCGCGTGTTGATGGTTTGTTTAGGAAATATTTGCCGCTCCCCAATGGCCGAAGGAATTCTAAGGGATTTGGCTGCTACCCGTGGCATTGATTTAGCGGTTGATTCAGCGGCTACCTACGCTGGGCATGAAGGCGAAGCCCCCGACCCCAGGGCTCAGGCCGAAATGAAAAAGCGGGGGCATTCCATTCAACGGATACGCAGCCGCCCTCTAACTCCTGCCGATTTTGACCGGTTCGATCGAATCTTTGTGATGGACAAAAGCAATTACCTAAATGCCCAGGCCATTGCTCCAAATACGGTTGCCGCCGGCAAAGTTCACTTGTTTTTAAATCAAGCTTGGCCAGGAAAAGACTTGGAGGTGCCCGACCCTTACTTTGGCGGGCAACAGGGTTTTGAACGGGTGTACACCCTGCTTGAACGGGCCTCTGAAGCATTTTTAGATTCCATCGATGAGCAACGCTAAAGGAAATTTGTGGCTGATCCCGAATGCGCTAGGGACTCACAGCGCCGGCTTGCATCCCAAAGAGGCCGCCTTGCTAGCGCATATTCGGCATTGGATTGTAGAAACTCCCGGAGCCTGCCTTCCGATTGCGGCGCAATTGAGCGGAGAACGCTTTCCTGACCATTGGGTACTGGAGCATGGTCGTTTGGATCCCTACTTTCAACAGCAAATTTTAGAAACCTGGAAACAGGGCTTGGATATTGGATTGATTACCGATGCGGGTTTGCCCGCCATTGCTGACCCCGGAAGTCGAATTGTGGCCATGGCACATCAGGCCTCTGTGGCGGTTCGACCTTTAACCGGCCCCAGCAGTTTGATGTTGGCCTTAATGTCGTCTGGTTTAAATGGGCAGCGCTTTAAGTTCTTAGGGTATTTGGAAAAAAATCCGGAGGAACGAAAAAAGCAATTGCAAAAAATGGGCCCTTACATTGAAAGTTCGGGTGAAACCCATTTGTTCATTGAAACGCCTTACCGAGCCGCCGCGGTCTTAAACGATGTGCTTCGGTTTGTTTCGCCCAATCTAATGCTATGTTTGGCGGTTGACCTGCATACCGAGAACCAATCTATTCTTACACAAACTATTGCGAATTGGAAGCGCAAGGCCCCCGAATTTAAAAAGCAAGAGCTGGTGTTTTTGTTGGGAAGGTTTTAACTTATGGGATTAAATCTGGTTTTCCATGGAAATTAGCTCACTGTCAAATATGCAAATACCAATTGGACAAGAAGTTTTTGGGCATCAGGTTCGACCAGAAATTTTGGAAATGATACAATTGGATATGCCCAATTTTGGCTTGGAAAATTGCCTGTCTATTTCAGAACTTCAAACCTACCGTATAAAATACCTTGAATCGCTTTGGCTGAAATTGGACCAAGATTTTTCAAATGCAACCTCGATAGGCAGTACGAAGGTTGCTGGAGGCCAAAAATCTAACCTTGAAAAATCGACGCAAAATTGACTTTAGGTCAAAGGGTTGCCGACAAGGTCGCTTCGTTCGGGGGCAGCTGGACTTTTATTATTTCATTCTTTCTTTTTATTGTTCTGTGGATCGCTGTCAATATTTTGATGTTAGCCTCAAATCCTTTTGACCGGTATCCCTTTATTTTGTTGAATTTACTCTTGTCTTGCCTTGCGGCCATTCAGGCCCCAATTATTATGATGAGCCAAAACCGACAGGAATCAAAGGACCGTGCCCGTGCTAAAAAAGATTTGGAAATCAATTTAAAAGCTGAGTCGGAAATAAATATGGTGAACAACAAGTTGGACGCTTTGATTAAATTTCAAAAATCCAGTTATTTGGTTAGCGAGGAAATGCACCTAGATCTGCTGAACGAAATAAAAAAAGAAATAAAAAAACAAAAGTCCTAAGGTTGTTTTTCTAAAGGATATAAAAGCGAAAAGCAGGGTTCGGGGGAACCCTGCTCTTCAAACCAACCTACTATGAAAAACTGCGTGAGTTTAAATAGTAAACACCTTAGCTTTTTATTGGTTGAAAGCGGGAGCTAAAATTAACCTTCGTTAACATTTATGGTTTTGATGTGGCTTGGCGCCCGGGGCGAACCGGCAGACACCGCATGCTGGGCCACTGAATGCCCGAGCTGCGGAGGCCCGACTTTAGGAGGGACCCCGCAAAGCCGGGCAGGCAGCGACCTAGCAAAGGTGGCTACAGGTAAGCACCGGATAAGCGCCCCAAAAAAATCAATCAATCCAGAACCGACGAAAGACCTCCCTTTTTTATGGGCTGACCATCTTGGAAGAACTCAATGCAGCGCTCCACGCAATCAATGTTTACCGGCAGGTTTTTCTGTATTTTATCCTCTAAAATCAAGGTTGCCAGCTCGTTCAAAACCTTTCTCTGAATCACCCGCTTCAAAGGTCTGGCCCCAAAGGCCGGGTCGTAACCCAGTTCTGAAAGCCAGTCCAAGGCCTTTTGCGAAATTTCAATCTTAATTCCGTTCTGCTCTTCCAAGTTTTTCATCAGCTTTTCAAGCTGAAAGCGCACAATTTGCTGGATTTCATCTCTGTTTAAGGGTAAAAACATGATGATTTCGTCGATCCGGTTCAGAAATTCAGGCCGAATGGACCTGCGCAGCAGTTCGAAAACGGCAAGTTTGGCCGACTGCATGGCTTGTTCTTCCTCTCCCGGCAGCGCGGCCTCCATTTTTTCTTGAATTACATTGGATCCCAGGTTCGAAGTGAAAATAATCAGGGTGTTTTTGAAGTTCACTTTGCGTCCTTTGGCATCGGTCAAGTGGCCATCGTCGAGCACCTGCAACAAGATGTTGAAAACGTCGGGGTGGGCTTTCTCCATTTCATCGAACAGCAAAACGGAATAGGGGCGGTTGCGAACGGCTTCGGTAAGTTGCCCCCCCTCTTCGTAACCGATGTATCCGGGGGGCGAACCCAGCAGCCTAGAAACGGCGTGTTTTTCTTGGTATTCGCTCATATCGATGCGGGTTAACGCGCTTTCGCTGTCGAACATGACCTCGGCCAGGGCCTTAGCAAGCTCGGTTTTTCCAATTCCTGTTGAACCCATGAAAATAAAGGATCCGATAGGGCGGTTGGGGTCTTGAACTCCGGCGCGGTTGCGGCGTACGGCGTTTGAAACAGCTTCCACGGCTTCGATTTGCCCTACCACCCGCTTGCCCAGTTCGGCTTCCATGTTGATGAGGCGTTGGCGTTCGGTTTGCAGCATACGCTGAATGGGAATTCCGGTCCAGCGGCTCACCACCTCGGCAATGTCTTCGGCATCAACCTCTTCTTTGATCATGGCTTCGGCCCCCTGTTTTTCTTTCAGTGCCGTTTGCGCGTCTTTCAGGTTTTGGTTGACCTCGGCCATGCGACCGTACCGGATTTCGGCAACCTTTCCATAATCTCCTGTCCGTTCGGCCTGTTCGGCCTGGGTTTTTAATGTTTCCAATTCAGTTTTGGCATTTTGAATGCGCTCCACGATGGCTTTTTCGGCCTTCCAACGGCTTTCCAGCTCTTTTTTCTGGCTTTCCAGCTGGGTGATTTCTTCGGAAATCTGATTGATTTTGGTGGTGTCGCCTTCGCGTTTAATGGCGGCTTTTTCAATTTGCAGCTGCATCAGGCGACGTTCTACCCTTTCCAGTTCTTCGGGCTTGGAATTGATTTCAAGACGCAGTTTTGCAGCGGCTTCGTCCATCAGGTCAATGGCCTTGTCGGGCAGAAAGCGGTCGCTGATGTAGCGTTGGCTTAATTCGACCGAGGCAATAACCGCGTCGTCTTTAATGCGCACCTTGTGGTGTGCCTCGTATTTTTCTTTAATGCCACGCAGAATCGATATTCCGTCTTCGGTTCCGGGTTCTTCCACCAACACTTTTTGGAAACGGCGTTCCAAGGCCTTGTCTTGTTCAAAATACCGCTGATACTCTTTCAAGGTGGTAGCCCCAATGGTGCGCAGCTCACCCCGGGCCAAAGCAGGTTTTAGAATGTTACCAGCATCCATGGAACCCGAAGAATGCCGGCCGGCGCCTACCAGCATGTGAATTTCATCGATAAACAAAATGATTTCGCCTTCCGATTCTTGAACGGCCTTGATTACATTTTTTAGCCTTTCCTCAAATTCACCCAGGAAGGTAGCCCCGGCCAACAATTGACCTAAATCCAAAGAATAGATTTTTTTGCTTTTTAGGTTCTCGGGTACATCTCCATTGATGATTCGATGCGCCAAACCTTCGGCTATGGCTGTTTTTCCTACGCCCGGTTCTCCAATCAATACCGGGTTGTTTTTGCTGCGGCGGGTTAAGATGTGCAACACCCTTCTAATTTCTTCTTCCCGGCCAATTACCGGATCCAATTTACCTTTTAAGGCCAACTCATTAAAATTAAGGCAGAATTTATTTAACGCTTCGCTGCCTTGAGGTGCTGGTGGACGGTTGCTCATAGAATTTTTATTTTCTACCCGTTCAACAAAAAGAAAGCCAAGTCTCTTTTTCGGTCTTTCTGTCGGTTTTACTGTGTTTTTTCCGACAGCTTGGCATTTAAAACACCAAAAACCAGACGATTTTTCAGGAAGATGATGGCGGAATGGCCTTGTTTGATAAGGCTTTACCTAATGTTCACTTGGAAGGAATGCGTTCTTCAATTCAAAGTCCTATCTTCGCGGCACGTATGACAGCTATCCGCAACGTTGCCATTATCGCCCACGTCGATCATGGCAAAACCACTCTAGTAGACAAAATTCTTCATTATTGCAGTTTGTTCCGCACCAACGAGTCAACCGGCGAGTTGATTTTGGATAACAACGATTTAGAACGCGAAAGGGGAATCACGATTCTTTCAAAGAACGTATCGGTTCAATATAAGGGGGTAAAAATCAACCTGATTGATACACCTGGTCACGCCGACTTTGGCGGCGAAGTTGAACGGGTGCTCAATATGGCCGACGGTGTTTTGCTCTTGGTCGATGCTTTTGAGGGCCCCATGCCACAAACCCGTTATGTTTTAAGCAAGGCCCTTGCTTTAGGGAAAAAGCCCATCGTAGTGGTAAATAAGGTTGATAAAGAAAACTGCCGTCCTGACGAGGTACAGGAATCGGTGTTCGATTTGATGTTTAACCTTGATGCCACCGAAGATCAATTGGAGTTTAGAACGGTGTACGGCTCAGCCAAGCAAAACTGGATGGGGCCTGATTTCAAAAAGCCCACCGAAGACATAAGCTATCTGTTGGATTCCATTTTAGAAGAGATACCGGCACCCAATCCGCCCGAAGGAAATCTTCAACTTCAAATTACCAGCATTGACTATTCCAAATACACAGGTCGGATTGCTGTGGGACGCGTAACCCGCGGAAGTTTGGCTGTGAATCAATCCATCAATTTGATGCGCCGCGATGGTACAAGTGTGGCGGGTCGAATCAAAGAGATTTTCATTTTCGAAGGTCTGGGTAAAGCCAAAACAGAACGGGTAGAAGCTGGCGATATTTGTGCCGTTGTTGGCTTGGAGTCCTTTGAAATTGGCGATACCATTGCCGATTTTGAAGCTCCCGAGGCTATGCCGCCCATGCAAATTGATGAACCCACCATGAGCATGGTGTTTACCATCAACAACAGCCCTTTTTACGGCCGCGAAGGTCAGTTTGTTACCTCTAGGCATTTGCGCGATAGGTTGATGAAGGAAATCGAAAAAAACCTGGCATTGAAGGTAATGGAAACCGATTCTCAAGATACCTTCATGGTGTTCGGAAGGGGGATTTTGCACCTTTCTATCTTAATTGAAACCATGCGCCGCGAAGGCTATGAGCTTCAGGTTGGTCAGCCTAGGGTTATCATTAAAGAAATCGATGGGAAAAAATGCGAACCCGTTGAAATTTTAACCATTGACGTACCAGAAGAATACAGCGGAAAGGCCATTGAGCAGGTTACCCTGCGCAAGGGCGAATTGCAAATTATGGAGCCCAAGGGCGATTTAATTCACCTGGAATTTGAAATTCCCTCAAAGGCCTTGATTGGTTTGCGTACCGCATTGTTGAACGCCACGGCCGGCGAGGCTGTAGTTACGCACCGCTTTGAAAGCTACCAGCCCATCAAAGGAAATGTGCCCGAACGTCAAAACGGATCCTTGATTGCACTTGAAACCGGCACCGCTATTGCCTATGCCCTCGACAAATTGCAAGACCGCGGTCGCTTTTTCATCGCTCCGGGCGAAGAGGTGTACATGGGCCAAGTAGTGGGCGAACATTCCCGCGACAACGATTTGGTGGTGAACCTAACCAAAACCAAAAAATTGAGCAACGTACGTGCCAGCGGCACCGACGACAAGGTTCAATTGGCTCCGCCTATTCGCTTTTCGTTGGAAGAAAACCTGGAGTACATTCAGGAAGACGAATACGTTGAAATTACGCCCAAAAGCATGCGCCTGCGCAAAATTTTATTGGACGAAAACGACCGAAAGAGGGCTTCGAGATAAACTTTTCTGGGTTTTTGTTTTGGCGTAGCCCGGAATTCAGGAATGGGTGCGGCTTTAGCCACTCTTAAAGGAATGTATGTGGCTAGGCTTTTTTCGGCTAGGTTTTAAGCCAGGAATGCACGAATGGTTGGGGTTGTGGCTGAAGCCACGCATGCAGTAAAATATGGGGCTAGGCTTTTGGTGTATGGGGTTTTAGCCACGAATGCACGAATGGTTGGGGTTGTGGCTTTAGCCACTCTTGAAGGAATGTATGGGGCTAGGCTTTTGGTGT
>VGMT01000017.1 GCA_016866335.1 Bacteroidota bacterium | reverse complement strand
CTTTTGGTGTATGGGGTTTTAGCCACGAATGCACGAATGGTTGGGGTTGTGGCTTTAGCCACTCTTGAAGGAATGTATGGGGCTAGGCTTTTGGTGTATGGGGTTTTAGCCACGAATGCACGAATGGTTGGGGTTGTGGCTTTAGCCACTCTTGAAGGAATGTATGGGGCTAGGCTTTTGGTGTATGGGGTTTTAGCCACGAATGCACGAATGGATGCGGTTGTGGCTTTAGCCACTCTTGAAGGAATGTATGGGGCTAGGCTTTTGGTGTATGGGGTTTTAGCCACGAATGCACGAATGGATGCGGTTGTGGCTTTAGCCACTCTTGAAGGAATGTATGTGGCTAGACTTTTGGTGTATGGGGTTTTAGCCACGAATGCACGAATGGATGTGGTTGCGGCTTTAGCCACTCTTGAAGGCATGTATTTGGCTAGGCTTTTTTCGGCTAGGTTTTAAGCCAGGAATGCACGAATGGGTGTGGTTGCGTGGGTAGCCTCAAAAACAAACCATTCGTGCATTCGTGGCTACCCTTATTACGCCTTTCTATTAACCACCGATTATGAATACCCCGCCAATTTAGCCAACACAACAAACCATTCGTGCATTCGTGGCTACCCTTATAACGCCTTTCTAATAACCACCGGTTATGAATACCCCGCCAATCTAGCCAACCCACCAAACCATTCGTGCATTCCTGGCTAAGCTATCTGCGGTTTACTTTCCTTGCGCCAGGAACCTAGTTCCCTGATTTTTCAACCGGGTTTAAGGAACGCAATATCCCTTCTAATTCAATGATATGAGCGCGTTTGTCGAGTCCGGCGGCAAAAACAAATCCGCCCGCAAGCCAAATACGTTGTTTGGGTTCGTCTAAAATAGCATACAGCAGAAAGGGGCCACCCTTAAATTCGTTGCTCATGCGCCATAAACCTCTCATTTCCATAGCGTAGCGCCCGTTTAAGCTAAGCACAGCTGAGTCGCATGGCATTCTAGATTCAACCACCACCCCGCTGCCCGGATTTTCGCCCTTAAATGCCGTTTTTGTGATTTGGTCCGACAAGCGGATTAGGTACTCCCTTGAAAATTGGGCTTCAGATTGGTACTTCACCGAACTAAGCCAAATAACCTTTTCAATCAAATGGGTACTCCCTTTTTCAACCCGCTCTGCACGGTATTGAAAGGCCGATATTTCGTCCGAGTTCAATACAGGACTAAAAACGGATGGAATAGCCATTTTTAAACCCATTCGGTTTTTTAAGGTGTCAGCGCACGATTTGCATGCGTTTTTTTCTTGAATGGATTGGGCAATTACCCGAGCATCCTTTTCTTTGAACCGGGTTAAGATTTCGGCGCGCCTTGCCCGAAAGGCGGCCAACCATTCGTTGGGGTGGTTGGCGCTTAAACGCACTACCAATTGTGGCCGTGCAAAAGGATCGTCGGCATATTCTAAACTTGGCTGCCCAGCGCGGACTTTATCCGATATAACCGCAATCAAAACATTTTTTTGCCAACGCAGGTTGCCCTGAAAGTCCTTAGGTGAAATCCGGCTGATTTTCCATAACGGTTCTACCTGGGGCAACCCAGGGTACTCTTGTTGAAAATAATTGCGCAGGGTGTCGCCCAAGGGGTGTTCTCTCCAAAATTCATCGGCCACTACCAACATCACGTCGCCTTCAGGACCAATGGCTTTTGGCCTGTAATTTTTATTCCCTCCGTTGCAGGCTATTAAAAATAGGGGTACAAGCAACAGCAGATTCCTCATTTTATCTTAAGCCGTTGTCCCACCCTCAAACCATCGCTGTTTAATCCATTCTTGGCTTTGATGGCCTCTGGGCTGGTGTTGTATTTTCGTGCTACTCCCCAAAGGGTTTCTCCTGAGCGAACGGTGTGGTACAACGCAGGTGCTTGACTAGGGGTTTCTGGTTTTGGTTCCGGTTTTTCTTCAATAACTGGAGCTTGCTTGGTGTACAAAATCAAATTTTGCCCCAAAAACAATCTAGCGTTTGTTTCCAATTGATTCCAACTTGCCAGGGAATCTACTTCAACCGAGTGCTTTTGGGCTATGAACTCAAATGTTTCTCCCCGACTTACCTTGTGATAACTGGCAAAAAAACCCTCTTCAATTTTTGCACTATCCACAGGGGGTTCTGCCCAGCCCCCCGTTACATATCGGTACAGCAAAGGTTCGTTTACAATAAAGTCTCCAATGTAGCTTTTGGGTAAATACACCGGCAGGGGTTTCCATTTGGCGGGAACAAAGCCCTGAATGTACATAGGGTTCAGCACCTCTAATTCCGACATTTCAATTCCTACCACATCCGAAATTTGCTTGAATGTCATTTCCTGACGCACATAAATACTGTCAATTTCATACCTGTGGTATTTTGCCTGAACCGGTTTGATGTTGTGGTCGCGGTAATGGTTCATAATGTAATTAACGGCGATAAAGGCAGGAACGTATCCGTTGGTTTCTCCGGGTAGGTAAGGCCTTAGTTCCCAATAATCGCGCTTTCCGCCCGACCTGCGAATGGCTTTGTTCACATTCCCCGGCCCGGCATTGTAGGCCGCCAAGGCCAAATGCCAGTCGTTGCCAAAATACTTGTACAAATATTTTAGGTAAGCTATGGCCGCATCGGTGGCTTTGTCGGGATCGCAGCGCTCATCAACATAGCTGCTTATTTCAAGGCCCATTAGTTTTCCGGTGCCGTACATAAACTGCCACAAGCCCATAGCGCCCGCTCTTGATTTGGCCGAAGGATTTAGGGCCGATTCTACAATGGCCAAGTACTTTAATTCCAAGGGCATGTTGTTTTTGGCCAGCTTTTCTTCAAAAATTGGGAAATAGGTGTTGGCCAATCCCAACATTCGGCTTACCGTGCCCCTTCGTCGGTTGGCATACAATTCAATGTAGCCCTTAACATAAGGGTTGTAATCCAGTTTAAACGGAGTGGCCTGGTCTAACTTTTTTAACCGTTCTCGGTAAACCTTGTCTGAAAACTCCGGAACCGAGTCAGGGGCATATTGCAAATTACGCTGAGCCGAACCTTCGTTCACCTTTCGGTAATTTTTAAAGTAGTTTAGTACATCTAAACTGTCCATCATGGCCAAGACCGGGTCGTCGGCTTTGGGCATTTCAATGGGGTCAACCTGATCGGCATACACGCTAAACGCACTTATCCACCCAACGAAAACAAACCCATATTTCCGAATCAATACAGTAAAAATCCTCATTTTTTCAACAGCAATTCTAATTCATCAAGCAAGCCCTGAATGGTCGTCCACCGGTCTGACTCCAAACCAGAACGATCCATTTGGCTTTTAATTTTCTTATCGGCCAACATTTTTTTTCTTGCCCCCTCTAAGGTAAATCCCTGCTCCTTTACCCAATGGTATATTTCTCTAAGATGGTGTATGTTGGCTTTGGTAAAAAGCCGATTCCCTTTCTTGTTCTTTTTCGGCTTCAGCGCCGGAAATTCTTTTTCCCAGAACCGAATCAGCGAGGCGTTCACGCCCAACATAGCACTTACTTCACCAATGGTGTAGTACAGTTTTAAGTCTTCGGCTTGTTTTTCTTTTAGGCTCATTGGCCTGGATTGGGGTTGGTGAAACGTGTTGGTGCTCAAAGATACATAGCACAATGGAAATGCAAAATCTTAGCAGCTCTTAGCGCGCTTTAATTGCTGCTTAGGTTCAACCTAAAATGATTTTTGGGACTTCCGATAGGCAGGCTACCTTTTGAATTTCAGGATGGCTTGAGGTTTCAGCGGTAGGTTCAAGCCAAATGGAACGAAGGCCAGATTGCCAACCACCCAGTGCATCGGCCTGATAATCATCGCCAACCATCCAACTTTGCTCGGCAGCCGCTCCCGAACGCTTCAAAGCCAATTGAAAAATCCGGGGAGATGGCTTTTTGTGTCCGGCCTTTTCTGAGGTGATTATTTCTTTAAAATAGGGCGCAAGGCCCGATTCCCTGAGCTTGACCGACTGTACTTCTTGAAACCCATTGGTAATAATATGCAGTGGGAACTCGGCGTGCAGCCGTTCTACAACCTCCATGGCATGCGGCAACAGCTTGGTTTTCAAGGGCGAGCGAGCCACATACTCGGCGCCCAGTTTCTTGGCCAAGGTTCGGTTTTTAAATCCAAAATGCGCCAAGGTCAAAAAAAAGCGCTGATGCCTCAAAAAATCTTTTCGCATTTCATTGCGCTGATAAGCGGCCCAGCAAGCCGCATTAAATCCCTCATAAAACTCTATAAATAGCTCAGCATCAGGAATTATGGTGTTTAGCCTAAAATAAGCATAGAGTTCGGTCAGGGTATCCCTAGAATTCGCCTTAAAATCCCAAAGGGTATTGTCTAAATCAAAAAAAACATGGGATTTCATGGAATAAAAGTAATGCGAATTGCTGGGTTTGTGTGGATTTTAGGTGGTTTTGTTGTGGCGGGTTACCGGGCTTTCACCGGTTGTCCGCGTCGGTCGGGGGCTGGCCCAGCGGGCTTGCGGTGGCTCCTAAAGTCGCCTCCGCGCCACGCGGGCCAGGCCCCGACCGCCTTGCGGGCAACCCGGTTCAATCCCGCCCGCGGGTGGCCTGTGTCATTTAGGTGCTTCCATTTTAAGTTCCACATTATTTGTCCGCTCATTTTAATCCTATATGCTTTTGTAGTGCCATCTGCAGGGACTAGCTTATTAGATTTAATTATCGCCAAGTTTGGTGTAAGGCCGCCGCGGGCGGGATTGAGCCAGAGTAGCCCGTACGGAAAAAGCCCACGTGCCCGCGTGCTGCGCAGGCGACTTTAGGAGCCCGCGTAAAGCCGCTGGGCACAAGGCTTTTAACGGCGGACTACCGGCGAAAGCCCGATAACCCGCCCTAAAAAAAAGAAAAACTAAAAAGCAGATTCGGAATCTACATTAAAACATAGAGCTCATTGGACGAAGAATCAGCTCGGTGGGAAGGGTGTTTGTTGGGCTAGACCAAATTTGCGCTATCCAGTTTGACAGTTCGTCGGTACCAATCAAATCGCTTTCGCTGATGCCGCTGCCTTGCCATGAACGGGATGCGGTTGAAGAGGGCAGCACCTGACTGACGCGAATGCCAAAGGGCAGCAATTCCGGCTGAAGCGCTCGAAAATACTGCAAAAGAGCCTGTTTCGACATGCAATATCCCGGAGCCGAACGGCGGGGTTCCAGCGCCAAAATCGAATTTACTCCTATAATATGACCCGCCTTTCTGTCCCTCATAATAGGCAGCCAATCTTCTAGGCACTCGGTGATGTGCAAAAAGTGCAACCTAAGCTGCCGTTGAATATGCCCAAGTCCGGGCTCATGCAAGGGCCCCTCGGCATACTGACCTGCATTAAAAACCAACACATCAGGCAAGGTTGCCTCGGTAAAGGAATTTGAAATAAATTGGGCGGTTTGAATGGGATCGGTAAAGTCCACCACAAAACCTGCTACCGACTGATTTGAAAGTGCTTTAAATTCCCCCTCTGCCTGTTGAACTCCGCTGGGATTGCTGCCCGTAAAAACCAGATCATGTCCCTGTAGAATAGCCTTTTGTGCCAAATGCTGACCAATGCCTGCGGTGGCTCCCGTAATGAAAATGCGCATATTTTTATTGCAAAGGTAGGCTGTTTTAGTGCGGAATGAAACCAATAACTTGCAGAAAATTCCAGAGGCCGTGTTGGATAATTGAAAAATAAACAGCACCTTTGCAATCCCTAAATGTAGGGTAGGCTTTAATCCTTAAAGTATTGATATGCCAACAATCCAACAGCTGGTGCGAAAAGGACGCACCCAAATAGTAAAGAAAAGTAAGTCCATCGCTCTGGATTCATGTCCTCAGCGTCGTGGCGTTTGCGTTCGTGTGTACACGACTACACCCAAAAAACCAAACTCGGCCCTGCGTAAAGTAGCCCGTGTACGTTTGACCAACCAACGTGAGGTGAATGCCTACATTCCTGGTGAAGGTCACAATTTACAAGAGCACAGCATAGTTTTGGTGCGCGGCGGTAGGGTTAAAGACTTGCCAGGAGTGCGTTACCACATTGTGCGTGGAGCTTTGGATACAGCCGGTGTAGAAGGCCGTAACCAGCGTCGTAGCAAATACGGAACCAAGCGCCCGAAAGCCAAAAAGAGCTAATTAACCTTGCTGAATAGACCTTTTCAATAATGAGAAAATCTAAACCAAAAAAGCGGATTATCCTTCCAGACCCTAAGTTTAAGGATACCTTGGTGACCAAGTTTGTGAACAACTTGATGCTGAGCGGAAAAAAGCAAACCTCGTACGAGATTTTTTACGAGTCTATTGAAATCATCAGCAAGCGTATGGCCGACGAGCCTTCTCCGCTAGATGTTTGGAAAAAGGCTCTTGAAAATGTAACTCCCGCTGTGGAAGTACGTTCTCGCCGTGTAGGTGGAGCAACCTTCCAAATTCCACAAGAAATTCGGCCTTCTCGCCGTTTGTCTTTGGGTATGAAATGGATGATTCTGGCTGCCCGCAAGCGCAACGATAAATCAATGGCTCAGAAATTGGCCAACGAAGTTATGGCTGCCTTTAACAACGAGGGTGGAGCCTATAAAAAGAAGGAAGATACCCACCGTATGGCCGAAGCCAACAAGGCTTTCTCTCACTTCCGTTTTTAATTAAGAACTATTTTCGCCCCGAACAATTATGGCACGTGATTTAAGATTCACCCGCAACATTGGTATTTCTGCGCACATTGACGCTGGTAAAACAACGACCTCTGAGCGTATTTTGTATTACACCGGTAAAACCCACAAAATTGGTGAGGTTCACGATGGTGCAGCTACCATGGACTGGATGGTTCAGGAGCAAGAGCGTGGTATAACCATTACCTCTGCCGCCACCACGTGTTTTTGGAATTTTCCAACCCAACAAGGTCAGGCCATTTCCGGCGAAACCAAACAGTATCAAATCAACATTATTGATACCCCCGGCCACGTTGATTTTACCGTTGAGGTGGAACGGTCCCTGCGTGTACTTGATGGCGCGGTGGCGTTGTTCTGCGCTGTAGGCGGAGTAGAGCCACAGTCTGAGACTGTTTGGCGTCAAATGAACAAGTACAATGTGCCTCGAATTGGTTTCGTGAATAAAATGGACCGTGCCGGTGCCGATTTCTTTTCGGTGGTTGAGCAGGTAAAAGCCCGTTTGGGAGCAAAGCCTGTTCCACTTCAGGTTCCAATAGGTGCCGAAGATTCATTTAAAGGGGTGGTCGATTTGATTACCCAGCAAGGCATTATTTGGGACGACGCTTCTGAGGGAGCCAAGTACGCCATTGTAGATATTCCAGCCGATTTGGTTGCCGATGTAGAGCATTGGAGAAATTATTTGTTGGAAACGGTTGCCGAGTACGACGATCGGTTGATGGAGAAATTCTTCGACGACCCTTCTACCATTACCGAAGAAGAAATTCATACAGCGATTCGCCGTGCCACCTTGGCCATTGACATCGTTCCCATGATGTGCGGTTCGGCTTTCAAAAACAAGGGCGTACAAACCATGCTCGATGGCGTGATTCGTTACCTTCCTTCTCCTATGGATATTGAGGCAGTAACAGGTATCAATCCCGACACCGACGAAGAGGAATTGCGCAAGCCCGATGCCTCTGAGCCTATGGCTGCTTTGGCATTTAAAATTGCTACCGACCCATTTGTTGGTCGTTTGTGTTTCTTCCGTATGTATTCGGGTCGCTTAGATGCAGGCAGTTATGTAATGAATGTACGGACTGGAAACAAAGAGCGTATTTCACGCATCTTCCAAATGCACTCGAACAAGCAAAACCCGATTGATTTTATCGAGGCTGGCGACATCGGTGCTGGAGTAGGTTTCAAAGATATTCGTACCGGCGACACCTTGTGCGACGAGAAAAAGCCAATCACTTTAGAAGCCATGAGCTTCCCTGATCCAGTTATCGGAGTAGCCATTGAGCCTAAAACGCAAGCGGATGTTGATCGTTTGGGTACCGCCTTGGCAAAATTGGCCGAAGAAGATCCAACCTTTAAAGTACATACCGACGAAGACAGCAACCAAACCATCATTGAGGGTATGGGAGAGCTTCACTTGGAAATTATTTTGGACCGTCTAAAGCGGGAATTTAAAGTAGAATGCAACCAGGGGGCTCCCCAGGTAGCTTACAAAGAAGCCATTACCGGTAAGGTTTCTCACCGCGAGGTGTACAAAAAACAAACCGGTGGCCGCGGTAAATTCGCCGACATTCAGTTTTCATTGGAGCCACGTCCAGACGGACAACCCGGTTTGGAGTTTGTGGACGAAGTAAAAGGCGGCAACATTCCTCGTGAATATGTGCCTTCGGTTCAAAAAGGTTTTGAAGCCTCAATGCAAAACGGAGTATTGGCCGGTTTCCCTGTAACTTCATTGCGGGTTACCTTGTTGGACGGTTCGTACCACGCGGTTGACTCCGATTCGCTTTCGTTTGAATTGTGCGCCAAAATGGCCTACAGAGAAGCCATGCCCAATGCAAAGCCAATTTTACTTGAGCCCATTATGAAAGTAGAGGTGGTAACACCCGAAGAAAATATGGGTGATGTGGTAGGCGATTTGAACCGCCGTCGTGGTCAAATCGATGGAATGGATAGCCGAGGCAACGCCAAAGTAGTTAAGGCCAAAGTTCCATTAAGCGAAATGTTTGGCTACGTTACCTCTTTGCGTACCATTACCTCGGGACGTGCAAGTTCAACGATGGAATTCAGCCATTACGACCCAGCACCTCGAAACATCCAAGAAGATGTGGTGGCCAAAGTGAAAGGAAAAAAGAATTAATGCGTTAAACCCATTTATTTAATCCCCTGCTATTGGAATTATAAACAAAAGTTTGCACATTTGCAATCCCAAAAACAGGGCTAAGAATAACAAGGAATAGAGTTATGAGTCAAAAAATTCGCATCAAGCTTAAATCGTACGACTACAACTTGGTTGACAAGTCGGCCGAGAAAATAGTAAAGACGGTTAAAAGTACCGGTGCTGTGGTGAATGGTCCTATTCCTTTACCCACCCACAAGCGTATTTACACAGTGCTTCGTTCACCTCACGTAAACAAGAAGAGCCGGGAGCAGTTTCAGCTTTGTTCTTATAAGCGTTTGATGGACATTTACAGTACATCTTCAAAAACCATTGATGCCTTGATGAAGCTGGAATTGCCCAGTGGTGTAGAGGTGGAGATCAAGGTATAGTTTTAATTTTAATCGATGAGCTGCAAGAACGGATTCGGCGTTCCGCTGCAGCGCTTAAATCAAGAATCATATGTCCGGAATCATTGGAAAGAAAATTGGGATGACCAGCATCTTCGACGAGAATGGCAAAGCCATTGCTTGTACGGTGATTGAAGCTGGTCCTTGTGTTGTAAGCCAGGTTAAAACAGTTGAGCGCGATGGTTATACCGCCGTTCAATTGGCTTTTGGCGAACGCAAGGTTAAAAACATGAATCAGGCTCAACAGGGTCACCTTAAGAAAGTAGGTAAAGAATCGGCTTCCGTTATTCGGGAGTTTCGGTATTTTACCAGCGAGGTGAGTTTGGGTGAGAAAATTGATGTGAACGTTTTTGAGATTGGAGACTTCGTTGACGTGGTTGCCAAATCAAAAGGTAAAGGGTTTCAGGGGGTTGTTAAGCGCCATGGTTTTGGTGGTGTAGGTGGCCGTACCCACGGTCAGCACAACCGTCAACGCCACCCAGGTTCATTGGGTGCCTCATCGTTCCCAAGCCGGGTATTTAAAGGTATGCGCATGGCTGGTCAAACTGGCAATGCTCGCGTTAAAGCCCTTAACCTTCGTGTGCTTCAAGTTATCCCTGAAAAGAATTTGTTGGTTGTAAGCGGTTGCTGCCCCGGTAGCAAAGGGGCTATTGTAACCATTGAAAAATAATCTACGAAATGGAAATCTCAGTTTATTCTCTCAACGGTAAAGACACCGGCCGCAAGGTTAACCTTGACGATGCGGTTTTTGGTTGCGAACCCAACGACCATGCTATTTATTTAGATGTAAAGCAGTTTATGGCCAATGCCCGTCAGGGCACCCATAAAACCAAGCAGCGCAACGAAGTGCATGGCAGTACCCGCAAATTGCACAAACAGAAAGGAACGGGCGGCTCTCGTAAGGGCAGCATCAAAAACCCCTTGTACCGTGGCGGTGGTCGTATTTTCGGTCCAGAGCCAAGGGATTATTCATTCAAATTGAATAAAAAACTTAAGCGTTTGGCCCGTCGTTCTGCCTTAGCTTACAAAACCCAAAACAACGCCTTTACTATCGTTGAAGGTATGAATTTCGAAATGCCAAAAACCAAAGAATTCTTGACGTTTTTGACTTCGTTTTCTGCCAACGACAAAAAGGTTTTGGTGGTAGTACAAGAAACACACAGCAACGCCTTTTTGAGTGCAAGGAACCTGCCTGGTGCCAATGTAATCAGTGCTGCTGAGTTGAACACCTACGAAATTATGGATGCCGAGCGTGTTTTTGTTGAAGAGCAAAGCATTCCGGTGTTGGAAAAACTTTTAAGCGCGTAATTATGAGCAGCATTATAATCAAACCCCTGGTCACGGAGAAGATAACCGCCGCCGGAGAGAAATTCAATCGGTATGGATTTTTGGTAAACCCCAAAGCCGATAAAGCTCAAATCCGCTTAGCCATTCAATCTTTGTATGGTGTTGAGGTTTCTCGTGTGCACACCATGAATTACATTGGCGATAAGGTTGTTCGCTACACGAAGAAGAATGTTTTGAAAGGCCGTAAGAACGCCTATAAAAAAGCTGTTGTTACATTGAAAGAAGGTCAGAACATTGATCTTTTTGCAAATATCTAAGTTATGGGCTTAAGAAAATTTAATCCAATTACGCCCGGTACTCGGTACAAAGTGATTAGCGATTTTGCTACCATCACGACCAATACACCGGAGAAATCGTTAACCAAACCAAACCACAAATCGGGTGGAAGGAATGGCAGCGGAAAAATGACCATTCGCCAAGTGGGCGGAGGCCACAAACAGAAATACCGCATTATTGATTTCAAACGCAATAAGGCCGGTATTCCTGGTGTTGTAAAAACCATTGAATACGATCCGAACCGTACTGCGCGCATTGCCTTGATTGCCTATGCCGATGGCGAAAAGCGCTACATCATTGCTCCAAATGGCCTTGAAGTAGGAAAAACCGTGTATTCAGGTCCTGGTTCCAACCCCGACGTTGGTAATGCTTTACCTCTGTCTGAAATTCCATTGGGAACCACCATTCACAATATTGAGATGCAGCCAGGCCGCGGAGCCGCTCTTTGCCGCAGTGCCGGAGCCAGTGCTCAGTTGTCTGCCCGCGACGGAAAATATGCCGTACTTAAAATGCCCAGTGGCGAACAGCGTATGATTCTTATTACCTGCCAGGCTGTCATTGGTTCGGTTTCCAATGCTGACCACAGTCTGAACATACATGGCAAAGCAGGACGTAAGCGTTGGATGGGTCGCCGCCCTCGCGTTCGAGGCGTGGCTATGAACCCTGTCGATCACCCAATGGGTGGCGGCGAAGGCCGCGCAAGCGGTGGACACCCACGTAGCCGCAAAGGTTTAATTGCCAAAGGGTATAAGACCCGCAGCAAGAAAAAACAGTCTTCTAAATACATTCTTGAAAAACGTAAGTAATTCACATGGCACGTTCATTAAAAAAAGGACCATTTGTTGATTTTAAGCTCGAAAAGCGGGCCGTAGAAATGAACAATTCTGGCAAAAAATCGGTCATTAAAACTTGGTCCAGAAGGTCAATGATTCTTCCAGATTTTGTTGGGCATACCATTGCAGTACACAACGGAAACAAACATATTCCTGTTTTTGTAACCGAAAACATGGTGGGTCATAAATTGGGTGAATTTAGCCCAACCCGCACTTGGAGAGGCCACGCCGGTCAACGCAAAGACAAAGGGAAGAAATAACGTTAGAGAAATTGCCTTATGGGAAATCGGAAAAAAACGGCAGCAGATGCCAGAAAACAAGCCAACAAGACGCGCTACTTTGCTCGCTTGATGGATTATCCTACCTCGCCTCGGAAAATGAGGTTGGTAGCAGACTTGATTCGTGGTATGGATGCCAACAAAGCCTTGGACGTGCTTCAATTCACATCTAAAGCTGCAGCTTTGCCTATGTCAAAGTTGCTTAAGTCGGCCATCTCAAATTTTGAGCAGAAAAGCGGATTGCGCGCCGATGAAGCTGCCTTGTTTGTAAGCGAGGTGTTTGTTGACCAATCCAAAACGCTTAAACGCGTTCAGCCTGCTCCCCAGGGTCGTGCCCACAGGGTTCGCAAACGAAGCAATCACGTTACCATTGCCGTCGCTCCTAAGGCTACCGAAACTTCAACTAATTCAGATAACGCATAACGATTATGGGACAAAAGACCAATCCAATCGGCAATAGGTTAGGGTACATCCGCGGATGGGAATCCAACTGGTACGGTGGAAAAAAGTACACCGAAAAATTAGTTGAAGACGACAAAATCCGCAACTACATCCGGGCACGCCTGTCTAGTGCAAGCATTTCGAAGATTGTTATTGAGCGTACGTTAAAAATGGTAACGGTTACCATTCATACTGCCCGCCCAGGAATCATCATTGGTAAGCAAGGTCAGGAAGTAGAGCGTCTGAAAGAAGAATTGAAAAAATTAACCAAGAAAGAGGTTGGTATAAACATTGCTGAAATCAAGCGTCCTGAGTTGGATGCCCGTTTGGTTGCCGAGAACATTGCTAAGCAATTGGAAGGTCGTGTAAACTACCGCCGTGCTTTGAAAATGGCCATCGCTTCGACCATGAGCATGCAGGCTGAAGGAATTAAAATCGCGGTAGCCGGTCGTTTGGGTGGTGTAGAGATTGCCCGCGGCGATTCGTACAAAAAAGGCCGCATTCCATTGCATACGTTTCGTGCTGACATTGATTATGCACATGCCGAAGCCCACACAACCTATGGCCGTATCGGTGTAAAAGTTTGGATTATGTTGGGCGAAGTATATGGCCGTCGCGATTTGTCCCCCAATATTGGTGTTCAAAAACAGGGTCCAAAATCTCCTACCGGAGTATCGGCTCCTCGCTCTAAGCGGAAACGCATTTAAGTGATACAGAATAGAGAACTAAGTTATGTTACAACCTAAACGTACCAAATACAGGAAGGTCCAGAAGGGCAGAATGAAGGGGATTGCCCAGCGCGGGCATACCATAGCCTTTGGGTCTTTTGGACTTAAATCGCTTGACACGGTTTGGATGACCTCGCGTCAGATTGAAGCTGCCCGTGTAGCCTTAAACCGTTACATGAAACGGGAAGGCCAGGTTTGGATCCGGGTTTTTCCCGACAAGCCTATCACCAAAAAGCCTGCTGAAGTGCGTATGGGTAAAGGTAAGGGTAACCCTGAATATTGGGCTGCCGTTGTGAAGCCAGGACATATTCTTTTCGAAATTGATGGTGTACCTTTGGAAGTTGCGCAAGAGGCCCTTCGTTTAGCGGCCCAAAAGCTTCCGGTTAAAACCAAGTTCATTACCCGTAACGATTACGAGGCCTAATTTTTGATCATGAAAAACATAGATATTCGCGCTCTTTCTGATACAGAGCTTAACGACAAAGTGAGCATCGAGAAAACTCAGCTGCTCAAGTTAAAGATGAACCACGCAGTGGTGAATTTAGATAATCCTAAATCCATTGAAGTTCAGCGGAAACTGGTTGCTCGGTTGCAAACCGAACAACGACAACGTCAACTTAAATAATTAAAAGGCGACTTTAAAACGAGTACCGCCCGCAGATTCTGCTGGCGGTTCTTTTTTGTAAATAAAAAATTGAAGCCCAACTTGGAATTTTAAAAATAAAACCGCACCTTTGCAATCCCTAAATTTGGGGCTGAATAAAACAATAATCGACCGCCGGTTATGATTGAACGGAAAACCAGAAAAGAAAAAACAGGAGTTGTTGTAAGCAACAAAATGGAGAAATCCATCATCGTTTCTGTTGAACGTCGGGTGAAACACCCGAAATATGGAAAGTTTGTTAAACTAACTTCCAAGTTTCATGCGCACGATGAGCGCAACGAATGCAATATCGGGGATACGGTTTCTATTATGGAAACGCGTCCGTTAAGCAAAACAAAAAACTGGCGTCTGATTCAAATTGTAGAACGAGCTAAGTAATTGAAGTATGATACAGCAGGAATCAAGATTGAAAGTTGCCGACAACAGTGGAGCCAAAGAGGTTCTTTGTATTCGGGTTTTAGGTGGAACAAAGAGGCGCTATGCTTCTATTGGCGATACCATTGTTGTTTCTATTAAAGATGCTTTGCCTTCGGGTAACGTTAAAAAGGGAGCAGTAACAAAAGCGGTGGTGGTTCGTACCAAGAAGGAAGTGAAACGTATGGACGGTTCCTACATTCGTTTTGATGACAACGCTGTTGTTTTATTGAATGCCCAGGGTGAAATGCGGGGTACCCGTATTTTTGGTCCGGTGGCTCGTGAGCTTCGGGAAAAGCAGTTTATGAAAATTGTATCATTAGCCCCTGAGGTACTTTAATTCTTTGGCCCTATGCAAACCAAACTTAAATTAAAAAGCGGAGACACCGTGGTTGTCATATCCGGCAATCATAAGGGCGCCTCTGGTGCTATTAAGTCTATCAATCGTGAAACCAACCGTGTTGTTGTGGAAGGTGTAAATATGGTAAAACGCCATACCAAGCCTAGTCCGCAGCAACCCGAAGGTAAGATTATTGAAAAAGAAGCTCCCCTTCACATTTCGAATGTGAAATTAAAAGTGGGCGATGTGGTGACCCGAGTTGGTCGCAAATTGAATGAATCTGGCGATAAATTAGTTCGTTACGCCAAGAAAACCGCAGAAGAAATTAAGTAATGAGTACTCCACGTCTTTTAACCAAGTTTAAAGAGGAAATTGTTCCCGCTCTTTTCAAGGAGCAAGGGTATAAATCCATTATGCAGGTTCCTCGCCTGACTAAAATTGTTATCAGTCAAGGTTTGGGTGCTGCCGTAGGCGATAAGCGTATGGTAGATGTTGCCGTTCAAGAATTGTCTTTGATTTCCGGTCAAAAAGCTATTTCAACCAAATCCAAAAAGGATATTTCTAACTTTAAATTGCGTAAGGGCATGCCCATTGGTACCAAAGTTACCCTTCGCGGCGTTCGGATGTATGAATTTTTGGATCGGTTTGTAGCCATCTCTTTGCCTCGGGTTCGCGATTTTAAAGGCGTTTCTTCCAAAGGTTTTGATGGCCGTGGAAATTACAACCTAGGTATTACTGAGCAGTTGATTTTTCCTGAAATCGACATCGATAAAGTATCTAAAATTAATGGAATGGACATCACTTTCGTGACAACCGCTCCTACCGATAAAGAAGCCTACGCGTTGTTGTTGGCTTTTGGTCTTCCTTTCGATAATATTAAACATTCCCAGAATTAAGCTTCTATGGCTAAGGAATCAATGAAAGCGCGTGAGCGCAAACGTGAAAAGATGGCGGCTAAATTTGCTGCTAAGCGCGAAGCCCTGAAAGAGGCTGGCGACTATCAAGGTTTGGCTTTGTTGCCTAGAAACTCCTCGAAAGTGCGCTTGCACAACCGCTGTCAATTGACCGGTCGCCCACGTGGCTTTATGCGTCAATTCGGAATTTCTCGGGTTTTGTTCCGCAAAATGGCCAACGAAGGCAAAATTCCCGGTGTAACTAAAGCTAGCTGGTAAGAACATGGATCCAATTGCAGATTTTTTAACGCGGGTGCGCAACGGCATTAAAGCCCGTCACCGTGTAGTTGAAGTCCCTGCTTCAAATGTGAAGAAAGGCATTACCGAAATTTTGTTCAATCAAGGGTATATCCTTTCCTATAAATTTGAGGATGTGGCTCCTCAGGGCGTCATTAAAATTGCCCTGAAATACCATCCCGTAACTAAGGCCTCGGCCATCAAACACCTTTCTCGTGTTTCTCGCCCCGGTTTACGTCAGTATTCTGGTTCCGATGAATTGCCCAGGGTTTTAAATGGGTTAGGCATAGCAATTGTTTCTACCTCTAAAGGGTTGATGACCGATAAAGATGCCCGTACCCAGAATTTGGGCGGAGAGGTTTTGTGTAAGATTTACTAAAGAATAGATTTATGTCACGCGTAGGTAAAGCTCCTATTCAAATTCCGGCCAAAGTGAACGTCGAGGTTGCCAAGGGCAACCTGGTTGTTGTTAAAGGTCCTTTGGGCGAAATGCAGCAGCCCGTTCATCCAGATATTACCATCGATGTAACCGATGGTATTCTTTCTGTTAACCGCCCTACCGATCAGCCTCGGCACCGTGCTTTGCATGGCCTTTACCGGGCTCTGATTTTCAATATGGTTAAAGGAGTTTCAGAAGGCTACGAAATCAACATGGAATTGGTTGGGGTAGGTTACCGCGCAGAAGCCCGAGGACAGCTGCTCGATATCTCCGTAGGTTATTCACACAACATTGTTTTTGAATTGCCCAACGAGGTTAAGGTAGAAACCAAAACCGATAAAGGTAAAGCCCCATTGGTTACCCTTAAATCTTTTGATAAACAACTCATCGGCCAGGTGGCAGCCAAAATCAGAAGCTTCCGCAAACCTGAACCATACAAAGGGAAAGGTATCCGCTTCCAAGGCGAGGCAGTTCGTCGGAAAGCCGGTAAGTCTGCTGGTAAGAAATAATGCATCAACGATAATTCGATTATGGCACAGGATAAACAAATACGAAGGAAAAAAATTCACTACCGCATTCGTAAGACGGTGGTGGGTTCTGCAACACGGCCAAGACTCTCCGTTTACAGAAGCAATAAAGAGATTTACGCCCAATTGGTCGATGATTTAAAAGGTGCAACCATCGCTTCTGCTTCATCAGCTGAAAAGGGTTTCAATAAAGCAGCTACCAAAGTGGCACAAGCCCAAGTTGTTGGCAAAGCCATCGCTGAGCGAGCCGCCGCCTTAGGTATCGCCGATGTTCAGTTTGATCGAAGTGGGTATTTGTATCATGGTCGAGTTAAGGCACTTGCTGAAGGTGCTCGAGAGGGTGGTTTAAAATTCTAATTGCGTTATGTCACAGTCAAGTTTAAAAAGAGTAAAAGCCACCGAAATTGAGTTGAAAGACCGTTTGGTTGCCATCAACAGGGTTACTAAAGTGAATAAAGGTGGTCGCCACTTTTCTTTCTCGGCTATTGTTGTTGTAGGTAATGAAAATGGAGTTGTAGGCTATGGCCTGGGAAAAGCAAATGAAGTTACCGAGGCTATCGCCAAAGCTGTAGATGATGCAAAGAAGAATTTAATTAAAGTTCCTGTTCACAAAGGCACCATTCCACATGAGGTAATTGCCAAATATGGTTCTTCGCTTGTTTTGATGAAACCAGCTGCTTCAGGTACCGGTGTAATTGCAGGTGGTGCTATGCGTGCCGTTTTGGAATCGGTAGGTGTTAAGGACGTTCTTTGCAAAAGCAAGGGTAGTTCTAACCCCCACAACGTTGTTAAAGCTACCATCGAAGGTTTAGCTAGTTTGCGTGATGCCTTTACCGTGGCCAATGAACGCGGTCTTCCTTTGTCTAATGTTTTTAACGGTTAAGCCATGTCGAATACGGTATCTGTAAAACTCGTTCGTTCTGCCATAAATCGGCCTGAGCGTCAAAAATTAACCCTACAGGCTTTGGGCTTGCGTCGGTTGAATCAAACCGTGCAACACAATCTTACTCCTCAAATCGAGGGTATGATTAGCAAAGTTTCTCACCTTGTTGTTGTTGAAAAAACTGCTTAATTATGAATCTTTCTAATTTAAAACCAGCGGCCGGTGCCGTTCACAATAGCAAACGACTTGGTCGAGGCGAAGGTTCTGCACGCGGAGGCACATCTGCCCGAGGTCACAAAGGTGCCAAATCGCGTTCCGGCTATTCCAAGAAGATTGGTTTTGAAGGCGGTCAAATGCCTATCCAACGCCGCTTGCCTAAATTCGGCTTCAAAAACTTTAATCGGGTTGAATACAAACCATTGAACCTTGATTTGCTTCAATCTTTGGCCACCGATAAAGGCCTGACTGAAATCAATTTGGAGACGCTTAAAGCCAATGGCTTAATTTCCAAAAACGATTTGGTTAAGGTTTTAGGTCGTGGACAAATTTCTGCTGCGGTGAACGTTAAAGTACACGCATTTTCTAAATCTGCTGCCGATGCCATTCAAAAGGCCGGCGGTTCTATTGTAGAGATCTGATACCCCACCTATGAAAGGCTTGATTCAGAAGTTAAAAGATATCTGGAAAATCCAGGAACTCAAGGAACGAATCCTAACTACCATTATTTTGGTGGCGGTGTATCGCTTGGGCTCCTTTATTGTCCTGCCCGGAATCGATACCGATGCTCTTTCTAGAGCTGTAAACGAACAACAGGGCGCCAATATCCTTGACCTTATCAATGTCTTAACCGGTGGTGCTTTTGCTAAGGCCTCTATTTTCGCTTTGGGCATTATGCCTTACATTTCAGCCAGTATCATTGTGCAGCTGATGGGTGTGGCTGTTCCCTATTTCCAAAAACTGCAGAAAGACGAAAGCGGTCGAAACCGCATGAATCAAATTACTAGGGCCCTTACTGTATTAATTACGTTGGCTCAAGCCCCTAGTTACCTTTCTACCTATGTTCCTGCAAACGCTCACCTAAATACGACCGCTTGGTGGATTCTTGCCGTTACCATTTTGGTGGCGGGTACCATCTTCGTGATGTGGTTGGGCGAACGCATTACCGATCGAGGTATTGGCAATGGAACCTCTTTGATTATTATGATCGGTATTATTGCTACTCTCCCACGTGGTCTTCGCGATGAATTCCTCTCTAAAGCAGCTCCCGACGGCGGTGGTCTTGTTCTGTTCTTGCTCGAGATGGTTATCTTGCTTGCTGTAGTAATTCTTTCTGTTTTGCTGGTTCAAGGAGTACGTAAGATCCCGGTGCATGCTGCAAAGCGCGTTGCTGGCAACCGTATGTATGGTGGTGCTCGTTCATACTTACCCATTAAAGTAAATTCAAGCGGTGTAATGCCTATCATTTTTGCTCAGGCAATCATGTTCGTTCCCATTGTTTTGGCTGGGTTCGCTTCCGAAGGCAATGCTTTTGTTATGGCTTTTTCTGATTATACTGGCTTTTGGTATAATTTGGTTTTTGGATTAATGATAGTCTTGTTTACGTATTTCTACACGGCTATCATTATTAATCCTCAACAAATGGCCGACGCCTTAAAGCGGGAGGGTAGCTTTATTCCAGGTGTTAAACCTGGGAAGAAAACCGCTGAGTACATTGACTACGTTATTTCGCACATTACTTTGCCTGGATCGATTTTCTTGGCCGTGGTAGCAATACTTCCCGCCTTTGCAACCAAAGCAGAAGTGAATCCTTCTTTTGCTCAGTTTTATGGTGGCACCTCCTTGTTGATTTTGGTAGGTGTTGTTTTAGATACATTAGCCCAAATCGATGTTTACCTTAAAAACCGTCAGCTTGATGGTTTGATGAAGGGTGGACGGATACGCGGGCGAATGACGGCCGGCTACAATCCTACCATGTGACCTTATGGGAATTCCCATAAAGTCGCCCGAGCAGATTGAGTTGTGTCGATTGAGTTCTTTGCTTGTTGAAAAAACGCTGGCGGCCGTAGCCACCTTCCTTAAGCCTGGTATTACAGGTCTTGAGGTGGATAGCTTGGTCGATGGTTTTATTAGAGACCACGGTGCGGTTCCTTCCTTTAAGAATTACAATGGTTTTCCATATTCCATTTGTTTTTCTGTGAATGAACAGGTTGTTCATGGGTTCCCAAGTAGATCAGCCATACGCGACGGAGACATTGTCTCGGTTGATGTGGGTGTCTATCAGAATGGTTTCCATGGGGATTTTGCCTACACCTTTGCGGTAGGAGAAATTCCTGCTGAACTTAAACAGCTGCTTAAGGTAACGAAAAGGGCAGCTTATTTAGGAGTAGAGAAAGCCATTCAAGGAAATAGGGTAGGAGCCATTTCTCAAACCGTTCAGCAGTACACCGAATCCTTTGGTTTTGGTGTGGTGCGCGAATTGGTTGGGCATGGGGTAGGCGAAAACCTTCATGAATCGCCCGAGGTTCCGAACTACGGTAAAAAGTTTTCGGGTCCGGTCCTAAGAAAAGGAATGGTGTTGGCCATAGAACCTATGATTAACCTTGGTAAAAAGGAGGTTAATCAACTGGATGATGGTTGGACCATTGTTACCCGCGACCGAAAGCCCTCAGCGCATTTTGAACACAACGTAGCGGTTGGAGTAAATCAATTTGATCTACTTAGCAGTTACGCTGAAATTGAAACTAATATTTGTAAAAATTCGAACCTAACGTTCGTTGATTAAATATGGCTAAACAATCGTCTATAGAACAAGACGGAGTTATTATCGAGGCATTGTCGAATGCAATGTTTCGCGTAGAACTGGAAAATGGGCATGTGATTATTTCACACATTTCCGGGAAAATGCGAATGAATTACATTCGAATACTGCCTGGTGATAAAGTTAGGGTGCAAATGTCGCCCTACGACTTGTCGAAAGGACGTATAACATACAGGTATAAATAAACATTGCGATGAAAGTTAAAGCATCCATTAAAAAACGCAGTGCAGACTGCAAAATCGTACGCCGCAAGGGTAGGTTGTACGTAATCAATAAGAAAAACCCAAAATTTAAACAACGGCAGGGTTAATCCCCTCTGGTAAATCACACATTCTATGGCAAGGATTTCTGGTATAGATCTTCCAAGGAACAAGCGAGGTGAAATTGGCTTGACCTACATTTACGGTATTGGCCGCAAATCGGCTCAACGCATTTTAAACTCCGCCGGTATCAATCTGGATAAAAAAGTTCAAGATTGGTCGGACGATGACCTCGGCGCAATTCGTAACCTTATCAACGCTGAATTCAAAGTTGAAGGTGCTCTTCGGTCTGAGGTTCAATTGAACATCAAACGTCTGATGGACATCGGTTGCTACCGTGGTATTCGGCATCGCAATGGCCTGCCTTGCCGCGGTCAAAAAACCAAAAACAACTGCCGTACACGTAAGGGCAAGAAAAAGACGGTTCCCAACAAGAAAAAGGTTACCAAATAATCGTTAACGAATTGAGTCATGGCGAAACAGAAAACGCATAAGAAGAAAGTAAAGGTTGAGTCGGTAGGACAATGCCACATCAACGCTACTTTCAACAACATTATCATCTCTTTGACCAACAATCAAGGTCAAGTTATTTCTTGGAGCAGTGCTGGTAAAATGGGCTTCCGCGGTTCCAAAAAGAATACCCCCCATGCCGCCCAACTTGCGGCTGCTGATTGTTCTAAAGAAGCCCATGACCTTGGCTTACGCCGGGTTAAGGTTTTTGTTAAAGGGCCTGGGGGAGGCCGCGAGTCCGCTATCCGTACCGTTCACAATGCGGGCATTGAGGTTACCGAAATTGTTGATATTACTCCTTTGCCTCACAATGGTTGCCGCCCTCCAAAGCGCCGCCGAGTTTAATTTTTTAGAATCGTTTAGTAAAAAGCATCATGGCTAGATATAGAGGTCCCAAAGCAAAAATTGCGCGTCGTTTTCGCGAACCCATTTTCGGCGAATCCAAATCGCTGCAACGTAAAAATTACCCCCCCGGAATGCATGGCCCTTCCAAAAGAAGGAAAAAGCAGTCTGAATACGCTATTCAGCTTCAAGAAAAACAAAAGGCCAAATACACCTATGGTATTTTGGAACGCCAATTCCGTAAGATGTTCGAGCGGGCCAGCAGCTTAAAAGGCATTACAGGCGAAAACCTGCTTATGCTTTGTGAAAGCCGACTTGACAACGTCGTTTTTCGTCTTGGTTTGGCCAATACCCGCGACGGTGCCCGTCAGCTGGTTAGCCATAAACACATTACGGTAAACGGAGATATTGTTAACATCCCTTCTATGATTTTGAAACCTGGTGATAAAGTGGGCGTGCGCGAGCGTTCTAAGAGCCTTAGTGTTATTTCCAATGCGCTCGGGTCCTCATCAAACCGCTTAGATTGGTTGAGCTTCGACGCTCAAGCTATGGTGGGAGTGTTCATCGCTTCTCCCCACCGTGAACAGATTCCTGAAAACATCAAGGAACAGCTCATCGTTGAATTGTACTCTAAATAATTAATTCTTAAGTTCCAGTTAGCTATGGCAATACTTGATTTTCAAAGACCTGACAAGGTCATTATGATAGAGTCGGACAACCGCAGAGGTAAGTTCGAATTTCGCCCCCTGGAGCCCGGTTATGGTATTACCATCGGAAATTCCCTGCGTCGAATTTTGTTGTCTTCTCTTGAAGGCTACGCTATTACAAGCATCAAAATCGAAGGGGTTAACCATGAGTTTTCTACTGTTCCTGGCATCGTTGAAGATGTAACCGAAATGATCTTAAACCTAAAAAAGGTTCGCCTTTCTAGGCAAATTGATTCGGTTAGTTCTGAAAAGGTTCTTGTAAGCCTTAGCGGTGGTGGCTCCTTTACCGCTGGAAACATCGGTAAATTCACTTCCGCTTTTCAAGTTCTTAACCCCGATTTGGTTATTTGCAACCTTGACCCCAAGGTGAAAGTGAACATGGAAATTACCATCGACGGAGGTCGCGGTTACCGGCCCGCCGACGAAAATAAGGACCTTCACAGCGGCATTGATGTCATTTGCATCGATTCAATTTTTACCCCTATTGTAAATGTGAAATACAACATTGAAAACTTTAGGGTTGAACAAAAAACCGACTTTGAAAAACTTCTTATTGAAGTTGAAACCGATGGCTCTATCGACCCTAAAGAGGCTCTTAAAGAAGCTGCAAAAATTCTAATTCAACACTTTGCTCTTTTCAGCGACGAAAAAATTACCGTCGATCTAGAAGAAAAAGTGAGCTCCGATGAGTTCGATGAAGAATCCATGCACATGCGCCAACTGTTGAAAACAAAATTGACCGATTTGGATTTGTCAGTGCGGGCACTAAACTGCCTCAAAGCAGCTGATGTTGAAACCATCGGTGAATTGGTGTCTTTCAATAAAACAGATTTGTTGAAGTTCCGCAACTTCGGTCGCAAATCTTTGGTCGAATTGGAAGACCTGGTTAAAGACAAAGGGCTGCAGTTCGGTATGAACGTAGCTAAATATAAACTGGATAAGGATTGATTTGTAACGGACTTTTGTCCATTTTTGTGCCCCTATGAGACACGGTAAGAAAGACAACCATTTAGGACGTAAGTCCGCCCACCGCAGCGCGATGCTAATGAACATGGCCAACAGCCTAATTATGCACAAACGCATTAAAACAACGGTGGCCAAAGCCAAAGAACTACGAAAGTTCGTTGAGCCTATTTTGACCAAAGCCAAAACCGACAGCACGCACGAGCGGCGTCAGGCCTTTTCCATACTCCGCGATAAAACGGTGGTTACGGAATTGTTCCGCGATGTGGCTATTAAAATTGCTGACCGGCCCGGTGGTTACACCCGTATTATTAAAATTGGGAACCGTCTAGGCGATAACGCCGAAATGGCCTTAATCGAATTGGTCGATTACAACGAAAATCTGCTCAGCACAGGCAAATCTGCTTCTTCAGGCAAACGTCGCACCCGCCGTGGTGCCAAAAAGGTGGAAGGCGCCGAAACTACAGCCAAAGCTGAACCCAAAGCCGCTAAAGTGGAAACTCCAGTGGCCGAAGAAGCCGAAGCTCCTGTCGCAGAGGTGGTTGAAACTGCTCCCGAAGTAGTTGAAACTGCCGCTGAAGTAATCGAAACTCCTGCTGCCGAAGCTTCCGAAACTCCTTCCGATATCGAAGGAACTGAGTCTGCCGATTCAGGTTCGGAAGAAGAATCGAAGTAATATCCTGCCGACAGGTCAAATTTGGTTTTGGATGGCATTTTTATTCGTTTTTGTATGGTGTGCAACCAATCCCTCGATGGGTTTTTGTATAATCTTCCCTGGCTTTAGCCCCTTTTTTTCTAACGAGGTTAAAAGCAAAGGTTTAAAAAAATGCCCAATGGAACCAATAAAGCTCACCTCGAAGTGCCTCGATGCAGCTTGAGGGTAACACATTACGTGATTTTCTAAGAAAAAATCAAATCCGCTTTCTACCATTTCAATAATGTAGGGGTGGCTCCTATGTTTTATGGCGAAAGGAAAATACGATGCCAAATGAACATTGGCAACGGAGCTTTGATATACTTTTTTTACAATCTCGTTCCAACGGGTTTCATATTCCATTTCAAAATCAATGCTTAACTCGGTTGGCATTCTTCGGTATTGGTGATCGCGGATTAAGGTTTTCCCAAAATAACTTCCACTTCCTTCGTCTCCCAAAATGTAGCCTAAGGCTGGAACCACCTCTTGCAGGATTTGGCCATCGTAATAGCAAGAATTGCTCCCTGTGCCTAAAATGCAGGCAATAATTGGTTTGCTTTCATACAAAGCAAAGGCTGCTGCGGTTAAGTCATGGTCAACCCGAACTTGTGCTTTTGAAAAAAAGCGCGAAAGGGCAGAACTTATTTTTTGGTTAAGCTGGGGATCTGAACAGCCCGCTCCGTAAAAGTAGATTTCAGAAATGTGCTGGGCATATTCATGCAAATCTTGCCTTTGGTTTAGGTAAGACAGGACCTCATCGGAATTCATGAAGTAGGGATTAAATCCGATGGTCTGGAAACTGGCAACTATTTCTGAATCACGGCATAAAGCCCAATCGGCTTTGGTGGAGCCACTATCAACGATAAATCTCATGCAGGCACAAAGTTAATTCTTAGTGTCAATAATACACTACCAAGATACGCTTTCTTTTTATTTTTGCGTACCAACTTCCGATATGCCACACCGCCACGATTTGAACCCTAGGGTTTCTGTAGACAATGTGATTTTAGGTTTTGACGATGAAAACCTAAATGTTTTGCTTATTGGCCGCAGTTTAGCTGATGGGAAAATGGACGATGTTTTGGCTTTGCCTGGGGACCTGATCTATGAAAACGAGAACTTAGACATGGCAGCCCAGAGGGTATTGCATGAATTAACGGGTTTAACCAATCTTTTTTTGCAGCAGGCTGGAGCTTTTGGGGATCCTGACCGTTTGTCAAAACCCAAAGATAGAGCTTGGCTAAAAACGGTGCGTCAAGAACCCGAGGTTCGCGTTATTACCATTGCCTATTTTACGCTTATCAATATGCATGAGTTCGCGCCCCAGCCCGCCTCGTTTGCTCAAAGCGTTCAATGGGTTCCCATTCAAGATATAGGTGATTTGGCCTTCGACCACAATCAGATTTTAAAAACCTGCTTAAGTCGACTTCAAGAAACCATTGCAATTAAGCCCGTTGGCTTTAATTTGCTTCCGACCAAATTTACCCTTGGCCAATTGCATAAATTGTATGAGGCTATTCTTGAAAAGCCATTGGATAAGCGAAACTTTAGAAGAAAAATACAAAAGCTGGGCATTTTAACCCATTTGGATGAAAAACAGGCAGGGGTTCCCCATAAACCCTCTCGATTCTATAAATTTAATGAAATAAAGTACCGGGAATTGGCCGAAACTGGTTTTGACAATTTTGGTTTTTGAGCTTAGTGTAAAAATGACAATTTGGTGTATATTTGTTTGTTAATTAACCTAATTTACCAATGGAATCCATGAGGAAGACAAAGAAAGAGACGTTCAATCCGTTCAATTTTATCATTTTTGGAGGAGATGGAGATTTAGCCCTTCGTAAAATTTACCCGGCTTTGTTCCATCGCTTGTATGACGGTCAAATAACCCCTGATTTTCAAATCTTTGCCATTTGCCGCCGCGAAAGGTCTTTGGTTGAGTTTAAAAAATCTGTTCTTGATTTTATTTCGGAATCGGGATTGGAATTCGGGAAAAGCGATATGGCTACGGTATTTTTGGAACGGATTCAACTTGTTCAGGTATCTGATTACAGCCCAGAGTCGTATTCGTATTTAAAATCAGCGCTCAAACTGCATCCAAAGGCACCCAGTATTTTTTATTTCTCAACCCCGTCTTCAGCTTTTGGGCCGATTGCATCTGCATTAAAGGAAAATGGATTGATTGACGAGCGAAGTAAGGTTGTGCTTGAAAAACCCTTGGGGCATAGCTTGGCTACCGCTCAAGAAATAAATAGCCAGGTGGGTGCGGCCTTTCAAGAAAATCAGGTTTATCGAATTGACCATTATCTAGGAAAAGAAACCGTTCAGAATCTCATGGTGTTGAGGTTTGCCAATCACCTGTTTGAGCAGGCTTGGAACAGCCAGCACATTGAAAACGTGCAAATTACCGTAGCTGAAAGTTTGGGTGTGCAAAGCCGAGCCGGATATTACGACCAAAGTGGAGCTTTGCTTGACATGGTGCAAAACCACCTGCTTCAACTTTTGTGCCTGGTTGCTATGGAACCTCCCCATAAGCTGGAAGCCGATTTTGTTCGGAACGAAAAACTCAAGGTGCTGTATGCCCTTAGACCTTTTTCCAAAAAAAACATCAAAACCCAATCGGTAAAAGGCCAATATACCCGAGGTAAAATTGCAGGGAAGTCGGTTTCTTCGTACCTTGAAGACATTGAAAAATTTGATTCAAAAACCGAAACCTTTGTGGCCTTGACCGCCTTTGTTGACAATTGGAGGTGGAAAGGGGTACCTTTTTACCTAAGGACAGGAAAACGCATGCCCAAGCGCTATTCGGAAATTGTGATCAATTTTAGGCCGGTAGCTCACAATATTTTTCCATCGGGCGAAGAAATTCCGGCCAATAAGTTGATTGTTCGTTTGCAGCCAGAGGAACGCATTGAGCTGGTTCAAATGACCAAGATACCCGGGCCTGGAGGATACCGATACAAACCCATTGCTCTTAAACTGGATTTTGTAGATAACTTTAAAGAACGTTTCCCGGAAGCCTATGAGCGCCTGATTATGGACGTGGTTCGTGGCAATCAAACCCTGTTTATGCGCCAAGACGAATTGGAAGCGTCGTGGACATGGATTGAATCCATTACAAAAAATTGGAAAGACGTTCAGATGCCGGTGGTGCTTTACGAAGCCGGAACCTGGGGGCCTGGACAAGCCGTTATGATTGATGACCACGTTTGGAATACCAAAGGCTATGCTTTGGATTGAAAAATCCAATCTATCCGAATTGATTCAAACCCTTGGAGAAGATTGGGTATGCCAAACCCATTCGCTGATTTCTTCCCACGGTAAGGTGGCTTGGTTGCTCTCAGGCGGAAGCACGCCAAGGCCTTTCTACGAATGGCTTTCAAAACAAGACCTAGACTGGAATTCCATTCAGCTTTTTTTGGTGGACGAACGTATGGTGGCAGCCCATGATGCACAGAGCAACGAGCGTATGCTGCGCGAAGCCTTTGGTCCTGCTCTTGAAAAAGGAGCAGTTTTGCACAGCATGGTGTCTATTTTAGGCAATCCAGATGCCAATTTGGCCCACACGGCTCAGGTCTATGCGGTACTGAACGATATGCCATTTTTGTGCTTGCTTGGTATGGGCCAAGATGGGCATACCGCTTCGTTGTTTCCCAACGACACCCATTCTGAAATAGGGTTGGTTTCAGATTCACCCGCATTGCTTTTTTCCCGTTCGCCCAATCCTCCACATCAACGCATGTCGGTGGGTGTTTCGGTGTTGAAACAGGCCATTAAAACCTATGTATTGTTTGCAGGCGAAGCGAAAAAGAATGTTTGGATTAATGCACCGAAAGAGAAATTGCCGGTGGCAAGGGTCCTTGAACACTTGGTCGTTTGGTCTGTTTATTTTACACCTTAAAAAACGGAAATGAAATCAACCATAGTTTCGGTTACCCAACGTATAAAGGAACGCAGCCGAGAACGGCGCGAAGCCTATTTGGCACAAATGGACAGCGCATTTCGAAGCGAAGTAACCCGGGCCGGAATGGGCTGTGGTAACTTGGCTCATGGGTTTGCCGGTTGTTCAGCCCAAGAAAAAGAACGCCTTCGTGCCGAACTGCAGCCCAACTTGGCCATAGTAACGGCCTACAACGATATGCTGTCGGCCCATAAACCCTACGAAAGTTATCCCGAAAAGCTACGTACTTGGGCTTTAGAAGAAGGCGCTGTAGCGCAAGTTGCTGGGGGAGTTCCAGCCATGTGCGATGGAATTACCCAGGGGGCCGAAGGCATGGAATTGTCTTTGTTTAGCCGAGACGCCATTGCCATGGGTACGGCAATAGCCCTTTCGCACAATATGTTTGACGGAACCATGTTGCTGGGAATTTGCGATAAAATTGTGCCCGGAATGCTGATGGGCGCCTTGACCTTTGGGCATTTGCCTACCTTATTTGTGCCCGGGGGACCCATGCCCACCGGAATTTCAAACGAAGAAAAGGCCAAAATTCGGCAAGATTATGCCGAAGGTAAAATTGATCGGGCGGCTCTGCTCAAAGGGGAATCCGACAGCTACCATTCGCCCGGAACCTGCACGTTTTATGGAACGGCAAACAGCAACCAGATGTTGTTGGAAATGATGGGTTTGCAGCTGCCCGGCAGCAGTTTTGTGAATCCGGGTACAGCCCATAGGGAATTATTGAGCCAATTTGCTGTTCAACAACTTGTGGAGAATACTTTAAACCACCGAAAAGAGCGTTCATTGGCCTACATTTTAGATGAAAAGGCCATGGTGAATGCCGTTATAGGATTGTTGGCCACAGGAGGTTCTACCAACCACACCATTCACTTAATTGCCATAGCCCGAGCGGCGGGTATTTTAATGGACTGGACCGATTTTTCTGAATTGTCCGACGTTATTCCTTTGATGGCTAGGGTGTATCCAAATGGGGTTGCCGACGTGAATCATTTTCATGCCGCTGGGGGAGTTCCATTTATTATGCAATCTTTGCTAAAGCAAGGTTTAATGCATGAAGAGGTAAATACGATATTGGGGCCCGGCTTGTCGGCCTTTTGCAGAGAATCGGGAGTTGAACATCAACGAATTGTTTGGAGAAGGGCGGCAGAAAAATCGTACAACGAGAATGTGCTGCGTTCGGCAGAAGCACCCTTTCAATCAACGGGTGGTATTCGATTGCTTCAAGGAAACCTGGGCCGCTCGGTTATTAAAACTTCGGCCGTAGATCCAGAACATTGGGTGGTTGAAGCCCCCGCTATCGTATTTCAAAGCCAGGAAGCCTTTTTACAAGCTTTTAAGGCAAACGAGCTGAACCAAGATTTTATTGCCGTTTTGCCCTTTCAAGGTCCGGGAAGCAATGGCATGCCCGAACTGCACAAGCTTACTCCGTCCTTAGCTGTTTTGCAGAAAAGGGGATACAAAGTCGCTTTGGTTACCGATGGCCGCATGTCGGGTGCTTCGGGCAAAGTGCCTGCAGCCATTCATTTGTGGCCTGAAGCCGAAAAGGGCGGGAACATTGCCAAAGTTCGAACCGGCGACCTTCTGCGCTTAGATGCTATGGCTGGCAGGCTTGAGTTGCTGGAAACGGATTTTGAATCAAGACCGCCCCAGAACGTCGAGCGGGTTTTTCGGGGCTGCGGTCGAGAATTGTTTGCCCAGCCCAAATCCCAGATTTCACATGCTGAATTGGGCGGAAGTTTTTTAATTTAACGCAAATGCAAAACGGAATTTTAACCCTTTTACAGCCTTTTTCTATTGTTCCCGTTGCGGTATTGAACACCGAAGAACAAGCAGATGCCGCTTGCAAGCGGCTGCTGGAACAGGGCTATGCTTCCATGGAAATTACCCTGCGTACCCAGAGGGCGTTGGATTTGATTCGCTACGTAAAGACCCACTATGGGGCTCAACTTTGTGTGGGAGCAGGTACAGTTTGCCAACCTGCTCAAGCCGAGGCGGCAGCCAAAGCCGGTGCTGAATTTTTGGTGAGTCCTGGCCAAACCGAGGCTTTGGTGTTGGCTATGAAAAATACAGGGCTGCCTTATTTGCCCGGAGCAGTTAGCCCCAGCGAAATTATGCAGTCGCAAGAGCGTGGCTTGGGCCTGCTAAAATTTTTCCCAGCTCATTTGTTTGGAGGGGCTGCGGCCCTGAGTGCGTATGCTTCGGTTTTTCAGTCGGTGCGGTTTTTGCCAACCGGTGGAATCGAAGAAGCCACCAAACAAGATTACCTTTCGTTGCCCAATGTTGTGGCGGTTGGGGGTTCTTGGATGTTGAAGTAAACACCCTACAACAAGGTATCGGGTTTGAGCGGCCGCGGGCCAGATTGAGCAGGTGTAGCCCGCAAAGCCAGTGGCCCGGTGGTACGCCAGCCGCGCAGGCGACCTTGGGAGCCCGCGCAAGGCGGCTGTACCGCAGGCCAATGGCTGCGGACTACCCGCGAAAGCCGGATTACCCGCCCCCAAAAATCAATTCCCTTTTTTTAAGACCGAAACCAAGATGGAAAGCAGTAAAATGCCCGCCAAAATGAGCAAGGAATGGCCTGCTGGAATATGAAAAATCGGGGCAAGCAGCATTTTAAGCCCAATGAAAACCAAAATGAAGCCCAACCCTTTTTTTAGATGGCTGAACAGGTTTGAAAAGCCCTGCAGAACGAAATACAGGGAACGAAGGCCCAGAATGGCGAAAATGTTGGAGGTGTACAAAATAAAAGGGTCGTTCGGGGCCACCGAGAAAATCGCCGGAACAGAATCGACGGCGAACAGCAGATCGGTGAATTCTACCGCGAGCAAAACCAAAAATAGAGGCGTAGCCAGCCACTTTCCTTGATGCAGAAAAAAACGTCCCGACTGAATGTCGCCCCCAATCGGAAGGCGGCGAGACAGGCGGTCAATTAATTTTTTTCCTGCAAATTCTTGGTTCTGGTTCGGGCTGCTTCGAAGGGAATTGAGCCCCGCCAGGCACAAAAACAAGCCGAAGAGCAGCAGCAAAATATTCATTTCAAGGGTGTTAGTGCTGGAATTTTGGGTCCAAGGCAAAGGTATTTCGATGTACGAGATCCGAACCAATTCAACCCCAGCAAAAATAAACAGGGCCCGCATGGCCAAAGCACCAATGACGCCCCAAAACAGAACCTTATGTTGAAGCCGATCCTCAACCTTGAAGTGGTTGAAAATGAGCATAAAAACAAACAGATTGTCCATAGACAAGGCCTTCTCTATCCAATAGGCCGTTTGAAATTGGGTCCATTTTTCAAGGCCATGGGTCTCGCGGGTCCAAAGGTAAATTAAGCCAGAAAAGGCCATGGCTAATCCAATCCAAACCAATGTCCAAATTCCTGCTTCGGCCAAGGAAATGCTATGGGCTTTGCGATTGAAAAGGCCCAGGTCGATGAAGAGCATAGCCAAAATCAAGACCGCAAAAATTCCGTACAACCAACCCTGAGAATCTTGCGCCGCTTGAATGTAAAGCATTAGGTCAAATTTGTGCAAAGGTAGAGGATTGCTTGAATTGTTTTATGCTTGAGGTTTTGGATTGATTGGGTTTGGTTTTTCCTGGTTTACCCAGCGTTGTACACCGTGAAATACATAGAACTACTGGGCAAGGTTGTTTTCTCTGGGCAAAAAGACCCGGTCTCCCAATTGAATTCCCGGATAGGTTTTTTCGGAGCTACCCGAATAGTCAATCGACCTAGTTTAGAATTGATTACTGCAAGTTAACTGGGAATACCATTAAATTCATCAATCGAAATAGGGGGCGCTGGGGTTTTTTTGTATATTGCATCGATTTAATCAGCAAAAATGTTCCATTTCGGGGTTACAGTTTGGGGAGGTTGTGTTGTTTTTTTCTTGCTTTTTGGTGTTAATTTGAATGCTCAAGTTATGACCAAATCCGAGATTTCTCAATACGTAGAGGCTCAGATGGTTCGTGTTGAGGGTGGCACTTTTTCTATGGGTTGCCCATGGTCGGAAGGCGACAACTGCGAGGACGACGAACGCCCTATACAAAAAATAACCCTGAACGGTTTCAGTATTGCTAAAGTGGAAGTTACCCAGCGGTTATGGCAAAGTGTAATGGATAACAATCCCAGCTATTTTCCTACCTGTTCTGAATGCCCTGTTGAGCAGGTTAGCTTTGAAGACGTGCAGCAATTTTTAACCCGATTAAACCACCTTACTGGCAAAACCTACCGACTGCCAACCGAAGCGGAATGGGAATATGCTTCTAGGGGAGGAGCCAAAACCGCAGGGCATAAATTCAGTGGCAGTGCCGAGGTGAATCAAGTAGGTTGGTTTTGGGACAACAGTTCAAATGCTACCCACCCTGTGGGGCAAAAATCTCCGAACGAATTGGGCCTTTTTGATATGAGTGGAAACGTATGGGAATGGTGTCAAGATTGGTACGGAACCTACACTTCAAAGCCCCTGAACAATCCCACCGGGGCAAGTTCTGGAACATATAGGGTTATTCGCGGGGGAGCTTGGAATTACCACGAAGGCGGTTGCCGAAATTCCTGCCGCTACAGTTTCTTCCCCGACAAGAGGGGCATGAGCCTAGGGTTTCGACTGGCACACAATTGATATTTTTAACAATTAGATTTTTTTCTTACGTAGACCCCCAATCTACGCGCATTTTACCTGCTCCATGCTTTTTTAACTCTCCCTTACAGAATGTTAAGGATTGTTGCAAGGTGGAAATTCCTCGAAAAATTGTTTACATTGGTAATAATAATCGCATAGGATATGGCCTCATTAGCCCCATACACCCAACCTTTAACCCAGCGGGAAGCCGGCCACCTACTTCGGCGAACCCTTATTGGGCCTACCCAAGCTGAGATTTCAAACGCCACAGGTCAATTTGCTGCCCAGCTTTTGCAGCAGCTTTTGGTGGACGACCCCATTCCCAATCCACCCATTGACCCCTTGACCAACAGCGATTGGGTTAGTCCTGCGCCCGGCCCCAACAACAGTCCCGACGACGTACGCCGCATTCAGTTCTTTGGTTGGTGGATTCATAAAATGCATACCCAGCCTACCACCATCCACGAACGCATGGTTTGGTTTTGGCATACCCATTTTCCGACCATCGAAACCCGAATTACCAATACGGCAGCCCTTTATTACCAACACTCTTTGTTTCGCAAATACGCCTTAGGGAATTTTAAAACCCTGACCCGAGCCATGTGCATCGACAACGCTATGCTGGTGCATTTGGACGGCCGCCTAAACGTGGCCGGTTCGCCCCAAGAAAACTTTGCCCGTGAATTTTTTGAACTGTTTACCGTAGGTAAAGGTGCGCAGGTAAGCCCAACCGACTACACCACCTTTACCGAAACCGATGTAAAAGAAGCCACCCGATTGTTAACCGGTTGGGATGTGGACGGCAGCTTTACAACGGTTGACCCCATTACCGGAATTCCCCGCGGAAAACTGAAAGGCAACGGTACCATTGCGACCCAGCACGATACCGGTACAAAAACCTTTACCGCCGCATTCAACAACACCTCTATCGCTCCTGCCTCAAACCAAGTGGTGGACGTCGAGGCCGAATTGGATGCTTTTGTGGACATGGTGTTTGCTTCGCCACATACGGCCAAGTACCTTTGCCGAAGGCTGTACCGCTTTTTCGTATACTACGACATTACCCCCGAAATTGAAAACGATATCATTGCACCCCTAGCGGCCCTGCTGGTTCAGCAGAACTACGAAATCAAGCCGGTGCTTGAGGCCTTATTGAAATCGAGCCATTTCTTTGACCAAGACGATCAGGTGCTTCAAAACAACAACATCGGTGCCATCATTAAAAGTCCAATAGAAATTACCGTGGGCAGCTTGCGAACCCTAGAGGTTCCTTTCCCTGCTCCCAACGATTTGGTTCGGCATTATTTGGCCTATGGAAATAAACTGACCGAGGCCACGGGCGGACAGGGAATGCCTTTTCATGAGCCCTACGATGTAGCCGGCTTTGACCCTTATTATCAATTCCCAGGATTCAACCGGCTCTGGATTACCCCGAATTACTTGGCCATGCGCTATTTGTGGTCCGATAGCATTACCGGTGGAGTGGCCGATATGAGCGGCTTGGAATTGTTCAAGCTGGACATGCCTGCTTTTGTTCAAACCCATTGCAGCAATCCCAGCAATGCCGATGTATTGATAAAAGAAATGTGCGACCTGCTGCTGCCCATTGATTTAGACCAAGCCCGATTGGATTATTTCCGCGACAACGGTCTTTTGAGCGGCATAACCTCCAGCGGTTGGTCCACCGATTGGACCACCTTTACCCAAAACGGAAATGCCATGCTGGTTGAACAGCCCCTGGAAAAAATGTTCCGAATCATTCTACAATCGCCCGAATTCCAAATCTATTAACCATGAACCGGAGATCCTTCATCAAAAACACCGGCGTTGCCGGAGCGGGTGCTACCTTTATGTTGAGCGGGGTTCCTGTTCGGGCCTTGTCGCCTCAGGGCATTTTTCAACAAGCTGCCGCCAACAGCAGCAACGACAGGGTATTGATTTTTATTCAGCTGCACGGCGGAAACGACGGTATGAATATGCTGGTTCCGCGCGACCAGTATCCAATGTACTACAGCCACCGACCCAATTTGGCCCTGCCTGAAACAGGGGTACGTTCCATTATTCCCATTGATCCCTCCTTGCCCTCAAACCGGCAGTTGGGTTTGCACCCCGACATGGACGGCTTGCGTCAAATGTACGAGCAAGGCCGAGCGGCAGTTATTCAAAACGTATCGTATCCCTACGCCAACGGTTCCCACTTTCGCAGCCGGGATGTGTGGTTTATGGGTGGCAGCTACAACGACTATTTTTCATCGGGCTGGATGGGCCGGTATTTGGACCACGAATACCCCAATTACCCCGATGCTTATCCAAACCCCCAAATGGAAGACCCACTTGCCATTGAAATTGGTACCGGCGTCTCTTTGGCTTTTCACCGCGACAACGGAATACCTGTTGGGTTGAGCATTTCAGACCCCATCGGGTTTTACAACCTTATCAATTCGGTGGGTGGATCGGCTCCTACAAGCCTGCCCGACACGCATGCTGGCGATGAGCTGGAGTACATCATGCAAATTGAAGCCGAATCCAATGCCTATGCCGGCCGCCTGCGCTCGGTGTTCATGGCCGGTTCCAATTCCAATGTAACTTATCCAACCCAATATCCCTATTTGGCCCCCCAAGGTTCCTTAAACAATCCCCTTGCCGGACAGCTTAAAATCATAGCTCGCTTGCTGAGCGGTGGCTGCAAAACCCGAATTTTCTTATGCCGCATCGGGGGCTTTGATACCCATGCCAATCAGGTTGAGGAGTTCGACACCACCATGGGCCACCACGCCGCCCTAATGTACCACATCAGCGAAGGGGTAAAGGCCTTTTACGATGATTTGCAGAATTTAGGATTGGACCAAAAAGTACTGACTTTAACCATGTCGGAATTCGGTCGCCGGGTGCCATCGAACGGTTCCTTTGGAACCGACCATGGCAACGCCCAGCCTTTGCTGGCCTTTGGTCCCTGTGTGAATAAAGACGTATTCGGAACCAATCCGAATTTAAGTGCGCTTCAGGGCGGCAACGTACCTTTGGGCATTGATTACCGGCAAATTATGGCAACGGTGGTGCAAGACTGGTTTGGGGCTTCGCCTTCGCTGGTGCAAACCGTAGGCTTCAGCGATTGGGTAGGAGTGGGCATACCATTCGTGGAGTGTGCTGCGGTGGGCATAGACAACATAAAGCAGGCGGCAATGAGTTTGTCGCCCAATCCATGCAGCCACAAAACCACCTTGCGCGTTCCCATCCACGAAGCGGGTTGGTATCAAATTAGCATTTACAGCATGCAGGGCCGCAAGGTGTACGAGCGCATGCACGAATTCGCTCCGCCTGTGTACAGCATGGACATTCACACCGGCGATTGGTCGAACGGGGGCTACGTGGTGCACTGCCGCGGCGGTGGCCGTCAATTCTCGCAGACCTTAATGGTACAGCATTGATGCGGCTGTATCGGCCTTTAGGCATGTAAGATTTGTAGGACCATACCCAGGTGTTTGCCCTTTTGGGACCTTTTTAAACCCGGTTTTTGTGATTTTTTAATTTGGGCGGCAGCCGGGCTTTCCGGGCTACTCCGCGGTTGCCGAAAGTCTGGCCCAGCTGGTTTGCGGGGGCTCCTAACCTCGCCTCCGCACCTAGCGGGCCAGGCTTCGGCACCCTTGCGGGGTAGCCTCGTCAATCCCTGCCGCTTCCAGGCCGTTTGTCATGTGAGATTTGAAATTGGTTTGAGGCGTTTATCCAACCACATATTACGGCCTCTTGCTTTGCAAAAGCTCACTTAAAGGTATACATCCGTGCAATCTTGGTTAATTTATCCCAGGGCTGAAAAGATACATCGTATTTAATGAATCACACTTGTATTCGAACTCGCCTGGCAGCCATTTGCGTCTGTAAGGCTTAAGGTGTAAGTTCCCGCCATATTCTGCTGTGCCGTGGCCGAAACATAAAGGCGTTTTTGAGTACCAGGACAAGGGTCTCCAAAAACACCGTTATCGGCGTTTAGCAAACAACTGGGCTGCCCAATGCAAGTGGTTTGCACAATGGTTACCGAATTGGATGCATGACAGCCAGAAGTGGAATAGCCCGGACACCCTCCATTGGGTGTTCCATAGCTTGCAAATTGAATGGAACTGAAAAACAATCCCTGCCCAGCTGAAAAAACCCCTGAACTTCCTTCGGTAGCCTGAAAGCAAACCCCACTTTGGCTGTTGGGACTGCGAATGGCCGTGGCTTGATTTGAGGTATAGCCGCCTGGGCCATTCCATTGATACGAATAAGGCGCCGTACCCCCACTGCCACTGCCGCTTAAATTTAACGACTGCCCATAAGGAACGGGGCTGTTTGAACTTGCTGATGCCAACAAGGCTGTTGGTTGCAGTATGGTATCAGTAAATGAAGCACTGCAACCAAGCGCATCGGTCAGCGTGGCAGAATAGATTCCTGCCGTCAAGCCGGTGTAAACCCTATCGGTATCGCCATTGCTCCACTGCAGTTGATACGGAGACTGACCTCCAGAAATACTCAAATATATGGCCCCGTTCGATTGACCGTTGCAGGCCACATTTTTTAGACTATCTAGATTAAAAATGGGCAGCGAATTAACCTGAACCGAGACCGACATGGTGTTGCTGGTGCAGTTGTTCATGGTGGTTGCTACGCTGTAATTTCCTGCTGATGAGTTGGAAGAAAGAACAACCAGTACCGATTGCCCCTGGGCTGTATATCCATTGGGCCCCGACCATTGATAAACGGCATTTTGGCCTACCTGTGGCGTACTTAAAGTCAAGGTGTCCCCAAGGCAAAAATTCCCAGAAATCACCGGTTGTGGATCGGGGAAATCGCAGGTGCCGCAAAGTTGCCTCCAACTAAGCCCATTAAAAAAATTCTCACACTTTGTATCTGTATTGAAAATAACCAATCCCGCAGCAGGATTAAGAATCGCATTACGTTGAGCTGTGCTTAACCTGGGCAGCAATAGACCTCCTTGGCTGCTTTCCACTTCTAAAACAGCCGAGGGGTCAGGTGGCCCTGGATTGCTTCCAATTTTAACTTGCCCCTGCAACGGAAGGGTGCAGGCAAAGGCATAAAGAACAAACAGATTTAAATAAAGATGAATTTTCACTTCCAGAAGAAATTTTACCAACCTAAAAGTATCTATTGTATTGAAAATTCAGATTTTCAGATTGTTATTTTTTTTGGGGATTTTACGTTTCAAAGTCTTGCCCCCAATCAATAATCTCAGGGGACAAACGGCATCGAAATCTTTCCCCCTTCCACCAGTCGAACAGAATGTCCCGTCGATGCCCAGTGCAATTTGAATTTCTCGAACAAGGCAAGCCGGTCCTTTTCATTTCTCCGCTGTCCATCATCAATCCAGGGTAAATCTGGTTTGCAAAGCCATACCTGCACTTCCGTAGGCCAATCTTGAAGGGCTTCAAGGGGCTGAGTCCAGGTTTCATCAAAATACCAAGCATGCCAAATGTAAAAGTTGATGGGGCAACTGTCTAATAGCAAAACCTCGGCTTTGTTTTTCTGTGCTTCGTTCAGGGCGTTTTTCCAAATACGCATTTGCATTGCAAACAGATGGCGAATCAAATTGGCACTGGCTGGCAGTTTTTCGGGATGCCATTCAAAGAAATGCCGCGCATTCTCAAGTTTATATGGGCAACCAAATTCTGCAGCTGCCCATTTCACTAAACTTGTTTTCCCGCTGGATTCTGGACCCGAAACAAAGATGGTTTTCATGTCAGTGTTTTGTTTCCCAACGTTGATATGCCCAAAAGGCTAAAAAGATTAGAACCACAAATTGAAGCGCGAAAATAGGGTAGTCGCGCAGAAAATACATTCCGGCCGAAAGCGCATTTATGGGGATGAATAAAAGCCAGGCCCAACGGATTTTTTGGCTCAATAAATAGGTGGCAGCCAAGCTGTAAAACGTCGTTATTCCATCGGCAAATCCCCAATTTGCACCCGGAATATAAGGCGAAATAAGGGAGTAAAGAAGGGCAGGAAGCAAAGGAAAACAAAGCCATAAAATGGTTTTTTTTATTCCCATTTGCTTGAATTCAACTTCCTTTTTTTCCCAACCTAAAAAGGTGCTTGCCGAGATTCCTAGGTAAAATACATTCAAAGCCAAGTCCATGTAATATCCCGACACTGCGGCAATGATTCCATTTAAAAGTGCCGAAAATCCACCCAAAACCCAACCAATGCGAAATCCAAGACCCACTGCGATGGGAAAACCAAGGCCAAGAATCAGGGCTGAAGTTTCAGCCAAGGTTTTCAACTCAATCCATGGCATGAATCAAGCAGTCTTCAAGTTGTTTAATGTTCTCTTCCCCCAGGTTTCCAATCACCAATAGGTTGGCACCTGCTTGCCAAGCCCTTTTCATGTCTTCGGCTTTCCGCAGTCCTCCACCCACCCAAATGGGCAGGTTTACCTTTGATTTAACCGCTCGAATCACCGCTTCTTGAACGGGAATCTTGGCTCCCGAGCCTGAATCTAAATAGATTAGCTGCATTCCCAGCAGCTGAGCGGCCAAGGCTGTGTTTGAGGCCAACTCTGCATCTTTAGATGAAATCGGTGCGGTGTTTGAAATTCGGTGTGCCGTTGTTTCTTTGCCTCCGTCCATTAAAATGTAGCCAGTAGCAATGATTTCTAAGGGCAATGCTGCCAACTCTTGGGCCATTTTGACATGGTGGCCAATTAGAAATTCGGGGTTTCGGCCGCTAATCAAAGACAGGAGCAACAAGGCATCGGCCGCCGGAAGCAGCGGATTGTCGGGGCCAGGGAATTGGATGATAGGAAGTTGGGATTGGGCGCGAACAGAGCGAACCAGTTCGAACGCAGCCGCCGGATTAACAGTCGTACTACTGCCAATCAGCAAGGCCGAACATTTAAAACGGTGTGCTAGGGAAAGCCTTACAGCCAGTTCGGCCGCTTCAAATTTATCGGGGTCAAGCAGCAAAGTCCAACCTTTATTTGGAAGGGAAGGCAGAATATGCGAGTTGGATTGAGATTTAAGCATTGACCTAAAGGTAGAGGGCCGGCCTCAAAAAAAGAAGTCCGGGGTTGGCCCGGACTTGCTTAATAAATTAGTAAGACCCGAATTTGTACCTCCAGTCTTTAATGTCGTAAACATCCTCAATGGCCGCAGGTATGGATTGAGTAATGGACCCAAGCAATTGACTTTTCCATTGGTTTTTATACATGGAATAATCGTTGGATTTGGCGGCGGGAACAATTTGCGATACCAAAATAACATATACGCCGTAAGCGCCGTTAATGGGTTCCGAAACTTTTCCTGCTTTCAATCCGCTCATAACACCACTAAACTTAGGTTCCATACCAAGACCCGGAATGGCTCCATTAGGGCTTACACCACTCAACGGCGTGTACATAGCTCCTATCGAGGTGGCGGCCAAATTCAAATCGTTTTTGTTTTTAGCCAAGGCGTCCTTGAACTTTTTACTCATTTCTTCGGCTTTTTTAGCTTTGCGAGCTTCTTCCGTAACCTCGTTTTTCACCTCGTTCAAGCTAGGATCAAAACTGTCTTTTTGTTCAAGGTAGCCAACCATAAAGGTGTTGTTTGAGGTGAACACCTGAGATACTATTCCTACTTCCGCTCCCAAGGCCCACCGTACAATTTCTGAAGATTCGGTAATGGACCGCAATCGACGCGATGCTGCTTTAAGCATATCGTATTCAATCCTAATTTGGCCTGACATTCTAGATTCATCAAAGAAAGATTTGGCTTTTTCTCCTTTTGCCACTGCCTTCGAAGAAAATTCAGAGGCCTTGGTAAAAGCATCATCGCGGGTTTTCTTTGAGGGTTCGATGGTACGAACTATTTGAGCAATAAGAACTTGTTTTTTAGGTTTGGTATAGCGGGTTTGCTTTAAAATATGGTATCCACCTGTTGAATTGGCAGCGATGAAACTCCTTGAGGTCGTTTTAAAAGCAGAATCAAGGAAGGCAGCCTGCTCAGGCATTGCCCGGGTAATCCAATTTAGTTTCCCGCTGTCTTCGGCTGCGCTGGGAATGTCGCTAAATTGAGCCGCAAGAGCAAAAAAGTCGGCACCCGCTTCAAGAAGCTTTAAAACGCTGTCTCGCTTTGCTTTTTTTGTTTCTACTTCTGCTTCGGTGGTTGGTTGGAAGAAAATATGGTGAAGGAACAGGCTGTCCGGTTCAAATTTGTCTTCCATTTTTTTGGCAATTATAAATTGACCATTGCTGATTACGGGACCAACGATAGAACCAGAAACCGCATTAAACAGAATGGAATCAAGGGCTGCGGGTAAGGTGTTTTCTTTAAAATAGGCAGGCTCGGAATCTTTGTCTTCCGAATTGCTCATTACAAACAATGAATCGGTGGTAGTGATTTTAAACTCATCCAGCAAACCCAACAATTCATTTTTCAAGGCAAGGGAATCAGAAGAGGTTGGAATCGCTTCAAAAACAGCGTATTGAATTCTCCATCCAGGGTTTCGCTTGAATTTAAAGCTGTTTTTGCTGAAATACGTTTTTAGTTCAGATTCCGTAGGTTCATAACTGGAATCGGGAACCGAGAAATACGAAAGCATAGCGAATGCGCCGCTGTACATATCTGCCGATTGGTGGTAAAAATTCTCGACCAATTTTTTGGGCGCGTAAACGGCATTTCGAACCAGATTGAAGTATTTGGATGAAAGCCGTTCGTCTTTAATTCCTTCTTGAAGTTGGGCCCACTGGGTTTGGGCTTGGTAGAACGATTTAGCCTGATCTGGCTCCATATCGGCCGGAACGTTGGCGAATTGATTTGCGAAACGACGAACCGCATCAGGGCTGAATTGCTGAGTGGTTGGGTCTGGAAAATACTGCTGAATAAGGGGGTGAACGGTGCGTCCAGTGAGCATGTCTTCCAGTTCGGCCACCGTGACGCGAAGTCCGGCTTCCTTGTATTCCTTGTAAAAAACAAGAGAATCGAGCAGCTTTTTCCAGGTTTGTCCTGAAAGTTGGTTGCGAACATCCTCAGTCATTTCCTCATCGGGGTTGGCGTATTGCCAATCCAAAACAACACCTGAATACAGGTCTGTGAATGAATTAACATGAATTTCCTTTCCATTGATGCTGGCAATTCCCGTGTCGGAGGATTCTGAGAAAATTCTGGGTAAGAATTCGCCCAAAATAAATGCAACCATAGAGAGCCCAATAACCACCAAAAGCAGGGTTCCGCGTTTTCTAATGCTTCCTATTACAGCCATAATCGAATTACATTCAGATTTAAGGGCACGAATATACAATGAAAAATGCTTGGTGCATGAACAATTTTGGTTTTTTCTGTTCGATTCACCTTCGT
>VGMT01000016.1 GCA_016866335.1 Bacteroidota bacterium | reverse complement strand
ACAGTATTTTCCTAAGAAAATGGACTTTAAATCTATAACAGAAGAACAAGTAAAAGAAGTTGAACTCAAAATAAATTCACGCCCAAGAAAACGATTCAAATTCGAAACACCTATATTTGTAATGAAAGAATTATTGTTTAATCCAAAAGTTGCATTTGTGGCTTGAATTCAGCACGTTTTTTACTTGACAAAAGCAAAAGCCGTTCGTACATTCGTGGTTCATCGATGAAAATTTTTTGGCTTCGCCACGTATTGGGGTGGCGAAGAACACTTAGGGTTCTTTTAGGCGTGAAGTGTGATTGTGGGTCGGAGGAAAGCTGAAAAGCAATCCAATGGTTCACAGGGGGTCTCAGAAATGCTTTCCATTTCAAACAAAGGTAACTTTGCTGAAACGGGAGGCGGGAGTTTCGGGAATGAGACTGGGTGAAGTGGCGGATCACCCTTTTTCAAATAGGGATTTGAAAAAAGATATTTGGAAAGGACTTGAAGGAAAGGACCAGTCCAAATACTTTTTAAAATGTCCTAGTTTTAGTGGCAACAGTGCAAACGGATACGTAAAAGTACATCCTGCCTATTTTGGTGAGGATGCGGTTCTATTGCTTGTCTGACTGCTCAAAATAGGCGTTCAGATAGGCCAAGCCTTCTGGGATTCCGTCGCTTCCTCCTTTTTGTATATGATGCAACCCCACACGATTTAACCCGACTTTCCCTGGGTCAACCAGCACCAAGGGCCTACCCATGGGCAAGTCATACAACAACCCCGCCGCCGGATACACCTGAAGGCTGCTCCCTACCACCAGCAGTGCATCAGCCTCTTGAACAATCCCTTGCGCCTCCCCTATCGCCGGCACCATTTCTCCAAACCACACAATATGCGGACGCAACCGCCTACCATCTGCAAGCCGGCTATCGATATTCAGGTCGCCTTCTACATCTACAATCACCTCGGGCGATTCTATGCTTCTTGCCTGATCAATGCGCCCGTGCAAATGCAGCACCTTTTTACTGCCCGCACGTTCGTGCAGGTTGTCAACATTCTGGGTTATCACCTGCAAATCCCAATCCGCTTCTGCGGCCACCAATGCTAGGTGTCCGGCGTTGGGCTGGGCTTGAGCAATGTTCCTGCGGCGTTCATTGTAAAAGGCATGCACCAAATCCGGATTCCGCTCGAACGCCTCGGGGGTGGCCACATCTTCTACCCTATGTCCTTCCCACAGGCCGTCGCTGCCACGAAATGTAGGAATACCGCTCTCGGCCGACATCCCGGCTCCGGTAAATACAACCAAATTTCGTTTTGTTCTCAATGCAATTCGGGGGTGTTTTCCCAGGCCGCCAGAATGGCCGATTCAATTTCGGGCGAATCCCAAACCTGTTCAATATCTGCGCGATCCATAACTTGTTTCATTATTCCGTCTTGCACTTCACCTCGCCGTAAGGCCTCACAGTAGGGGCGGTGCGAAAAGGTAACCATAGAATACAAGGGTTGCCATTTTTCGGGATGGGCTGCCGAAAAGCGAGCCTCAATTTTCTTTTGAAGCAAAAACACCGGATCGGCGGTCTTGTCGCGCATTTCTATGAAATTCCGCAGGGCCAACTCCGAAATGGCTACTCCGTCGGGCTGTCGTTCTGCGGCGTAACGAGAAAACAACCCGCTAAAGCTTCCTCCATTCGCCTTAAACGCCGTGTTCAGCAAGGAACAATCCTCAAATCCGGCGTTCATTCCTTGCCCATAAAAAGGAACAACGGCATGGGCAGCATCGCCCAAAATCAAAACCTCGTCGGCGTAATTCCAGGGATTGCATCGAACAGTTACCAATGAAGATGCGGGATTGGTGTTCCATTGTTGAGTTAAATCAGGAATCAATGGCAGGATATCGGGAAAGGTAGTTTTGAAAAAATCCATTACCTTCTTGTCTGTATCAAGGGAGGCAAACGAAAGAGGTCCTTCCATTTGAAAAAACAAGGTACAGGTGAAAGAGCCATCGGGATTGGGCAGGGCAATCAGCATAAAATCCTTTCTGGGCCAAATGTGCAGGGTTTCTTTTTCCATTTTAAACCCTCCCTTTTCATCGGGATAAATACTTAATTCTTTGTAGCCGTGTTCAATATAAAATTGATGGTAATCAAAGCGGTCGTTCATCATCAGTGCTTGCCGAATGGCGGAAAAGGCGCCATCGGTGCCAATGAGTCGGCTGTATTTTACCCTTCGTTGTCCGCTGTTTGCAGCGTCAAAATGCAATTCTTTTTGTTTCAAATCAAGGGAGCTGCACTTCCATTCAAAGTTAAAACGCACGTTGCCGGTCCGGTCAGCAGCTTCCAGCAAAAGCCGGTTCAATGCGCCTCGGCTAACCGAATAAATTGCCTGCCCATCGGCTCCGTAGGGCTGATAGCGAAGGGGGCCCGAAACATCGTGCATGGTGCGCTTGTACATAGGAATGGCGATTTCCCGAACTTTATCGGCCTGCCCGACCTCTTCTAGGGCCTTCCAACCGCGGTCAGACAAAGCCAAATTTATGGAGCGGCCTTGGTACAAAGTGGCCGAACGAATATCGGGGCGCCGTTCGTAAACATCCACGGTCAATCCCGCTTGCGCAGCGTACAGGGCTTGCAAAGAACCAACCAATCCTGCGCCAATTATGGTAATTTCAGACATGCCATAAAGGTACGACATTAGCGCGGAACGCGTTTGACTTTTGGAATTTTAAGCCGGGTTCTTTTGTTCGTTTTTTGAGCGGCAAACGGGCTTTCACCGGTAGTCCTCGGTTGCCGGTAGCTGGCCCAGCTGGTTTGCGGTGGCTCCCAAGGTCGCCTCCGCACCACGCGGGCCAGGCACCGGCAGCCTGTGGGCTACCTGGTTCAATCCCTGCCGCAGTCCAACCAGAAAATCGGCGCCTTGAATGATAAACGGCCATGAGCCGCGGCAGGGATTGACGCTGCTACCCCGCAAAGGTGCCGAAGCCTGGCCCGCTAGGTGCGGAGGCGACCTTGGGAGCCCCCGCAAACCAGCTGGGCCAGCCTTTTGGCAACTGCGGAGTAGCGCGGAAAGCCCGGCTGCCGCCCAACATCAATAATCCCTAAAAAATGCTTAAATCCAACCAAGGACTGTACCTTCGTGGTTATGCGTAGCGTTCAAGATTGGCCCATTCATCGGTTTTCACTTCCCAACGGACTGCGTGTGGCATGGGTCGAAACGCGCAGCCCCGTTGCTTCGGCCGGAGTTATGGTCGATGCAGGCACCTTGAACGAAGCTCCTGATTTTTCTGCTGGAATTGCGCATTTCACAGAACACATGTTGTTTAAAGGAACCCAAAAACGCAAGGCCCATCACATTCTTACCCGAATGGACGATGTGGGTGGAGACCTGAATGCCTACACTACAAAAGAGCAGACCTTTTATTATGCAACCTTTTTACAGCCGCACACCTATCGAGCCCTTGAATTGCTTGCCGATATGGTACGGCAACCTTGTTTTCCTGAGCGGGAAATTCCCAAAGAAAAGGCCGTAGTTCTGGACGAAATTCAATCCAGCAAAGACGACGCTCTGGATGAATTGGGCGAGTGGTTTGATGCTGAACTGTTTGCCAATCACCCCCTGTCAACGCCAATACTTGGCGACCCAGAGGCTTTAGCTCGATTGAACCGTAGCGATTTAATCCGCTGGCACCAGCAAACCTATACTGCCAACAACATGGTTTTGGTATTGGTGGGGCGTTTTCAACGTAAAATCTTAGAACGGTGGGTGCGTTCTCTGTTCGAGGCGCTGCCTGCGGGCTCAACGGCTGGCATAGCTAGGCCCACGGCTCCAACAGCTGTGCCCACTTTTTCGAAACGAGATGTGCGCAGCAACCATTCTGCGTATGGAATCTTGGGCGGAATTGGGCCTGACGTATTTTCGGACGGCCGCCTGCCTGTATCTGTTTTAAATACCATTTTGGGCGGACCTGCCATGTCTTCAAGGCTAAACATGGGAATACGCGAAAAATATGGAATCACCTATGTGCTTGAATCGGGTTATACTCCTTATCGAATGAGCGGAAACTGGTCGGTTATTTGGGCCACCGAACCGGCAAAAATGGAGCGGACACGAACCTTGATTTTAAAAGAACTTAAAAAGCTGAGCAGCCAACCTTTAGGCAGCATGCAATGGCACAAGGCCACACAGCAAATTATGGGGCAACTTGCCTTATCCAATGAAAATGCGGGGAACATGCTTCAAATTGTGGCTCGTTCCATTTTATTGCACGATGAGGTTGAAACCTTGGCCGCCGTTTTTGACCGACTCCATTCTTTAAAACCCAGCGACATTACAGCAGCAGCCAGCGCTTTATTTGAACCTTCAAAAATCAGCGAGTGCTATTATTATCCTGAAAACGCTTAAAACATGGACTTTTTACCTGAAGACATTTCTCGGTACTCTGAAGCCGCCGGATACAACGAACACCCCTTATTGCAGCGCATTGCCCGTGAAACCTGGCAGCAGGTACTCATGCCAAGAATGTGCAGCGGGCATCAGCAAGGCAGCGTTTTGCAGACCTGGGTGCGCATGATAAAGCCCCAACGCATTCTTGAAATAGGAACCTACACGGGTTACTCTGCACTATGCATGGGCATGGCCATGCCTGAAGACGCACACCTGCACAGCATTGACATCAACGACGAATTAAAAAAACGCGTAGAAGGCTACGTGAACGAAGCCAACTTGAGCCTGCGGGTTCACCTTCATTGGGGACACGCCTTACAGGTAATCCCAGAAATCAACGAAACCTGGGATTTGGTGTTCATTGATGCCGACAAAGAAAACTACTTGAATTACTTAAACATGGTTTTGCCAAGAATGAAACCGGGAGGGTGGATTGTGGCCGACAATGTGCTTTGGAGTGGCAAGGTGGTTCAACCCGAAATCCATACCGACATAGAAACACAGGGGTTAATTCAATTTACGCAAGCGGCCAAAAACCATCAGGACCTGTTGCCGGTACTGTTTCCGATCCGCGATGGGTTGTTGGTCATTCAATACCAACCCAAAAGGTAATTTAATCGCCCAAACGCGCTTCCAAGCCCGAGAACAATGCAGCAACATGCCTGCCATCGGCAAGGGCATGGTGAACCTCGACCGACAAAGGCATGAACCAGTCGGCTCCTTGTTGAAATGGTTTTCCTGTTACCAAGCGAGGGAAATGGTCCATAGAAATATGGTTGTGGGCATTTTTAAAACCGGTAAACGAAAGCCAAGGCAAAACACTGTAAAAAACCATGTCGCTGCGCGCGTCGTTTGGAGAAAGGCCTTGGCCTGCCGGGGCGGCCAATTGGGCTTTTCCTTGCTCCAAAAAGGTTTGTTCGTCGGCGTCAAATCCAAAAACCCCAAAACGAAAATTTCCGTCCTCCAAGGCAATGGTACAGCCGGCATGCACATAATGATAGCGTCGAAGTTGATCGGTGCGGGTCGGGTCAAAGCGCAAGCAAAAAGCTGTTTCTTGCTTTATCACTTGCAAACTGTGGTAGAGGTAATGCAAAAAAAACGAATCGCCGCGCTCTGCGCACCGTTTCTTGGCGCCCGTTATGCGTAAGGGGGCCGTTACCTGAAAAAAAGGATCCTCATAGGGCCTGAAAAAACGAAATATTTCGGCACGGTCCCAGCCTTCAATCTGGAAATCTTCATAGGGCGCTTCTTTCAATGCCATGCAGCAAGGTTTAATTTTGTTAAATCAAAGATGCTGAACTTTTCTGTTCTAAATGAGGTTTACCTGGTAAGGAATGGCAATCCCCTTTGAATCTGTTTTGTTTTAACCTCTTAAAATACCCGCTTCTTAATTCCAGAACCTAGACCCCTTCATATGGACACTTCCTCTAGCCCAAAAATGCACTCCTTAAAAAATGCGCTCAAAAACCATCCCTTGTATGCCGAGTTGAATCGACCAGAATCCTTAAGGCATTTTATGGAAAGCCATGTGTATGCGGTTTGGGATTTCATGTCGCTGCTCACCTATTTGCAAACCCGTTTAACCTGCACTCAAATTCCGTGGATGCCTGTCGGAGACCCAGAGGTGCGTCATTTAATCAATGAAATTGTAAAAGGAGAAGAAAGCGACGAGATGCCTGGCGGAGGGTACATAAGCCATTTTGAATTGTACTTAAAGGCCATGGAGCAAGCGGGGGCGAACACACAAAACTTAGACCTGTTTTTAAGCGAAGTGAGGCAAGGAAAAACGCCCGAAGACAGCCGTGTTCTTCCCAATGGGGTAGCCCAATTCTTGAACTTCACCTTCAATACCATAAGGGCAGACCGCCCTCATGAAGTCGCGGCCGTTTTCACTTGGGGCCGCGAAGACCTGATTCCTACCATGTTCAGTTCAATGGTTCACGAAATGAACGAGGCCAGCGCAGGAACGTTCTCCCTGTATTTGTATTATTTAGAACGACACATCGAGATAGACGGCGATCACCACAGCCATTTATCCCACAAAATGGTACAGCTTCTTTGCGAGAACAAGCCCGAAAAATGGGAGCAAGCCTTAGGGGCAGCCGAAAATGCCCTAGAAGCTAGGTTGGCTCTTTGGGACTCTATTTTGGCTGGGCTCAAGGCCTAATCGGAATTGGCGAATTTCAGGGCAAAGGGTTATCTTTACCTCTATGAAATACACCGCGATTGAACCAACCCTTTTTTTAGAAAACCGGAAAAAACTGGCTGCATCATTACCCGATGGAAGCATGGCGGTTCTGGTTTCAAACGACATAATGCCAAGCAACGCCGATGGCAGCATGGGCTTTAAACAAAACTCTGATTTGTTCTACCTGACGGGTGTTGACCAAGAAGAAACCACCCTGATTTTATTCCCTTCCGCTTCAAATCCGGCCCACCGGGAAATTCTGTTCTTGCGCGAAACCAATGAACACATTGCTGTTTGGGAAGGCGCCAAATTAAGCAAAGAAGAAGCCTTTCAACGCACTGGTGTTTCCACCGTCAAATGGAATCAAGACTTTAAAAACCTGTTTAGGGCGCTCATGGCCGAAGCAGAAACAGTGTATTTAAACCGGAACGAACATATTCGAGCCGCTGCCGAAGTGCAAACCCGTGAAGACCGGTTCATGCTAAAATGCAAAGAAGAGTACCCCTTGCATGAATACCGCAGACTGGCTCCTTTGCTTTACAGACAGCGTAGCCTAAAACATCCCATTGAAATTGAGTTGATGAGGCAGGCTTGCGCCATCACTGAATCGGGATTTAGACGGCTGCTAAATACGGTTCGTCCTGGAATTTGGGAATACGAAATTGAGGCCGAACTCTGCCATGAATTCATTCGACTTCGTTCCAATGGATTCGCGTATTCTCCAATAATTGCATCTGGGGCCTCTGCCTGTGTGCTCCATTACACCGAAAACAACAGGCAATGCATGGAAGGCGACGCCTTGTTGCTCGACATAGGGGCCGATTATGCCAATTATGCCTCGGATTTAACCCGAGTAATTCCGGTTTCGGGTAGATTTAGCCCTAGACAACGGCAGGTGTACGATGCCGTATTGAGGGTTCAGCGTTGTGCCATGGGGCTTTTAAAACCGGGCATGACCTTTGCAAAATACAATGCCGAAGTGGGCATAGCAATGCAAGAGGAGTTGCTTCAATTGGGCTTAATTTCCGCTGCCGAGGTCAAGGCACAAACTCCAGAAAATCCAGCCTATAAAAAATATTTTATGCATGGCACCAGCCACTTTTTAGGCATTGATGTTCACGATGTTGGCTATTTTCATGAACCCATGCAAGCCGGCATGGTATTTACAGTTGAGCCTGGCATTTACATCCCCGAAGAAGGAATTGGCATTCGGCTTGAAAACGATGTTCTAATTACATCAACGGGCATAGACGATTTGATGGCCAACATCCCCATTGAAGCGGAAGAATTGCAAGACATCATGCTTCAAGGCAAATAATTCATTCTTGGGTATGTTATTCTAATTCTACCCCTTTGGGAACCAATCCGTCTTTCCTGATTTTCAGCAAAAAAGAGTAAGATTTAATACTGAATTAATTCATTTTCAACACCAAAATTTCAGGTTTTGGTTGTACCTTTGAAAGCATTTAGTTTTAAAATTTACTGTTATGGGTCAACGTCTACCGGTTTTTCTTTTTTCCCTTGTATGTTCATTGCCTTTGTTTGCCCAACAAAGCAGCGTCAAAAAAGTATTTATCGAAATTGATCATGGTGCATTGCACTGCCCGTTTTTGGGTTTAAAGTTCAAAGAATATTTTAGCAACGATACCGTTAAAAACTTGGTCATAGACCGAATAAATAGCACGGCTAAATTCGATGCCATTGAAAGCCGTTGGACTCAAGAATCCTTTTTAAGGTTTGCCATTGTTCAAAAAGTGGGATATCCAGCCGCAGAAATAAAAACCATCGCAATTTCCAATCCATGAAAAACCAATTCCTAAGTTGGTTTGCTTGGGTTCTGCTGGGATTCAGCCTAACGGTTAATGGGCAACCAAACAACATTACCACTTTTTTAAGGGTCGAGAAAATTCCTGGACTAAATTTTGGCTTGGCTTTTTCTGAAACCAACGACAAAGGCTTTATCGGTACAGGACAAGACGACGGAACAGGGGGCCATGGCATGTGCGATTTGTATGTAATGAAAGTAGATGAATGTGGAGCTACTCAATGGTATTACCGGTATGGCGGACCCGATGAAGAGGGAGGAAAGTTTGTTCGGCAAACCAGCAATGGCGGCTACATTATCGCGGGATTGGCTCGATCTTGGGGTGCTGGGAACTACGATGCATGGTTGGTAAGGCTGAATCCGCAGGGGCAACTCGTTTGGTCGCGAACTTTTGGTACTGGCAACGACGATTTTGGACTTGCAACCGACCAAACCCCAGATGGAGGATTTTTGATGGGTGGCTTTTGGGGCAGCCCAAGAACCGGTTTTATCCTTAAAACCGACGCCCTTGGAACTCCAGTATGGCAGCGAAATGTTGGACTTTCAGACGCTTGGGTAAATTATGTAGAGGCACTGCCCGGTGGCGACATCTTTATTGCTGGTCAATATATGGGGCCATATGGCGGGCAAGATATTTTTGCCGCTCGACTTAACTCCTTAGGAAATCCAATTTGGACCCGCAGCTACGGCTTGTCGGGAAACGATGGGGCCGATTGGGATTTGGCAGGAAAGGTAACTCCCTCGGGCAACCTGTTGATCTCCGCTTCCACTACCAGCCTTGGTCAAGGATATGACCTTATGCTTTTAAGCCTAAATGGCAGCAATGGGACCATTCAGTGGACCAGAGGCCTTCAGGGCGCCGGAGAAGACCGGTCTCATTTCGTAAATTATACCAGCAACAACTTAATTCTTCAAAGCGGCTATACCTCAACCTGGGGCAATGGGGGCGCCGATGTGCTCTTCAATGTGTACGACACCCTTGGCAACCGATTGTGGAGCAAAACCTACGGCAGCCCAAGCTTAGACAAAGGCTGGGGAATTCAAGAAACCCAAGATGGAGGCTTTTTGGTTTCGGCCTCAACCCAAGGTTTTGGAGCCCTGTATTTCGACCCTTTATTCATTAAGGTTGATAGTTTGGGGGGCTTAGCTAATTGCCCCTACAGCAACACGCCCACCCCAACCATGACAACCCCAAACTTATCAAGCGGCAGCCAACAACCCTCATACAACGCAATTTCCATTTTAACCGCTTCGCCCAACCCTGCTCCCATTGCGATTGTTCCCAATAGCGATATCATTTGTTTTAATTGCAACAACGTACCTCAATTCTCTGTTTCCGATACGTTGATTTGCCAGGGCGATTCCATCATGTTATGGAACAACACATCGGTGGGGCTTGTTTGCAGCCAAGATTGGTCGATTAGCGACAGCAACGGAGTGGTGGTTGACTCCCTTCCAGGCACCGACAGTCTGGTGTATTATTTCAACCAGCATGGACGATTTATTATTCGTTTGCAAGCTACGTGCAACAATGTAACCAACTACGACTCCATCGAAATTGTAATTCGGCCAAAACCCGTTGGCAGTATGGCGCTTAATCCCGTTTGTTTGAATGCGCAGCCAGCGCAATTTTCAGGGTCATCAACCTTTTTCCCGGCACAATGGAACTGGGATTTTGGAGATGGCGGAACGGGGAATCAGCAGAATCCAACCCATACCTATGCACAGCCGGGCGACTTTCCCATAGAATTGCTTGTAACCAACATTTATGGATGCAAAGACACCGTTTTTGATACCCTTACCATTCACCCTGTACCCATAGCAACCATTCAAGCCCCAACCAACCTTTGTTTTGGGCAAACCTCAACGGCTACCGTTCAAATTAATGGCGGCACCGCGCCCTACAACCAGGTATGGCATACCGGAGCAACCACCATTTCCATTCCTTTAACTGCCACAGGCAATTTAAGTTTAACCGTTCAAGTAGTAGACGCCAATGGTTGCGTGGCATTGCCGGCCAATGCCAGCGTAACGGTAAGCCCTCCTTTGCAGGTTGTTGCAAGCCCCGACGACGCTGTTTGTTTTGGGTATTCCTCAACGGTTGGCGCACAATTTCAAGGCGGCAACGGCAATGGTATTTTAACCTGGAACAATGGATTGCCATCAGGTCCTGGTCCGCATACCGTTACTCCCAACCAAACTACAACCTACCTGGTTACTGCCTCAGATGGCTGCACTGTTCCAAGTGTATCCGATTCCGTTACGATTGTTGTTCACCCTCTGCCGGTTGTTTCGTTTTCAGGAAGCCCTAACGAAGGCTGCCAACCTCTTACTGTTCAATTTCAAAGTACCAGTACCATTGTAAGCGGATCAGTTAATAACTTCCAGTGGTCATTAGGCGATGGAAACAGCAGTAGCTCGGCGAGCTTTTCGCACACCTACCCAAATCCAGGAACGTATTCCGTTGGCCTAGTAGCAACCTCAGACCAAGGCTGTGTTGACTCGGCCTCTTTGCAAGGATACATCCGAGTTTGGCCACTCCCAGTGGCAGGTATGTTGATTAACCCAGCCGTTACTTCGCTAGACAAACCCCTTGTAACCTTTACCGATGCCAGCAGCGGACATGTTGCCGTGGTTTGGGATTTGGGCGACGGAAGTGGATCTTCATCTGAAGAATTCGTCTATCAATACCGCGATACAGGCCTATATACGATTCAAATTACAGCCATTTCCGACAAAGGATGTACCGATGTAGCCCTAGGTCAAGTTAAAATCCGTCCTCCATTCTCTGTTTACATTCCCAACACGTTCACCCCAAATGAAAATGGGCTAAATGAACTATTTAGGTTGGCGGGAGACGGAATAGTTGAAATAGACTACGACATTTTTGATCGTTGGGGAAATCTAATCTGGTCTTCTTACGGTAAAATCAATGACGGATGGGACGGACGCTTAAATGGAACTCCGGTTCCAGTTGGTGTTTATGTTTATAAAATTGTTGTTCGGTCCCTGGAAAACAAATTCTTTACCTACCACGGCAACATCAATTTGATTCGTTGATTTGAACTCCACCAAAGAAAATTTGGTTCAAATTGGATAATCGGTTGCCCCTGTTTGCAGCAAATTTGCAAGCATACGCTACCTTTAGAAAAAAATTTTGTCATGAGTTGGTATCAATTGGCACAGCTTCGAGCCCTTTCTATTCATCGTATTCCCCAAGGCGACATTCAAGCCCCAACGGTTTCGGCACCCAACCTGACGTATCCCCAGCGAGACATTGAAACGCCCGAGTTTCTAAAATACCTGCTTGGAGACCTTCCTCAAGCAACTTGGTACCACCCCGACGATAGCGAAAGTGCAACATTTCTTAACGACCTTTTGCAAGCCATCTTAGAAGAGCCCGATGCCCTGCATGAATATGGGAAAAAACTGGCTCAACGCTTGGCCGATACCGCACCCGGCTACACAACCCGAAAGGGCGTTTTTATTTTGGCCTTTTTTGACAATGCAACCGAAGGGCAACCGGGCATCGGATTGTTTAAAGCCGAAACCGAAGAATCTATTTTAGCCCTGAACGACAAAGATGAAGACTGGCAACTGCAATGGATGAAAGGACTCTCAGGCAAGCGCCCCGACAAAGGAGCCCTTTTTATTCCCGCAGACCAGGGAAAATTTAAAGCGATTGTGGCCGATAAAAATGCTGAAATTAAATACTGGCTCCAAGGATTTCTAAGTTTAAATCCCCATTCCAACGCTCAACTGGCCACCCGACAGGTCATGGATCTAATAAAAGGATTTTCAGAGGACGTACTTTCCACTGAAAACAAGGTGGAACGCGCCGAACAAATGGCCTTTTTAGACCAAACTGCCCGATACCTAAGCTCAACCCCTGTTTTTGACGTTGAAGAATTTGGTCGCGAAGTCATTCATAACCCGCAAATGCAAGAGGCATTTATGGATTACAAGGTGGCTTTTGATGAAGAAAGAGAAACCGAACTGCCCAACAAAGTAGCTATTGAACAAGATACCGTGGTGAAACAGCATGGAAAATTCATGCGTTCTGTCATAAAATTAGATAAAAACTTCCACGTATATGTCCACGGAAATAAAGATTTTATTGAAAGGGGATTTGACGAAGAAAAAGGCAAATACTATTACAAACTCTATTTTTCGGAGGAGTCCTAATTCAATCCTGAACCAGGCTTAGATTTGAACCAAGCCTATCGGCAACTCCCTTCCCTATCATTTTAAATCAACCTTACTTATAATAACTAAGGTTAAATGTCATGGGCTTACCGGAAATTTAAGCTAATTTCTTGTACCTTATCCCGAAAAAATAAGCGCTATGAGATACGGTTTGCTTTTATGGCTGTTGACCCTTGGATTTGCCTCGGCACAGAATACGGCAGAAACAAACGTTAGACCAGGAGAAATATTAACCTTACTTCAACCTGGACAAAACCCCAATAGCGTAATTCTGGATTTTCCTTTTGAAACTCAAGTCATTTATACCGCAAGTGAACGGTACGGAATTTATGTTTTCAGCTATCCGAATTCAATTCAACCTGAAGAAGCACTACAGGAGTTTAAACAGCATCCCGCCGTTGCTATTGCACAATTTAACCACATCTTAAGCTTGAGGGCCGCCCCTAATGACCCAAACTATGTTGCTCAACAATGGTCATTAAACAACACTGGACAGGGGGGCGGCACGCCTGGAGCCGATGTTGATGCAGAATTGGCCTGGAACATCACCACAGGCGGGCTTACTCAAACCGGAGATACCATCGTGATAGCCATCGTGGACGGCAGTTTTCAAATTTCACACCCCGATTTGTCTCCAACTTTATTTATTAACCGCTTTGAAATTCCAGGTAACGGAATCGATGATGACGGAAATGGTTATATAGATGATGTAAATGGCTGGAACGCCTTCAACAACAATGGAACCATTAGCAGCGGCCAACACGGAACACATGTTGCGGGTATTGCTGCAGCCAAAGGAAACAATGGAATAGGCGTTTCCGGTGTTAACTGGGATGCCCGCTGGATGCCCATTCAAGGCAGTTCAGGAAACGAGGCTACCGTTGTGGCTGCCTATGCTTATGCAGCAAGCATGCGCGAACGCTATGACCAAACGGGTGGGCAGCAAGGTGCATTTGTGGTTTCTACCAACGCATCGTTTGGGGTGGACAATGGTAATTCCGCGAATTATCCGATTTGGTGTGCATTTTACGACACCTTGGGAACCCTTGGTATCTTAAATGCCGGAGCAGGCCCAAACCAAGGCGTAAATGTAGATGTGGTGGGCGATATCCCTACCACCTGCCCCAGTTCATATATGGTGGCCGTTACAAACACTACCCGTACCGACACCAAAAATTCGGGAGCCGGATATGGCCCCATTCACATGGATTTAGGGGCGCCCGGAACCAGCATTTACAACACCGTACCCACAAACAATTACAGCAATTTAACGGGCACATCAATGGCAACACCCCATGTTGCTGGCGCCATCGCTTTGTACTACGCCGCAGCCTGCCCATTGTTTATTCAAAACTACAAAGCCAATCCAGGGGCTTTGGCCCTACAAATGCGGCAATATGTACTCTTAGGGGTAGATTCCATTGCTTCTATGGCCGGCATTACAAGCAGCCAAGGGCGACTCAACTTATTCAAGGGAATACAACAGGTTCAAACCTACAACTGCATTCCAAATCTACCCCCTGTGGCTGCCTTTAATGCTCAAAACAACGGGATTTGTCCCAGCGGCACCATTACCTTTACCAACAACAGTTTGGGACCTGTTGATAGCGTACGCTGGTACTTCCCTGGTGGAATTCCAAGCAGTTCAACCTTGAACAATCCAACCGTTAGCTACCAAAGCTTTGGAAATTATGATGTTATTCTGGTAGCGCACAACCCCTATGGCAGCGATTCTTTGGTTCAAACCGGTTTTGCTCAGGTTGTTAATACTTCACAAGAAAACCTGTTATTTGAAACCTTTGAAGGGGGTACCTTAAGCCAGTTGGGTTGGAACATTGGTAATCCAGACCAACAGAGCACATGGCTGCAAGGGCCTTCAAACGGCACAAGTCCGGGAAATACTGCCGTTTACATGCCCATTTTCCAAAATCAGAATTTGGTTGGGCAATTGGACAGCCTTCTTTCATTCCCCATAAATGCCTCTCAACATACCAATTTGCAATTGCAGTTTGATCATGCGCACCGACGCAGGGTATCTTCTGTTCGAGATTCCCTTTGGATATCCTTAAGCACCGATGGGGGGATAAGCTATCCGCATTCTATTTTACGCATTGCAGAAAACGGGCAAGGAGTTTTTGCCACGGGGAGCCTTCTTACCACTCAATTTTTGCCCCAAAGCAGCGCCGAATGGTGCGCAGCCTCAACCATAGGCAATGGATGTTTAAACCTTGATTTATCTGCCTTTGATGGATACCCCGACCTAAGATTGGCATTTGTGGTTCAAAACAATGGGGGCAACAATATTTGGTTAGACAACATTCGTATAACAGGAATGTGCAGCGGTCCGCCGCAGATAGCCCCTTTGGCCCAGGCAACCCAAAGCGATACGGCATTTTGCGCCAAAGACAGCCTTGCTTTAACCGACAACTCCTTGTTTAATCCCACTTCTTGGTCCTGGACATTTTCCGGGGGCTTGCCTGCAACCTCCAGCCTGCAAAATCCCACCGTCCAGTACCTGAATTCGGGGGTATTTTCAATTCAACTTGTGGCTAGCAATGCTTATGGTAGTGGAACCTGGCAAAGTTCGGTCTCGGTTTGGCCAAAACCTCAGCCGGCTTTGGTATATCAAACCGGTGTTTTATCGGTCAATGGCAGCTATACCCACTATCAGTGGTATGAAAACGGGCAGATTTTACCTGCCGATACCCTTCCAACCCTTCAGGTTGTATCCAATGGAACCTATCAGGTAGAGGTTCAAAACGAATATGGTTGCAAAGGGTTTTCTGAAGCCTTGTGGTTAGACCTTTCTATGCAAACTCCTATGTCAGTAACGTTTGCTGTTGTTCCCAATCCCAGCCAAGGTATGGTACGAATTTTGGCTTGGAGCGGCCAAAAGGCAAATTGGACCTTATACAATGCCCAGGGACGCAGTTTAATTGAAGGCGAACTTAATGAATCGGGGTCTTTAAACTTGGGTCAATGGCCAGCAGGATTGTATTGTTTAGAAATTGAAGGGTACGGCCGTGCCCGTATTGTTTTAAGGTAATGGCCAGTGCAAATCAAGCCCAGCATTGAAATGGCTATTTAAAAGGGCTAAGGCTAGTAGAAAAAACCGTCGAGATTCGTTGTTCTGCCGTATCTTTGCTTAGTGAAACCTCTGCTTAACGATATACTTCCTTTAAAACAGTGGTTGACAGACCATTCCGATTTTCTGAAAATTACTGGCCCTTGTTCTGCCGAAACCCCGGAACAGGTGAATTCAGTCATGGAAAATCTGGCTAGCCTGCCTGGATTGCATTATGTTCGGTTTGGAGTTTGGAAACCAAGAACACGGCCCAATTCATTTGAAGGAAATGGAAAAGCTGCCCTAGCTTGGTTGCGCAATGCTGCCAAGGAAACAGGTTTAAAGCAAATGATTGAGGTGGCTGATGCTCAGCACGTAGAAGCGGCCCTTGAAGCCGGCATCGAAGCCCTTTGGATTGGTGCCCGAACCACCGTAAATCCCTTTAGCGTCCAAAACATTGCCGATGCATTGCGGGGGGTTGATGTGCCCGTTTTTGTAAAAAACCCTATCAGTCCAGATTTGCCCCTTTGGCTGGGCGCGCTCGAGCGGGTTCATGCCTCTGGAATCCGGAAAATTGTGGCGGTTCATAGGGGCTTCACCTCGTACGACGCTCATCCCTACCGAAATGCCGCACGCTGGGAAATCCCTTTGCAACTGAAAGGAATGATACCCGAACTTCCTGTTATTTGCGACCCCAGCCACATTGCAGGACGACGCGATTTGGTTCCCGAAGTGGCCCAAAAAGCACTGGATTTTGGCATGCAAGGGCTAATGGTTGAATCACATCCAAACCCCGATTCGGCATGGAGCGACGCAGCACAGCAATTATCCATTCAAGACCTACCCGATTTTTGGGCCCGCCTTGAATATTCAACAAGTTCCGGCCCCTCACCTGAATTTAACGACCGACTTTGGGCCCTGCGCAAATTAATCGACAGCCTTGACGAAGACCTTTTAAATGTATTGGCAAGGCGCATGGAATACACCCGCGAAATTGGGCAACACAAAGCCGAGCATAACATCACTTTGTTTCAACTGGAACGCTGGAACGAAATACTTGAATCACGAACCCGCAGAGCCGATGAATTGGGCTTGGATGCCGATTTTATTAAGACTATGTGGATGGACATGCACCAGCGCGGGCTTGAAGTTCAGGCAAAAGCATTGGAATCACTACGCAAAACAGAAATTTCGCAGAAAGAATAAACTCCATTAGGGCTTAGGCTGCATTCAGGAACCAACCCTTGGTCGCACGAGAATCCTCTAAAAAAAGGCGCTTTCCCAAGTTAAAAAGTCATTCCTTAATGAATGTTTGAGCGTAGGTTTGTTGACCCGTTGAAACGGAAACAAAGTAAATACCCTGCGCCAAGCACGAAATGTCAACAACATGGGTGTTTTTTGTGGCAATCAAAACTTGGCCAAAAAGGTCGATTATTAAAATTTCCTTTGGTTCGGTTTCAGAAACATCCAAATTCAAATGATTCTTGGCAGGATTGGGGTACACTGAAAGGGTATTTTTTATGGTTTCCTTTATTAAACCAGTGGTTTCAGAACACAAACCATGGGTTCCCAATTGATTTCGGAATGGACTGTTCAGCATAGCGGTTTGGGCTCTGGTTCTTTGGTCGGTAGTGAACATATATACGCTTGGACCTCGAGTATAATCCATGAAATTCATAAACATTTCTCCATCGGGATTATTGGAGGGCGAGGCACAAGATCCCGCTTCATGGGGGTAAGTTGGCGCTCCTGAGTTTTGACCCGCAGCTGGTGGAGTGTCATTGCAAAAGTCATTCCCGCAATCCTGATCGCCCCAAATGTGCCTTAATCCAACATAATGCCCGGCTTCGTGGGTTAAAATACGCCCATCAATCATGGGCGACAAATAGCTTCCGGAAGGAAATAAGGAGTTGGACCCAACCACTTTGGTGTAACACCAAATTCCATCTGTAAATTCGGTGGCATTGTTGGGTAGGTCCATTAAACCGCTGAAGGGTGGGCCTGAAGAAACCCCAGAATAGGTTAGCGCGGTGTTTTTATCGGTAATCCAAACGTTTAGGTATTTTCTTACGTCCCAAATGGTTTGGGGCTTAAGTGTATTATCAAGGTACGCTTTCATGGTCGATTGGGTTGTATAGGTACTGGGATTGGGTATTCCCAACGACAGGTAATTTACCCGATGTATACCAGGCTCAGGCAATAACTGACCACTCGTATCTTTGGTTGCCAAACAAAATTGAATATTAAAATCCGCTATTTTAATCCGTCCGTTTTGGTCCAGGTTTAAACCAGCAATATTCTGATTTACAGCCCAGTTCACGAATGCATTTGGGGGGTAATTCGATGCATTGTAGGCATTCCCCGAAAAATCCTGATTCAAAATAGTCATTTGAGATTGGATTTGACCTTCTAAGATATTAGGAAAGGTGCCCACCGATTCTCCACCATGTATCACATGAAAAACAACAGGAATAACATAGTTGTTTTCTGTTTGATTTTTGTTTTTTTGAAGGTTCTTGGTTTCTAAAATCAACCTTTGAATTTCATTTTCCCATACCTCTGAAAAAGAGTGAGTTCCGCAGAATGAACCTGCCAATTGTGCTTGAGTATTCGAGGCAAAAAGCGATAAAATAAATACAATAAAGAGTTTCTTTTTCATTTTCAAAATGTTAGAATTGACCAACTTGACATAAAAAAAGCCAAACGAAATCCCACGTTTGAACCCATGGGTTTTCTACCTCAGGAATTCGGTCATTCAACCCAAAAAGATAAAATTCATCTTTGGAAACGATTAAAGGTAGTAATAATACCCAATAATTAATCCTTTGGAACCCTTTACAGAAAGCACAATCAGGGATTTATCCGTTTTTAAACGTTTATTAAACGTTTACCAAACGGATAATTTTCTGTTTCGGTTTAACTTTGTTTTAGGGGGTGGGGGGCTAGCCGCCCAGAGAATTGTGGCAGTAACTAAAATGACGCGCGCGAGAAAATCGAAAACCTATGGGCGGTTGGGCTGGAGCAATCAAAACAATAGGGACTCAAAAGGTTTATGTGCGCCCGCGGCAGGGATTGACGCAACTACCCCGCAAAGGTACCGAAGCCTGGCCCGCTAGGTGCGGAGGCGACCTTAGGAGCCCCCGCAAACCAGCTGGGCCAGCCTTTCGGTACCTGCGGAGTAGTGCGGAAAGCCCGGCTGCCGCCCAAAATCAATCTCCATTAAAAATGGCTGTGCAAGGCCAGACACCAGGGCCCGCCCCTACAATTGCCCTGCCACCACCAAGGGCAAGCGTCCAAATGTTCCATCGGTGGTCCTCCAGCTTAACACATACACCCCCGCGTTCAGAACCTGGCCAACCCAGCGCAGACCCCCAGGGCTGGCCTCAAAAGCAACCGGTATTTCTTGCCCATGCATGCTGTACAGCCGGATTTCAAAATCCCTAAAGTCCAAGGTTCCCAGCTTCATTTCCCAGGCATTTCCACGAACCGGGTTCGACAAAAGCTGGGGTTGCATTTGGGCTTCGTTCAATCCCTGTGAGCCAACAACCACTTGAATGGGTGCTGTTTGCAAGCCCATCAAATCGTAGTTGTAATCAGGCAAACAGTAACCATAACCCGACACAAAATACGTCCCCGGAGCCAAACCCTGAACCCTGGCCGGACCCGAAAGTGGCCCGGAATACACCGCAGTTGGATTGCCTTGATATTGGGTTGAGCCCGGTGAAGGGGCCTGACCGTTCACCGGCGGAAAAATAGGCGCAGTGCTTCCAAGCAAAATAACCTGACCGTCGCCGCTGCCCATTTGCCAATCCACCTGAATGCTGTCGGCACCCAACCAAACGGCGCTAAGCCCTGGAACACCCGTGGTTGGGGCCTCGCAGGGAGCCTGAATGCTGTCGATCGGGGTGTAAAACAAAAAAGGATTCCCTAGGCCCGTATCGGCCAAATACAGGGGCGAACTTCCGCAGTATTCAAAAATGCGGATTGAGTAGTTCGTTCCGTCCTGCAATCCGCTTAGGGTAAGCGTTGGATTCCCAGGACCAAAGTAAACGCATTGCACACCTCCTTGATACGCCGTATCGCCCTGAAACTGCGTTCCGTTCTGGGGAACCTGGGCTGCAGTCCCATCGCTCAGAAATACCGCCCTGCCGCTGCCGTTCCCTTGAGAAAAATAAAACTGCACGCTGTAAAAACCCAGCTGCGACAATCCAATGTTCGAGGCCTGAATGGAGGGGATGCTGCAAGGCAACGCTGCCGTCATGAACGAAGAGGGATTGAGAAGGGCTACCGTATCCAAATAAACCCTGTCGGGCAAGCAATATTCATAACCCGCAACAAAGTACACTGTACTTGGCTGCAAACCGCTAATCCACAGCGGGCCAGATCCATTGCCATCGTACACACATTGTTGCCCGCCCTGGTAGTTGGTCGAAGGGCTGGGAATCCAACCGGCAGCGGGGGCCGCGAAGGAATTTTGCTGAGAAATGAACAACACCCTTCCGTCTCCGTTTCCGGGCATCCAGGTTATCAAGGCGCTATCGGTTCGAATGGAATCGGGCACCAAAAAATACGTTTGCTGCGTGGGGGCTAGGCAGGTTTGCCCCCAAATGCAGGGTGCGGCAGAACCGCTAATCAGCAACCACAGGATTTGCGTAAGTTTACCCAAGAATCGAAACATAGCGTATGCAAGGTAAGGCTTTTTTAGGGCTTTTGGTTCGGGCAAGACTCCTGTTGATGTTGCTGCTCTGTTTGACTTGCGCCTTAGGCTGGCAGAATTTTCAGCTGGCCACAACCCCTAAGACGCTGCTGCGGCAGGACCAAACGCTGCGCACCGCCGACGACCCTTCGTATTTACGGCCCATAGATCAATGGAAGCAACAGGGGTTTTTCCCAAATTCGGGCATGCAGGGGCGGTTGGCAACAGTTCGGCCTCCCGGGTATGGGCTTTGGTATGGACTGCATTTGGCGCTTTTTCCTAAATCAGAGCAGGCCTTGCTGTCGCTGCGGATTAGTCAGGCACTGCTGCAGGGCTTAGGTTTGTTTTTGCTGCTGCTTTGGGCCATGGATTCCCAGCCTAAGTGGAGGGTTGTCTTGGCTGTCCCGCTGTTGATTTTGCCTTTTTTATACGGATTCTCGGCCTATACCCTGAGCGAAGGAATCAGCCCCTTTTTGCTGGGGCTTGGTTTGTTTTTCTTGCGGAAGCATCGGCAAAAGGCCGAGGCTGGGCAACAGCCAACCGCTGGCTGGTTCTTTGGTCTGCTGGCCGCGTTTGCTTTTGGGTACTTATGGTTGGTACGACCCGCTTTGCTTCCCTTGGTTTTGGCCTTTGTACCCGTTTGTATTCGGCGCTGGAAGCAAGGGCTGCTTCTGCTGGCCTTGGCTTTGCTGCCCCTGTCGAGCTGGTTGCTGCGCAACCACCTGTTGTTTGGGCTGGGCTTGAACCTGCATCCCATTTACCAGAACGAACTTCCGGGCCAGTACCGGGAGCCACATGCCGCGGCTTGGCGCCTGTTTAAAGGCTGGGAGCATTTGGGTTGGCGCTTTCATGAAACCATGGATGGTACTTACCGAGCGGCCATGGCTGCCGAACCCGACACGGGCATTGTTGGGCGTTGCTTGCGGCAAACGCCAGAGTTTGTGCACAGCAGTTTGGGAACCAAGGCCTTGAGGCGGGCCTATGCACAGTATGTGCGTGCGGTTCAGGCGCAGCGGCCCTTTGCCTTGAGCGGGCGGCTTATGCCCAGCGAATTGTTGCAGGCCGAGGCCCAAAGCGTAGCGCTGTTCGATTCCCTGGCAAGCAACTTTCGCCGGCAGCAACCCCTGCGGTATTATCTGATAACTCCGGCCAAAGTGGCAGGCGAATTGCTGATGCACAGCAACCTAAATGCCTATTATTTTCAGCATACAGGTCGGGGGAAATGGGGGGTAGAGTTGCTTCGAATTCTGAGTGTTTTCGTGCATGCCATGGCCTGGATTCTGCTGGGCTATTGGCTTTGGCGGGGCGGGCCGCAGCGCTGGCTTTTTGCAGGCATTTGCCTGTACCTGTGCTACTTGATTTTTGTTCAGCGCGGCATCGAAGAGCGTTACACCTTCCCACTGCTGGCTCCGGTTTTGCTGTACGGCTGGTACAAAATTCCATGGAGTCGATTTTGGTCAAAGACAGGGTAGGGGTAGGGGTTGATTTGGGCGGCAGCCGGGCTTTCCGGGCTACTCCGCAGTTGCCGAAAGGCTGGCCCAGCTGGTTTGCGGGGGCTCCTAAGGTCGCCTCCGCACCTAGCGGGCCAGGCTTCGGCACCTTTGCGGGGTAGCCTCGTCAATCCCTGCCGCTGGCGGCGTTAATCTATTGGCTTTTTTGAACAACCAGTAAACACGGTGCTTTCCCCTTTTTTAGGCTAAGCGCCTGTTTGTTAAAAATTTAGTTGCAAGGAAGCCAAACGGATTTTCTTTGAAAAAGTTATTTTAACTTGGTTCCAACTTTAATAATCCATGCCATGAATTTAAGTAACATCTTGATTTTTTTGGGGTTTAGTGTTGGGTATATTTCAGCCCAATGTACGCCTCCAACAGGCTCAGCAAGTTGCAATGCAAACGTCATTTATTACGCGGGGGGCAGCTGTACTTTTTATGATTCTTTGTGCAATGTCTTAACTACCATTCCGGCAGCCGAGGCCATTTGGTCTTGTTCGCCGGCCAAAGCCAAATGGGTATTGGTAAACCCAGTAGCAGGGGGGTATTACGAATTTCCAAATTATACCAATACAGCACCTCAGGTTGACCTGAGAAAATACACGCAGCCTTTTTGGAAGTCCGATACCATTTTCAATGAGTTAATACTGCTAACGGGGGCTGGAAGTTCTGCAAACCTAATGTTTGAACCTCAGCAAATTTTAGGGGTTAGCAACTACAATTATCAAACCCAGTTTAACCTCAATGTAGACTACAGTTTGAATGGCAGAACCATTACCCAAATTTCACCCGGCCTTTCTGCAGGCTATTCAACCACCTTTGGTTCAGGGCTTGAAAATGTACAACACAGTTCTTGGATTAATGTTACCTACATCCCAAATCAAGCCAATTGGGGCGCAGATAGCCTGACACGTTTTAGAGGTGGGCAACTTTCAAATACCCTAAGCAAACTAAATGCTCAACAAAACATTACCGTTCAGGCTTTGGGAATGAGCATCACAGCAGGCCTCAACGTAAGTGGTTTTGCGGGCGACCCCAACAATTTCACTCCCAATACTCCCTATATGAAGAGCTATATTGAAATGTTCGCAGAACAAATTCGACGCGAATATGGGGTTGGGGTAACACTATTTAATAGTTCTTGCGGAGGAAAGACTGCCAAATGGGGCGATGATTATTGCATCCCACTAGTCAATCCAAACCAACCCGACTTGGTGTTGATCGATTTTGGAATGAATGACATTTGGGGGAACACCAGCAATGCTCAGTTTCGAACCTATATGCAATCTATGATGAGCAAAATGCGGCAAGGCAATCCAAACGTTGAGTTTATTCTGATTGCCAACATGTTGCCAGATGTAGCTGGAATGGGCGCCCCAGCCAACGGAAATCTATTAATGAAGGGATTCGAAAGTGAATTGCTTGGCCTTGAATCTCAAGGGGTGGTTTGCTTCAATATGACCCAACTGAGCGACAGTATTTATCAACGCAAGGGAGCTAAGCATTGTACAGCCAATTCTTTGCACCCGAACGATTACTTGGCCCGTTGGTATGCTCAAGGATTATTTGAGTTGATTCGCCCTCAGCCCAACACGTCGGTTACCAACACGTTGCCTGGTCCATCGGTTACCGTAAATATGCGTCCAAATCCATCTTCTGGTCCTGTATGGATTGAATGGGAAGGTTTTTTAAAATCGCAACCGGTTCAGATTCGATGTTTGGATATGCATGGGCGATTGCTTTATCAAGCATATCATCAGGGTGCCAAGGCCCAGCTTAATTCTAACCTATTCAACGAAGGGGTGGTATTTGTTTTTGTTGAACAGGGTAATTTGCGTGCAGCCCACAAGCAATCTATTTCTAGGTAATCTCATAGAATCATGAGGCTGTTTTTTATCTTTTCTTTCGTTGCCTGTGGTTTGCTGTTGAATTCAGTTCGGGCAACTCGATACTACATTTGTAGCTTTGGCAACAACACCACGGGTTTAAGTCCTTCTGACGGTTGGACCCAGCTGTCTCAAGTCAACTCCAGGACATTTTTGCCTGGTGACACCCTTTTCTTTGAAGGCGGGCATACTTTTCAGGGCAATTTGGAGTTTGATGCAGCCGATGCCAACAACCCGGGAATCCCCATGGTATTAACTAGTTTTGGATCGGGTCGGGCTACCATTAATACTACCTTAACAAGTACCTGTGGATTTAAAGCCACAAATACAGCGGGTATCTACCTTGAGAATTTAAATTTTACTGGACCCGGCAACGGAAATGCAAGTCCCTCCGATGGAATTTTGTTTTATACCAACTTACCCTCGGGTTACCATGAGAACGTTCGTTTGCGTAATTTAACGGTAAGTGGTTTTGGTTTTTGTGGAATCCGATTCTATTCCAACTACGTACAAGGTGTACAAGCAGGGTTTAAAGACGTTTGGATTGACTCCTGCGAGGTGAAAAATTGCCGAGAAAACGGGATAGTTTCCTTGGCGTACGACGAGCAGCAAACAACAACCTATCCGCATTTTAATTTTAAAATAACCAATACCATCGTTCATCACATCACAGGGTATCCGGCCAACAACCATAAGGGTAGTGGAATTGTCCTTTCTCAAATCGATTCGGCCCTGATTGAACGGTGCGAGGCCTATGAAACAGGCAGTTTAAATACCGCTTGTGGGGGGCCAGGAGGTATTTGGGTGTTCTCAGCCAATAGGGTTACCATTCAATATTGCGAAAGCCACCACAATTCTGCGGGCTCTGGTTGCGATGGCCTTGGATTTGATTTAGATGGTGGAGTTACCAACTCTACTATTCAGTATTGCTACTCGCACGACAACGACGGGGCGGGCATTCTACTCGGAAATTACTGGGGAGCTCGCCCTTGGGGCAACAATGTTGTGCGGTACAACCTAAGTGTTGGCGATGCCAAAACCAACAACAGTCCTGTTACTCTATTTACCGCCCCGAATACCCAATGGAATGGATTGGATTTTTACAACAACACTGTGGTTGTTTCCCCGTCTCCTGCCAATACGTATCCGTCTTTTAGTGCTTTTCAAATGACCGATTATGGGAACCAAATGAATGGCGTGAATTGCTTCAACAATATATTTCAAACCTTTGGCGGTTTGCCCTTTATTCATGTCCCCGCCACCTTTACAAGCAGCCAGCCATATTTTGCGAACAATCTATATTGGGCTTCCGGTAATACGGGCAGCTTTTTTTATGGTTCAAGTGTTTCTGGCTTGGCCTCATTTCGCTCTTTAGGGTCGAACTGCGAATATTGGAATGGAACCCCCTCAGGCTTGGAAGCCGACCCCCAGCTGACCCAAGTTTCGTCTCCTGCTCCAACCATTTACCCAGCTCCTTTAAACAGTTTAACTGCATACAAATTGCCTGCAGGCTCAGCAGCTATTGATGCCGGTGCCGACGTACAACCTTTTTTAGGAGCATCCAACGGAGGTTTTGACTTTTTTGGAAACACCTTGCCCTTTGGTGGCTTGTACGACATCGGTGCCCATGAGTATTCAATACCTGGAAACGACTTGTTTAAGTTCAACGCTAAGTCAATTCTTAAGGTTTCGCCAAATCCTTGTACAGATTTCAGTCGCATTGACTTGGGAGATTGGACGGAACGCCCTTTAAGATTTAGAATAATAGACCTTCAAGGCCGCGTAATTGCAGATGAATGGATTTTGAACCCAAACGCCGAGTATTCTATTCCATTTTTAGGAATTAAGCCTGGAACCTATTTGCTTGTTCTTACTGGCAATTTACAACAGCGCCAATCTACTTGGGTTGTTCTAGATAAATAGTTAGGGCAGGCCTTGTGCTTGCCCACCACATAAAAGCCACGAGCCGCGGCAGGGATTGACGCAACTACCCCGCAAAGGTGCCGAAGCCTGGCCCGCTAGGTGCGGAGGCGACCTTAGGAGCCCCCGCAAACCAGCTGGGCCAGCCTTTCGGTACCTGCGGAGTAGTGCGGAAAGCCCGGCTGCCGCCCCACAAAAAACCCTTAGTCTTGCTTAAACACCAAATCGACCGGAACCCCCAGTTTTGACAGGCGGTCCAAGTCCGATTGAAGCTCGCTGCCGATTCCCCCCTGCTCGGCGAAGGCCCGCTGAACTCCCTCGTAATCGCCCTGTCCCTGCAAGGTCAAAATCAGGGCCGACAAGCCCTTCATGGCCGCCTCCATTTTGGCCATGTTGATGGTGTACTTGCCCGTACTGCTGCGCTGAAACGCGCCCTGCTGCAAGAAATAGTTGAAGCGCATCATGTTGGCCTGCCCATGCGCACTGGCCGCACCGAAGCGCACCGAGCGGAAAATTCCCGCCATAAAGGTTACGTAGTAGTCCTGCAAATTGCCTTCGATTTCGCCCATGGTGTGAAGCTGATGAATCATGTACAAGCCCAAAATGTCGGCCTTGCCTTCTTCCAACGCCGAGGCATGCTCTTTCAAGGCATTGCGCACCAACAAACCGGGTTTGCCCACCACCTCTTTCACTCCCAGCCCATGGGCCACCTCGTGAAACATTATGGTGCTAAAAAATGCATCGAAGGTAATGTGCTTCCACTGCGTGGAATCGATCAGTTCTTGGGCAATGGGCGTCATGATTTTATCGAACTTGGCTCGAATCACGTTTTTCAATTGCAGGCGACGGGTACCCAATTCCTGCTGAATGCGTTCGTCGTTGGGCAGGTTAATGGCAATGGTTTTTGAGCCGCTGTTGCATTCGCCCGCATAGTACACCACGTCGTAAGCATTGATTTCAGAGGCTTCGCCGCTAATGGTCGGCTTAAATTCGGCGGGAACCGGCAACCCCGCCTGCAAGCCAGGCAGCAGTTTGGTAAAGCGTTCCAATTTGCGGCTCCATTCCATGTCTTTGATCAACACATAGGCCTCAAAGCCGGCTTTGTAGCCATACAGTTTGTCTTCGTAGGTTTCAATGGGGCCAATCACCAAATCAACCGGATTCGATTTCATGCGCATCCAGGCCAAATCGCTTTCGTAGTAGTTGTTGCTTAAAAAGGCTGCCGCCCGCTTTCTTAAGTAATCGGCCAACGAAGGGTCGGGGCACATGCCGGCGGCCCGGTTCAGCAAATCGGCGGCTTTTTTAAGTTGAGGCTCAAAGGCCAGGCTGTACGGAACTGCCTGCAAGCGGCCTTCGGAATTTCGGCGTATTAAGGTGTACAAATCGGTTTTCTTGGGGTCGGGTAATGAGTCAAATTCGGCCTTCGACATGTTGGGCGGATACAAATTTGCTCCGGCGGGTTTTTCCCCGGCCATGCCAATAAAAGGTGCGTTGTCGTTCAATCGGTCCCAAGGGCCATAGTTGATTTCGGCAAAGCGGCGTACAGCGGGGTTGGTTAACTGAGCCAGAAAGGGTTCTTTTTCTCCATAGGCTTGAATCCAAAACAATTCATCCATCAATTTGGCGGCTTCTTTCAGCAAAGGGAGCATTTCCTTGTACTCTTTGGCAAGGCCTGCTTCTAAATCGCTGCTTAGGGTAATCTCAGCGTAGGTTTTCAGGCGTTCCTCGGCCTGTTTTACCTCTTCGGGGCTTGCTTGAAGTACAATCGGGGCTTCGGTTTCGGGGCCTTTGCAGGCGAACAAAAACAGGCCAAAGGCCAAGGCTGCATGGAAGTGCATTTTCATGGCATTAGGAATTTTGAACAATGAGCAAATGGTGGTTTTTCTTTCCTTTTTGAACCAGCAGGTATTTACCTTGAATCAGGCTGCTGTTTGTGGGAAGGTCGTTTAATCCCACCTTAGATTGGTTGATGGAGACCCCGCCGGCCTGAATCATGCGGCGTGCTTCTCCTTTTGACGAAAAGACGGCCGCTTTCACCGACAGCAGTTCGGCCAGCTCGGTGCAGGACTGGAATTCAGCGGCGGCAACATAAAACATGGGGACTCCACTAAAAATTTGAAGGATTTCCGATTCAGAGAGGGCTTGAAGTTCGTCGGTGGTGGCCTTTCCGAAAAGCATATCGCTGGTTTTTTCGGCCATTTTCAATCCAGAGGCGCCATGCACCCGAACTGTAATGTCTTCGGCCAAAGCGCGTTGCAGTTTTAATTCATGCGGAGCCAACGCATGCTGGGCTTCCAAGGCTTCAATTTCTTCTTTTGATTTCAGGGTGAAAATGCGGATGTACTTGGCGGCGTCCGAGTCGGAGCTGCGCAGCCAGAATTGATAGAAATCGTACACCGAGGTTTTTTCAGGGCTTAGCCAAACATTTCCCGATTCGGTTTTGCCGAATTTGCTGCCATCGGCTTTGGTAATAAGCGGGGTGGTAAAGGCATAGGCTTCTCCGCCGGCCTTTCGGCGAATCAATTCGGTGCCGGTGGTCATGTTTCCCCACTGGTCTGTTCCGCCCATTTGAAGCCGGCAATGGTGTTGAGTGTACAAATGGTAGTAATCGTAGCCTTGCAGCAACTGGTAGGTGAATTCGGTAAAAGACATGCCGGTTTCCAAGCGTTTTTTAACCGATTCTTTCGCCATCATATAGGTAACGGGAATGTGTTTGCCTACGTCGCGAATAAAATCAATGAAGCCCATGCTTCCAAACCAATCCAGGTTGTTTAGCAATTTGGCGGATGAAAAGTCTAGGAAAGACTCCATTTGCTTTTGAATGGAGGCGGTATTGTGAGCAATGGCCTCGGCCGACAGCAGATTTCGTTCTTGGGATTTTCCAGAGGGGTCGCCCACCATGCCGGTCGCCCCGCCAATTAAGGCAATGGGAGTATGTCCGGCGTGTTGCAGGTGAACCAAGAGCATAATTTGAACCAGGTGGCCCACATGCAGAGAGTCGGCAGTGGGGTCAAATCCCACATAGCCTGCCGTTGGTCCTTTGCTTAGCCATTCTTCGGTGCCGGGCATAACATCGGCCAGCATCCCTCTCCATTTCAGCTCGTTCAAGAAATTATTCATGGGTTCAAAGGTAAAAATTTTGGGGCGCATGCGGGGCTACCAACCTGGTCGTGTAAATTAAGCCATTACCAACCTGGGTGCGGAAAAATTAGCCACGAATGCAGGAATGTTTGCGCATGCGGGGCTACCAACCTGGTCGTGTAAATTAAGCCATTACCAACCTGGGTGCGGAAAAATTAGCCAGGAATGCACGAATACACGAACGAACGGATGCACGAACGAATGAATCAATGCACGAACAAACGAATGAATGAATGAACGAACCAACGGATGCACGAACCAACCAACGAATGCACAAACGTATGAATGCGCGAACGAACGAATACACAGGGCTGCACCCTGTGCTAGTGTATTTCGCCCCTTCAGGGCTAGGCGGCTCAATAGATAATCCGGACAGTTTGACTATGAACGCATGCATTCGTGGCTACCCTTAAAACGTATTTTCATTGATCGTTGATTATGGGGGCCTGGCCAATTTAGCCCCGAACCCAAAAACATTCGTGCATTCGTGGCTACCCTTAAAACGTATTTTCATTGATCGTTGGTTATGGGGGCCTGGCCAATTTAGCCCCGAACCCAAAAACATTCGTGCATTCGTGGCGGCCCTTTTTGTTTGGGTCTATTCATGATTGCTTAAGGGGAGGGGTATTGGCCTCCAAATCCCCATTAAATTTTTGTTTAAATGGATAAAACTTGTAAACCTTGGTATGAGGTTCTAAAATTCTTCTAATTTTGCTGAGCAATTAAACCATCTTTACGCATCGCGAACCATCGCTAACTTAAATGATTATGAAGAAGTTAACCGCTTTTTTACTGCTTTTCTCTCTGTTTTTGAGCCCAGCTGTGATGCTGGCTGGAGATGTAGATTCTTCTGCAGCCCCCGCTGCCACCGAAATGGCCGCCGAAGCTGCACCCGAAGCTCCTGCTGATTCGGCCGCGGACGGAACAACAGTTACCGAAACTGAAAAGGGTTTCCGTGAAATTTTAAAAGACAAGTTCATTGAAGGGGATTACATTTGGATGTCGCCCATCTTAATTTGTTTGATTATTGGCTTGGCTGTTGCTATTGAGCGGATTATTTATCTGAACATGGCTACCATCAACACCAAGAAGTTTTTGAATGAATTGGAGTCGGCACTTAAAAGCGGAGGGGCCCAAGCTGCCTTAACCGTTTGCCAAAATACCCCAGGTCCCGTAGCTGGCATTTTTGCTGAAGGATTAAACCGTGCCGACGAAGGCATCGATGTGGTTGAAAAAGCCGTTGTTTCGTACGGTGGCGTTGAAATGGGAAAAATGGAAAAGGCCCTTCCTTGGTTGTCTCTTTTCATTGCACTGGCTCCGATGCTCGGTTTCTTAGGAACGGTAATTGGTATGATTTTCGCCTTCGATAAAATTGAAGCCGCCGGTGATATTTCGCCTACCGTTGTTGCAGGGGGTATCAAAGTAGCCCTTTTGACCACCGTTGGCGGTCTTATCGTGGCCATGATTCTTCAAATTTTCTACAATTACATTATGTCTAAAATTGAAGGCTTGGTGAACGAAATGGAAGAGGCTTCTGTCAACTTCGTTGATATGTTGGTAAAGTCAGGAGTGGCTAAAAGTGGAAATTCCAATTCATAATTAAACAAGCATGAAGCCTTACCTTAAATATTTAGGCCCAGGCCTTAGTTATGGCATCGGATTGCTTGGAGTTATCGCTTACATCGTGGTTATGGCCACGGGCGTTAGCAACGAAGACATTTCGATGGCCGCTCTGAATGCCGGCTCATCGGCTTCCGATGCCGTTGGCCGATTTAATGGAGCTGTAGATTTTTACATGACCTTGACCATTATGTCCGTACTTCTTGCGGGTGCCCTGATTTTGGTTTTTCTTGTCAAAACCGCCATTCAAGACATTCGCCGGTTAATTAAACCCGCGATCTTTACGGGGGGAATTCTGGCGATTTTTGCCTTTAGCCGCATCTTCGCATCAGGCCGCGAATCGTACGACTTAACCAATAAGTCGATCGAAACCGTAGAATTTATTCGTAGTGTGCCCGATGCGGCCTTTTACTTTGCTGATGCAGCCCTGCTCACCATGATGATTGTAATTGGATTGGCCATTGCTGCCGTGGTGTATACCGAGGTGTCCAAAATGCTTAAATAAACTGCAATGGGACGACGCAGCAGAAAACCCTTGCCGGAAATCAATTCCGGTTCTATGGCCGACATCGCCTTTCTGCTCCTGATTTTTTTCTTGGTAACCACAACCATGGACCAAGAGTATGGATTGCCAAGAGAGCTACCCAGAAAGGTCGAAGAACAAATACCACCGCCACCAGTTAAAGAGCGAAATGTATTGCTGGTTTACGTTAACCGCAACAACGAGTTGCTGGTGAACAACGAGTACGGCGATGTTAAAACCTTAAAAGAGAGAGTAAAAACCTTTATTCCAAACCGAACCAACCGATCCGATTGGCCCGAAAAAGAAGCCCCAGAAGAGTACGGTGAAGACGGGTTTACTTTTGTGTTTCAAAAATCCAAAGGGATTGTTGCTCTGCAAAATGACCGCTTGACCACGTACAAAACCTACATTGAGGTTCAGGATGTACTTACTCAAGCTTTTAATGAATTGCGGAACGAGTTGGCAAAAGAAAAATTTGGGAAGTCGTACGATGAACTTTCAGAATTGGCGGCCAAAGGACAAACCGACGATATTCAAGAGGAGGCCAACACCAAAATGCAAGCCATTCAAAAAGCCATTCCCATGGCCATTTCTGAGGCTGAACCTATTAAATCGAAATAAGCATGTCTAAGTTTAGGAAAAAAGGTGGTTCAGGCGATGCCCCCGGTATTAATACCGCTTCCCTTCCCGATATCGTATTTATGCTTTTGTTCTTTTTTATGGTGGCAACCCGTATGCGCGAGGTTACCCTTCAAGTGAAGGTAACCAAACCTGGCGCAACCCAATCGGTTAAAATTGCTTCTGAAGACCGCAATAAAATCATTTCGGTGTACGTAGGGCAGCCAACCAAGGCAAACCTGTATGGCTCTGCACCACGCATGCAGCTGAACGACGTTATTGCCGATGTTAAAGACGTGGGCCCTTTTGTTTTAGAAGAAATGAATCGCTTGCCCGAAGCCGATAGAAAAAAGGCTTTCGTTTCAATTAAGGCCGACGAAGAAATCTCTACCGGTATTATTACCGACATTAAGGAAGCCCTTCGCGACGTTGATGCCCTTAAAATTCAGTACGGAACCCGTAAAACAGCGGTTCTATATTGATCTTCCATATAGTAGGCGCTCAGGCCTGCCACAACCACGCAAACGCCATGAGCCGCGGCAGGGATTGACGCAACTACCCCGCAAAGGACGAAACGGCTGCCAACCCTTGGGTGGCAGAGCGACCTTGGGAGCTACTGCCGAGCAAGGGCTGGCCCGTTTTCGGTCTGCGGAGTAGTGCGGAAAGCCCGGCTGCCGCCCCAAATCCTGCAAATTAAAAACCGTTTTTGAAGGGTCTGCCCTATGCTCCCGCCAAGGCTTTTTTATAGGTTTCAATCGCCCGGTTGCGCGCCATCGCATGCTCAACCATCGGTTGCGGATACCCAAAACCGTCAATTTCAGGAACCCAACGTCGAATGTACTCGCCCTTCGCATCAAATTTCTCGGCCTGGGTGCTCGGATTAAATACCCTGAAGTACGGAGCCGCATCGCAGCCCGTTCCCGCTGCCCACTGCCAGTTCCCGTTGTTGCTCGCCAACTCAAAATCCAATAAATGCCGAGCAAACCAAGCCTCGCCAATCCTCCAATCTACCAGCAAATGCTTCACCAAAAATCCCGCCACCACCATACGCACCCGGTTGTGCATAAAACCGGTGGCCAGCAGTTCCCGCATTCCAGCATCTACAATGGGATAGCCCGTTTGCCCAGCGCACCAACGTTCTATGTCTTCCTCTCGGTTTAACCAGGGAATGGCATCGTAGGCCGGTTTGTAGGCCCTATCGACCACTCGGGGGTGGTGCCACATAACATGCATAAAAAACTCCCTCCAAGCCAATTCCTTGACAAAGGTTTCGCTGTGCTGCACTGCCTGCCGGTACAATTCGCGCACCGAAATGCTGCCAAACCGCAAATGCAGGCCCAATTTGCTGGTGGAATCTAAAGATGGCAGGTTGCGGGTTTCGGCATAGGCTTTTAAAGTTTGGTCTGGCACCTGTGTTTTTGGATATACAAAGGAACTCTGCTCAAATCCCATGTGGTTCAACGAAGGCATTTCCGCGGCCGTTTGCTCTTTAGCCCAGCCCGTTGGCAGCTTTTCTGAAGGGAAACTGCGGTGTTCCGATTCCCGCGCCGCCCGCTCCAACCACACCCGGCTGTAGGGGGTATAAACCGAGTAAGACCCACCGGAACCCGACCGAATTTCCTCGGGTGCGCACAGAACATGGTCTTTGAAGGTATGAAATGCAATGCCTTTTTCGTTCAACATCGCGGCTACCGCCGCGTCGCGGGTCCGAGCATAGGGCTCATAATCTTCGTTCGCAATGACTTCAGCGGGCGTGTAGGTCTCGGCCAATTTTGCCCAAACCTGCAAGGGCTCACCGTAAAACACCTGCAACCGCCCGCCCTGCGCTTCAATTTCTTGGCTAAGGCTTAAAAGCCGTTGGTGTAGGTACTGCACCCTTCGGTCTGTTTTGTCTTGCAGTTTCTGCAGAATCTGAACGTCGAAAACAAACACAGGCAGCGTTCCGCCGCGGCTAAGTGCTTCAAAAAGGCCTCGGTTGTCGTGCAGACGCAGGTCGCGGCGAAACCAAAACAGTCGCTGAACGTTCTCCATTATCTTAGAATGCAAAAAGCCCGAACTTGTTCATGGACAGGTTGTTTTTTTTGGGGGCGGCAGCCGGGCTTTCCGGGCTACTCCGCGGTTACCGAAAGCCTGGCCCAGCTGGTTTGCGGGGGCTCCTGAAGTCGCCTCCGCACCTAGCGGGCCAGGCTTCGGCACCCTTGCGGGGTAGCCTCGTCAATCCCTGCCGCAGAACGCCTCGGGGCGGTTTACGGCTAAAAGAGACGGCAACTTATTTCGAATCGAAAAGGCTGTTCTCTAGGTTGTGGTTAACCTTGATTTCCTTTAAAATAAAGGTCAACGACATTCCTTGCTCGGTTACATCAAGCTGATGAGGCAGCATAACACCATTAACGGGCTGATACCGCGAATATACGGTTGAACCCATAGCTCCGTTCGATTTAATCAATACGCCGTTTTCTTCGCTGTACCAACGGGTATCTACACTTCCCGATGGTCCAACAAACTTCATTTGATAGCAACGCTCCCCATCAATTAAAAGCAAGCCCTGCAGTTCCACGGTATATCCGTAATTGGCATACACCGCTTCTAAAACCGGATTCAATTGAGCTAGGGTTTCTTTGATGTCGTTTTCGTCCATGGGCTTTTCTCCACTGGGGTCAACCGTGCTGCCCTTTTTGCCGTTCACTACTACTTTTTGGGCCACCTGCCCCATTTGTTTTAGTACCATTCTCCCTTTGTCGGGGCCTTTAAAGTCGGTTTCCATCTCTAGGGTAAACCCTTGTATGGAGGCTTCTCCTTTTTGGGAAAACGATTTGATGTTGTTGATGTTTTCTTTTCCACCACTCACTTGAACAAAGCGGTCAATCACCGTTTGAGCGGTTACTCCTTCGGGAGCTGGAGCTAAACTTCCTGCTTTGCGACCAAAGGCATCGAAAAATGAAATTTTACCATCGGCATCGTAAGGCAATAAACCGGCTTCAGTGCTATCGCGGCGACCAACTACAACCAGGTTATAGCCAAAGGGCTTAACATAGTTTTGGGCCGCATTCTGAATGTCTTCTTGGGTTAAATTGGCTAGGGTGGTTAGGTAGTCCTGATAATAAGTTGCAGGCAGTTTGTAGCGTTCTATGTTGATGGCAAAACGGGCAATGGTGCCGGGGTCTTCTAGTGAGCGCGCAAAAGCACCCGTAATTTCGGCTTTGGTGCGGTCAATTTCTTCCATTGAAATAGGCTCGCTTACTATTCGATTCATTTCGGCCACCATTTGATATACGGCAGAATCGGTGACAGAATTCCGCACTTCGGCGGTAATGGTAAAGGTTCCTTTAAGTGGGTCAGGCGATATGGAAGCGTAAGAACCATAGGTATATCCATGGGTTTCGCGCAGGTTTTTAAACAAGCGTCCACTCATGCCCCCACCTAAAATATTTGCCATAACACGAACAGCAATGGCATCTGGAGCGCCGGGTTTTAAATCAATGGGATAGGTCAAACGAATGGAACTTTGCACACTGTTGCCCCGGTCGTACATGAATACCTGTGAGGATTGCGGAGCTTGGGAATCAGGAAACTTCCGGCTGGGCAATTTTTCTCCTGCCCATTTTCCAAAGGCTTCCTCCGTTAACGCTTTTGCCTCTTCCAAGGTAATGTCACCCACAATGGCCAAATACGAAGATTTTGGGCTAAACACTTGAGTGTACATATTGCGAATGTCTTGCAGCGTAACGGCCTCAATGGTTTTTTTGTCGGTAACTTCACCGTAGGGGTGCTTGTCGCCAAAATTGGCAACACCGGCAATGTTGCTGGCAATTTGGCCGGGATCGTCTTGCTGGGAGGCAAGACCTGACAAGGCCTCCTTTTTTATGCGATCCAATTCTGATTCTGGAAAAGAAGGCATAGTTACCACCTCGGCCATCAGGTCGAGCATTTCTTTTTTATTGCGCGAAAGTCCAGAAGCAAAGGCGAATCCGGCTCCAGCCTGAATGCTGGCGCCCAACATGTCAATCTTTTCGTCCAATTCAACCTTGGTTCTTTTGGTGGTACCCGACATAATCATAGAATTGAACAAATCGGAGGTGCCCGATTTGTCTCCTTCTAGAATAGGGTCCATTTCAACCTGCAATGAAAAGGTAAGCACGGGCAATTTGTGGTTTTCAACAACAAAAACGCGCAGCCCATTTTTTAATTTGAAAGATTGATAGCTTCCTAATTGAATTTTAGGTGCAGGTCCGGCTGCTGGAGCCTTACTGCGGTCAAGCTGCGCCGTGGCTGGCAATGCAAAGGCCAGAACTGAAAAGGCTATAAGGAAAAGCGTGGCTTTTTTCATGGGACTAATCTTAATTCGAAGCTTGAGGTAAGTAATACAAAACAACCCGGTTTTCTTTAACCAGGTATTGGTTGGCTACACGCAAAATATCAGCCGAAGTAACGGCCCTATATCGCTCCATCTCGGTATTGATCAGGTTGGCATCTCCATAGTACACATGGTAGTTGGCCAGATTTTCGGCAATGCCAGCCACCTGCTGGTTTTGTTCAATAAACGAGGTCTCGATTTGGTTAATCACTTTGGTTTTTTCTGCTTCTGTGATGGGCTCCTTTTTAACCCGCTCTGCCTCTGCATCCATGGCCTTTTCAAGTTCGGCTGGCCCCGTTTCTTGATTGCAAATGCCCAAAGCAATAAATACCCCTGGATCTTCCAAAGGGAAAGGAAAAGCAAAGGTGGCTACGGCTTTTTGCTGTTCATAAACAATAGAACGGTTGTACCGAGAACTGCCGCCGCTCGACAACAAGGTGGTTAAAACCTGAAGAGCATAATAATCGGGTGTTCCTTGGGCTGGAATGCGGTACGCTTGAACCACTGCCGGAAGCTGTATTTTGTCGAAAACGGTATCGCGAATCTCTTTGCCTAAGGGTGGCTCAACAACCTTGGGCCGAGGAATTTCGCGTTTCCCTTTGGGAATAGAACCAAAGTACTTTTCAATTAAAACCTTGGTTTTTTCAATGTCTAAATCGCCAGCAATCGACAATGTGGCGTTTTGAGGCACATAAAAGGTGCGGTAAAACTCCATGAACTCGTCTAACTTGGCGGCGTTCAGGTGCTCCATTGAGCCAATCGGAACCCAGCGGTAAGGGTGCTTCTTGTAAGCCCGCTTAAATACCTCTTCCAATAAAGAACCATAAGGCTGGTTGTCAACCCGCTGCCGCTTTTCTTCCTTTACAACCTCGCGTTGCGTTTCAACGCCAATGTTTTCGATTTTGGCATGAAGCATGCGCTCGCTTTCCAGCCACAAACCCAATTCCAATTGATTCGAAGATAGCACTTCGTAATAAAAGGTGCGGTCTTGCGAGGTGTTCGCGTTGTTTGCCCCGCCCGCCTTTTGAATGTACTTATCAAATTCACCCCGGCCTATATTTTCTGAACCCTCAAACAAAAGGTGTTCGAAAAAGTGGGCAAATCCTGTTCTAGAAGTGTCTTCGTTTTTTGAACCCACATGGTAAAGAACAGAAACAGCTACAATTGGGGTGCTGTTGTCTTTGTGCAAAATAACGTGAAGCCCATTAGGCAAATCGTATTCTACAAACGAAATTTTGGATTGTGAAAAGGCGACAGAACCTAATGTCATGCAGGCGAGTAAACCGAACACTGTTTTTCGGAAAAACGACATAGCTTTTATTTTAAGCCTGCAAGGTAGGACTTTTCATTCGGGCAGAAAAGAACCCACATCTTCAATTTTTCTTAAATCCAGTTAATTATTTATTCCCTTTCTTTTCAAATCAACTGCCCAACGTTAAGAAAATATTAACTTAGAACTCTGTTTCAGGTCCACCTATGTTGAAATTCCGATCTTTTTTCTTTTTGCCTTTTTTGTTCTTCCTTTTAAACAAAGGAACCCTTCAAGGTCAAGCACTGCACATCACTGAAATAAATTACAACAGCGATTCAACCCTTAGTACCGGGGATTGGTTCGAGGTGTTTAACCCGGGGGGCAGTCCAATTGACCTTAGTGGATATAAAATCAAAGATTCAGACCCCCTGAATTTATATATTGTCCCCCCCGGAACTTCTATAGCGGCTGGGGGCTATTTGGTTTTTGTGGCCGACACGCAAAGATTTAACAATCATTATTCTATTCCCAATAAAGTGGGGCCCATGGGCTTTGGGTTAAACAACAACACCGACCAAATTCAGATTTTTAGCCCTACAAATCAGCTGCTTATTCAGGTAACATACAGCGACTCTACCCCATGGAATATGGGGGCAGACGGACTGGGAAGAACCTTGGAACTTCTAAGTACTTCCGCCGACCCCAACAACCCAAACAGTTGGCGGATTGGCTGCGTTTTGGGCTCCCCAGGCCAAGCTTATCAACCCTGTACAAACGAAACCTTAATTGTTAGCGAGGTGAATTACAAAAGCCCCCTCGGGAACGATGCCGGAGATTGGTTCGAGCTACGTAATTTAAGCAGCAGCCCCAGGGACGTAAGTGGGTTTTATGTTCGTGACGAAAAAAACACCAACCTGTATAAAATCCCTCCTGGCACCATTATTTCCCCAGATGGTTTTTTGGTTTTGTACGCGGACCTTACTTTGTTCAACCAAGAGAACCCTGGAATTGCCAACAAAATTGGCCCCTTGCCCTTCAGCTTCTCGGGAACTGGCGATGCCATTCGAGTCTATAATGCCGCCGATAAGCTGATTTATTCCATGCATTATTTGGATTATGCGCCTTGGCCCAACGAACCCGATGGAAACGGATATACCCTGGAAGCGCCAAGAAATCCATTGCCCCACTGGGACGTGAACAGTGCAGCTTATTGGGGATATGGCTGCCTTGGGGGCTCGCCAGGCTACCTGGTGCCCGAGAATTGCTTGATGGGATTCTCGGAATCAGAAGCCGAACCCGCGCAAATTTTCCCCAATCCTTCAAGCCGATATGTTGTTCTTCCACGCCCATTTACTCTTGTTGAGGTATTGGACACCGAAGGCCGCGTTTGCATGCAGCATTTTGAGACGAGCGAAGGTCTTAAATTAAACCTAGAATTTTTAGCTCCAGGTCCTTACCTTATAAAATTGCTGTCGGTCTCAGGAAAAATTTCATGCCAACGATTAATGCATCTGCCCCGATGAAACACCTTCTATACCTGTTTTTTATTTTGTTTGGATTTGGGGGCGGGCCTATTTCGGCGCAATTGGTTATCAACGAGTATTCTTGCTCTAACTACAACGACTATGCCGACCAATTTGGAGATTATGAGGACTGGATTGAACTCTACAATCCCACCGGAGCTCCTGTGGGTACAACAGGATTGTTTTTAAGCGATAACCCCGCCAATCCTTTAAAATGGCAAATTCCTGCGGCAACTGTTCCTGCAGGTGGCTACTTTTTGGTTTTTGCCTCAGACCTCAACATCACCAATACCCCCCCATACCATACTAGTTTTAAGTTAAGGCAGAGCGAAAATCCTGAATTTGTGGTGCTTAGCGATATAATGGGCACGCCCATTGATCAGGTAGCTATTCAAAAGGCCGCCCGAAATCACTCGGCCGGACGCAGTACCGATGGGGCCGCAACCTGGGGCTTTTTTTCCAATCCTAGCCCAAACGCAACCAATACTGGGGCCTTTACAAACTACATGCCGCCCATTACCGTCAATGTGCCGCATGGATTTTATACCAGCACTCAATCCATTGCCTTGGCATGCATTGACCCGACCGCCGAAATACGGTACACCACAAACGGCTCAGAACCTACCCCTGCCTCTACTTTGTATGCAGGTCCTATTTCGGTTGCCGCCACCACCGTTATCCGGGCCAGGGCCTTTTCCACCCAACCAGGTTTTTTGCCCAGCTGGGTCAGCACCAACACGTATTTTATCAATGAAAACTTCAGCCTGCCTGTTGTAAGCCTTTCTTCGTCCGATTTCAGTGCAATTTTTGCAAACGGAAGCCTCCGAATTTTTTCTCATTTGGAATACTTCGGAGCCAATCAGCAGTTTTTGTTTGAATCGTACGGCGAAGTAAACAAGCACGGAAACGACTCCTGGGCCTTCCCTCAAAAAGGAATTGATTTTATAACCAAAGACGAGTGTGGGTACGACCAAGAAATGAATTATCCCATTTTCCATACTAGCCCTCGACCCGATTATCAAAGAATTATGTTCAAGGCTGGAGCCTCCGACAACTATCCTTTTACCTGGGGCAATGGTGGTTGCCATTTGCGCGATGCCTTTGTTCAAAGCTTGGCTGAAAAAATCGGAATGAATGTTGACCTTCGCCGCCTTGAACATTGCATTGTATTTATAAACGGAGCCTACTGGGGTATTTATGAATGCCGGGAAAAAGTAAACGACCCCGATTACACTAAATTTTACCATGGCCAAGAAAAAAAGGACCTGGATTTCTTAAGTTTTTGGGGTGGATTAAACGTTCGATACGGATCGCCCGCCGATTGGAACAACCTTTACAATTACGTAACCGCCAATTCAATGGTGGTGCCTGCCAACTACCAAAATGTGGCCGCCCAAATGGACTTGAGCAATGTTATTGATTACATGATAATCAATACTTGGTCTGTCAATTCCGATTGGCTCAATTGGAATACCATGTGGTGGAAAGGAAATGGAGGCAACGGGGTGCCCTGGCGCTATGCGTTGTGGGACCAAGACAACATTTTTAACTTAGGCCACAACTATACCGGCCTACCCACCACAGGTTACAATGCCGATCCCTGCGAATACGACAACATGTTCCAAAATTCTGGCCCAGACATAGGCCATATGGTGATTTTTAGTAAACTCATGCAAAATCCAGGCTTCAAGGCCGCTTATTTGAACCGCTACCAACAGCTCTCTGCCGGCGGCCTGTCCTGCCCAAATGTCTTAACCCACTTGGATTCCATCGTCAACATCTTAGCGGTTGAAATGCCTAAGCATGTTGCTCGCTGGGGTGGAAGCGTCAGCGACTGGCAAAACAACTTGCTGTTTCTGCGGAATCAAATTACCGGACGCTGCCAAGTGATTGAGCAAGGACTGGAAGATTGCTATGATGTCGATGGTCCCCACCCTGTGGTTATTAATGTGTGGCCTCCAAACTCTGGCGATGTAAATTTTAATGGGGTTCAACAGGCAAATTATCCTTGGTCTCAAAGCTGGTTCGGCAACCTACAGGCCAACATGACTGCAACCGCCAAAGTGGGCTGGAACTTTTCACATTGGGAACTCTTTAACCATACCTTGCTTCCAGATTCTACGGTAAATCCAGCTTCGTTTACCTTGATGCAAGCCGATAGCATTGTGGCCATTTTTGTCCGCACCGATTCATTAACCATAACCTACGATGTTAGCCCACCCTTAAGTGGAAGCATCCGCAGCAATGGTTCGATTTTGCCCGTGTATCCAATCACTCAAACCCAAATTGCAGGTAATGTTTTAAATTTAGAAGGTTTGCCCGTGGCAGGATATCTGTTTGATTATTGGGAAATTTTCCACCACAGTATGGTCCCTGATTCTTCGGCCGACCAAGCCTTCCTTACCTTTGGCGAAACAGATACGGTTGTTGCTCATTTTGTGCGCAAACCCGACGACCCAATCGACCCGCCGCCCCCTCCATCTAACCTAGACGACGAAGCACTTTGGATTCCCAATGCCTTTACCGTGAACGGCGACGGACTCAACGAGGTGTTTAAGGTTTACCACAACAGCACCATAACCGAAGGAACCTTCTCCATTTATGATCGATGGGGAGAATTGCTCTTTACCGCCAAGAACTTTAATCAGTGGTGGGACGGCAATTACATGAACGAACCTTGCATGGAAGGCGTTTATACTTTGGCTGTGCGCTACTTTGATGCTAAGGAAAAACGCTGGAAAACCAGGGTGGCCAATGTGAATTTAATCCGTTAAAGGATTATTCTTTACGGATTTCTTTTGGGGCTTAGGCCGAGCAAGCCTATTCTACCTTATTTCTTGGGTGGCTTCAGCCACAACCCCAACCATTCGTGCATTCCTGGCTAAAACCCCATACCCCCAAAGCCTAGCCCCATATTTTCTTACATGGGTGGCTTCAGCCACAACCCCAACCATTCGTGCATACCTAGCTAAAACCCCATATACCCCAAGCCTAACCCCATATTTTCCTACTGGCCTTGGGAAGGCATCAACAGCCAAACGTGGTTCAGTTCGGCGAGGCAACCTAGACACAAAACCCGCATCGGGACAGGCTAGCCACGAATGCACGAATGATTCTTCTCAATTGATTTGCGCCGCTGAAGTTACGACTGCCTTTTTTTCGTGCATTCCTGGCTAAACGGTCCGGGTTATGCATCGAACCGCCCGGCCACAACTCACTTTTACGATTCAAAAGGAAACAGAGTGGAATCAAAAAGCGCCGATAGCCATACCTGCACCGCAATACATATCGAGGGTCAAGCTCGAGGAATAAAAAGCGCGAATTTGGATTCGGGTCATTTCCTAGGCCCTCAATCCATATCCAAATAACGCATCAGCAAGCCAAAACGGTCATCCATGTTGTTGTCGCGTTGGGCATGAAAGGTGCCGGCTATGGTGTAATTGTACCGTACAAAAGTGGCGATTATGGCACTTAAATCGGTTCTGTTTATTTTTAAATGCACCTCTAACTCCGAGCTGTTTGGAATACCCATTATGCTTACGCTGATGATTTTAGCGTCGTTGCTTTCTACCAACTGAGCCATTTGCCCCATCGAGTAATCGCGGTCCAACACCTGAAGCACCAAAACCGCTCCCGGTTCATTCACGCCTTTCAGCTGTGCCATGCCTTGCATTAAGTTCGACAAGGTAATGCAGCCCATGTATTTCCCTTGATTGTCAAGCACAGGCAATACCGTAAGTTCCCATTCCTGAAACCAGCGAATGACCTCCAGAAAATGGTCTTCTGCGCTCACAAATGGCTTCTGCAAAGACAATCCATGAGATCCCAATGGCTCCTCTGGCTTGTTGTTTTGGTAAATGTCTTCCTCGGTAATCAGCCCAAGGTAATCCTCATGGTTGATGATTGGCAGATGGCTTACCTTAAACTCTTCCATCCAGGCAAGGGCCTTCAGCCCCGTATCGCTGGTTTTTAGCGGAGGGATGTCGTCAAGCACTAAATCGCGGGCCATCATCATATTTTATAAACGATAAAATAAAACAATACGTATGCTAGCTTGGCAAAGATGCAAAATCCAAGATACCCACCGGTGGTTTCCTGTGCAATTTTACGATTTCTTCGTTCTTTTTGGTGTGCATTACCTACTTTGAACCCATTAAACCCTGAACTTGTTTAGGAAAGAAGCGTATTTTTGACCGCAGTCAAATCGGGTACAAATCCAAACCTATGGTTCAACTCAGTGTTAATGTGAATAAAGTGGCTACCCTGCGCAACGCAAGGGGAGGCCAGGTTCCGAATGTGGTTGAATTCGCATTGAAAGCAGAACAATTTGGCGCCAATGGCATTACCGTGCATCCTCGCCCCGACCAACGGCACATCCGAAATTCCGACGTTCTGGAACTTGCGTCGGCCATTCGCACCGAATTTAATATTGAAGGATATCCTTCGGCCGATTACTTGGATTTGCTTAGGCGGGTTCGGCCGGCGCAGGCAACCCTGGTGCCAGATCTCCCGAACGTACTTACCAGCAATGCAGGATGGAACGTGGTGGAGCATCAACAGCTTCTTTCTGATGTGGTTTCTGAATTAAAATCATTCGGTTGCCGCGTTTCCATTTTCATGGATCCAAACCCTAAGGCTATGGAAGCGGTTGCCCGAACAGGCGCCGACCGAATTGAACTTTACACGGAGGCCTTCGCGGCACAGTATCCAACAAATCCGGCCCAGGCCATCAAACCGTACATTGAGGCTTCGAAGGCCGCCCAGGCAGCTGGGCTGGGCATCAACGCCGGCCACGACCTGAGCCTTCAAAATCTGGGATATTTGGTTCAGCACTTGGCAGGCCTTCAAGAGGTATCTATTGGTCATGCCCTTGTGGCCGATTGCTTGGACTTTGGTTTAAAAAATACCATAGGTATGTACCGCCGACTTTGCCAACCTTTGACCTATTGATATGCTGCACTCAACGGTTCATGGCCAGGGCCCGGCCCTTTTTGTTTTGCATGGTTTATTTGGCTCGGCCGACAACTGGTCAAGCCTTGGCAAACGCTGGGCAACCGAGTTTCAAGTGCACCTTATCGATTTGCGTAACCACGGCCGCTCCCCCCATTTTTTAACGCATTCCTACTCAGAAATGGCTCAGGATTTGCTTGATTACATGGGCCAGCATGCCCTATCTTCGGCCCATATTTTGGGGCATTCTATGGGAGGCAAGGCTGCAATGACCTTGGCTTGTATGGCTCCCAACTCGGTTCGCTCTTTGCTGGTTGCCGATATAGGCCCTTGGGCCTATCCCATGCACCATGCTTCCATTTTATTGGCTATGCAGCAGCTGAATCCTGCGCAGTTTTCGCAACGCAAAGACGCAGAAGCGGCGTTCGCAAGTAGTGGATTGGATGCAGGGACTCGGCTTTTTTTACTAAAAAATCTGTATTGGGAGGGCAGCACCCTGGCATGGAGGTTAAACCTTGATACCTTGGCCAAGAACATCGAACAAGTAGGTAAGCCATTGCCTTCTGAAGCTCAGTTCAAGGGCCCGGCTCTCTTTGTGCGCGGAGAGCTGAGCAGCTACATTCCGATGGATTCTGAACCATTGATACAGGCACACTTTCCACAGGCTAAACTTCAAACTTTGAGGGCTGCGGGGCACTGGCTTCATGCCGATCAGCCCGAGGCCTTTTATACGCTTGTCTTGGATTTTTTAAATGGGGTTGAATGATTTTTTTGGGGGCGCCTATTCCCGCTTTCACCTGTAGTCGGCTTGCCAAACCGGTTGTCAGCTGCGCCTGCGGTGGCTCACACCTTCGCCTCCTCGGCGCGCTGCCAATGCCGGTTTGGCTTCGTCGCCTGCCGGTTCAATCGGGGGCGCGGGCGTCCTCAATCATCGAGCGTAAGGCATTAAGGCTGTCTGCTTGTTCCGGCCTTTTGTCGCGTCTCCACCTAAAAATACGTGGAAAACGCAAGGCAATTCCACTTTTGTGCCGCTTGCTCTTCTGAATCCCATCAAAGCCAATTTCAAACACCAACAAGGGCTCGACCCGGCGCACCGGTCCAAAGGAATCCAGGGAATGCTTGCTAACAAAACGACTCAACTCAGCCAATTCAGATGCGTTTAGGCCACTGTAGGCCTTTGCTACGGTAAGCAGTTCTCCGTTATCCCAAACCCCAAAGGTAAAATCGGTGAACAAATTTGCCCTGTTTCCATGGCCTCGTTGTGCGTAGGTTAAAACGGCATCAAAGCTTCGGGGTTCTACCTTCCATTTCCACCAATCGCCGCGTTTTCTACCCACTCCGTAGGTAGAATCCAACCGCTTAATCATGATTCCTTCTGCCCCTTGTTGAAGGGCTTCCTGTCGCTTTTGAACCCAAAGGTTTACATCGCCAATCCAAGCTGGCGACAAGCCAATTCGTGGCCATTCTGTCAATTTTTCTTCAAGCAAGGCCCTTCGTTCCCTTAAGGGCCACATGCGAATGTCTTGCCTTTGCCATTCCAAAATATCGTAGGCCATAAAGCCCACGGGAACCTCTTTCAACACCCTTGCACTAAGCCTTTTTCTGTTTAGCCTGCGTTGCAATTCTGAAAATGGTTTCCATGCTCCTGGCATTCCGGGCAACAATTCCCCGTCCAAAACCCAGTCTCCATCTATGGGCAAGGCCCCATCGGCGAGTTCGGGAAAAGCATCGGTAATAAGTTCTTCGCCCCGGCTCCACAAAAACGAATGCCCATTTCTGCACACCCATTGGCATCGAATCCCGTCCCATTTCCATTCTACTTGCCAATCTGTTGGATTTTCCTCTGGAACATCCGGGGAATAAGGATGCGCTAAAAAGAAGGGGTAAGGCTTGCTGATGTCGGCCAGGTTGTTGTTGTCTAAAAGCAATTCCTGCCATGATGTGGTATTGGGATTCCATTGGCCCGTAAGTCGGTACTGAATCTGCTCTGAATCTTGACCGGCAACCCTAGATAATGCTTGAACCAAAAGTCCCTTTGCCACCCCAACCCTGAATCCGCCGGTAATGAGTTTGTTAAACACGAATCGGGTGGCATGGGGCATGCTTTTCCAAGCTTCAAGCACAAAGGCTTGCTGTTGATCGGGCTTTGTACCCCGCTGTTCATCAATGGCCTTCATCCATTCGGTCAAACTTCCCCATAGTGGCTTTAGCTCGTGTTCAGGAAACAAATGGGTTAGGGTTTCAGCCAAATCGCCCGCCACGCTATAGCATTCAGCAAACATCCACTCGCTTAACCCCGCCTGTTGCATAGAAAGCTGCTTTAAAACAGAGCTGTTAAGCCTTCGTCCGCCAAGTTGACCACTAAGCAGAGCCAAGGCCCACAAGCCATCGGAATTTGCATTTTTTTCAAAAAAGGAAGCCAGCAAATCAACCTTTGCCTTCTGTCCCGAAGTCGCATCTAACCTATGGTACAAATCAACAAAATCCTTCATTCGTTTTCGTCATCAAGTTGTCCAAAATGGGTTTCCAGGGTTTGGGCCTTAAGTCCATTTTCGCGCAAATGCCGGCTCAATGCATCGGAATAGCCGTGGGTAATCCAAACCTGCTCGGCCTTTGATTCATGAATCGCGTACAAAAGACCATTCCAATCGGCATGGTCTGAAAGCACAAAGCCCATTTCGTACCCTGCTCTGCGCCGCATACCCCGTAAATGCATCCAGCCCGAAGCAGCGGCCAATTGGTGAGGTCGTTTAGGCAGGAAAGCACCACCGCGCGCTGCTCCTGGCGGGGCAATCAGCACCGGTAATTCATTCGAATGGGTTCGGGCATACCATCGTTTAGCTTCAGGCAGACCAAATCCATTTTTACGCAGAGCTTCGTGGGTTTCCCAAACGGAGGAATGAAGCACAACCGGTATGCCTTTTTTATGCAGACCCAAAAATACCCTCTGGGCTTTTCCCAGGGAATAAGCCAAAACCACAGGTAAATCACCTGCCAAGGTGCAACGCTGATACCAGGCTTCCATTTGGTCAAAAACCGTGTTTTGCTCTGGAAACTGAAAAAGGGGCAGGCCAAAGGTGCTTTCGGTAATAAAGGTATGGCAAGCCAAGGGTTCGAATGCATGGCTAAGCCCGTCAGGCCGTACCTTGTAATCGCCACTCACCACCCAAACTTCTCCTTGAAACTCCAAACGAACCTGGGCCGATCCGGGAATATGCCCTGCAGGGTGAAAGGACAAAGCCATTCCACGGATGTAGTGTTTTTGATTAAAGGCCAAGGTGTCAAGGTGTATGTTTTTACCTAGCCTTAGTTTAAGAACGTTTTTTGAGAAGAAGGGAGCCAAATAACTTCCCATTCCTCGGCGGGCATGGTCGGCATGGGCATGGGTAATAACAGCCCTTGCCACCGGCCTCCAGGGGTCAATGTAAAAATCTCCCCGTTCGCAATACAATCCTTCGGGACGTAAACTGAGCATAGCTTAAAGGTAACCTAAATTTGAGCAGAAGACTGCAAAGAACGAAGAGGCCCGGCCCCCGGATTGCAGCGGCAGGCAAGGGTGCAGCAGCGGCAGGACTGGCAGGGCAGCGGAGGCGACCACCGGGAGCCCCCGCAGGCCCTAGCCAGTCCCCGCTGCTGCGCCCTTGACTACAGCGGAAAGCCGGAAAGGGCCCCAAAAAATAAAAAATGAAGCAACCCAAAACGATGAAAATCGATACATTTAGCCTATGATTTCCATTCGATTTGAGGAAAATGGTGTGCTTCAGCGTGCGCGCGAGGTGCATAAGCAATACAATAAAAGCCGAGAAACCTGGGTTCAAGCCTTTTTGAATGGGCTAGGAGATTTGGGAGTGCAAATGGGATACAGGGTTGCAAGCGAACTTCATGGCGGAGCCTGGCTTTCAGATTTGAGCTGGCTGCGCTGCCGTCAGGCAGACTTGAGCGATTTTGATGGGCAGGCTTTGGCATGTCAACTGGTGTGGGAAACCCCCGATGAAATTTTGAGAAAACGGCTGCTTCAACTTGCTGTTCAGCGGGCGCAGGTGCGCTTGTTTGTATTTCATTCCAGTTCGCAAGGGCGCCACAATGAGGTGTTGGAAAAGGCGAAAGCCTGGTTGGATTTTCCTATGGTTTCTGCGGGACGCATATTGATGGTAAGTTCAGGAAATGTTGACCGGGATATACAATGGAGCCTGATTGAGGTTTAGGCTTCATCCATAGGCCTCATTGCTTGTTGGGCAATAAAGAACAGAAAAAGCGCAAGCCCATGAAATAGCGCAGAATGGACTGTCCTTGCGGGCTAGCCTGTTCAATCCCTGCCGCGGCTCGTGGCTCAAAACCGTTCAGCGCCTAAATGGGGTTTTTAGATCGGCTTTGGATTCTTAATCCATTTATGCAACCGCGGTTGAACTCGATACATACATTGAACAAGAAGCCGATTAAAGGGGTTGTTCTGTCTTTTCCAGCGTTTGGCGGTTTTAGCGAACAAAGGCACTTCTGGGAATAGCTGAGCCAGGGCCTGCATTTGCGGGATGTAAACATTCCGCATGTAGTAGGTCATAATCAATTCTCTTTGCTGAAGGTCGTAAATGGGCCAATACCAAAGTGAAAATTTAGGTAAGTATGATTTTAAGCCACTTAAATTCAAGTTACAAATGCAACTTTTAGGGAGCTAAATGTTAAGATGTTTTTATCAGAGAAAGAGAAGCTAAAAATAACCCCTCTTTCCTCTGACATGGAAACACGACGAACTT
>VGMT01000015.1 GCA_016866335.1 Bacteroidota bacterium | reverse complement strand
CTGGGTAAGAATTCGCCCAAAATAAATGCAACCATAGAGAGCCCAATAACCACCAAAAGCAGGGTTCCGCGTTTTCTAATGCTTCCTATTACAGCCATAATCGAATTACATTCAGATTTAAGGGCATGAATATACAATGAAAAATGCTTGCTGCATGAACAATTTTGGTTTTTTCTGTTCGATTCACCTTCGTTTCCTTAAATTACCCATCCCTTGGCTTGCTTAGGATTACATTTGGTCTATTTTTGGGCTATGTCTTGCTTATGGCTGGCTTCCGTTTAACTTAAAACCTAAATTCACCCAAGATTAATGGTCCAAAAGAAGGTTCAAATGTCTACCTTTGTCGAATGGTATCATTGCGGCAACAAAAGGTAGCACGTCTTTTACAAAAAGCTCTTGGGTCGTTTTTTTTAAGTGAGGGAAAATCGTTTAATCCTGGTGGCTTAACCAGCGTAACTCGGGTGCGTGTTTCTCCTGACCTTTCCATTGCTCGAATTTACTTGAGTATGCTTGGGCCAGGTTCGCCCAAAGAAATTTTAGAGGGCATGGATTCCGCATCTAGGAGTATTCGGTTTAAATTGGGTAAGGAGCTGGGGAAATCGTTGCGAATTGTTCCTGAACTGCATTTTTTTCACGACGATTCCGCCGAATATGCCCAACGCATCGATTCTTTGCTTCAGACCCTTGATAAACCAAAAGGTTTGGAAGGCAAACCATGAATAGATATACCCTATTTGCGCACAGTGCTTTGCTAAGGGCTTGGACTTTTGGCAAGGCAATAAATGCGGTTCAGGTTTTCTTGACCTACCACTTTAGCCGTTGGAGAAAGGTTCCAACCATGCTGGGCCTCCCATTTTCCGTTTCGGTCGAACCAACCACTTCATGCAATTTGCGTTGTCCGGAATGCCCCTCTGGACTTCGTTCGTTTACCAGACCTACAGGCATGTTAAGCCCCGATTTATTTGATGATTTTCTAAATCAAACCGAATCTCATTTGGTTTATCTTAACTTTTATTTTCAAGGGGAACCCTTTTTGCACCCTACGTTTTTAAATTTGGTAGAGTCCTGCGTTGGGCGTTCAATATTTACATCTACGAGTACAAATGCTCATTATTTGAATGTTCAAACGGCAGAGCGGGTAGTTCTCAGTGGATTGCATAGCCTTATTATTTCTATGGATGGCGCCAGCCAAGATGTATATGCCGCCTATCGGAAAGGAGGCTCCCTTCATAAGGTGCTTGAAGGAATAAAAAATGTGGCTGAAGCACGTAAGAGGTTGGGGAAAAGGAATCCTGAAATTGTTGTCCAAAACCTTTTGGTAAAACCAAATATCCATGAAAAGAATCAGGTGGAAAATTTGGCCAAATCATTGGGTGCCGATCGAGTGGTTTTTAAAACCGCGCAGGTTTACGATTTAAGTGCAGACCACCATTTGGTACCCGACGAAGCAAAGTACAGTAGGTACAAAAGAACAGACGAGGGAAAGTTAGAAATAAAAAATCCTTTGTTGAATCAATGCTGGAGGATGTGGAGCGGCTGCGTTGTTACCTGGGATGGCCGTATTGTTCCTTGCTGTTTTGATAAAGATGCAAGCCATCAAATGGGGAGCCTAAAAGAAAGTTCATTTGCCCGAATTTGGAATTCGGAACCCTACCAACAATTCAGGCAGGCCATTTTATTCTCGCGTTCCAAAATAGACATATGTAATAACTGCACCGAAGGAACAAAAGTTTGGGCTTGATTGTGTATTTTCGGCGTACCAATGGAAAGAGGTTTTTCAAGATATTTTAGCTTGTTAATGCAAAGGCTTAGGCACAGGTATCGAATTCAGGTGCTTGATGAACAAGATTTTGAAAACAAGCAAACGTTTCGGCTTTCTTTATTAAAGTTGATGGTTCTGTTAGGGGGGGCTTTGATGGGAATGGTCCTGCTGACAATTTACTTGGTGGCCTTTACTCCAATTCGGGAGTACATTCCTGGTTATGCCGACCCCCAAGTTCGTATTGAACTGCAAAATTTACTTTTTCAAACCGATTCGTTGCAAAAAGACTTAATTCAGAAAGAAATTCTTTTGGGTAATATTCAAGCCGTTTTGGCTGGTGCACCTTTGCCCAAGACCATTCCCAATATGCCCGACTCCAATTTAATCAACTACCTACCTAGCTATCAAAGATCAAAGGTTGATTCAACGTTTCGTGCTCAATTTGAATACGACGAGAAACAGGCCTACAGCGCCCTAGCAAAACAACCTAGGGATTTTCCTTCTGTTTTGTTTTTCCCGCCCTTCAAAGGAACCGTGGTTGATTCTTTCGACTTGGAAAAGGGACAATATGGAATAGGTCTGATGGCTTCAAAAAATGAGGTCGTAAGTGCGGTTTTGCCAGGATTGGTCGTTTTTTCAGATTGGACAATGGGTGGAGGTTACACCATAATTGTTCAGCATGACCATTTGCTGCTGTCTGTGTACCGCAACAATGGAGTTCTTTTAAAGCGAGTGGGCGACCCAGTGCTGGCTGCTGAACCTATTGCCTTGGTGGGTGGAGGTGTCGAGATTGACAATGAGCCCTTGTACTTTCAAATTTGGTATGGACAAACTCCTTTAAATCCCCAATCGATTATTCGCTTTTAATGGGACTCAAATCGCTGATTATTCTTCCGTTTGCTAGAATTTGGGCTAGCCGCATAAAGCAAAAATCAAAAAGAGCCATTCAATCTCAAGATTATTGGTTCAAGACCTTGGTAAAACGTGGGGCTTCGACCCAGTTTGGTAGAGACCATGGTTTAAAATCTACCATGGACTATGAACAATTCAAGGCTTCGGTTCCATTGACCGATTACGAAGGCTTGAATGGGTATGTGTCTAGAATCATCGCGGGCGAAGCCAATGTGCTTTGGCCTGGGTTGCCGTTGTACTTTGCCAAAACTTCTGGTACCACATCGGGCACCAAGTTTATTCCTATTACCCGAGACAGTTTGCCCTATCATGTTGGTTCGGCCCGCAATGCTGTTTTTTGTTATGTCGCAGAAACCAACGATGCTTCGGTTTTTGATGGACGTATGATTTTTCTGTCGGGCAGCCCCATCTTAGACTTTGTCGGTAAAATTAAGGCCGGGCGACTGAGTGGGATTGTAAACCACCATATTCCGGGTTTTGTAAAACGCAATCAACTGCCTAGTTGGGAGACCAACTGCATCGAGGATTGGGAGTTAAAATTAAAATCCATAATTAAAGAAACCAAAGAAGAAGATTTGTCTTTGATAGGGGGAATACCAAGCTGGGTTCAAATGTATTTTGAACAACTTTTGGAAGACACAAAAACCAATTCAATAAAGGAATTGTTTCCCAACCTTCAATTGTATGTATTTGGAGGAGTCAATTTTGAGCCCTACCGCGCTCGATTTATGGCCCTGTTGGGGCGAAATGTGAAAACCATTGAAACCTACCCAGCAAGTGAAGGTTTTATTGCCTTTCAAGATAGTCAAAGCGAAGACGGCTTATTGCTTCAAACAGATGTTGGCATTTTTTATGAGTTTGTGCCCTTGCGCGAACTCGGTAAGGAAAACCAACAAAGGATTCCCCTAGCTGATGTACAATTAAACGAGAATTATGCCATCATCCTAAATACCAATGCAGGGTTATGGGGGTATCTTATTGGAGATACCGTTCGTTTTGTTTCAATTAATCCTTACCGCATTAAAGTGACGGGCAGGACCAAGCATTTTATTTCTGCATTTGGAGAGCATGTAATAGGCGAGGAAGTTGAACAGGCCATGCGAATGGCCATTGATTTTTTCCAACTGCAGGTATTGGAATTTCATGTGGCCCCTCTTGTTCAGGCCGGTCAGTCAGAATTGCCCCGCCACCAGTGGTTTATTGAATTTCATACCCTGCCCGAAAATCTGGTGGAAATTCAATTTTATTTAGACGAACAAATGCAAAAGCAGAATGCATACTACCGAGATCTGATTCAGGGAAATATTCTGCAAAGCCTTGAAATTTGTCCTGTTAAGGTAGGTGGATTTCATGAATTTATGAGATCAGAAGGTAAATTGGGTGGACAAAATAAAGTGCCCAGATTGGCCGACAACCGTAAAATTGCCGATGCATTACCCATTCTTCCAGCCTAAACATCTACCTTTGCACCTTCAACTCGACCTTATCGTTAATATACATCATGGGCCTACTCATTCAAATTTCGCAATTTTTCCTTAGTCTCTCCCTTTTGATTGTTTTGCACGAGGGCGGGCATTATTTAGCCGCTCGCTTGTTTAAAACAAGGGTTGAAAAGTTTTACCTGTTTTTTGATTTCTTATTTCCTTTTCCAAATTTATTGAAGTTTTCATTGTTCAAATGGAAGAAGGGAGATACAGAATATGGACTTGGTTGGTTTCCGCTTGGGGGCTATGTGAAAATTGCAGGCATGATGGACGAATCGGACGATAAGGAAGCCTTAAAACAACCAGTCCAACCGTGGGAATACAGAGCAAAGCCGGCATGGCAGCGTTTGATAATAATCTTAGGGGGCATCATTGTAAACGTAATTGCAGGCTTTTTCATCTTCGCGATGGTATTTTGGACCTATGGTGAGGATCGAATGTCCCCTAAAAATATGCCTTATGGAATGCATTTTTCGGATTCTTCTTTATTAGACGAAGGGCTAAAGCAAGGGGATATCATTTATGCCATTGATGGGATAGAAATCGACAATTACACTTCCATTCCTCGGAATTTGCTTTTGGACGACGTTAAAACGATTTCAATTTTGCGAAATGGTTCCTCCTTAAACATTCAGATGACCCCCCTTTTCAAAAACAAACTTATTCGGGCCGCGGGTGCTGGTGGCATTTTGGAACCCGCCTTACCGCCCATTTTTGATAGCGTGGTTCCAGGTTTTCCAGCTGAAAAGGCCGGAATTGCCTCAGGGGATGTAATCTTGTCTATGGATTCCTTGCCAATCCAATCTTATCAGGATATTCAGGAGCGTTTAACAAAACCCAATCAAACCTATCTATTTGAAGTTAAACGTAGTTTGGATACTGTTTGGATTAGCATTACATGCAACGAAGAAGCTAAAATTGGAGTGTTGCCCCCCTTGGGAAAACGTCTGGAGGCCTTAGGGTATTCTACAACACATGTTGAATTCTCGTTCGCTGAATCATTCCCAGCAGGTATTGGGCTTGCCTACCGAACCATTGCAGACCAAGTCAAGCAATTTGGGTTAATCTTTAGACCTTCTACTGGTGCCTACAAGCAAGTTGGAGGCTTCAAGCGTTTTACTGAGCTGTTCCCTGAATATTGGAGTTGGCAGGCCTTTTGGAAATTGACGGCAATCATATCCTTGATTTTGGCCTTCATGAATTTTCTTCCTATCCCAATGTTGGACGGAGGGTATATGATTTTTATTCTTTTTGAAATGGTTACAGGCCGGCCTCCAGGTGAAAAATTTATGGAAAAGGCGAATACCATTGGTTTTGTGTTGATTTTGGCACTGTTGATTTATGCCAATTTAAATGACTTTATAAGGTAACCCGTTATGAATATCCACTTAGCACTTCAAACATTAGGTATCAATCCTGTCGCCAACATGGCGGCCTCAACCGGACAAAAAAATAGCCCGGGGAGGGCTGCCGAAATAAAAAGTACTAGCCCGGTTGACGGTAATTTCATTGGAAGTACGGGAACCGTTTCCGTTGAAGATTATGAGTTTGTGGTGAAGCAAGCCCAAGTTGGTTTTTCTGAATGGAGAACCTGGCCGGCTCCAAGAAGGGGAGAGGTGGTTCGGCAACTTGGAATGAAACTTCGAGGGCATAAGGAAGCCTTGGGGGCTCTTGTTTCGTACGAAATGGGAAAGAGTCTTCAAGAAGGGTTGGGCGAGGTCCAGGAAATGATTGACATTTGCGATTTTGCTGTGGGTTTGTCAAGGCAATTGTATGGTTTAACGATAGCCTCAGAACGCCCTTCCCACAGAATGATGGAGCAATGGCAGCCCTTGGGACCCGTTGGAATTATAACTGCTTTTAACTTCCCTGTTGCCGTTTGGGCTTGGAACACGGTAATTGCCTGGGTTTGTGGAGACACAACCATTTGGAAGCCTTCTGAGAAAACACCACTGTGTGGAATTGCCTGTCAAAACCTCGCCATACAGGTGTTTGCCGAGATGGGGGTTCCTGAAGGAGTATCATGCTTGGTTCAAGGCGGACGCGAAGTAGGGGAGTGGATGTCGAACGATTCTAGGCTTCCATTAATAAGTGCTACCGGCTCGGTAAGAATGGGCAAAGAGGTAGCCAAAACCGTGGCTGCTCGTTTGGGAAAGACGCTGCTTGAGTTAGGAGGCAACAATGCCCTTATTGTGAGTCAACATGCCAATTTAGACTTAGCAATTCGGGCAGTTGTTTTTGGAGCGGTAGGGACTGCGGGGCAACGCTGCACCTCAACCCGCAGGGTAATTGTTCATGAGCACGTTTTTGATTCATTTAAAAATCGGTTAATTAAAGCATATGGGCAGATTAAAATTGGGGACCCATTGAATCCCGAGAACCATATGGGGCCACTGATCGATAAGGATGCTGTTACCAGCTACCTTAAGGCGATTGAAATTGCAAAATCGGAGGGAGGCATCCCTATTGTCGAGGGTGGGGTATTGAGTGGAGAAGATTTTCAAAGCGGTTGCTATGTAAAACCCTGCATTATAGAAGTCGAGGGTGATTTTAAATGTACCCAAACCGAGACCTTTGCTCCCTTGCTGTACATTATGAAATATTCTACCCTTGATCAAGCCATTGAAATTCAAAATGGAGTTCCTCAGGGATTGTCTTCTGCCCTTTTCACTCAGCAATTACAAGAAGCAGAGCAATTCCTTTCATTTGCCGGATCTGATTGTGGTATTGCCAATGTAAATTTGGGTACCAGTGGGGCAGAAATAGGCGGTGCATTTGGCGGCGAAAAAGAAACGGGTGGTGGCAGAGAATCTGGTTCAGATGCCTGGAAGGCCTACATGAGAAGGCAAACCAACACCGTCAATTACGGAACCAGCATGCCACTTGCTCAGGGTATTCGGTTTGATTTCTAAATCAAGCCATAAAATCCTTTACCTTTGATTGGTTTTTAATCTGTCGCGTGCTTGAATAAAGCATGAGGAAAGTCCGGGCAGCAAATAGCCACTGTGCTTCTTAACAGGAAGGCGCCGCGAGGCGACGGAAAGTGCCACAGAAAATAAACATCCCAGCTTGCTGGGTTAAGGTGAAAATGTGAGGTAAGAGCTCACACTGCTTTTTGGAGACAAACGGTAGGGAAAACCCCACAGGCTGAAAAACCAAATAGGTAAAGTTTGAGGCCTGGCTTGGCCCAACACTTAGGTGTTAACTTTACGGGTAGGTTGAACGAGGTACATGGCAACGTGTATCCTAGATAAATGGCAGATCTTGACAGAACCCGGCTTATTAAAACCCAGCGTTGGCCCTTCGGGGCCAACGCTGTTTTAATAACTGCTCCATTTAATTTTGCAGCCCAACACCTTGCCTTTTTTCAGGCTACCTAAGAAAAAACAAATGTGTTCGGATTTTTTGATTTATTTAAAATAATTATACCTTTGCACCCCGCTGTATACAAGCCGATGTAGCTCAGCTGGCCAGAGCAGCTGATTTGTAATCAGCTGGTCGGGGGTTCGAATCCCTCCATCGGCTCTTTTTTTTGCTTGGGGAGATACTCAAGCGGTCAACGAGGACAGACTGTAAATCTGTTGCCAGCGGCTTCGTAGGTTCGAATCCTGCTCTCCCCACTATAATTTTTAGCAATGCTATTGCATTTGTTTGCAAATTTTCCTACTTTTGCAACCCGCTAGAAATTATTATAAGCGGGAGTAGCTCAGCTGGCTAGAGCATTAGCCTTCCAAGCTAAGGGTCGCGGGTTCGAATCCCGTCTCCCGCTCTAAAGTCCCTTGTGGCACGCGTTCTTTATGGAATTGCCGATGTAGCTCAGCTGGTAGAGCACTTCCATGGTAAGGAAGGGGTCAGGGGTTCAAGTCCCCTCATTGGCTCTGAATTATTAACCTTTTTTTCAACCGGTTCTAAATCTCTAAAAATGGCAAAAGAGAACTTCGCGCGGACGAAACCGCACCTTAACATTGGTACCATTGGTCACGTTGACCATGGAAAAACCACTTTGACAGCTGCTATTACTTCAGTATTGGCAGCCGATGGTCACACTCAGGCCCGTTCTTTCGATTCTATCGACAACGCTCCTGAAGAAAAAGAGCGTGGTATTACGATTAATACCAGCCACGTTGAGTACGAAACTGCAAACCGCCACTACGCCCACGTTGACTGTCCTGGTCACGCCGACTATGTGAAAAACATGGTTACCGGTGCCGCTCAAATGGACGGAGCTATTTTGGTCGTGGCCGCTACGGACGGTCCTATGCCTCAAACCCGCGAGCACATTCTGCTTGCTCGTCAGGTTGGTGTGCCCAAAATTGTGGTCTTTATGAATAAAGTGGATGCCGTTGACGATCCAGAACTACTTGAACTGGTGGAAATGGAAATCCGTGAGCTTTTAAGCTTCTATAATTTTGACGGCGATAATGCCCCTGTAATTCAAGGTTCTGCCCTAGGCGGTTTGAATGGAGATGAAAAATGGGTAGATACTGTTCGTCAACTTATGGCCGCAGTAGATGAGTACATTCCTGTTCCTCCACGTGATCGTGAAAAACCTTTCCTTATGCCTGTTGAAGACGTGTTCTCAATTACTGGTCGTGGAACCGTTGCAACCGGTCGTATTGAAACTGGTGTGATCAACTCTGGAGAAGAGGTGGAAATCATCGGTATGCAAGAAGACAAAATGAAGTCGGTTGTAACAGGTGTTGAAATGTTTCGCAAAATTCTTTCAACTGGAGAGGCAGGCGATAACGTTGGTCTTCTGTTGCGCGGTATCGACAAAAACAATATCCGCCGTGGAATGGTTATTGCTAAACCAGGCTCTATTACCCCTCACACTCAATTCAAAGCCGAAATCTACGTTTTGAAAAAAGAAGAGGGCGGACGCCACACTCCTTTCCAAAACCGCTACCGTCCTCAGTTCTACTTGAGAACTACCGACGTAACAGGTGAAATTAGCTTGGAAGCCGGTCGTGAAATGGTTATGCCTGGTGACAACGTTACCATCACCGTTTCTTTGATTGTTCCTGTTGCTATGGACAAAGGTCTTCGTTTTGCCATCCGTGAGGGTGGTAGAACTGTTGGTGCTGGTCAGGTAACTGAAATCATCAAGTAATTGAATCAATAAATTCGCCGATTGGTTCCTCTTTGAGGTTCCAATCGGTTTTTTACGGGTGTAGTTCAACGGTAGAATAGCGGTCTCCAAAACCGTTGATCTTGGTTCGAATCCAGGCACCCGTGCCACCAATAAAGCATAAATCGTGGGTCTACTATCTTACATACGAAACAGCTACGAGGAACTTAATACCAAAGTTTCTTGGCCTACTTGGTCTGAATTGCAAGGCAGTTCTGTGGTGGTATTGATTGCTTCTCTTTTGATCGCTCTAGTTGTGGGTGTCATGGATTTTGCCTTTAGCTTTTCCATGAGTACCATTTATGATTTTCTGTTTTAATTTTTAGAATAGATGGCCCTCACAGATACTTATAAACACTGGTACGTTGTTCGCGTTATTAGTGGCCAAGAAAAAAAGATTAAAGCACAAATTGAATTGGAAGTTCGTCGTGCGAATCTTCAAGATTATCTGTTGCAAGTTTTGATTCCCACTGAAAAGATATATCAAATCCGGAAAGGAAAGAAAATCTCTAAGGAGCAATCTTTGTATCCAGGCTATATGTTCGTTGAGGCTCTTCTTGTCGGAGAACTTCCTCACATTATTGATAATGTGAACGGAGTTATTTATTTCCTTGGCGAAAAGGGGGGGCGTCCTTCCCCATTGTCTTCGGCCGAGGTAAATAGAATGCTGGGGAAAGTCGATGAGTTAGCAGATTCAGATGCCGAAATCAATATTCCTTTTATTGTGGGTGAGGCTGTTAAAGTTATTGACGGTCCTTTCAACAATTTTTCGGGAGTAATTGAAGAAGTCAACGAAGACAAAAAGAAATTGAAAGTTTCTGTGAAAATTTTTGGACGCAAAACTCCCTTGGAGTTAAGTTATTTACAAGTTGAAAAAGAAGGTTGATACTAACTAATTATGGCAAAAGAGATAACAGGCTTTATTAAGCTGCAAGTTAAGGGTGGTCAAGCCAATCCCTCTCCACCTGTTGGCCCTGCTTTGGGCTCTAAAGGTGTTAACATCATGGAGTTTTGTAAGCAATTTAATGCTAGAACTCAAGATCAAACTGGCAAAATTTTACCCGTTGTAATTACGGTTTATGCCGATAAGTCCTTTGACTTTATTGTCAAAAGTCCCCCAGTTCCTATTCTTTTAATGGAGGCTACCAAACTCAAGGGAGGTTCCGCTGAACCCAACCGTAAAAAAGTAGGGTCGGTGAATTGGAATCAAGTTCGTGAGATTGCTGAAACCAAAATGAATGATTTGAATTGTTTTGAGGTTAGCAGTGCTATGCGTATGGTAGCCGGTACAGCTCGTTCTATGGGCATTACTGTGGATGGTGATTTTCCTGAAATGAATTAAGGTTGTAAATTATGGCACGAATAACTAAAAATATGAAAGCGGCGATGGCCAAAATTGATGCGGATAAATCGTACGCATTAGAAGAGGCTACGCAGCTTGTTAAAGACGTGGCTTTTGCCAAATTTGATTCTAGTGTTGACATTGCGGTACGATTGGGGGTAGACCCTAGGAAGGCCGATCAAATGGTACGCGGATCCGTGAAGCTTCCTCATGGTATTGGCAAAAGTGTACGGGTACTTGTTCTTTGTCCTCCCGAAAAAGAAGAGGAGGCAAAAGCTGCAGGTGCTGACATGGTTGGGCTTGACGATTACATCGAGAAAATCAAAGGTGGTTGGACCGATGTGGACGTTATTGTTACTATGCCCTCTGTTATGGGAAAAATTGGTGCTTTAGGTAGAATTCTCGGTCCTCGAGGTTTGATGCCTAACCCCAAAACCGGAACAGTTACCATGGAGGTTGGAAAGGCTGTTGAAGAAGTTAAGGCCGGTAAAATCGATTTCAAAGTCGATAAGTTTGGTATTGTTCATACCACCATTGGCCGTTCTTCCTTTGATGCGCAAAAGTTGTCGGAAAATGCCCGCGAGTTCCTTCAAACCATTTCTAAACTCAAACCTTCGTCGGCCAAAGGAACCTATGTGAAGAGTATTTTCCTCTCCTCAACAATGGGACCGGGTATCCGAATTGAAGCAAAAAATCTCGTAGGCTAACTTAATCCAAACGAAGGATGACCAAATCTGAAAAAAACCAGGCCATTGATTCGCTTCTGGATGTGTTGACTCAAAACAACATATTCTATTTAGCCGACACCTCTGGCATGACCGTGGCCCAAGCCAATGGTCTTCGCCGGCTGTGTTTTGCCAAAGGAATTTCCATTCAAGTAGTTAAAAATACCTTGCTTACCAAAGCCATGGAAAAGTCCGATAAGGATTTTTCTGAGATCTATGTGGCTTTAAAAGGTACCACTGCTCTTATGGTTTCTGATACCGGCAACGCACCTGCTAAATTGATTAAGGAGTTTTCTAAAAAATCCGATAAGCTCAAATTAAAAGGAGCCTATGTTGAAAGTGCCGTATTTCTCGGTGCAGATCAATTGGATAATTTGGTTAACATCAAATCCAGAGAAGAACTTATCGGCGATATTATCGGACTACTTCAATCTCCAGCTAAAAATGTTATTGGAGCTTTGCAAGGCAGTGCGGGTCAAAAAATCGCAGGTCTGGTTAAGGCACTTGAGGATCGTGCCGCTTAATTTCCTCATTTTAAATTTTAAAACAAACCTGTAAATCTAAAGTTATGGCAGAAATTAAGGAATTGGCTGAACAACTTGTTAGCCTTACCGTGAAAGAAGTCAATGAATTGGCTAAAATTCTGAAAGATGAATATGGCATTGAGCCAGCTGCTGCTGCCGTTGCCGTTGCTGCCGTTGGCGGCGGTGGTGATGCTCCAGCTGCTGAAGAAAAAACATCTTTTGATGTTATTCTTAAAAGTGCTGGTCAATCCAAATTGAATGTGGTTAAAACCGTTAAGGATTTGACCGGACTTGGTTTGAAAGAAGCCAAAGAGTTGGTAGACGCTGCTCCTAAGCCTGTTAAAGAAGGCGTTTCTAAAGAGGAAGCTGAGTCTATCAAAGCCGCTTTGACCGAAGCTGGTGCTGAGGTTGAGGTTAAATAAGTTTGGCGCTCTTGGCGCCTAAACCCCTTTACACTTTACCATGTTCGGTTTCCGAACATGGTAAAGTATTTGTCGTTTGACCCCGTTCTTTATTCTCTTGATTGTCTAATTTCGTGCTCATTATTAGCGATGGCAGCAACTAAAAAAACTTCTATTTCTCCTTTGGCTCCGGCAAGACACAATTTTGCCTCCATCCAAAATCAAGTGGATTATCCTGATTTTCTGGAAGTTCAACTTAAATCTTTCAAGGATTTTTTTCAACTTGAAACTACTCCTGAAAACCGCATCAATGAAGGCCTTTACGCTGTTTTTAGCGAAAATTTCCCCATTACCGATGCCCGAAATCAATTCGTTCTAGAATTCTTGGATTACTTCATAGATCCGCCACGGTATACCCTAGATGAATGCATCGAAAGAGGTTTAACCTACAGTGTTCCTCTTAAAGCCAAATTAAGGCTTTATTGCACCGACCCAGAACACGAAGATTTTGAAACCATCGTACAGGATGTTTATTTAGGTACCATCCCTTACATGACCCCCAAAGGGACTTTTGTTATTAATGGTGCTGAACGGGTTATTGTTTCTCAATTGCATAGGTCTCCAGGTGTTTTCTTTGGTCAAAGTCGACATGCCAACGGAACCAAATTGTATTCTGCCAGAATCATCCCCTTCAAAGGTTCTTGGATTGAGTTTGCTACCGATATCAATAGCGTTATGTACGCCTACATCGATCGGAAAAAGAAACTCCCCGTAACCACTCTTTTCCGCGCTATTGGTTTTGATTCTGATAAAGATATCCTTGAAATCTTCGATCTTGCTAATGAGGTTAAGGTAAACAAGGCAAATCTTAAAAAATCTGTTGGAAGAAAATTGGCTGCCAGAGTCCTTCGTGTTTGGTTTGAAGATTTCGCGGATGAAGATACTGGCGAGGTTACTTCAATTGAAAGGACCGATGTGGTTGTTGAACGCGAAGTCGTTTTAGAAGAAATTCACATCGATGCAATTTTAGAATCAGGCGCTAAGAGCATTATTCTTCACAAGGAAGACGGGAATTCAGCTGATTTTGGAATTATTTACAATACGCTTCAAAAAGATGAAACCAATTCTGAGCTTGAGGCGGTTGAAAAAATTTACAAGGTCCTAAGAAATGCAGATCCCCCTGATGAAGAAACGGCTAGAAGTGTTTTAGACAAGTTGTTCTTTAGCGATAAACGATACGATTTGGGCGAGGTAGGTCGTTTCCGTATTAACCGCAAATTAGAACTCAATATTTCTAGTGATGTTCGAGTTTTAACCAAGGAGGACATCATCGCTATCGTTAAGCAGCTTATTATGCTTATCAACAGCAAAGCCAATGTTGACGATATTGATCACCTTTCAAATCGCCGTGTTAGAACGGTGGGTGAACAACTTTACAATCAATTTGGTGTGGGCCTAGCACGCATGGCCAGAACCATTCGGGAAAGGATGAACGTTCGAGATAACGAGGTGTTTACTCCAACCGATTTGATTAATGCTAAAACGCTGGCCTCCGTTATAAATAGTTTTTTTGGTACAAATCAGCTTTCTCAGTTCATGGATCAAACCAATCCTTTGGCTGAGGTTACGCATAAACGCCGTTTGTCTGCTCTCGGTCCCGGTGGTCTTTCTAGAGAACGTGCAGGGTTTGAGGTTCGTGACGTTCACTACACCCACTATGGGCGATTGTGTACCATCGAAACCCCCGAGGGGCCAAATATCGGTCTAATTTCTTCTCTTTGTGTTTTCGCAAGGATTAATAAACTCGGTTTTATTGAGACGCCGTACCGCAAGGTTGAGGAGGGGCGAGTTTTGTTAAATGAGGATATTACTTATTTAAGCGCTGAAGAGGAAGAAGAAAGCATCATTGCTCAGGCCAATGCCATCCTCAACTCAAAAGGAGAATTTGTAAGCAACAAAATTAAGAGTCGATTTGAGGGAGATTTCCCTCTGGCTGAGCCTACTACCGTAAAATTGATGGACGTAGCACCCAACCAGATCGCCTCCATCGCTGCCTCTCTAATTCCATTTTTGGAGCACGATGATGCCAACCGGGCTCTGATGGGTTCAAACATGATGCGTCAAGCTGTTCCTCTTCTTCAGCCCCAGGCGCCAATCGTGGGTACCGGTCTTGAAGAAAGGGTAGCCCGCGATTCTCGTTTACTTCTTAATGCCGAGTTCGATGGGGTGGTTGAAGCGGTTGATGCCCGAAATATTTCAATCCGATACCAACGAACAGAGGAAGAGAAATTGGTAAGTTTTGACGACGATTTAGTGACCTACAATCTTATCAAGTTCCGTAAAACAAACCAAAACACTACGATTAATCTAAAACCAATCGTAAAAAAAGGCGATAGGGTAGTGCGTGGTCAGGTCCTTTGCGAAGGTTTTGGAACGGAAAATGGTGAGTTGGCTCTTGGACGAAATCTCTTGGTGGCATTTATGCCTTGGAAGGGATATAATTTCGAAGATGCCATTGTTATTTCTGAAAAAATTGTTCGGGATGATGTATTTACATCGTTGCACATCGATGAATTTATCATGGAAGTGCGCGATACTAAAATGGGGCATGAGGAACTGACAGCCGATATTCCAAACGTTTCTGAGGAAGCAACAAAAGATTTGGACGAAAATGGCATTATTCGCATTGGCGCGGAGGTGGTTCCTGGGGATATTCTAATTGGAAAAATTACTCCAAAAGGGGAATCAGATCCGACACCCGAAGAAAAACTGCTTCGTGCCATCTTTGGCGATAAAGCCGGAGACGTGAAGGACGCTTCAATGAAAGCCCCCCCCTCATTGTATGGTGTTGTGGTTGATCGAAAACTGTTTTCGAAAAGCATGAAGGATCGGCGTGCTAAAGCAGAAGATAAAAAGGAGTTGGATATTTTGGATAAGGAATACGAAAAAGAATTCCTTGCTCTGAAAGAGAAAATGGTTAATCGCCTTATGATTCTTCTAGAAGGCAAAGTTGCAAACGGTATTTACAATAGCGTTCGGGAAGAAGTCATTAAGAAGGGAACCAAATTCTCTAAGAAATCCTTTGTCGGAGTTGATTTTATTCATGTCAATCCTGAAAATTGGGTTAAAGATGAAGAGGTAAACCAAAAAATCAAGCAGCTTATTCACAACTACTCCATTAAGCACAATGATTTGTTTGGTGTATTCAAAAGGAAGAAATACAATATTACTGTAGGGGATGAATTGCCTTCAGGAATTATTCAGTTAGCTAAGGTCTATATCGCCAAAAAACGCAAACTTAAAGTTGGCGATAAGCTCGCTGGGCGTCATGGCAACAAAGGAATTGTAGCTAAAATTGTTCGCCCTGAAGATATGCCTTTCTTGGAAGACGGTACTCCTGTTGATATTGTTTTGAATCCTTTGGGCGTGCCCTCTCGTATGAATCTTGGACAAATTTACGAAACCATTTTAGCTTGGGCCGGATACAAATTGGGTAAAAAGTACGCCACTCCAATTTTTGATGGAGCCAGCATCGACGGTATCCAAACCGAAATCGCAGCAGCTGGTCTCCCAAGGCTTGGTAAAACACAATTGTTTGACGGAGGTACCGGTGAGAAATTTGATCAGCCTGCCACTGTTGGTATGATTTACATGATTAAATTAAGCCACATGGTTGATGATAAAATGCATGCCAGATCAATTGGCCCATACTCGCTCATTACTCAACAACCTTTGGGTGGTAAGGCTCAATTTGGAGGCCAACGTTTCGGTGAAATGGAGGTTTGGGCTCTTGAAGCTTTTGGTGCCTCGCATATTCTTCAAGAAATGTTGACCATAAAAAGCGACGACGTCATGGGACGCGCTAAAGCCTATGAAAGCATCGTTAAAGGTGACCCCTTACCTACACCAGGTATTCCTGAATCTTTCAATGTGCTTTTACATGAACTTCGTGGCCTTGGCCTCAAAATCGTTCTCGACTAATTTCGGATTATTTAACCAATAAGATAGTATAGTATGGCCTTTCAAACCGAAGCCAAAACTACCGGAGATTTCTCCAAAATAACAATTAGCCTAGCTTCTCCAGATTATATTTTGGAACAAAGCCGTGGTGAAGTTACCAAACCGGAAACCATTAATTATCGGACCTTTAAACCCGAACGAGATGGCCTTTTTTGCGAACGCATTTTTGGTCCAGTTAAAGACTGGCAATGCGCTTGTGGTAAGTACAAAGGTATCCGATACAAAGGGATCGTTTGCGATCGTTGTGGGGTAGAAGTTACCGAGAAGAAGGTGCGTAGGGAAAGAACCGGCCACATTATGTTGACCGTTCCCGTTGCACATATATGGTATTTCCGTTCGCTTCCCAACAAAATTGGTTTGCTTCTGGGGCTTCCAACTAAAAAATTAGAGGCCATTATCTACTATGAAAAATATGTAGTAATTCAGGCCGGTGCCAAAGCTGGAGAAATCAATGAATTGGATTTCCTATCCGAAGAAGAGTACTATCAGATTTTGGATACTCTACCCAAGGAAAATCAATACCTGGACGATAGCGACCCTAATAAATTTATTGCTAAAATGGGGGGTGATGCCCTTTATGATCTGCTCTCTCGAGTAGATTTTGATAGACTTGGTAAGGAACTAGAACGTCAGTCAAACGATACAAAATCTCAGCAACGGCGCCAAGAGGCTTTAAAGCGTCTCCAGGTTGTTGAATCTTTTAAGGATGCCAACTCAAGAATCGATAATCGTCCCGAATGGATGGTTATTAAAGTTATTCCGATAATCCCGCCTGATCTTCGACCTCTTGTTCCATTGGATGGTGGTCGTTTTGCTACTTCCGATTTGAACGATCTTTACCGCAGGGTCATTATCCGCAACAATCGTCTGAAAAGATTAATTGAAATCAAAGCCCCCGAGGTTATTCTTAGAAACGAAAAACGAATGCTTCAGGAAGCTGTTGATGCCCTTTTTGATAACAGTCGAAAGTCTTCAGCTGTAAAAACGGACTCAAACCGGGCACTTAAATCTCTTTCTGATTCTTTAAAAGGCAAGCAAGGTCGGTTCCGCCAAAACTTGTTGGGAAAACGCGTTGATTATTCTGCACGTTCTGTAATTGTGGTTGGTCCTGATTTGCAACTTCATGAGTGCGGACTGCCTAAAGACATGGCAGCTGAATTGTTCAAACCATTTATCATCAGAAAACTAATTCAGCGTGGGTTGGTTAAAACCGTTAAATCAGCCAAGAAAATGGTTGATAGGCGCGAGTCGGTTATTTGGGAAATTCTGGAATCCGTGCTTAAGGGCCATCCCGTACTGTTGAACCGCGCCCCAACCCTTCACCGTTTAGGTATCCAAGCTTTCCAGCCTAAACTTATTGAGGGAAAAGCGATTCAACTTCACCCTCTCGCTTGTACAGCTTTTAATGCTGACTTTGATGGAGACCAAATGGCCGTTCACGTTCCTCTAGGTAACACAGCCATTTTGGAAGCTCAAGTGTTGATGCTCGGAGCCCACAACATCATCAACCCAGCCAATGGGGCCCCAATCGCAGTTCCATCTCAAGATATGGTTCTTGGTCTCTACTACATTACAAAAGAGCGTAAAAACACCACCGAACATCTTATTAAAGGCGAAGGAATGGTTTTCTACTCTCCCCAAGAGGTAATTATTGCCTACAATGAGCGCAAGGTTGATCTTCATGCAGGAATTAAGGTGAAAGTGGATGTTCGCCAAGCCGACGGAAGCCTCAAAAATATGCTGACCGAAACCACTGTGGGTCGTGTACTTTTTAATCAGGTGGTTCCTAAGGAATATGGTTACATTAATCAATTGCTAACTAAAAAATCTCTTCGCGACATTATTGGTGATGTATTTAAGAAAACCAATTTATCGGTGGCCGCAAAGTTCCTTGACAGCATCAAAGAAATTGGTTTTGCCATGGCATTCCGCGGAGGCCTATCATTCCTCATCGATGATTTGGTCATTCCTGAAGAAAAGGCACTTTTGATTGAAAGCGCGCAGGAACAAGTAGAAGAGGTTTGGAGCAATTACAACATGGGCTTCATAACAAACACCGAACGCTACAATAAAATCATTGACATTTGGACGTCAACGAATATTTCGTTGACTCAAATCGTAATGAAGCAAATTAGCGAAGACAAACAAGGTTTTAACCCTGTTTACATGATGCTTCACTCGGGTGCCCGCGGATCACAAGAACAAATTCGCCAATTGTGTGGTATGCGTGGTTTGATGGCCAAGCCTCAAAAATCTGGAGATACTGGCGGCGAGATTATTGAAAACCCCATCTTGTCTAATTTTAAAGAGGGACTTTCTATTCTTGAGTACTTTATTTCAACCCACGGTGCCCGGAAAGGTCTTGCAGATACAGCACTTAAAACAGCAGATGCGGGATATTTGACCCGCCGTTTGGTTGATGTAGCTCAAGATGTCATCATTAATGAGGTGGATTGTGGAACCCTTCGTGGTCTTACTATGACAGCCCTAAAGGTGAACGACGAAGTCAAGGAATCTTTATATGAGCGAATTCTTGGACGGGTTGCTCTAGAAGATGTTATTCACCCTAATACAGGAGAGGTTATTATTAGAGCCGCTCAAGAAATTGACGAGAACCTAGCCTCTTTGGTCGAACATTCCCCGATTGAATCGGTAGATATCAGGTCTGTCTTGACCTGCGAAGCAAAACGCGGTGTATGCAGCAAATGCTACGGTCGCAACTTGGCTACGGGCAGGATGGTTCAACGTGGTGAGGCAGCTGGAGTTATTGCAGCTCAATCCATCGGTGAACCTGGAACCCAACTTACCCTTCGTACTTTCCACGTGGGCGGTGTAGCCGGTGGTAGCTCGGCTACCAATCGCCTCGTTGCCAAATACGACGGTATTCTTCAAATAGATGAATTGCGCTATGTCGAGGCAGCCAACGAAAGTTCCGGCGAAGCCGATTTAATCGTTATTGGTCGTACAGCCGAAATGCGCTTGATTGACTCAAATACCGGAATGGTTTTGACAACAGGCACCATTCCTTATGGCAGTACGTTGAAAACCATGGATGGTGCAAAGGTGAGCAAGGGAGATGTTGTTTGCGAATGGGATCCATGGAATGCAGTTATTATTTCAGAGTTTGACGGAAAAGTTGCTTTTGAAAATATTATCGAGGGATTAACCTACCGAGAAGAATTAGATGAACAAACTGGTTTCGTTGAAAAGGTGATTATTGATCGTCGCGACAAAACTCGGAACCCTACTATCAAAATCAAATCCAAAAAAGGAGAAGTTTTAAGGGAATACTCACTCCCAACCTCTGCCCACATTATGGTAAGCGATGGCGACCAATTAAAAGCAGGCCATATCCTTGTGAAAATCCCCCGTCAAGGTGGCAAAACAGGAGATATTACTGGCGGTCTACCTCGAGTAACCGAATTGTTTGAGGCAAGAAATCCTTCAAATCCTGCTGTTGTTTCTGAGGTAGATGGATTGGTTAGCTTTGGAGGCATTAAACGGGGCAACCGGGAAATTGAAATTCAACCTAAATCTGGAGAAAAGAAAACCTATTTGGTTTCTATGACCAAACACATTTTGGTTCAAGAAAACGATTACGTTAAAGCAGGACAGCCGCTTACCGATGGCGCTGTAACCCCTTCCGATATTCTTGCAATCAAAGGCCCAACCGCGGTTCAAGAATACTTGGTAAACGAAATTCAAGAGGTTTATCGGACCCAAGGTGTGAAAATCAATGATAAACACTTTGAAGTGATTGTACGTCAAATGATGAAAAAGGTTGAAATTATCGACCGTGGTGACACGACCCTTTTGGAAAATTCCCTGGTAAATAAAATGGAGTTTCAACAAAAGAATGATGCTATCTATGGCATGAAAAAGGTTGTAAACCCTGGAGATTCTACCGATTTCTTAGAAGACAACCTAATTTCAACTCGTCAGTTGCGTGATGAAAACTCCGCGCTGAAGCGCAAAGGCTTACGTCCAATTGAAGCAATTGATGCCCAAGCCGCGACGTCGAGGCCCGTTCTTCAGGGAATTACGCGTGCCTCGCTTCAAACCGATAGCTGGATTTCAGCTGCATCATTCCAAGAAACCACAAAGGTTTTGAACGAGGCTGCTGTAGCTGCAAAAATTGACTATTTGGATGGTCTGAAAGAAAACGTTATTGTTGGTCATTTAATCCCAGCAGGAACGGGCTTAAAGGAGTATAGAACTTCCGTTGTTTACAATCAGGAAGATTTTGAAAACCTCAAAAATTCTAATTCCGAAGAGCAAGAACTTTCTCGGACTAGGGGCACCACAATGGTCTAAGTTTTTTCTGCTTAATTTTTTAAGGCGATTGGATTCCAATCGCTTTTTTTTTGCGTCAACCGGGCTTTCAAGGGTTGTCCGCGGTGCCTTCTGGGCCGGGAAGATGGGCCAAAAGTAGCTCCAAAAGTCGCTCTTTTGAGCCTTCCCAGGCAGCCTGCAGGCCCCTTGCGGGCAACTCCGCTCAATCTCTGCCGCGGGCCGTGTCCCGAGAATTTACGCCACTACCAATAGAGCCGCATCCAAACCTTAAAGGCAGGATGGACCCCTCTAGGACTGTCCCTCTCTTTCCATCAAAATTCAGGAAACGTACATTTCATTTGTTTGGCCTGCTTCCTCATTCACAGTCCATACATTCTACCTTCCAATTTCCCTACCTGAAAATGGGATGATCTACCACTTCACCCCGTCTCATACCCGAAACTCCCGCCTCCCACCTCAACAAGGTTTCCCCTATTGATTTGGAAAGCAGTTCTGAGAACCCCTGTGAACCTTCGAATTGCCTTCCGGCTCTCCTAAAATTCACAATACACACTTCACAACTAAAAGAACCCTAAGTGTTCTTCGCCACCCCAAATACGTGACGAAGCATTTATTTTTTCATCGATGAACTACAAAAGTACGAAGGTCGTTTTCAATTGTCAAGGCTCGTTTTTATTTTTTTTGAATTTCGTGTAATATAGCCATTGTTTTTTGCCTAAAATGAGGGACTTAAGTTCTAGCGCGTAGCGGCCCAGATAGAGCAGGGTAGCGCGCACAAGAATGGCCTTTGTGCCCGCGAGCTGCGCAGGCGACTTCAGGAGCCAGCGCAAAGCCGCTGGGCACATGGCCGTTCTTGGTGTACTACCCGCGATAGCTGGAATAGCCGCCCCCAACCATTTTACGATGATTAGCCTTTTATCGTTTTCCGCCTGCTCGGAACGTATAACGAAGCTGAATTCGAAGGTCGTTTCTTGCGTCCCCTTCGATTTCTTCTGTTCCAGAACTGATAACCGAACGGTCGCTGTAGTACGTTTGCGACCAGCGAAACCATAGGGTTAGATTGGGGCGGACTTCCCATTTTATATTTAGGTAGGTCCGCATCCCGGTACCAGAGAATCCTGGGACGGTAAAACTGTATAAAACGTCATTTTCGTAGGCATAAACGCGAGCGTCTGAGCCTTGTGTACTAAACAAACCGATGCGACCTGAGAAATCTAAGGGCAATTTCAGCGGTTTAAAAATAAGGTCTTGGTACATCATGAAGCCCATTTCAAATGGTTTATCTGGACGGCTTACGGTTACCCATTCCAATCGGTTTCGCAACTGAATTTCTTTGCTAACCCTAACCGTAATATTCCAGCGGTAGTTTTGACGTTGATAATGAATGACTTCAGCCGGTCCGGTTTCGATACCTGTTGCGTTTTCTGGCCGATTTTGGTGCCTAAATCTTAGGTACATTTCTACGTTTCGGTTGGGAATGAATGAAGCTTGAACCAAGTATTCATATCCCCTTGAAGGGTAAGCGATGTTTGAGCGCAGCCAAGGGTAGGCAAATAGGTCTACATAGCCTTGCAGTTTCACTTTTTTGAATGGACTAGCTTCAAATCCAACATAAAGACCTTCTTCGTTTTGCGTTCCAAAGCGGTCTGAAACGGCGTTGGATTTAAGGTTTTGGTATTCTTTTGAAAAATTGCGGTAAAGAGCGGAAAAATTCAGGTTCGAGTGAAGGCTAATTTGCATGCCTTGAAGCATGGCTAATCCTCCGTTGTCGCTCATAGAGAACTCTCCAAATACATGCAGTTTACGAATAAGCCAGTCGTAATCAAGGCCTACATTGGTAAGTTGATCGCCGGCAAATCGGTATTTATTGTACAATTGGTCTGAAGGGCTAAAGGGGGTAGAAAATTGCGTGTGTACGGCGGTTGCGCCTAATTTAAAGGATTTAGCCCGATAGGTTAGATTGCCGCCCAAAACAGTTTCGTCTATGGTGTTTTTCTTTGAAAGTTCTGATGCAGTCCTATGTAGTCCGCTAAGTAAAAAAGAAGATACTTCTAGGGCTTCACCGGTAAGGGAATCCAATTCTCCAATGTTGCCATCGATGGGTTTATGCGATGCGAAACCGCTAATGTCTAAGTTTTTTAAGGCTTTGCTTAAAAAACCCAGGTTTGCGGTTGCGGCGATACCACGGTTAAATGTAAATTGGTTTGTGGCTGTATAGGCTCGTATTCCAGCGGCGTTTCGTTTTATGTTCATGGCATAGGCTGTTTTTCGAAATCCAATGCCGTTCCAAAGGGTTAAACCTTGGCCGAATTGAGTTTGAAAATCACCGATGACCAATGTTTTTATAGGGCCAAAATCCTTCAGCATCAAATGAGCGGAATAAAAGTCAAATCCTTGGGGTTGTGAGCCTCCGAACCATTCTTCACCTCGGTCTTTTTCAGCCGTGAAACCTATACTTATCCGGTCTTTGTATTTAAATCGATATCGGGTAAAAACTTGATAAGACGGGCCTAAGTAGTCGGGAAGGCTATCGCCTGGCTGAGTGATATAGCCCTGCTGCGGTTCTAAAACATCATAATACCGACCTATAATCTCGTGTTTGCCGTATTTAAGAACGTTTTTGAATTTAAGCGTTTGTTTTTGTTTTACGGGGGCAACGGTTAAAAAGGGCAGAAGGGAGTAGATTATTTCTTGGTCCCACCCTTTAATTAGGTTCACCTCATAAATGCTTAATAGGTCTCCATACAATCGGCGGTAGCTTGCCAGATTTTGTATTTGGAGTTCACTGAGCAAATGCAAACGCCTTAAATCTTCGGGTTTGGCATTATTTAGGTTTATGGGGTTGTCGTAGAAGAAACTTAGGTCTTCAACAAACTCTGTGTAATCAATTTCGGCATCGCTCTGTTCTGTAATTGTTTCAATCAGCCTTTCAATCAGGTTCTCTTTTTTGGGGTCGCCACTGACCGACTGTGCCCCTAGCGTTGGGGCAACCATGAATCCAATTAAAATGAAACACCACCGTGGGATAAACCTCATTTTCTGCGGCTTTTTGGTCGGTTAAACCGGTAGCTTAAAGAGGCCTGAGGACTAAATCCCAAAACTTGATGCCAAGATGAAGCGGCATCAAAAACAAAATCGCCTAGGTTTAGTCCCAAACCGAAGGCTGGCGAAATTGGATTGGAATTTAATCCTGCCCGTATGGATACTTTTTTGCTTGGTTTGTATTCTAAGCCTGCCCTGAAGGTTGGCTCGTACACCAAATCTTTTTCAATTTCAAGGCTTGCTTGTACCTTTTCGCTGAACGCATAGGCGGTTCCAAGTCGAAAAACGGTTGGAATTTTTTCGCGGTCGAAACTTGCCATCGAGGTCCGTGTCGGATTAAATACATGGGCACCTAGGGTCCAATTTTCTGCCAAATACAGCAACATCGATAATTCGCCTGTGGCGGTTAAGATCGATTCATAGCTTCCCCCTTGCTGAAAATAATGCAAGTTCAATTGAATTCCTGCCGAAAAGACCTTGCCAAATTTTTTTGCGAAGGTTAGGCCTAACTTGTTATCGTTAAAATTGGAGTAGCCAAATCTGTACAGGTTTATGCCAAGGGTGCCCCCCATTTTTTTGAAAGGCATTGCAAAGGCAACCCCTTGCGCGTTTAATTCTTGCATCAAAAATCTGTTCTCAAAAAAGGCTCCTACCTCCGGCGCCTCTAAAAAGGCCAAACCCGCTTGGTTGTTGTACGATGCCCATAAGTCTGACAACGCAACCGACGCGTGCCCTAAAGAGGCAGATTTAGCTCCTGAGGGGTAATTTTGACCTATGGCGAACATAGGAAGGAGGAAAAAAAACAAGATATGTCGAAGTTGGATGGTCATATCATTCAGAGTCGGTAGGTTAAATTGCCTCAGGGGGGAGGGGTTGTTGGTTTGGCCAGCGAGGAGCTTCCACCTTTGACAGCGTATTTAGAACCGAATCCCGTTGCTCAGCCAAATGATCCAATTGCTGCTTTTGAATTTCGGCATCGCCTACTCCCAAAATACGCAATGCCAAGAGAGCTGCATTTTTTGCGTTGTTGAGTCCGACCGTAGCAACAGGCACTCCTGCTGGCATTTGAAGAATACTAAGTATGGAGTCAACCCCATGTAAGGAATTCGACGATAAAATCGGAACTCCTATCACAGGTAGGGGGGTTAAACTGCCCAGCATTCCAGGTAAATGCGCCGCACCCCCTGCCCCGGCAATCAACACAGATAGCCCCCTTTCGTGGGCTCGGCTACCGTATTTCATTAACCGTTCCGGAGTTCGATGTGCAGATACAATGGTCATTTCAAAAGGTATTCCTGCTTGGTCCAACACGTCGGCAGCCGCCGACATAATGGGCATATCAGATGCACTTCCCATAACAATACCCACTCTCGCAGCTTGGTTCATATAGCAAATTTAAGATTTTGAGGGTAGCGACGAAATTCGCAAGGCTTTAGCAGGAATTTTTGATAGGCAGGCATGTAATTCCTCGGCTGTTTTTGCTACAATTGTCAAGTGCCCCATTTTACGGTGGGGCTTTGCCTTTTTCTTCCCATACAAATGAAGCTTGGCGAAGGGGATTTCAGCTACGTTCTGCCGCAATAAATCATCATCTGCAACCCCATCGGCATTCTCAGCTCCCAGAACATTTAACGTGGCTGAAAAGCCTATTGAGGATGTTTGGCCCAAGGGTAAACCACTTAAAATTCGAACGTATTGTTCAAACTGGCTGGTTACGGCCCCTTCAATGGTCCAATGTCCAGAATTGTGGGGCCTAGGAGCCATTTCATTAACTAGGAATTCGCCTGTGCTGCTTAGAAACATTTCTACAGCCAAAATACCTGTTGAATCTAATTTGTTGGCACAATCTAAGGCAACCTCAATTGCCCGTTGCCGAAATTCAGGGGTTAGGTTGCTGGGCGAAATCAAATGCTCAAGCATATGGGTTTCTGCATTAAATACCATTTCAACCGGTTCCCAAACCGCCGTTTCGCCATGTTCATTTCGGGCAACCAAAACTCCAATTTCTTTTTCTATTTCACAAACCGGCTCCACAACAAAAGGACCTTTCCAATCGGTTGGTATGTCTTCAAACGCATGGATTTTTTTTACCCCATACCCATCGTAGCCTCCTTGTGCTTTTTTAAGGATAAAAGGCCAGCCCGACTGTATTTCGCCCACCGTATTAAATACCTGAAAGGGAAGGGTAGGGATGCCCGTATCCCTTAAAAATGCTTTTTGCTTCGATTTGTCTTGAATGATGCTGAGAACATTTGGAGATGGTATGCACTTTTTCCCTTGACGTTGCAATTCTTCTAATCCCCGAATGCTCACGTCTTCAAACTCCAATCCTATAACATCGTATTCTAAACCAAAAGCAACCACGCTGTTGGTATCTTTCCAATCGCCAATGTGGAAACAGCCCATGAAAACGGAGCATGGTGCTTCTTCTGAAGGATCTAAAAACCGCAGTTGAATATTCAACGGCAAAGCAGCCTCTTGCATCATACGGCCAAGCTGCCCACCGCCCAATATTCCTATGTTGGGTCTAACTTTCATTTTGCAAAATTCGTTATAATTTGAACTAATTTGGCACTCGGGCGTAAACCCTATGTTATGAAAGTCATTTCTATGTGGTGGTCAAATAAAACGGGGCAGGTCGACGATGCCGAATTGATGGCCGGCGTACTCAAAAGGGACGCAGATGATTTCAGGTGTTTGTACGATCGACACAAACAATCCCTAATGTCGTTTTTACTGCGTATGCACCCCGGAGAATCTGAACTTGTTCAGGATTTGGCCCAAGAAACCTTTGCCAGGATTTGGGAAAAACCCCAACTGTTTAATCCAGAATACAAATTTAAAACCTGGTTGTTTACCATCGCTGCCAATTTAAGCAAGAGCGAATGGCGTAAAATGCAGGTTCGAGGAAAGGTTCATAGCCCAGGTTTGAAGGCCGAAGAGGTAAAAAAAGGCAGCCTGGATACGGCTCCCGATGTTCAAACCGATTTGAATCTGTTTAGTCAATCGTTGCAAGAGGCACTTTTAAAGCTAGATGAATCGCACCGAAACGTTTTTTTGTTGCGCTATCAACAAGAATTTAGCATCAAAGAAATTAGCGAGGTGCTTGAAGTTCCCGAGGGAACAGTTAAGTCCCGGCTATTTTACGCAGTGAAAAAATTGGGTGGTATGCTGAATCACCTTCAACCTATTTACCAATCCATGTAGTTATGGAACAAGAACCAAACATCCAAATCCCTTGGGAGTCTATCGAGCACTTGCTTAAAACCCACGATTGGAATTCTCTAAACCCGGAGCAACGCGAAACAATCCTGCCGTTTTTCAACGAGATTGAATACGCTCAAGCGCGTCAATTGCTGATTCAATCGGAAGCCCTTTTTTCGGAGGAGCGTTCAATACAGGTCGCCAAGAAACCTTTTTTAAGAAGATTGCCCTATGGCATTGCCGCAGCTGCCGCACTTGCTCTTTTGATTTCTTTGGGTTATTTAACCCTGCCCAACCAACCCCAGCAACTTGCCTACTCAAAGTCAGAGGACCGCACCCAGTTGGAAAGGTCAACCAACATGTCTTCCAACGAAAACAGCCATTCCGAGCAAATTAAACCGGGAATACCTATCCCTGTTCAAGAAGAATCGGCCCCTCAACTTGGAGAATCCAATCTGAAACCAAAGCGGGAAGTCGTAGTTGTTTCGAATTCTGAATTGGAAGAAATTCAAGAAGCAGAAATGGATGCCCTACCTAGTTCTGCGGGGGTTGCTTATGATCAAGGGATTCCTGAACCAACCCAGACCGAATCCATCTCCTCAAGAAAGTCCAGACGTGCTGAAGAATCTTCCCCAGCCTTGCCTAAAGGAATTCCGATGGTGCGCGACAGCATTTGGAAAAACGACACGCTTTGGCTGCTTATTAAAACACCTGCCGGTAAAGACTCTTTGTTGCCTGCATTTAATTCGAAAGGAAAGGTGTGGACGCGCCGTTAAACCTTTCAGCACTTTCATGCACCAATATGCATGAGCGACACTGAAATTATTCAGGCTTTTGAACAAAATCCAAATCGGGGCATGCGTGCCTTGATTTCGGTTTTCACCCCCTACCTATATGGTTTGGTTCGGCCCATGCTTGATTCGCACGAGGATACCGACGAAGTTTTGCAACTTGTTTTTATTCACGCTTGGAAAGGACTCCATCGGTTTCGGGCAGATTCGGCCCTGAAAACGTGGCTGCACCGCATTGCCGTTAGAACAGCATGGGATTTTATTAAAAAGCAAAGAGCCCATACCAAGCGTGCCATTGAAGGTCAAGCCGAGGCCAGCACCCACGATGCGCTAGCCAGCAACCCCCAGCTCTTGTTGCTACATGCTCTTTCGGAACTGCCTCTGAAACAGCGTTTGATTTTTGTGCTGCGCTATTTTGAAAATATGCCCTTTGCTGAACTATCGACGCTTACCCAAACCACCGAAGGGAATGTAAAAGCCCAATACCACCATGCTAAAACCAAATTGGAACAGTATTTTTTACTTCAACATTAAACCTTGCCCTATTTTTCCACACCAACCTATATTAAAGTATGAAATCCAAACCCCACATACCCACATTTTCTGCTGAAAATGCAATGCCACCAAACTATGCGCATGATTTGGTGGAGAGGGTTTTACTTCGACATGGCGCAAATCAACCCGTTTATTTTTATCAAAAACCCTACTCTTTTACCTTATTTGGCACCGCAGCAGCCATCTTTGTTCTGCTAGGGGCGTTCAACTTTTGGATGTTGATGGGCGAACAACCTCCGGTAGGGGAGGCAATTCCAAAACAGGTTGTTGAAGCGTACCTATGGAATGAGGAACACGTAACCGAAGCCGATTTGCTGTTGATTTTAACTGGCGAAGAGGCAGACGAAACCCTCAATTATGGCCTTGAATCAGACCCTTTCGTTTTTTAATAACCCCAAAACCAAACACCATGAACAAAATCCCGTTTTTATTGATGAGCGGCCTTGCCTTCATCAGCTCACTCTCCATTAGCGCACAACCTGCTCGTGCTAAAATGCAAGAACTAAAAGCCCAGAAACAGGCGTTTATTCAAAAGGAAGCCCAACTTACTGATGCCGAAATGAAGACCTGGCTGGGCATCCAGAAGGCGAATAGGCCCGAGAGAAGGGGAAACACATCCGAGGCCAACTTACCTAAACCAGAGCTGCAACGCTTGACCCAAACCTCGATCGAATCTATGACCGAAACTCAAGCCGAAGCTGTTTTAACGGAACGAATTTCAAAAGCAGAAAAAGCCATTGCGCTTCGTAAAGCTAGCATTGAAGCTGCACGGCAGCAACTGGGTGCCAAAAAAGTGCTGCGCATTCAACTGGCAGAAAAACAATGGAGGCGCGAATTGCTCAAGAAAATTAAGGAACAACGCGGAGAAATTCCCGACCAAGAGGATACCGACGACCTTAACTAAACCTGCTAGGGCTGGAAGAAATTCCAGCCCTTTTTCTTTTTTTGAAACCAAATGGATCAATCTTCGTAGTATATTTAACCCTCCCAGCCTTTCTGCTCAATTCCTTCCAAGATGAAATTGAAATTACTTTTTTTTGGGCTTTGCTCCTTTTTTTCTACCCTCGAAGCACAAACCTTCCCCACTGCCCTGCAAAACCGCATGCAGTTTGTGGTTGACAGCTCCCATTCAGCTCAGAACTTAAAGGGAGTTTCCGTCTGTGTGCTGCATCCTAACTACGGCTCTTTCAAAGCCGTAAGCGGCATTTCCCATGCCGGCCAACCCATTACCCCTCAATTGCAATTTGGAATTGGCAGCAACACCAAACTGTTTACAGCTGTTTTGTTGCTTAAATTGGCAGAAGCCAATCTCTTCCACCTAGATGATTCAATAGGCACATTTTTGCCCTCTTGGAACAACATTAATCCCCAAATTACCCTGCGTCAATTGCTCAATCACACCTCAGGCTTAGCCGATGTGTCCAGCGTTACAGGTTACCCAGACTCCATGATGAATAACCCCAATAGGTTCTATACTGCCTCCGAGCTTATGAGCTGGGTAGGCCCACCTTTGTTTGCCCCAGGCAGCGGATGGGGCTACTGCAACACAAATTACTTGCTGGCAGGTTTGGTGGCCGAAAGTGCGACTGGGCAATCCTTTTCTCAACTTCTTAGGCAAATGCTACTAAACCCGATAAACCTTGACAGCACATTTTTGGATCCCTACGAAACCTCAATCATTCCCATTGCTCATCCTTGGCAGGATGGACTCGACAACCACTCCGTGCCCCGAACTTCGGTCAACAGTGCCGCTTGGTCGGCAGGTGCCATGTACTCCACAGCCTACGAACTCGCGCAATGGTACGGCGCACTGATGAACCATCAGGTTCTTCAACCCAGCAGCTTTCAAGAAATGACCACATTCGTTGGCTCGGGCAATTATGGCATGGGGTTAGGCCGACAGGTTCGCAATGGCCGTACCCTTTGGTTCCATGGGGGAAGCATTTGGGGCGGATATACTTCAACCGCAATGTACGACACTGCCACAGGGATTACCGTTGTTGTTATGGTGAATCAATTAAATTCCTTTCCCCTCCAAATAGGCTTTGCCTTGATGGATGCTGCCGTTTCAGAGTACCTTGCTGGGCTTCACGCCCCAGCATTCCTCCCTTTTTATGCCTATCCAAATCCAGTTCAACATGAAGTTGCAATTGGACCTCATACCATTCTAAACTTGAGCTGGCGTCTGCTAAGTCAAGATGGAAAAACAATCAAGGAGGGCGCCTCGCCCACAATATCCGTTTCTGAATTGCCAGAAGGGACCTACTTTATTTGGCTTCAATCGGCCTTAGGATATTCTTGGTTCTCAATTCAAAAAAGGAATTAACATGCGATGAACTTCGCGGCAAATGGGCTCTCATGGGTTAAGATAGCTCCTGCCCATGAACCGATTTCTTTCCTCATAACGGATTTAACCTGCAGTTCCCTCCCCTGAAAACTCCCCCTACAACTCCGAAATTACCTTCCTGAAATACTCAGGCGATTCAGCAAGGCGGCTTCCATACCAACTAAAATACGTTCCATCAACCAAGATGCACTTGCTTGTTTTTGGCAGCAAGGCCTTGAACTCCTCGGCATGGGAATCCTTGAAAGGGTAGGGCTCCGATGACAGCAAAACCAAATCCGGTGCCAAGGCCCGAATGCCCTCTTCATCAAGTTCCGGGTACCTTCCCTCTAGGTCGGCCGCCACATTTTCAAAACCGCACCATTGCAGCATGTCGTCAATAAAGGTCTGCCTGCCGGCCACCATATACGGATTTCTCCAAATCAAATACAAGCAACGCTTTGGACTGCGAATAGGCTCAAGATCCCGAAAAGCAGTAGCAATTTTTTGGTTCAACTCTGCTGCCATCATGGAGCGCCGAGTCAAGGCTCCAAGCGCTTCAATCATCTTCAAGGCTTGTTCAAGGGTTTCAATGTCGCTGATCCACACCGGAAATCGGGTCTTTAGCTTCAACAGCATTTCCTGGGTGTTTTCTTCCTTATTCCCTATAATTAAATCGGGGTTTAGCAGCTCAATTGCCTTGAAATCCGGGTTTTTTGTGCCGCCTACCCTCACCTTTGTTTTATGCCATTCGGCCGGAAATTCGCAAAATTTGGTTATGCCAAGCACCTCTTTGTCCAGCGCCAAATCAGCCAGCAATTCCGTTATCGAGGGCACCAGCGATACAATACGCCGAGGCATTTCGGGTACTTCCACCAAATATCCAAGCTGGTCGGTTACCCGCATCGAATCAACCAATTAGTTGGGTAAGAACATCGGTGCGCGTCATGATGTGGTATTCTCCCATGCCATCTTTGACCAATACAGCGTGGGTTTCTTTCGAGAATTCTTTTCCCACCTGATTTAATTCGCAATCGGCTGAAATAACCGGAAAGGGCTTTTCCATGATGTCGGCGATGGGCGTGTTTTTCCCCTCCGGATTTTGGACTAAAAATCCAAACAGGCGGCTGTCGGTAAGGGCGCCAACTACCTCCGTTCCCTCAACCACGGGTACTTGCGAAATGCCTTGGGTTTGCATCAACTGAACCACTTCTGAAGCCTTCTGGTCTTTCGGAATACTAATGGCTTTTGCCAAAACCCCCGACACCAGCAAGTCTTTTACTGTTAATTGCTTTCGGTCTAAAAATCCGCGGTCGCGCATCCAATTGTCGTTGAACATTTTCCCTAAGTACCGAATGCCATGGTCATGAAAAATCACCACCACCACATCGCCTTCCTTCAATAAATGCTTAAGTTGAAGCAATCCCGCCACTGCGGCTCCGGCCGAATTGCCTGCAAAAATTCCTTCGTTTCGGGCAATTTCCCGGGTGTAAATGGCGGCGTCTTTGTCGCTCACCTTTTCAAATCGATCAATCAGCGAAAAATCTACATTCTCAGGCAAAAAATCCTCTCCAATGCCCTCGGTTATGTAAGGATATATTTCTTTTTTATCAAATTCCCCCGTTTCATGGTATTTTTTAAACACAGAACCATAGGTGTCTATGCCCCAAATCTGAACATTCGGATTCTTTTCTTTCAGATAGCGAGCCGTTCCTGAAATGGTACCTCCGGTACCCACACCCACCACCAAATGGGTGATTTTCCCTTCAGTTTGTTCCCAAATTTCGGGGCCAGTGCTTTCGTAATGCGCTTGCGAATTGCTCAGATTGTCGTATTGGTTTGGTTTATAGGCATTTGGAACTTCTGCCACCAATCGGCTCGATACAGAGTAGTACGAGCGGGGATCTTCAGGCTCAACGTTGGTTGGGCAAACAATAACCTCGGCACCCAGTGCGCGAAGGGCATCAATCTTTTCTTGCGATTGCTTATCGGTTGTGGTGAAAATGCATTTGTAGCCTTTTATTATCGCGGCAATGGCCAGGCCCATGCCCGTATTTCCGCTGGTACCTTCAATTATGGTTCCGCCGGGTTTCAGCAGCCCATTGGCTTCGGCATCTTCTATCATTTTCAGCGCCATTCGGTCTTTTATGCTGTTGCCGGGATTAAAGGTCTCGACCTTCGCCAGCACGGTGGCAGGCAGGCCTGCTACAACCTTGTTTAATTGTACCATCGGCGTATTTCCAATGGTTTCCAAAATAGTTTTACACCACATGAGCTTTCGTAAATGTTGTTGCCAAAGGTAACTAATTCCATCGACAGGCATCGGGAATGCGTTTCCAAACGCGTTCATGCATAGGCTTTTTGTTCCTGGGGCGGCTGCGGGCTTTCAGCGGTAGTCCTCGGCGCAGTGGGGGGCGGTGCTTGGGCCAAAGTAGCTTCCTGTGGTCGCTCTTTGGCCCCGGCCCCGCCAGCCCCACTGCCCCTGTGGGCTACCTGCTTCAATCCCTGCCGCGGGCCACACTCTGCGTTAATCCATTCAAATACCATAAATCCACTACCTTTACAGCATGGAAATTTGGGTTATTAATGGTCCCAATTTAAACTTGCTGGGCAGCCGCGAGCCTGAAAAGTATGGCTATACCACCTTGGCCCAATTGGAATCAGAATTGCAGGCCGCTTTCCCCGAAGTTCATTTTCGGTTTTTGCAATCCAACCACGAAGGGGAACTGATTGATTGGGTGCAGCAGGCTTCTCAGGCCCAGGCCCTTATAATCAATCCTGGTGGTTTTGCCCACAGTTCGGTCGCCTTGTCAGACGCCTTAACCGCCTGTACCACCTACAAGGTCGAAGTCCACATTACCCACATTTTTTCAAGGGAAGAATTTCGTAGGCAAAGCATCACCGCACTTGGCGTAAATGCCAGCATTGCCGGAGCCGGCACACAGGGCTATCATTTGGGCCTGCGTTTGGCCTTGCAAGCCTGCGGGCAGTGGCCTACGGTGAATGGAAAGTAACCTAGTTTTTGCTGCTGTGCAACTGAACAAAGGTCTTCCGCCCCTCCAAAAAATACCGCTTAACCAATAAGAACGGCGACAAAAAATCGGCCCGTTTCTGGGCTATGGCTTTTCTTTTTTTAAGGGTGCTGGGCAGCAAGGCATAAAAGGCCCAATGTGCTTTAACTACAGCCAAAATATGGGCAATTCCCCCTTTTTCCTTTAAAAACCGTAGGCTCCCTAATCCATCTAGAAATAAGCGAAAAGGTAAAATCAAGGCCAATCGGCCAGCGGGTAAATTCTTGGCCAACATAATCAGGTTGTTCCTGACATTCAAATAGGTTTTTTTAGGAGCACTCTGCGAAAGGGTGCCGCCCCCTACGTGGTAAACCACCGATTCTGGAACGGCAGCTAGCCGAAATCCCTGAGCCAACAAACGCCAACACAGGTCAATTTCCTCCATATGGGCGAAAAAATCCCCATCCAATCCTCCCGACTCTAAATACGCCTTGCGACGAATAAATAGGCAACAACCACTTGCCCAATGAATGTCGGTTATGGAATCGTACTGCCCAAGGTCTTCTTCGGTGGTATAAAATACCCGGCCCCTGCAGTATGGGAATCCTACAGCGTCAATGTACCCTCCGCTGGCACCCGCATATTCAAAAAAGTGGGGCTCGCGTTGGGCTTTTATTTTTGGTTGACACGCGGCATAATCCAAGTTGGATTCCATAAACGAAATCAAAGGTGGCAACCAAGGCGATTTTATTTCAACATCTGAATTGAGCAAAACCACGTAATCGGCTTCAATGCGCTCAATGGCTATGTTGTAGCCTTGAGCGAAACCATAATTTTTCCCCAAATCCAGCCATTTTGCCTGCCCTTGTTTTTCAACCACCTTAAAGGACTCATCGGTTGAGCCATTGTCGGCCACCCAAACGCTGGCCCAAGCTTGACTATGTTCTACAACACCAGCTAAGAACTCAGACAACCAATGTTGACCATTGTAATTCAATATGATAACCGCGACGCTGGGCCTTGGGTTTAGGTTCATCGGGGAGAATTGAATAAATCGTTGCTCCAATTTCCAAAGTGACGAATCGCTTGGTTTTGATCTATGTTAAAGGAGTTGTTTCGTTGGTAAATAAAAGCTTGCCATTGACGGTTGTTGATTTCACCACGGCAATCGGAATGAATTAAGGTGAAATCGTTGTTTAGATTGTTTGGATTGTAAAAAACAAACCGAACGTTCGACTGGGCTTTAATTTGATAGTACTGCCAAATTTCATAGGGATACGCCGAGGGTTCATTGTATTGTTTGTTTCGGGAATTTGGGGGGCCATATTTTAGCCAAATTCTACCCCGATCGGTTTCGTAACCACGCATGGCCGCCGTTCCAAATTCTTTGTCAATAGCTTTTAATAAGGCCACATATTTGCTCCATTCCTCCGCTGGATGTTTGGGGTATTTTCTAAACCAAAAACTCCAAATGAATTGCTTGATCAAATGGAGGTCCTCGGTGGCAGCAGCGTTTGTTGCAAATTGAATCTCTTCGCCCGACGACAATGGCCTTAAAAAACCCAGCATGGTTTTAAGGGTATCTAAATTTTGAATTGGCTCTAAAAAACTTCCCCGGTAATCCGTTTGATGTACGCTCTGCAAATCAATGGGTTGTTCTGGATTGTCTCTGAAGAAATAGCTTTTTGAAGAACCATAAACCTTTCCATTTTTATCGGAAAGTTGAGTTGTTAGCCAGTAATGTCCAGAGGATAGTTCTTTTAGATTCAGCGTTTGAATTCCAGGTACCACACGCCTTAGGTTCTCAATGCGCTTTCGTAGAGCAAATCCGGGTACCACGCTGGAATCGTTCGCATTTTCAACCCAAATGGTTTGGTAAAACACCATTCCACTGTCTAAATTTTCAATCGGAAAATAGCATTCTTGATACACTTTTAATTCAGGGCTTTCGTTTTCAATTGAGGCGTTTCCAAGAATAGGCATTATCTGGTACTTGCCTCTAAGCAGCATGGCATTTTGAATAGATGTTGAAATGGTTGAAATAAAAAAGGGCTTTGAACTCAAGGGGGCAGTAAGGCTCTCAATGTAAAGGGTGTCAAGGTATTTCAGGGTGTCAATGGTTTCGGCTCCAACGTCCAAAACCATGTATTCTAAAACGACGGTTCCCGTATCTATTTCAAGGCGTTCAATGTAAAATAAATCCTGTATTTGGTTGCTAGAACTATTTTTTTCGCTGCCCTCTTGAAATTCTTGGCCTAAATTGAACTTACTGTAATTTAAAACTCCGTTTGAACCATGGGCTATAATTGCACATTGAACCGAGGCTTTCCAGCGATTTTCAGCGTCTTGCTTGAATTGCAATGAATTGCCTTCCACCAAAAGCCATGATTCAATATAGGGTTTGCCTTGGTTCGAGTACATTACCTGATGCTGAATGGAAACATTCAGGCCGGCATTAAGATCTCTGGAATAAAAAAACATTACAGAGGCGAGAATGACTAAACGGGCGCTTGATTTGGGAAATTTGAATCGTGAAAAAAGCATGGCTAAAGGTACGATATAAGAATCGATTTTATATTCTTAAACCAGCAGACAGACTCAGCGGTTTCGCTCTACCCCTGCTACTTTCTGAATTTGAAGCAAACCGCCGGTTGATGGGGTTGATGCTGGGCTTAATACGAAGCGGTGATCTTCGTTCAATAAAAAAGCATCAACAAACCCGCCTAATTTAAAAATGTAGGATGGGTCTTCGGTTGGTATACCCAATACACCCTGCAGGTTGTATTGTTTTTTCAGGTTATGCAAATCGGTGTATTGGCAATCCAAGCAAATTGAAATCAAGTTGATTTTTCGCTTTTCGCGGGCAATAAAATCTGAAGCCGCTTTTACCTCTGCCACCGCTTCCGGACTTTTTAATGAAAAGAAGATTAGGTAATCGTGCAGTCCATTTTTTTTGCCAAATGGCTCAATACGTTGGCCCAATTCGTCTTTCAAAATAATGTCAGGAACCTGCTGGCCTGGTTTTAACCTTTGCAAATGATCAATGGCTTGCTGTGTAATACGCTGAAGAATAGGGTCTATTTGCTTGGGCCATGCCTGTTGAAAAAGGGCAATGAGTTTGGCCTCATCTAAAATTTTATCGCGCTGCCAATCCAACATACCCGTTACAATGAGCAGTTCTGCCGCTTCTCGGCCAGGTACCATTTCCAATTCCATAATGCGGTGAAATGCAGAATCGTAGTTTGGTTTTTCAACCAACCATTCGTAAAGCTTTGCCTCGGTTGGAAGTGTGGCCCATTTTTGAAGCATTCCCCGATACAGGTTTTTGAAGAAATCCATGTAATCAGGGTGGGAGTACAGCACCGGATAATTAAAAATATAGGTTCTGACCGCGGTTTTTTCACTCATTAGTCGAGTAGTTACGCGCAAATCTGCCATACGGTATTTTATCATGGCCTTTAAAAAGGGGGTCGCATACAGGGCCGTATCTTTTGCTAATGCCAATTCAAAGCTATCAACCACGGGCTTGTGTTGCCTTCTCATAAACACATCATAGTGGCGGTTTAAAAATTCACTGTAAGCCAATTCAAACCTTGAAATCGAGAACCAATTAAGGGTGGTATCGTTATCTTGTGTCATTCCGACCGAACCCGCATTGCGGCTGGGCAAAATAAGCCTGTAGGTTTTTCCAGCCTCCAAGTGCAAAGCCGTTTTGTCGCGCCCAATTTTTAGTCGGTAGGCTACCTGATTGCTAAGCCCCGCCGGAACGGTTAAATCAAAATGCCCCGTTGAGGTTGTACTGGTGGCTGCAAGCAATTTGGGTTCAGCAACCACCCAATCTTCCATTCCAAGCAGTTCGATTCGGGTGGATGGGAAAAAGGGAGCCTCCCCAATAATTTTAATTTCTTGAGCCTGCATTGAACCCAGCATAAGGAAAGCGAAAAACAAACGCATCATATTGAATGGGTAACGATGGGCAGGGTTAAAAAGTATGGCAACGTGGTTCAGTCAAAAAACCTCCAAAGGCGTTCATGTATAAAGGGGCGAACATTACCCCCATGCTTGTGTATCTCACGAACAATACTGCTGTTTATATGGGCAGCTCCGGTCGGCGAGGGGACAAAAATGGTTTCAATGTTGGGCAACAATGCCTTATTGGCCTCGGCTATCTGCCGCTCATACGCACTGTCTTTTTCGTCGCGGATGCCGCGAATCAAATAGCGAGCCCCAACTTCAGCGGCAGCATCGATGGTCATTCCCTCGTAAATCATCACGGTTATTGACGGCATGTCTTGAAACATTTCTTCCAACATTTCTTTGCGAAGGCTGGGCGACCAAGAATACGTTTTTTGACTGTTTTGACCTATTCCAATTACCAAGCGCGAAAAAAGCGGAATTACGGCTTGTACTATAGCAAAGTGGCCTTTGGTGGGCGGGTCAAAACTGCCAGGAAAAAAGCCGATGGGTTTTTGATCGATGCTCATTTTTATTCTTCATTACGAAAGTAGGAAAAATGAACATGGCCGTATTTTTTTGTTTTTTCCAAACCGGGCATCGTTGAAATTTGGGTTACCCAATTTGGGCCATGCTCTAAAACCAATACGCCCTCTTTTTTCAAAAGACCGTTTGAAATAAATTGCTCAGGTAGCTTAAGCGCTTCGTCTAAGGTATAGGGGGGATCTAAAAAAATAAGGTCAAATGCCATTTTTTGCCGAAAGGCAAACTCAAACACATCGGTTTGCAGCGCTTTCGTGTTGTTTAACTTCCACGTGTCTAATTGCCGCTGAATATGCTGAATGGATTTTTGGTTTTTATCTAGAAAATATACCTCCTTTGCCCCCCTCGACAGCATTTCAAATCCAATGGATCCTGTTCCAGCAAAGGCGTCCAAACACAAGGCATTGGTCCAATCCATCTGAGCCTGTAAAACATTGAACAACGATTCTTTCGCTCGGTCGGTGGTAGGCCTTATTTCTAAGCCCTTTGGCAAAGCCCAGGTTCGCCCTTTTAAAACACCGGCAATGATTCTCAAGGTTAATCTCGCCAGCTACCGTTGGTGGTTGGTTCGGTCATCGAACCTACCTGAATTAAGGAATCCATGCTGAATTTCCCAAACTCCAACAGCAAGTCTTCCAAGAAAATTCCATAATTGGTTGATGCAGCAAAAACAGGTACCTGAAGCCCTTCTGGAGTTTCAATTTTACCCGCTTCAATCAAAAACTCTTCTCCTGTAGGTTTCTTGGTTGAAGGATCCATTGCGAAAGGTACATACCGAAGGGAGTCAATAGGAAAGGTTTCAATGTATTTTAAACCAAGCACAGGAACCCAAAGGCTGTCAATTTTTACCCTTCCTTGAGCAACCGCTAAGGTGTCATCAACATTTCCCTCAACCTTAACGACCAATGTTTTTCCGTTCTTCAAAAATTCGATAAGGTCTTTGAAATTGTCGGCAAATTCTCCTTTAACTTCTTTGTAGGCCAACTGAGCCTCTCGAATTTTCATTAATTTGTTTTTAACTATGTTTTCGCGTTCAATCTTGATTTCTTCAAATCGAATGCTTTTGCGTATGCTAAGAATTATTCCCCCCATCACCACCAAACCGGGAATAAAAATAAGTGCAGCGTATTTTCTTACCCAAGCCATGGTTAATTTTCCGGTAACCAGCAATGCCCAAACCATAGAACACGAAACCATGAAAAAGCCTGAAAGCACATACCATACGGATTGTGGTTTGCTTGGATTAATGCCGGTTAACAACATAATTAAGCCTGCCAGAGTAAACAATCCCGGAAGAAGAAGCTTTGAAATCCAGTATGAAATATTTTTCATGGTCGTTTTTTTGCTTGGCAAATCTAATAAAAAGAATGAACCGTAGGTGGCTTTATTGTCTTAACGGGGTTTAATTAACAAGGCCTTTGCGGCCCGGATAAAGCAGGGTAGCGCGCAAAGGGTAAGGGCCAAGCTGCGTTTGATGGCAGAGCGACTTTAGGAGCTACTGCCAACAAACTGCAGCTGCCCCTTGCCCTGCGTACTACCCGCGATAGCCGGAATAGCCGCCCTAAAAACAACTCAACTAAACTTTTTTTTTCGCACTAAAAATTCCTTCATTGGCGTATCTTCGTGCCCATGAGCATTGGCATCGGACATGTTTACTTTGCGGCGATTTTTGCCGTCGTTTTTCTAGGCTTTACCGGCTGGCTGTACTGGAAAGATTTGAAAGATATTCGTTCGCAATACAAGCAATTAACTGGGCTTGCCGTGTTTTTGATTCTTGGTGTTGCCCTGCTGCTCATTATTAAGCACTTTTCCATTCATTCCTAACATTTTATGAATCCACGGTGGATTTTGGCCATGGTATTTTTGGCCTTTTGGATATTTTCAGAGCTGTATTTGTTCCGTCTTTTACGGCATTGGCCTAGCCCTTCTTTTCGATGGTTGTTTGCGCTGCTGTGGTTTGGGCTGCCTGTTTTGTTGCTGGGTATGACCCTGCTTCGATCGGTGCTGCCCAGCGTCGTTTCTCTCTGGGCCGCCAACCTTTTGTTCGTTGTTTTGGTTTCAAAAATTGTTGCCTTCATTCTGGTTGGCAGTATCAACTTGTTTTATTTGGTTTCTACACCCGCAGCCGATGTGCAGGGCCTCGTTCATAGCCGTAGGGAATTTCTGCGCCAAACCTTTGCTGTGGCAGCAGCCTTACCGTTTTTTACTTTTCTGTACGGATTGGTGCGTACGGCCTCAGATTTTCAAGTGGTTCGGCAGCGTTTGCGCCTACCCGGTTTTCCAAAAAAGCTGGGAGTGTTGAAGGTGGTTCAAATTTCAGATATCCATACAGGCTCTATTTTGCAGCGCAGTACCATGCAGAAAATGGTAGATGCGGTGATGGCCGAACAGGCAGACCTGATTTTATTTACCGGCGACCTGGTGAACAATACCAGCGATGAGGTATTGCCTTTTATTTCAATACTTGGACAATTGTCTGCGCCTTTGGGCGTTTATTCGGTGCTGGGAAACCACGATTATGGGGATTATTATCGCTGGGACGATGCGGAGTCAAAACAGGCAAATTTGCAGGCCATGTACGATGCGCATGCAAAAATGGGCTGGAATCTACTGTTGAATTCTAATGTTAAAATTGCGGAATCCGAAGGGCAATCTTTTTACCTGGCAGGGGGCGAAAACTGGGGCGCGCATTTGAATTTTAAGCGGTATGGCGATTTGGCGAAAACCCTGAATGGCATTCCCGAAGAGGCCTGTGTGGTGTTGATGTCGCACGACCCCTCTCATTGGGAGGCAGAAATTTTGGAAACCAAACGGGTAGGGTTAACCTTGTCGGGGCATACCCATGGATTTCAGTTTGGGGTGGAAATACCGGGTTTTAAGTGGAGCCCCTCTCAATACGTTTACAAGCAGTGGGCGGGATTGTACTCGAACAACGGCCAATACCTGTACGTTAACCGCGGAACAGGCTGCATTGGGTACAGCGGGCGGGTGGGAATCCGCCCCGAAATTTCAGTGTTTGAATTGACGGGGTTGGAAGGTTGATTTTAGCTTTGTTTAAAACGCTAAGAGCCCACAAGTAGCGGAATGGAGCGTGTCAACGATTTTAATAAGGCGTTTTGTAGCGTTGTGCGTTCAATTGTAGGTAGCTGCATTTCCATTTTTCATCTGCGTTACGAAAACCACAGGATGCAAAATAAACCCAATAAACCTAGAATCAAAGCCATCCATTCGCTTGGCTTCGGCCGTTCATGAAACAACATAACCCCTGCCAAAGAGGTTAGGGCAATTACCCCCATATTATTAACAGGAAAAAAGGTAGAGCCCGACAGAAATTTAGATTGCAAGGTGCTTAATAAAAAGAAGAGCGAGCCATAATTAATAAGGCCTAAAACCAAGCCCAATCCCCAAATAGACGGTTTATTCAGTTCCTTTATTTCTTTGCGGGATTGAAATAAAGCGGTTGCCGAAGCAAATCCGAAAATAAAGGTGAATAGAGCCTCTTTGTGTTCGGGCAAAACCCATTGTGGGCGTCCGTGCAGGGCAATTAAGGTGTCAACCAAACCGGTAGAAAGGAAAACGGTTAAGGGTAAAATCCAAGATTTCGAGGTTTGCCGGGTGCTAAAAAAGGGAAGCAGCACCGAGGCTAATACCAATCCAATACCAACCCATTGAAGAGGTTTTGGCCATTCCCCAAACAAAAAACTAAAAGCTAAAATGGGCCAAACCATACTGAGCTTAGAGGCCGTGGCGGTCGAGCCTACTCCTGCCGTATTGGTTGAATGGGCAATCACCTGAAAAACCACCATAAATAAGAAACCCAGCAAGGCCGAACTAAGCATCCACCATTCGGCTTGGGGCCAATCTTTGGTTATTAGCAAGCTGAACGCAAAAGACACTACATAATTGACAAAAAGTACAGGAGCCATGGCAAGTCCTCTTTGCCCGGCTATGCGAAATAGGATGAAAATTAGAGAATAACAAGCGATACTGCCTAAAAGCCAGGTCATGAATTTTATTTTTTTGGATGGTAAATGTAAACGATATCGCTTCCGATGGGAATTGAATCAACGAGTTGGGCGTTATCTGGAAGCGTGGGGGCTGCAATGTCGCCAGGGTGCTGGGGGTTCTGGCTTACTATGCGGTGTATTTCGTCCCACAATCCCATTTCAATAAACTGGGTTTGGGTTTTTGGGCCTCCTTCCACCAATAGGGAGTTCCCCGCATATTCAATGATTTCAGGCCAAGCGTCCTTTAAAGAAGCATGAACGATTTCTTTAAATTCCAGATTTGTCTGGAATAAGAAGGTTTGCTCTGGTGAAGGTCTTTTCCACCAAACCAAAACCTTGGGCGAATTCCCTGTAAAATTCCTGAGGTTTAGTTTGGGGTTGTCGGCCAAAATGGTTCCCCCACCCACCAAAATAGCCTGGTGTTCGGCCCGCAACCGATGTCCATACACCAAGGCTGCCTGCCCTGAAATGATCAAACGAGATTGGGGCTTGGCTTGGCTTTGTCCTACTTTTCCCTCAAGGGTTTCGGCCCATTTAAGCGTTACAAAAGGTCGGTGGCATTCCCGTTGGGTAAAATAATGCCGGTTTAACCATCGGTTTTCCCTGTCTAAACATCCCGACAAAACCTCTATGCCAGAATCAGAAAGCCGCTTTATGCCCTTGCCTGCAACGCGAATGTCGGGGTCGGTTGAGCCAATGACAATGCGTTTTGGCCGCAATCGAATCAAAAGGTCGGAGCAAGGGGGTGTTTTGCCATGGTGGTTGCATGGTTCAAGGGAAACATAAATGGTGCCTTCATTAAATGTGCTGGGCTGACCTGCTTTTTTCCAAGCATCAACCTCGGCATGGTCAGCACCAAATTTTTTATGGAAACCTTCCGAAATGATTTCATCGCCCTTCAGCCAAACCGAGCCCACCATAGGATTATCGCCAACCTGGTATTTTCCTTTTTCGGCAAGGTTTAAGCACCGTTTCATGTGCAAGATGTCCTTGGCCGACCAACCACGTCCGGTGAATTCCATGTTCAAAAGTAAACTTCTTTAGCGTGCTGTGGCGGATTCCATTGGAGTATATTTGCGCAATATTTCATTATAGTATGTCACGGTTTACCTTTTTGTTTGCATTTCTTTTTCATGGAATCCTGCTTTTCGCGAATTCGGCCGATTCGGCAGCTGCAAATGACAGCTTACGGATCAAGTACTTGTTGTCGAGTGATTTTTCGGTTTCAGCAGGTAATTTATCGTCCATCAACACCGTTAATCAAGGCAAATTGAATTTTGAAAAAAGAGTCTTTGCCTTGAAAAATGTGGTGCAATACAGGTACGGAATCATTGATACGATTACCAACGCCAATGAATTTACGGCAAATACTTCATTGTCTTTGTTTCCCCAAAAGCGGGTTTCAGGGTTTGTCAATGGTGGCTTTGAATCTTCTTTGCTTAGGGCATTTCAAGCAAGGGCCTTAAGTGGGGCCGGAGTTAGCTTTAGGGTGTTTAATAAAGAAAAAAATAAGCTTGAACCCTTTGTCAATTTGTCCTATGAATTTACCCTATTTAACGATTCGATTGTGGTTGAAAACCTCAAGCGGCTCGATTTGCAAACGGTGGGTATGGTGGTTGGCTGGACGGGGAACCATAAGTTTTTTAAAAACGATGTGGCTGTGGTTCATGCCGCAAAGTTTCAGCAATCCTTGATTAATACCTCTAACTTTCGCTTCGATAGCAATTTGAGTATTACCGTGCCTATCTTTACTGTTTTCTCGTTCCGCACCGGTACTCAAATTACCTACGAAAACATTGTAATAAGTACCCGAAGAAATCTTGATTTCCTTTGGACTTTTGGAGTTTCTATGAGCAATTTTTAACCTGAAATTATCGATTGAATGGAGTTAGAGGAGTTTAAAGATGATTTAATTCAGTCAGGGTATTCTCAGGAAGAAGCCCAGACTTTAATCAGGTATATCGGCGAAGATTTTCCTCAGGCCACTAAGGAAGAACTTCAAGGTTTGATTCGACGTCTGATTGCCCAAGAACCTTACGCTTATATAGCAGGGTATCAGCCCTTCTTGAATTTAAAGATTAAGGTAAATTCGAATGTTCTTATTCCTAGGCCCGAGACCGAAGAGTTAATCCAATTCATTCTTAAAGCCAACAGGGGGCCAGCCTCATTAAATGCCTTGGATTTGGGAACAGGAAGTGGGTGCATAGCTTTAGCCTTAAAGGCGTCTAGACCACAGTGGAAAGTGCATGCTATCGACCTGTATGAATCGGCTTTAAATGTGGCCAGAACCAATTCAAGTCAGTTGAACCTGCCCGTTGATTTTTATTTGTTTTCAATGGAGAATGCAGACAGGTGGCGGGGAGAAGAAATGAGTTTAATGGTTTCTAATCCGCCCTATGTTCCCAAAGAACTGGCGCCGAATTTGGATGTTAGAGTTAGGGATTTTGAGCCTGCCTCAGCACTTTTTAGCCCTGAAAATCAGCCCTTGCATTATTATACTTGCATTTTAAAGTGGGTTAAACTTCATTTAAAATCTTCGGGTTGGTTGTGGTTGGAAACCGATGCAGAAGGGCATGAATCGACCCGGCAATTGTTGATAGGAAGTGCTATCTTTAAGCAGGTAGAATCCCTGATTGATTTTAGAGGGAATCCACGGTTTTTAAAGGCGCAAAAAAAATGAATCTATTTGATTTTTCAGCAGAACGGGAAGAAATGAACCGCCTGTGCGAAGAAATTGAAGCACACAACCGCCGGTATTATTTAGAAGATGCTCCCCTAATTTCAGACAGGGAATTTGATGCCCTTTTAAACCGTTTGCTAGAATTAGAACGCCTGTATCCAGAATGGAAAAGAGCTGATTCACCAAGCCAACGGGTTGGGGGAGGGTTGACAGAACGCTTTCAAACCGTACCTCATAAGCGCCCTATGCTCAGCCTCGATAATACCTACGACGAAGCGGACTTAAGTGCCTTTTTTTCAAGAACCGAAAAGGCCCTAGGCTTAATTCCTGAACTGGTCTGCGAGCCCAAAATAGATGGGGTGGCCATTTCCTTAACCTATCAAAATGGATTGCTGGTTCAGGCTCTTACTAGAGGAAATGGAACCGAGGGCGATGATGTTACCTTAAATGTTAAAACCATCCGAAGCATTCCACTTAGGTTGTTAGCTTCAGATATTCCAGAAGAACTTGAGGTGCGGGGCGAAATCTATTTGCCAAAGGGGGCTTTTGAACGGTTAAACCGTACCCTAGAACAACAGCTGTTGGAAAAGGGAATCCCGCCTCAGGATATTCAAGAACAATTGTATAAAAACCCCCGGAACACCGCTTCAGGCACCCTTAAACTTCAAGATTCGGCCGAGGTGGCGCGCCGGGGCTTAGATGCCTTTGTTTATTTCTGGGCCTCAGACAATGGTCGTAGCCCAAGCCATTCAGAAAACCTGAATCGATTGGGTAGCTGGGGTTTTCCAATCCCGCCCTTCATTAAAATAGCCATATGCCTAGAAGATGTGATTTCACACGCTCACACCATTGAAAGCCAAAGGTCAAAATTGCCCTTTGATATTGATGGTATGGTGCTTAAAGTCAATGGGTTGAGCCAGCAAGATGAATTGGGTTTTACAGCAAAATCGCCTCGTTGGGCCATAGCCTATAAATTTGAAGCTGAACAGGCCTTTACTCGATTGCTGAGCATTGAACTGCAGGTAGGTAGAACTGGAGCGGTAACCCCGGTGGCCAACCTGGCCCCTGTTTTACTCGCAGGAACTACCGTAAAACGAGCTTCAATTCATAATGCCGATTTTATTCGTGAACTCGATTTAAGGCCTGGCGATTTGGTTCGGGTGGAAAAGGGGGGCGATATCATTCCAAAAATAACGGCCAACGACCTGTCTCAGCGCCCCACGAACTCCCAGCCTTTTCATTTTCCTGAAACCTGCCCCGAATGCCACTCGGAATTGCGGCAAAATCCAGGCGAGGCAATTCGGTATTGCAGCAACCAAAGTAGCTGCCCACCCCAATTGCTGGGCAAACTATGCCATTTCGTGGGCCGCAAAGCAATGGATATTCAGGCACTTGGTGAAAAGACCCTTGACCTGTTTATGAAGGAACTGGGTGTTTGTCAAATTTCAGATCTATATCAACTGCAACCCAACGTAATTCTTGCTCTAGAAGGGTTTCAGGAGAAATCGGTAAGCAACATTATTCAAGGTCTCGAACAAAGCAAGCAAGTACCTTTTGATCGGGTGCTGTTTGCTCTGGGCATTCGACATGTTGGCGAAACGGTAGCAAAAACCCTTGCAAGGCACTTCGGAAGCATAGATAATATGGCCCAAGCTTCAGAACAAGATTTCATTGAGGTCGAAGAAATTGGAGCCGTCATTGCTCAATCGCTCCTTGCGTTTTTTGCCGACCCTGTACAGCAACAGGAACTCATAAAATTAAAGGAAGCGGGCTTGCAATTTAGCCTAGATCCAAGCAGCATGAAGGTGCACCAAGGACCTTTATCTGGCATGCAGGTGGTTGTTTCTGGTAGTTTTAGCCGCTGGAGCAGAGACGAAATCACCCGGATTGTGGAGGAATTGGGAGCAAAATCAACCGGTTCCGTTAGCTCCAAAACCAACCTAGTATTGGCCGGCGAAGCGATGGGGCCCGCCAAAAGAGCCAAGGCCGAGGCCTTGGGCATACCCATTCTTTCTGAACAAGAATTTATCCAACAATTCCTTAGCTAGATTTCTGCCATGCATCGGTCTTTTAACCAGCCACAGGAAATCCAGATTCTTGTTGTTCAAAGCCAAAAATCCGATGCCTTGAAAACGGCCTATGTCCCAAGCGAGCAGGAACTTCAGTTCGTTGTTCGTGCGGAATCCCTACCTGAACTGTTTTCGCTTAGGTTTCTTTCTAAGTCAAACCTAAATTCAGGTTTGCCGTCTTCGCCCAGAACCATTTACGTTCGTATTCGGCTTTGGCAACGCCTGCTTCGTCAAGTTCCAACTGAATTCAAGTTGGCATTACAGCATGTAAAAAATCCCAATGAACTGCTTTTTCTTGGCTCGTCCATTCCTAGGTATATTCTGCAGTATTTGGGCAAGCGTTATCCCGATGCCTTTACGTGCCAAGTATCAAATACCGGCACTATTTCCCGCGGACTGATTTTACTTCAGGAAGGTAGCGTTTCTCCGGTTCATGCATTGCAACAACTGCAGGCATGGAGGGCAAAGCACCAGTTCTAATTGTTTTGATTCGGGGGCGTTTAGGCAACTCTTCTTTAACATGCTTTCCTCCAACAAAACTATAGCGTTGGCTAAGCCTAAAGGCCATAGATTGAATCGTGGTTACCCGAGCCAACAATTCAGGTTTGTAGGCAGGATGAATTTCATGACGTTGGTCCAAAATTTCTTCCAGTGCCAGCCAAAGGTACCACAGCCCAACCTCTACCTCTATGCCCGATCGAGCTTTCAGAAGATTCCCTTGAACAATCATAAGTTCTTCCACCAAATGCGGGGGCAAGTTTGACTCGATAGATGAAATTTCCATCCCAAGCCAGCGGATTTCTGCTCCAAGAGCGATTGCAATGTTTCCCATACCCAAATGTAGCAAGGGCCCTTTCGTTTATCCGTTTGTTAAACGTTTAATAAACGTTTAACAAACGGATAATTTCTGCAGGCCCCGTCTGCAAAGGGATAGCTCGAGCCTAACAGAAGGCAAATTTGATCGTTTTTTTTAGTGGGTAGATTTTTTAGTTTGTAAAATGGCCTGGATTTCAGGAGTAGATGCCCGAATGCCGGGGACTTTTTCATCGGACTTGTTTTGACTCCTTAGGTCGCCTTCGCTCCCCGCGAAGCCCTCAATGCCTCTCTTGCGGTGTTCTTGGCTTAATCCCTGCCGCCTTTCCTTTTAATTCTTAGCTCCATTCCTGCTGATTAATGCAATCAGGTTTAGCCTTGCTCTTCTTTGCGTTTTTCTAGTATGTAATCCGGTCCAAAACTGAGCTTTTTCGCCAGCGGACTGCTCGGAGAAATAACCCGCCAAAATGGACAAGTGGGTTCATTCGATATTCCCTCCCGAAACCGCTCAAAGTGGGCTTCAGCCAAAATGCGTAAAAAAATACCGGTGGTTAAAGGACAGGTCCAATCGGCCCCATGAATTTGTGCCAAATCGTTGCGAAGCGTAGGTACATCAATCCAAACTCCTCTAGGAATTTGAGTTATGTACGCTTCAATTTCGGCTGGCGTCGATATGTACATCAGGCTTCCCCCTGGCATACCCATCATGGGTTTATCTACCCGTTTTAGCTGAGCTGAATACGGTTTTGCGAATTTAGCTTGCCAGGAATGCGGCTTGGCCATGTTTACCGAATAAAGCCTTTTTCTATTTTTAATGAACAACCCAAGGCAAGTGGTAATGTCGTTCGGCAGTTTGCACGCGAACCACATAAAGACCTGCCGACCATTGGCCTTGAATCTGAACTTCAGATTGCCCCGATTCAATAGAAATGAGCTTAAGCAGCCTTCCCCTTCCATCGTACACGCCCACCTGTTGAACCGAAGCATCGGTAAAGGCTAGGCGCACCTGCCCGCCCGTGCTGGGGTTGGGGTACAAAGAAAATCCGGCCGACTCCCAGTCGTTCAAGCCCAAAACCACCAAGTCCAATTTGCTGCTGTCGCTGCCGCATAGGTTTTCTACCACTAGGGTTACAGGGTATGTTCCTACAGGAAGGGTTGTATTTGCAATGGAGTCGCAGCAAATTGGGGCATTGTTCCCAATCCACCAGGTATAATTGCCAATACCAGAGCCACTGCCATCTAAGGTTACATTGCCACCCATTCCCTGACTGCTGCTAAACGCTGCATTTGGCTGGTCAATCACCATTACTTGACGCGAAACGGTGGCCATACTATCGTGGCCTTGAACTTGCAATTGGATGGTTTGCATACCTGTTTGCTGAAATACAACTGCAGGGGGAGTTTCGCCGGCATGCGAAGATGGATTTGCATTCAAACCAAATTGCCATTGCCATTGGCCAAAAATACCATCGCCCCCAACTTGTATGGAGCTCGCTTGATTTAAACACAGCGTGTCGCCAACCTGAATTCCAGGGTTAAAATCTGAAACCCTTAATAAATCAAGGGCAGGATCGCCTAGGCCATTGCTTCCTGTAATACCTCGGTACCGAATTAATATGGGCTCACCGATAAAATCGACGAGCGATAGGGTATCTGTTTGCCAATCTTGAATGCCCTGATTGTAGCTGCCAAAACCGGTATGCCATAGGCCCCGAGCAAAAATATCCATGTGGATTTTCGCATCGTTTGCCGAATCCAAATGGTAGGCCAGCATGGTGTACGGGCGAATGGCTTGGCTTAAATCCAAACAAGGCGATTCTAAAATTCCTGTTTGGTTGTTGCAGTTGTAGTTGTATAAGTAAGCGTAACGTCCATTCGGATTGCCAACCGAAAAATCTTGAACAGGTCCGGTGCCAGCCGTTGGCGTATTGCCCGACCAAACCAGCCAGTTTATGTCGTCGCCCTGACCATTTTGAAGGTTGCTGCTGCCATTTATAAGATTGCAGGTTGCTGTGCCGCATGCAGGCAAAGGCAAGCAAAACGTTTGAGATTCAAAATCTTCTCTCCAGGGTAAGGCATAGGCAGGCTGTCCATCCCAACTAAATGTAAGGTAGATGGTATCGTTGAATCCTATATTATCAAGGGTGTCGCTATGCCAAATACTAAGTAAATGAGGCCCTGTTCCTGTTGCTATAGATGCCAAAGGACTGCTAAATACGAACAGGGTATCTTGCTGATATCCCAAAAAGTCCAAGGTGTCTGTAATGGTTTGTCCATTCACCGACATATGGATGGGTACATTAACAAAATCGGTCCAGGTTCTGTTTCTGATTTTTACGGATGGCCCTTGCTGGTTAAAGCAAGATGGAGTAGTTGGGGCAAAAGGGAAAACAACTTCTTCCATAGCCAAATCGTAAATAGGCGTGCAAGGACCCCAGCCAGGATTCTGCCGAATGGCTCTGGCACGTGTACCTACTGCCTCATTGGCCCCTCTTGCGCGCACACTAAACCAATTTACCTGAGCTGTATTTACAGGTGCTATGGTGAAGCGCGTCCCGTTGGTTGTTCCAACAGAATCCATGTAAAGTTGCCCTAACATAAAAACATCATAGGCGGTTGCACCGGCCAACGGATTCCATTTTAGCTGCACCGAATAAGGGCAAATGGTATCAAAACTTAAGCCCGTCGGAATCCCAATAATGGAGAAGGGTGCCAAGCCCATGTCGTTTAAACTACCTCGGGAAACCCGAACCCTGGCTTTTCCAGTAAGTACATTGGGTACAGTCCAAGTATAATTCCGCGTTGTACTTGCTGTGGTTGCAATGCTGGTCCAAGTGCTTCCGTCGTTGGTTGAATATTCAAGGGTAAAACCCCCTGTCGGCCCATAATAATCCCAATAAATGTTTTCTTGGGTTCCGGGACTAAATCCTTCGCCACCAGCTGGATACACCACAACCAACTCTTCTTGGAGCATTTCCCAAACCACATGAAAATCTTGGGGCCCTTCGGGCACTGCGTATCCACTAACGGTGATGGTATAGGTTCCCGCTACGGGGGTCAACAAGGTTACTTGCTCCATGTTGTTTAATGAATCGCGGCTGCGCGTGGCGTTTTGATTTAAGGTGGTACTGTTGGGGGCGGGATTCAACACCCACGGTTGCCATGAAACTCCATTGGGGTCGGTCACCGTCATATCTAAATCGTTCACCAAAGCCCGGGCCGACAATACCTGACCGGGTTTGTCTTGCCAATAAGCCATTACCCGAATCTCGCGCATATTGGCAGGCACCTGAATGGTAAAGGTTCTGGTTTGAGCTTGGTCTAATGAATCGTAGGCGTACCAGTTGTTTTGCATGGCACGGTAAGCCCTTCTTAGGTTTACCCGGCCATATCCATGCCTGAAATCTGGGCCAGGATTCCCCAAATCTTCCGCCGTATTCATCAACAATCCTTTTAGCAATCCGCCATTGGGCAATTGTTGGTTGTTGAGTTTACGGTATCCTTCCTGCAGAACGGCCAAAGCGCCTGCTACACCCGGACAAGCCATGGACGTTCCTGTTTGTGAAGCGTATTGGGTACCATTGTCGAAAGTGCTGTACACATCAGTCCCGACAGCACAAAAGTCAGGTTTAATGCGACCATCTTTGGCTGGACCGCGACTGCTAGATCCCGCTAAAGCATCGGTTTTTAAAAGGTTTCCAACAGCAATTACATTTTTACCCTGCTTTTGCCCCCCCGTAATGTTGCCCCAATTCGATCCTGCCCCATAGCCACAATTGCTGGTGCCGCTGTTTCCCGCTGAAAAAACATGCAGTAAACTGGTATGGGTTCTTGACGTTTGGTCAAGGTATTGGGCCAATGAGGTGTATCCGGCATTGCATCCATCGCTGTACGAGGACGAGGTCAATACTATGGTATCTTGGGTGTACGAAGCAGGAAAGGAGAAAAACCCAACTCCTGAATTTGGGTCGGTAGTGTAATCGTACACTGTTAGGTGAGCCCCCGTGGCATTCCCCGTGGCACGAGGCTCTAAATTTCCCGCGCCCATGATTATCCCTGCACAATGGTCTCCATGGCTACCCTGATTGGTGGTACATAAATCGTTGGTTCGGTTGTGAAAATCTATGTGCGGAGCCAAAGCTCCATCGTCGTTCATGATTACATTTACCCCTTTTCCTGTAAGCCTTGAGCCAGGATTTAAGGCCGACAACCTCAAATAGTGGGTTCGATGGTTGGCCGAGCCCTCGCGGTTTTCGGGTTCTCCCTTTTCATCGGGAAAGGAAATCAATTGAATCCATTCAGGCAAAGGAGATGGCAATTTACCCTGAGGCAGCAAGGCCACATAGCCTAAATCGTAGGGCATTTTTTTAAGCAGTTTTCCACCCAGTTTGACCAATTCCTGCTCTACAAAAGATTGGTTTAAACCAGCAAAGGGCTGAACAATATACATTAAACCGCCCGCCGCTGCCTGAGCCGATGTAGGCGGATTTAAAGGGTCTAAGCCCAGAGCCATTCTCCAGCGATCTTGAAATTCAAGCATTCCTTTTACACCCATTTCACGTAGCTCTACAGAACTTAGGTCCCGGCTCAAACTAACTCCATAGCTGTTTTTAGGATAGTAAGCACTGTAAACGATTCCTTTTGATTCCCACGATTCCCGTTCGGCTTTTGAAATACTCCGGTCAAATTGCAAAATGTATCTGCCCTTTTTCCAGGTTTGATTGCCTTCTGCATTCAGATTCTCGGCAATGGGTTCTGTTCCCGTTTCTAGCAAGGTCTGGGCAAAAGCAGGTTGCCAAATGAAGCAGGCGGCAAAGGCAAACAGTAATGGACAAATTCGTTTCATGGGTAAAATTATGGGTTCAAAGTACAAAGATTTTTCTGCTCAGGCTCGTTCTTTTGTACTCTTTAACAGAGCCTTCAACCCAAATACCCAAACTGGGAATGTCGGCAATTCCCTTGAACATTTTCCAACAATCTAAAAACAACGCTGAAAGGTCAGGTCCCTTTTAGGCATGGGTGCTACGGCCTTGATTTAGGTTTGCCTTTACAAACCCAATTACATCCAATCAAAGTACCTGTTCGGCAAACGGGTTTTTAATCCAAACCAAATCCAAGGACTGGCTGTTGACCATTGGCTGTTGGTTTGCGAGCGGTGCAGCATGCCCAATTCCACGCGCAATCCACTGGCTGGATTCACCAAGTACGAGGCCGTGGTCTCTACAAAAACAAATTCGGTGGTTAGGCCCTGACCCACGTAATTTCCATAGGATCCAATACCGTCGGGCCCATCAATGGTTCCGCCCCAGGGGGCGCTGTCGTCCAGTTCAAAAATGTTCCCGCCATAGTGGATTCCGTCGCCGGGGTCAAGTCCTTTTTTGGCATAGCTTAACCTGCCCCGAAAAGCAAACCGTCCTTTGGTGTATTCAAGGCCCGCATTGATTTCCCAAAAGTTCGATCCCATGGGGTGGGCTAGGGGTTGGTTGTAGTGTCCATAATTGCTGGCCACCGATTTAAAGTGGCTGTACATATAAGGGCGAACGAAATTAAATTCCGAACGCAAATGCAGATTCTTTAACCCAAAGGCATCGAAATACTTCAACCCTGCCTGAAAGGCCTGCTTGTTGGCTCTCCAGCCGGGACTTGGTTTGCCCAGCATGGCGCTCAGATTGAACTCATCCAACACCACCTGCCCATAAAATTGATAATGCTTCAAAAAATTCCAGCGCAGGTTCAACCCAAGCAGGGCGTTGTCTTCCGAGCCCAGGCCAAATTCCACGGGCCGATAAAAAATAACGGGATTCAGATAGTTGAAATCGAATCCTCGGCTGTTGCCCAGCGAATCCACCCCGCCCCTCCAAATAATGGTTTCAAACAAACCAATTTCCAATCCGTCTGCGGGTTGAAAAATCAAGTAGTGAAAGGTTCCAAACTTTTTATTCTGAATTCCATCGGCTCCGCCCGATTGCATAAGGGGGCTTAAATCGGTGAATTCGGCCCAAAGGTTTACGTACTTAAATTTCCAAATTTCGGTTTCAATTTTAAAATAGGGATAGTTGAACCCAGCATCCGATAAAATATGCGAACGGTATCCATCGCCAATAAAATGCTTTCCATGGCCCAGCTCGAAGCCAATAAATTCGGTAGGCTGATACCGCACATATCCGGTAGCAAAGGCAAAATCGTGTCCGTTGGTACCAAACGGTTTTGGCCGGCCCATGCCGGGTGTTACCCGGGCTGAATCAACAAATCGCTGAACGAATCCGGCAAAAACAGCTTGATTTTCATAAAATTCGGTGTAAAACGAAACTTTCGAGCCCAAATTTCCCCGGGCCGTTAGTCCGCGGGTGTTGTTCCAGGTGCGGCGCGCTCCGTTGTCAGAAACGCCCACGGTAAAGTCAAAAGCCGGATTTATTTCCAGGGCAAAATTTTTGGCATACACCCGAATCAAATCTTCTGAAAACAGCTTTCTTCCCACCAAACTGCGAGCGAACCTCCATTTTAGTGGGGCCGGTGCAATGGCCGAATCCAACGAAACCACAGGCTGAATGGCCGAAGTACGGTAGGGTTTCATTGAAGTGGCCAGGCCCATGCCTTTCCGCGTCATTTCGCGTTCGTAGCGCAGCTGGTTAAAATGGTCGAACGGAACGTGGTAATGCTGCGCCAGCAAGGCATTCAGGCTCAGCATCAGGACAAGAGAAAGGGCAGTGCGCAATACCATAGGTTGAATTTCTGCTCAAAGATACAAAGGTCGGGCACTTAGCAAGGCTCGGCGGCCGCTGCCCTTTGCAAATGTGCTGTTTTTTTAAGGGGCGGCAGCCGGGCTTTCAGCGCTAGTCCGCGGTTGCCGGGGGCTGGCCCAGCGGGCTTGCGGTGGCTCCTAAAGTCGCCTCCGCGCCTCGCGGGCCAGTCCCCGCCAACCTTGCGGGCTAGCCGCTTCAATCCCTGCCGCGGGCGGGGTAATATCGAAAATTGCTTTGCTGGGCTAAGAGCGTGTTTATCTTGTGTCTGAATTTTACACAGGTCTTGGTTAAGCTTAATCCCTATCGGTTTTTTTAAAGCTAAGGAACCACGGTAAATTCAACGACTGAAATGCTGTTCACATTTTGTCCTGCCGCCAAGGTACTGCCCGCCGGCATCCAAAGCGGAAGTTTTTGCTCCCATACACCATAGGTTACAGCGTTGTAACCGCCGTTAGAAGACCTTGTTGCGCGCACGGTCATTGCATTGCCATCGATTACAAGCTGGTCGTTTTGATTGCCACCCATAATGTTTGTTGGAGCCGCACTATATAAAATGGATTCCACCTTCCAAACTTTGTTGGCTGGTACCGTTTGGGTTGTTGTAACGAACAATACCCGACTAAACTGAAGTGTTTGGCCTTGCAATTTATTCGTAATTGGTAATGCTAAGACCGTCAATAGAAGAAATAAATGACGCATAAGCAAGGGATTTGTTATAGCCTATTTTTAAGGAACAATAGTAAACTCAATGACAGAAATTCGGAACGTATTCGAAGAGGCCGCTAAGGTTGTACCGGCTGGCAGCCAAATGGGTTGGTTAAAGCTAGACAAGGTAGTCCCATAATTATTCCAGCCCGAAACAGCGGTTGTATGATTATTTATACTTATTCTAGGGGTATTTGAGCTGCTGTTAAACAATGTTTGCCCATCGGGAATCACAGCTTCCACCTTCCAAACCTTGTTTGCAGGCACCGTTTGTACGGTTGAGATTAGCAACACTTGGCTAAATTGGAGAGTTTGGCTCTGCAGCTTACTGGCAACAGGAAAAACGAAGGCAACTAAAAGAAGAAATAAATGACGCATAAGCAAAGGATTTATTACAGAATTATTTAAGGAAGAACAGTAAACTCGATGACGGAAATGTTAATTACGTTTGCGCCTGCCGCCAAGGTTGTACCTGCAGGCAGCCACATGGGGAAGGGGTGGTTATGTAGTGTGTAGTTTGTAGATCCAACAATACTCGTATTTGAATTGACCACTATTTGGTGGTAAAGGTTTGCTCCTGAGTTGTTTTGCGTGTAGCTTTCAACTTTCCAAACCTTGTTTGCAGGCACCGTTTGTACGGTTGAGATAAGCAAAACCTGGCTAAATTGAAGAGTTTGGCTCTGCAGCTTACTGGCAACTGGAAAAACGAAGGCAACTAACAGAAGAAATAAATGACGCATAGGCAAAGGATTTATAACAGAATTATTTAAGGGAGAACAGTAAACTCGATAACTGAAATGCTGCTTATGTTTTGCCCTGCCGCTATGGTGGTTCCTGCCGGAATCCAAGCAGGAAGTGGCATATAAGACATTCCAGCATCACTTCGAGTCTGGCCGATATAACACGAAACATTGTCGATGGTTATAAAGGCGGTCGAATGATTGTTACCTACATTGAAATTCTGAGAAGGGAAAAATGACTCAATCTTCCAGACCTTATTTGCAGGCACCGTTTGGGTTGTAGAAACCAACAATACTCGGCTAAATTGAAGGGTTTGGCTGTTTGCCTTATTTGCGAATTGGAGAAGGGTGGCAAAAAAAACTAGAATCAACGAAGTGCGCATTTTTAATGATTTTATCAAAAATACCAATTAAGGACCAAGGAAATTTTACTGAATATTAAATTTTGTCCGTTTCCGAACGAATCACTTCAAATTATGCCTTTATCTATGCCGCT
>VGMT01000014.1 GCA_016866335.1 Bacteroidota bacterium | reverse complement strand
TTTTTTATTTTTTCTGCTAACTCATTTATAGGCGCTATAAAACTTCCCCAACCCGCCGATTTGGATGCATAGGCGAAGTTTTATTTCCGCTATCTAAAGTATAGAAAATTTTACACCTCGCCAATGGGTGAGCGGATTTGCTACAGGGTTTTGGTGGGTGCATGGGTGAAGATTTCTGCGGTTTTGCAGCTCCTGGGCCTTCGCCATTCTTGAATGCAATGTACATCGGTTCTTTATCCCAGTACACGGGTTGCATGGCTCTGCCTTAACCCAGCCAAGTGCGCCGGCCTTGAATTTTTGACCTTTAGCTGGGCTTGTTTAAACCGCAATTCCAAGCTCTTTTGAATTTGGATGGCCTATACCACTGAGCCGCCCGAGCCGCCCGCGTCAGGGATTGAACAAGGTAGCACGCAGCGGTGGCGGGGCCTGGCCCGCGTGGCGCGGAGGCGACTTTAGGAGCTACCGCAAGCCCGCTGGGCCAGCCCCCGGCAACGGCGGACTACCTGTGAAAGCCCGCAGCCGCCCCAACAAAAATTGCTAAAAAATGGAATGAAATAATTTGGATTTTGTGGAAGCTGCGCAGGATTCCGGCCGACTCAGTTAAAATCCTGATTCTCGTAGTGGTAAATCCCTTTTTCGGGGGCCGCCGCAATGTGCAGCATGAATTCGGCCAATTTTTGGTCGGAAACCGGCCGCAAAAAGCGCAAACGGCCGCGCATGATCCCCATCATCGGTTTCATAATGCGCATTGCCAACCGCTCGGCCGGCCTAGATTCCGCGCGCTGCCCCAAGAGCAAGCCGGGCCGCACTATGTTTAAACGATCCATGCCCAAGCGGCGCAAGCCCATTTCCATGTCGCCCTTGGCCTTTAAATAGGGCCAAATTGACATTGGATTGGCTCCCTGCGATGAAACAACCGTGAAACTTCGGCACCAAAGCCGAGCCCTTCGGCCTACTGCCAATACCAAATCCACATCGACGGCCCGAAATGCAGCTAGGCTGCCCGCTTTTTTGCGGGTTGTGCCCAAGCAACAATGCACTTGGTCTGCCGAAATTTCTTCGCCCCATTGGTCCACCTCGTTCCAATCGAGCAGTAAAACCTGCAATTTGCTGTGTTCAAGCGGAAAGGCCTTGCGAACCACTACCTTAACCAGGCCAACCTGATCGCTGTCAAGCAGCTGTTTGGTAACCTCCATGCCCACCATTCCCGTGGCGCCAATAACCAATGCAGTTTCTTTCATAGAGCTCGGCAGAATTCCTTAATTTTGTGGCCTCATAAATGTAGGCAAAGATACTATCCCATGGCTCAATTTTATTCTTTACGTGTTGCAGAGGTTCTGCGTGAAACCCCCGATGCGGTTTCGGTTGCTTTTGAAATTCCGGCCCATTTGGCTTCTGAATTTTCGTACATCTCGGGCCAGTATTTGACCCTGAAGGCAAACATTGCCGGGGAAGAGGTTCGCCGAGCCTATTCTTTGTGCTCGGCTCCGGGCCAGGATGCCAGCCTAAGGGTGGCAGTTAAAGAGGTTGCCGGCGGCAAAATGTCCACCTTCTTAAACCGAAACCTGAAAGCCGGCGATTCCCTGGAGGTGATGCCGCCCGAGGGTCGTTTTTACTTAAACCCCAATGCCGGTATTGCGCGCCGCTATGTGCTCATTGCCGGAGGAAGCGGAATTACGCCCATGATCAGCATTTTGCGCAGTGCTCTAAAGGCTGAACCCCAGGCCTCGTTCCTGTTGTTGTACGCCAACCGGAATCAAGAATCCATCATTTTTGAATCTGCCCTAAATGCGCTGATGGCGCAGCATGGCGAGCGGCTTCAGGTACGGCACTATTTGGATTCGGGTGCTCATGGCAGCTACCAAGCAGGCCCATTGAATGCAGAAGTGCTTTCAAAGGCTTTGCAGCAGGAGACCTGGACCGAAAACTCCCATGCTTTTATTTGCGGTCCTGGGCCCATGATGGAACAGGCCAAACAGTCTTTGCTCAGCGCAGGGTTGGCGGCAGAGCGCATCTACATCGAGTATTTTTCGGCCCCTGTGGCCGCCGAGAAGTCTGCCCCAGCTGTGGAGGCAACTTCGGCCCCTGCCGAGGGAAGCAAGGTGATTATTACGCTGTATGGTGAAACCACCGAGGTGTTGATTAAAGACAATACCACCATATTGAAGGCCGCCACCAAGGCCGGATTGGATGCTCCATTTAGCTGCGAAGCAGGCATTTGTTCTACCTGCATGGCCAAAATAACCGAGGGCAGCGCCAGCATGGACGAAAACAACATTTTGAGCGCCGACGAGGTAAAACAGGGTTATGTGCTCACTTGCCAATCGCACCCCACTTCGCCTGTGGTTCGGTTGGAGTACCTGGATTGATGCATTGAGCCATGGAAACGCCTCCGCGGGCCTGGGTTAGCAATGCAGAGGAACTGCGTGCCGAGCTGGCAAATAGGGGCCAGGGTTTCGTTAAAGAGGTTAAAAATCAACTTCGAAAACGAGGGTCGGAACACATAGATGCTCGGGTAGGGGCATTGGGGCCGCAGGTTGAAGCTGCCGTAGATTGTACCCGGTGCGCTGCGTGTTGCAAGGTGCTGGAACCCGAGCTGAGCCACGAAGATGTGCAACGTTTGGCTGAGATTCAGAGCCAGAGCGCGGCAGAATTTACCCAGCTCAGCACCGAAACCTCGAATTCTGGGAAGGTGTTTTTGAAGGCTTCTCCCTGCCGGTTTTTGAAGGCAGGAAGCTGCTCGATTTACGCAAGTAGGCCGGAATCGTGTGCCGATTTCCCGCATTTGTACCGTCCTTATTTTTTGTTCAGGCGCTTAATATGGGAACATTACTCCTTATGCCCCATTGTTTTTAACCTGGTTGAACTTTTGCGCGATGAATCAACGGCGGACCCAAATTCGCCGTCCGATATTGGCAAAGGTCTTTGTTCCACATAACCGCTTAAATTGTTAAATTTGTGGCATGACGGACGAGGAGCCCGAATTTGACGATGAATTAAACGATGCCTTAGATGAAGGAAGCGGCTTTAGCCCCCAATCCTTTATTTCGGGTATGTATCAAGAGTACTTTCTTGACTACGCCTCTTATGTCATTTTAGAACGAGCTGTTCCTGCCTTAGAAGATGGATTAAAGCCGGTTCAGCGCCGAATTTTGCACTCCATGATGGAGTTGGAAGACGGCAGGTACAACAAGGTGGCCAACGTGATTGGAAACACCATGAAGTACCACCCCCATGGCGACATGTCGATTACCGACGCCATGGTTCAGTTGGGTCAAAAAGAAATTTTAATTGATACCCAAGGGAACTGGGGGAACATCATGACCGGCGACAGCGCCGCGGCCTCAAGGTACATCGAAGCCCGCCTAACGGCTTTTGCCAAAGAAGTGGTATTTAACCCAAAAACCACCGAATGGAATTTAAGTTACGATGGCCGAAATAAAGAGCCGGTTACCTTGCCCGTTAAATTTCCCTTGCTGTTGGCCCAGGGCGTGGAAGGCATTGCCGTTGGATTGGCATGTAAAATAATGCCCCACAACTTTATTGAGTTGATTGACGCCAGCATTCAGGTGTTGAAGGGAAAATCGGTGGAGTTGTATCCGGATTTTCCGACCGGAGGCATGGTTGATGTGTCGAAATACAATTCGGGCCTTCGGGGTGGAAAACTTCGGATTCGAGCTCGAATTTCAATACAAGATCCAAGAACGCTTTGCGTTACTGAAATTCCATTTGGAACCACCACGGGAAGCTTGATTGACAGCATTATTTCGGCCAACGAAAAAGGCAAAATCAAGGTTAAGAAAATTGAAGACAATACCGCCCAAGACGTAGAAATACTCATCCATTTGCACCCGGGCACATCGCCCGACCAAACCTTGGATGCCTTGTACGCCTTTACCGATTGCGAAATCAGTGTTTCGCCAAACTCTACCGTAATTTACAATCAACGCCCCGAATTTATTTCGGTGGAAGAAATTTTACAGAGGAATACCGAGCATACCAAGCGATTGCTTGAAATGGAACTGCAAATTCGGGAAGGGGAACTGCAAGAAGATATATTGTACACTTCGTTGGAGAAGATTTTCATTGAAAATCGGATTTACCGCGACATTGAGGAATGCGAAACCTGGGAGGCTATTCTGCAGGTGATAGACCAAGGATTAAGTCCCTTTAAGCCGCAGTTTTACCGCGAAATAACCGTGGACGACATCAGCAAGCTGACCGAAATTCGAATCAAGCGCATTTCAAAGTTTGATGGGTTTAAGGCCGATGAAAAGTTGCGCAGGTTAAGTGAAGAGTTGGAGCAGGTTCGGGCGCATTTGGCCAGCCTAACCGATTATGCCATAGAGTGGTACAAAGAACTTAAACGTAAGTACGGCAAAGGCCGAGAGCGCAAAACCGAAATTCGGTCTTTTGAATCGATCGAGGCAACCAAGGTGGTGGCGCGTACCGAGAAACTGTATTTAGACCGCGAAAATGGCTTTGCCGGCTATGGTTTGAAGCAAGCTGAGTTTGTTTCAGAATGTTCCGACATTGACGATATTGTGGTTATTCGGGAAAACGGATCGATGATGGTTACCAAGGTCAGCGAAAAGGGCCATGTAGGAAAAGGTCTACTGCACATTGCCGTTTGGAACCGAGACGACGACAGAACAGTGTACCATATGCTTTACCGAGATGGTAAAAATGGTCCTGTGTACATGAAGCGTTTTCAGGTGAACAGCATCACCCGCGACAAGGAATACGACTTGACCAAGGGAACCAAAGATTCAACGGTGGTGTATTTTAGTGTAAATCCCAATGGAGAATCTGAAACCCTTACCATTTTTTTGAAGCCAAGGCCAAAGTTGCGCAAGCAAGTGTTCGACATCAATTTGGGTGAATTGGCCGTAAAGGGTAGGGGTGCCCAAGGAAATTTGGTTTCGAAAGACCCCATTCGGCGGATTGTAGCCAAAGAACGGGGCGAATCGACCTTGGGGGCACTTAAATTCTGGATTGATGAAGAAACGCGGAGGTTGAATGCCGATGAACGCGGCCGATTCCTTGGTGAATTCGATCCCGGTGACCGCCTGATTGAAATCAGCAAATCTGGGAATTACCGGCTGCTTAAACCCGATTTGAGTTTGCACTTTGAAGACGATGGTTTTTTGATAGAACGCTATCAAAAGGACCAAGTTGTAACCCTGGTTTATTTTGATGCCGAAAAGGCATGGCATATGGTGAAGCGGTTCCAGCCCGAAACTGAAGACAAGCCTGTTGGCTTGATTGGCGACCACCCCAAATCGTACATCGAAACCGCCAGCTTAGATGCCCGACCCGTTTTGCAGGTTAACTACCTGAAGGGGGGGGCCAAAGAAAAAACCAGCGTGGAACTTCCAGCAGAAGACTTGGTGGCCGCCCGTGGTGAAAAGGCCAAAGGAAATAAATTGGCCTTCGACAACATCAAAAAGATATCGTGGGGGCAAGCGCTTGCGGTTCCAGAAGCAGAACAGGTTGCCGAACCAGAAAGGCCCGAAGAAGCCCAAAAGGAGGCCGAGGAGGGTTCAGGCCAAAGCACTGGCTACAGCCCAGGAACGGTCATTGATTTTGGCGACGATCAGCCCACTTTATTTTAAGGATTGATTTTACTTCTTGGAATCCAATGGATTGATCCCAAACCGGGATTGTTATTTAAATTGCACAAAATCCCTCCAATTCATTAGCCCAATGTCATCGGACCCGGTGAAGGTTTGAAGTCCATCGTACAAAATGAGCCCTTTTGAAAATTTGGAGTAAGATGCGAATTTTTTTAGGTTGTAAGTAAAATCCTTGCTGAACGTTTGAGCCGATTTGATTTCTATGGCTGTGATATTTTCTCCGCTTTGAATCAACAAATCGATTTCGACTCCATTGTTTTCGCGCCAATAAAAATGTTGATTTCCATTCTTGGTATTGAGCGTATTTTTGACATTCTCCATTACAATTAGATTTTCAAACAAGCTACCCCTAAAGTGAGACAGGTTCAACTCGTCGCTTGTTTTTATATTTAAGAGCGAGCAAGCCAGTCCAGTATCGCAAAAATAGAGTTTAGGTGATTTTACGGTTCGTTTATTAAAATTTTCATAAAAAGGTTGCAGGAAATGAATGATGTAGGTGCTTTCAAGAATTGACAACCAAGATTGGGTGGTTTTTAGATTTATGCCACAAGCATTGCTCAAGGCATTCAGATTAAGCTGTTGCCCAATTCTTCCGGCACACAACCTTAAAAACCTCTGGAATTGAAACACGTCTGCTATTTGTTTGATTTGACGTACATCACTCTCAACATAGGTTCTTATGTACGATGGAAACCATAGGCCGGGCTTTCTTTTCTTAGCTATTACCTCGGGGTAGAAACCTTGCAGTAGCACCTGGGCCAAGTATGGTTTTTCTTCGGGGCTGTATATTTCAGAATAACTTAATGGCATTAAGTCTAAAACACCGATTCTACCTGCTAGTGTTTGTGTGGTATGCTGTACGAGCAAAATATTGTTGCTGCCGGTTAATATAAAAAGCCCATCTTCGTTGGTGTTATCTAAAATCTCTTGAAGATAATTCAAGATCAGGGGCGTTTTTTGAATTTCATCTAAAATGGCACCGTTGGGAAATCGGTTCAAAAAGCCCCTGGGATCATTGAGTGCAAAGGCACTTTCGTCAGGATTTTCCAAGGATACATAGGGTTTGTTAGGGAAAATCGTTTTTACCAGTGTTGTTTTGCCCGACTGCCGGGGCCCGGTAAGGAGTACAGCCCTGAACGACTGAGCGTACATTTTCAGGACATCAGCCATTTTTCTTTCTATCATTTTTATACAAATCTGGTAATCGTGTACCGTAAATGTATAAAAAATGGTTCAATGGCAAGCAAGATTAAGGGCCGAGGTTCGCTCTTTTTCTGACTTCCGCATTTTAATACCCAGGTCCAAATTTATTTTTCGTAAAATCATGGGTTGCAATTGGGTTTATGAAAAAAACGCGGAAGTCTGAAGCTGTCCGAGGCTAGGTTTTTAGCCACGAATGCACGAATGGTTGTGGCCTTAGCCACCGACGCAGGAATAGGTGGGGCTATGGTTTTTGCGGCTAGGTTTTTAGCCACGAATGCACGAATGGTTGTGGCTGTGGCCTTAGCCACCGACGCAGGAATAGGTGAAGCTATGGTTTTTGCGGCTAGGTTTTTAGCCACGAATGCACGAATGGTTGTGGCTGTGGCCTTAGCCACCGACGCAGGAATAGGTGGGGCTATGGTTTTTGCGGCTAGGTTTTTAGCCACGAATGCACGAATGGTTGTGGCTGTGGCCTTAGCAACCCTTGCAGGAATAGATGAGGCTATGGTTTTTGCGGCTAGGTTTTTAGCCACGAATGCACAAATGGTTGTGGCTTTGTTGTTAGCCACAAAAACATAACATTCGTGCATTCGTGGCTAGGCAATCAGCGGCTTACCTTCCTTGTGCCGATGTCGGCCCGAAAACACCCCATTCGTGCATTCGTGGCTAAGCAATCAACGGCCTTGATACCGGGCCTTTAAAATTGAAAATAAATAAACGATTGTACCTCGGCGTTCATGAATTGATAGAACACAAATACCGCTAAAAACATGGCTGGAATTTGGGCGGTCAAGGGCAGTCGGTTCCAGGCATTTTTATACGCCTCTTTCCATAAAGAGGGCAGCCAGTGCACCAGCATTCCCAAGGCAAAAATGGCCCAAATCCAGCCAAAGGTAGAACCAACGGCTTGTATATGAGTCCAATCCCATCCTGGCCCCATCCACATTCTGTTCCACAAGGTTTCAACCAGTTCCCATTTGTCGTTGGGGTTTTTTATATCGCCCGACCTAAAAAACAGTCGGGTAAACGAAATAAAAATAAAGGTTAGGAATACCTTCCAAGCAATAACCAGAGGGTGGCTTGATTTTTCGTAGGGCGAAATGCGTTTCCAACCTTTATATACCAGCAAGCCCAAACCGTTTAGACCGCCCCAAACCAGAAAATTCCAGCTGGCTCCATGCCACAACCCGCCAATCAGCATGGTAAGCAGCATATTGATGTTGGTAATTAAACCAGCCCAAATACTGGGTTTCCATCGCCCTAAAGCATAAGCCGTTCCAACCAGAACAGGCAGCAATCCCAGCAGCCACCATAAACCACTGATTCCGGCTGCGACCCCCACCAAAATACTTGTCCAAACCCAGGTACCTACTGTCGCTTTTCGGTTTCCCCCCAATGGAATATAGAGGTAATCTTTTAGCCAACTGCTTAGGGAAATATGCCACCGCCTCCAAAATTCAGCCACGTTGCGGGCTTTGTAGGGGGAGTCAAAGTTGATGTGCAATGTAAAGCCCATGAGTAATGCCACCCCGATGGCTATGTCGGTGTAGCCAGAAAAGTCGGCATATACCTGCAAGGAATACACCAGCAAACCCATTACCATATCGAATCCCATAAATTGGTCGGGAGTTGCGAACACCTTATCGACAAACTGCACAGCTAGGTAATCGGCCAAAATCAACTTTTTGGCCAAACCATTGAAGATTAAAAAAGTAGCCCGCCCCCAATCTTCTTTGCTTAATTTGAAGGGCAGGTACAATTGAGGGATAAATTCAGAGGCGCGCACAATAGGTCCGGCAACCAGCTGGGGGAAATAAGAAACATAAAAGCCAAAATCAAGGATGTTTTTTACGGGTTTTAGGTTCCCTCGGTACACATCGATCGCGTACGACATGGTTTGAAAGGTGAAAAAGGAAACCCCCACGGGTAGAGCAATGGAATCGATAGAAAAACCTGGATTGAGCGTTGAGGGGCTAAATTGATTGGCCCAGACTCCTAGCCAATTAACAACCACAAACGGGGTTTCGGGGTTGAAAATTTTATTGGCGGCATCTGTAAAAAAGTAGGCATATTTAAAGTAGCAAAGGGCACCTAAATTCAAGAAAATACTGAGTGCCAGCCAGCCTTTTCGTTTCCAAGGTGTTTTCGCTCCCTCAATTTTAAATGCAATTCCGTAATCGGTAAGGGTTGAAAAAACCAAAAGCAGCCAGAATAGCCCACTGGTTTTAAAATAAAAAAACAGACTAAGGGCAAATAGAAAGGCATTCCGCATGGCTATTCGGCGGTGCAATGCGGAAAATCCCAGCATTACGGCCAAGAAGAACAACCAAAACTCCCATTGGGTAAAAATTAGGGGTTTGGTTTTGTCGAATACAGACAGCCATTGCCAAAGCGTGGCGGGAAGGTCGGTTAAAATTTGGCTCATTTGAAGCGCTTCTTTAGGTATTGTTGGTAATCGTTGAGCAGGGCTTCAAAGAGCATATCGCCAAGCAATCTATACCCTTTAAAGGTAAAATGCACTTTGTCGCGTTGTGCCAAGCCGTTGTCTTCCCATGTTTTTGCTGAGCCTAAGCCCCCCATTATTTCAAATAAATCCCATACGGCCACCCCTTCGCTTTCGGCCAATTCAAACATGGCCTGCCGCACTATTTCTCCATTCGGATTGGGACTATACCCACGGCGCCGCCGAATTCGGTAAGGTCGGTATGAGTCATTGTTGGTCAGCAGCAATATGGCCGCTTGTGGATTGGTGGCCCTTACCTGTCTGATAAGCGTTCGGTAATTTGATTTGAAGGCCCCTACATCCAGGTCGCCCTTTGCCGCATCGTTGATTCCTAAGCCAAACAACACGAGGTCTGGCTTGATTTCGGCAAGCTGACTGCCCAGCAAACTGCATTTTAAATACGAATGGGTGCTTGCTCCGTTCACCCCAAAACTATGGTAGGTTATTCCGGGGTCTTCGTTTTCCAATTGAATGCCATACAAAACATAGGGTGAACTTCCTGAATCCAATGGCAGAATGGTTAGGTTTAGGCTCTCTTCGTGGCTATCAAGAAAAAACTCCCGAATGTTGGTTTCAGGGTGCCTAAATTCCCTGTAGGGTTTTGGAATGCTGTCATCTCCTCGAAATAGGACCCGATACCCTTCTGACCCCTCTCCCTCATAAAGGCGTACCAAATTAAAGTCGCTGTTTATTTTGAGGTTTGCAGGAAATGCGATTTGAACGGTTGCTCCGCTGTCTTTGGTAAACACGGCCATTCCCGTAAGGCCAAGAGGAACAGCTGGGCTTGCCTGAACGTTTTTAGCATAGCCCCAGTTGCCGGTATGTTTGACGAGGTAATTTCCGGGGTTGTTGGTACGGGCAATAGAGTAGGGGAACAACAGGCCTCGGCTGCCAAGGTTTCCAGGATAAAACGACTGAAGGCGCTCCCGTAAGCGGCCGGAAATGATATCGGCCTGCACATGTGAGCCTCCAAAATGAACCACATTGATGCGCCCCAAGCCCTTAAACATTAACCGGTCTAGCGAGGCATAAAACGGATGAAGGGCCGAACTCGACTTTGGTTGAATGCTGTTTTTTGCCCACTCAATAAAAGTGTAGCTCTCTTTTGGCAAGGTGCTTTGGCCCTTCAGCAAGGGAAAAAGGCCGAGAATGAAAACCAGGTGAATTCCGAATGATCTCATTTCTTTTTAATCTCTTTAACCCTCTTTTTCAATCGGTACAGCTCAAATTCCTTGGTCAGCGAAGCATGGAATATTTGTCCCATTTTTCTGGCTCCTCGGTTTGAAAGGTGGATGTAATCTCCAACGGCAAGTTGTGGCGAGGCCTTGACCCAAGCAACCATGGATTGAGCCCCCCCCATGGCCGCCATCATGTCAAAATATACTGCACCATGGGCCAAAACCGTATCTTTCAACGTTTGCACGTACCTTGGAAGAATGGGGTAGGTTTGCCAACTTCCCTCTTTAAATATGGCCATGTCGCTGGGGCCCATAAAAATGATAGGTAGTCCCCCGCTGCTTCGTTTCAAAAAATCAATTTGCTGTCCCATGGTCGATGCGTACCGCTCTATCGAGGCTGCTCCCGATAAAGAAGGGATCATGTTGCCCCCAAATTCCATGAGCAACAGGTCGGCACCGAGCGCTCTTAATCCATAAGCCATAGATTGGGCATCGGTTCCGGTAAAAATGGTTCCAGAACAGCCCCGCATGGGGAGGTTGTCGACCGAAATTCCACTGCTTCCCGTTAAAGAAACCCCATACAAAACGGCTCCGGAATCGCTATGAAGGGAAAGGCTGATTTGCTTAACGGGTTCGCCGGTTTTTATGGTTGCAGCCTGCAGTTCTTTTCCGGCGGCAAGGGTTTGGCTAAATCCCGTCGAGGCGGAAATAAGCAATTCGCTTTTTCGGTGCCCGGTGAGCAACACCACTTTGCTAAACTTACCCGAAGCGGCTGTGGAACTTGAGCCCTTAACAAAGCCCAATTGAACCTGGCCCGAATCCATTTTCGAAAAACTCAACAATGGCCCATAACTGCGGTGCTCGGCATACCGGCCCGAAGGCGGCCCCCAAAGCAAATACCGACGCAAGGGGCCCGAGGCCGTTTGTCCTACCGTTGAACTGGGTATGGTTTGTTGAACGGGAAGCAAGCCCGGGCCTATTCCTCCAAATCTAGATTGCAATTCACCTCGAAGTTCATCGGAAATACGATCAATTTCTATTTGTGAGTCCCCCCAATGCATAATCCGAACAAAGGGCGCAGGACTTTGGCCTTTCTCTAAAGAATCCAATTGCCTAAAAAACGCATCAAGTACTCCTGCATTTTTTGCAGGCAAATGCAATTGCCCAGGATCTTTTATTTTTAATTCCAGCAACAACCTTAGGCTGTCTTCGGCCCCCTGCAAGGAGGCCAACCGAAGGCTGTCGGCCACCCTTTCTTTTTCTAAGGTGGCCAAATCTACTTCGGTTAAGGTGTCTTTTTGCCAAAGGGCATTCCAACTTTTCCATTTTACTTCCCATGAACCCAACCTAGGATTCTGTTCGGGCCACAGCATTGTCAATAAAACCATGGCAAACAATACCAAGGCTACAGCGCCAGCTACTTTTAAGGGTGAACCGAAATTCGGCTTTGGTTGGCTCATGCTTAGTTCGGTATTTTTAGTTTTTGTCCGGGTTGAATGCGGTCTGAGTTGCCCATGCGGTTCGCTTTCTGAATGTCAAGGTGCGAAACGCCTTTGAATTTTTGAGAAATCGACCACAAGGTGTCGCCCGAACGTACGGTGTAGTAGCGCAATTTGCTTTTGGGTTCAGGTTTGGGTTTTTGAGGCTCCCGGGTTGGCGGCACCATGGGTATTTCTTCCGAAATTGGTTCAGAAATCAAGGGCATGTTGGCTAAGGGCAGCAGCATCCTAACCTGAGTTTGCTCAAACTCCGCATCTATGCCGTTGAATTCAAACCAGCTTTCTGAATCCAGTTTTATTTGCCGCATTACCGCCTTTAAGCTGTCGGGCCTCCCTTCCATTCGCTGAAATCCATATCTTTTAAGTTGGTCTGAACTCAAGGTGTTTTTCGGCGATTGAACCATGGAGTACACGCGAGCTCCCAAGGGAATTACCTTGCCGAACAAGTGTGGATTATTCCTTCGAAATGCAAGGGAATCTTCGCTCAGCAAAGCGATGTAGCCTTCAAGCGGTTCTGCTTGTTCCAGAATCTGGTGTGGAATTTGTGTGGTCGGAGCCATTGCCTGTACATGAAGCAGTTCTTTATGGTAGGTAAATAGGTATAGGGTGGCCAAAAAACGATGGTACACCTGCAAGGTTGATGCCTCTATTCCCGCTAAAACAGAACGGCAAGACGCTACGTCGCAACTTCGGTATTGCGCTTGCCGTACGTTCGCGGGCGAAGACAAAAAAGCCAGAACCGCCAAGCTGCTGGGCTTGAACTCTTGCCACAAATCGCCGAGGTGGCTCAAGGCCGCAACCATTCCCAATTCGGGGTCAAACCGTTCATCGATGCATGAATTTAGCAACAGCCCATACTTTGCCGCCACCGAAGAGTGTATCATCCAGGGCCCATTGCGGTGGTCTTCCTGCCCCAGCATCGTTTCGGAAATCCCAATTGCCGCAAGCAAATAGCGCAAGGAAGTCGGCAGATTCGCCAACTTTAGGCTAGCGTAAAGTCCACTTTTTTCAGATGTTTGCTGGGCCCATGCCCCAAGCGTTGAACGGTGGTTGGCCAACACGTCTAAAACTTCCAGGCGCACGGCCTCGCTTGAAATCCACTCGAATTCAGGTGCCGCTTTTTTTAAATTGGCCGAAAATTCGGGCTCCATGGCAGTTTGACTTGAAAGTTCAACTGGAAAAGAACACATCCCGATCCATAACCCGGCCCAGCAAACCATGAAACGTTTGGTTTGAACCGAAACCAAGCATAAGCAAAACTTTATCCAAATTGAATGCAATTTTTGGCTTCCAAATGGGGCTGGTATCGCAGTTTTGAAAATCATTGGAATCCTTGTACCTCCTCCCTTTTCTCTTGGTGTTTAGGCTGGCAAATCAATGAGCAGGTCCACATCTCGAAATGGTGGTCCGAGTTCCCACATGGTTTGCCAAGTATCATTGGGTAAAGTTAATAAGTTTAAACCAATAGCGCGAGGCACCTTGGCCTGGCCCTGTTCCCTTTTTCAATTTTACCCTGCCGCCACTTCCGTTCGCTGAATCCAAATTTCCCTACAAACTTTTTTTCATCTTTGTACTATGATTGACCGGTACGAAACCGTGGTGGGCTTAGAGGTACATATTCAGCTTTCCACCCAAAGTAAGGCATACAGTTCAGATTCGGCGGCCTATGGAGCGTTGCCCAATCACCACGTTAGTCCCGTTTCGGTGGGCTTGCCCGGAACCCTTCCCGTGGTCAATAGCCGGGTTATTGAATATGCCGTTCGTTTGGGGATAGCTACCGGATCAACCATTCGACCCGAAAACCACTTTGCCCGAAAAAATTATTTCTACGCCGATTTACCCAAGGGCTATCAAATTACCCAACATACCACTCCCATTTGCGAAGGGGGCTGCGTGGAGTTTTTAACCGACGAAGGCGAAAAAAAACAAGTCCGTCTGGAACGCATTCACATGGAAGAGGATGCCGGAAAAAGCATGCACGACCAAGACCCCTTCGATTCGCTGATTGACCTGAACCGGGCCGGTGTTCCCTTGCTCGAAATGGTCTCAAGACCCGACATTCGCTCTGCCCGCGAAGCTTATCTTTACTTAACCGAGGTCCGCCGCTTGGTTCGACACCTGGATATTTGCGACGGCAACATGGAAGAGGGTTCCCTGCGCTGCGATGCCAATATCAGCGTGCGCCTGAAAGGTGAGCAGGCCTTCGGAACCAAGGTCGAGGTGAAAAACATGAACTCCATGCGCCACGTTCAAAAGGCCATTGAGTATGAAACCCGCCGGCAAATTGAATGCATTGAAAGCGGAAAACTCATCGCTCAAGAAACCCGGCAGTTTGATGCCATGCAAGGGGTTACCCACTCTCTGCGCAGCAAAGAAGACGCCAACGATTACCGCTATTTTCCAGAACCCGATTTGCCCCCAGTTTACATAGGCTCTGAATACATTCAATGGGTGCAAAAGCAGTTGCCCCCTTTGCCCATGGCGCTTTACGAAAAATACACCGGCCAATGGGGGCTTTCTTCCGCCGAAGCCGCTCTGTTGGTCGAAAACAAAGCCGAGGCCCTTTACCTTGAAGATTTGGTTAACCATTGCGCTCAGGTAAAAAATGCCGCAAACTGGTTACTGGTTCGGGTAAAAAATTACCTGAACGAGCAGGGTATTTCAATGGCTGAATTCCCCATATCTGCAGCTACTTTAGGCTCCTTAATTCAGTTGGTTGAAAACGCTAAAGTCAGTTATACCGCTGCGGCGGGTCCGTTGCTCGAAGCCCTGCTCAAGGCGCCCCAATCCAACCCGGCTGCCTTGGCTGCGGAACTCAATCTGCTACAAGAATCCGACAGTGCTACCCTAGAAAAACTTGCCGACCAAGTTATTGCCGAAATGCCCGATGAAGTGGCCCGCTACAAAGAAGGCAAAGTTGGCCTGCTCGGTATGTTTATGGGAAAACTAATGAAAGCAAGTGGTGGTAAGGCCGACCCCAAACTGGCCTCTGAAATTTTGAAACAAAAATTGGAATGAAACGCAGGCATACCTTTTATCTTGGTTTTGTTTTTTTGACCGCTCTTTGGGCTTGCAAGACCGAAACGGCCCCCGATGGCCCCATATCAGGAACCCTGCGCGGAGCCAAAGGTATGGTGCTGTATTTTGAAGAACTCGGCCCAAATGGCGTAGAACTGATCGACAGCGCTGTGGTGGATGCCAACGACGGCTTTTGCCTTACCAAACCGGCACGTGGGGTCAATTTCTACCAACTTCGCTTGGGCCCAAACCAAGCCGTTCCTGCTATGCAAATGCCCACCAACATTTGCCCCATCATTACCGATTCTACCGAAAAAATAGTTCTCGAAATTGACCCCAGATTTATGGCCCGGCCCATTCGGGTTGAAGGCAGCCCCGAAACCATGTTGCTGAATGAAATTTTCCGGATGGTCGAATCCTTCTCTCGCATTCAAGACTCCCTAAACCGTCAAATGCAAAGTTCGGGTTTGACGCAGCAGGCCATGATACAGCAAAACAACCAGGCCTGGGAGCAATACCGAATGGAAATTATTGCTTGGGTTCGTGCCCACCTAGGCGCCTTTTCTACCCTTCAGGCCATAAATTATTTAAACGTTGACGATGCCAACAACCTTAGCTTGTTCAAGGAGGTCTTAGATGCTTTGATATCTCGCTTTCCCAACAATTTTAGGGTTCAAAATTTCAACACCCAGGTCAGCATGAAACTGGCCTTGGCACCCGGAAAAACCGCCCCCAACTTTACCTTGCCCAGCTCCAAAGGCGACACCCTGTCGCTTTCGGATTTTTACGGCAAGCATACCCTCATTTTGGTTGATTTTTGGGCCTCGTGGTGCGCACCCTGCCGGGCCGAAAACCCAAATTTGCGCGCAGCCTATGCCAAATACCGCTCCAAAGGATTTGAAATTGTGGCAGTTAGTTTAGACCAAAACAAAGAAGCTTGGCTCCGGGGTATTAAAGAAGACAAATTAAGCTGGCCTCAGCTGTCGGACTTGGGCTATTTCAATTCTGAAGCCGCCCGTTTGTACGGCATCAACAGCATTCCCGCAAACTTTTTGCTCGACGCCAATGGGGTAATTTTGGCCTCAAACCTGCGCGGCCCAGAACTCAATTCCGCCATTGAAGAACACCTTCCTTAAAAGCTACCCCGAGGGCACGGTGTTTGTCGTGTCTGATGCCCACTTGGGGGTGCCCGGTCCGGCTCAAAGCCTGGAGCGCGAAAAGCAGTTGGTGCATTGGATCAATACGGTGGCTCCTCAGGCTCAAGCCATTGTTCTGCTGGGCGATGTTTTCGATTTTTGGTACGAGCTTAAGCAGGCGGTTCCCCGCGGCTATTCCCGTTTGCTGGGGTGTTTGTCGCATTGGACCGACCAAGGCTTGCCCATTCATTTTTTTCCGGGAAACCACGATATGTGGACCTATGGATATTTGGCTACCGAATGCGGTTTGCAGGTGCATCATCAGGGCGAATTTTGGAATGTGGGCGGGCGCCCGTTTTTTCTGGCCCACGGCGATGGGCTTGGCCCCGGCGACCATTCCTACAAAGTCTTCAAGCGCATTTTTCGCAGCCCCTTTTTTCGCTGGTGTTTTAGCCGCCTGCACCCCAATTTTTCCTTTGCCTTGGCCCAGTGGTTAAGTCGGCGCAGCCGCGCCGCCCATGCCGAGGCCGAACGCCATTTTCTGGGCGAAGAGCGCGAGTGGCTTTACCAGTACGCCTTGCAGCAAAGCAGGGCCTACCCCAGCACCGACTTCGTCTTCGGCCACAGGCATTTGCCCGGCATGCACCCGCTTCCGGGCGGCGGCCGCTACATCAACACCGGCGACTGGCTCGGCCACTTCAGTTACCTAAAAATTCAACAGGGACAGCCTGAGCTTTGCTATTGGAAAGTTCAGTAAATCAGAACTTTAGTGCGTATGGCTTTTTGGTTTTGGGCGGCTGCGGGCTTTCACCGGTAGTTGGCCTCGGGTTTTGCGCCGGCTTAGGCCCAAAAGTAGCTCCTAAAGTCGCTCTTTTGGGCGCTAGCCGGCCGGCAAAACCCGCCGCCAAGCTACCCGGCTCAATCCCTGCCGCGGGCGACGCAAGGGTTTATGGCCGTCCAATTTAACCTGGGTTGCAAATGGTGTTTAAACTAACCCCAATAAAGAGTATAAAAATGCAAGCCCATCATTCATAAAGCAGGGCCATGAAACCCAATTGTTGGAATCAGAAACCGATGTTTAGTACATTTAAGAATGGCTGGGATACAGCAGCAACGAAACAGCAGAAATTCATACCCATGTAAGCTCCAAATACCTGAAACAAATCCGCAGTCTCTTTTTGAAAGGATTATTTATCTGGCCCTTTTTGGCGACCTGACCTTATGGTCAAATGTATCAGGTCAACTCCATTGCGTTAGGCAGCATTAACAAGAATGGAATACATCTGTTCCAATATAGAACATAATAATTATACCCAAGAGCAATATTTTCATAATAATCAGGACGATGATCCCAATAATATTTTTCGGAGTTAATTGACCATGCAGATATGCCCAATTTTGAAACTAAAAACCATTTTTCTAAAAGTCGTGCTGACCGTCCATTCCCATCACTGAAAGGGTGTATTTTGGCCAACCATATGTGAATCATTGAAGCAAAATAAAAAATTTCTTTGTGGCTCAAATCTCTCTTGAGTAGAACATCTATATCATCGAAAAGTTTACCAAATTCTCGGTTTAAAAATTGCGGTTCAACAGCTAAATAGACAGGCTTTAATGTTTTGGAATCTCTTACTCCAACTTGTTCTTTTCTTAAAACACCTCTTTCTTTTTTTGGCAGGAGTGTTTTTGATAAAATTGCATGGGTTTTAAAAAAGTTCGTTCTATTCAATTTGTTTTCAGAAGCAAACGTATATGCTTGCATTAAGGTTTCAATTTCTTGAACTTCTTTTTTCTTTGGAGATGTTGTCTTGCCTCGATTTCTAAAAAAACTGTTCGCATCAAGCGTATTGCCTTCAATTTTAGAAGAATATAGAGATGATGAAATAATGTAATATTCAAAATCTTCAAGCGAAAATTGAGATTTTGCTTTTAACTTATTAAAAACTTCAAACCAATCAACGTTCACTTTATTTGAATATTCCTGTAAATATTCAGTGGAAATTAATTTTAAGTGTTTTCCCATACTATTTCAAATTTAAGCTTTCAACACCCCACCTAATTCTAATCTATGTAATTGCAACGGCTTTTATCAAAGCCATTTTAGCAACTTTTTCAACTTCTTTTTTCGTTATAAAAATACCAATAATTTCTCTGCCAGACAAACCAGGTTTAGATTTATGTTTCATTCTTTAATAATCTGCAATAAACAGAATATCAATTATCTGTGAATTTGTGTTTGGCTTGGCAACAACCCCCAATTTATTGCCATTTTTTATCAAAAAAAATGATTTTAAAGAATGTCAGCCTATAACATCAAAAATTAAACAGCATGGCGACATTGCCGCATCCTACTTTGTGCTTTTATTCAATGTTTGTGGTTGGCGTATAGGCTTTTGCACTTAATCCCTGCCGATTTAATATTGGTAGCCGTATTACTCAGTTCCCGGAACTGCCGCCCGCACCAGTTTCAAAACCTTTGTTTTTCAGTTTGGTTTTTACTGCATTCCAGCAATTATTGCAATACGCCAATTTTACCCGATCTATGGTTTTTATGGTTTCGGCGGCGTCCATCATTACGCAACCCTCCGTGGGGCAATGCGGCAAACCTAAATTATGGCCAAGCTCGTGGACGCTGATTTTTTTTAGGCGCATCAAATACGAAGGCTTTTCTTTGGGTAAGCGAAAGGTTGAAACCACGCAGGCTGCTCCCGGCATGTAACCCAAGCCAAATACGCCCCAATCCCGGTATGTGGATTCCGGTTGTTTTACCTGCCCATCTGTGCCGCGCTTGGTGGTCGAAATGTCTTTTTGGCTTAAACCCAACACGCAATACACATCCGGGGCTTTGCTGCGCTTTAAATCCAACAGCAGGCTGTCGGCCCGGTACCGGGGTGTTTTTACGTTGATAAAGGCCCATTCGGGAAAGGGCCGACTGGGCAAAATCAGCACCTGGACACCCAACACCGATGTCAAGGCCTCTGAAACCTGCTGAACTTCTGCGGCCGGAAAGCCTCCGTAGGGTTGCACCGCCACTCGGAAAACCTTTTTTGCTGCCGGGCTTGTGGCTGCGTTTGCCTTTGGTGTTTGCTCGATTTCCGTCCCCGCACAGGAGATAAAAAGCAAGCCTATGCAGGCAAGCAGTACAATGCGCTTAATGCTATTTTGATACGTACAGAAGGTGTGGCTCATTGTTTGGTATTTACTTAAGGCAAAATTGGCCTTAAATAGAACGAAAAAAAACCGTTTTTTGATACGTATTACAACAAATTGTACGGGGCTAAGAACCTTCGCTACCTTTTAGGATAAAACACGGAAAAGTGGTATTTTCGGGGGACAGGTCTGCGAACATTTTCAAATGCTGGTTTCTTTGTCAAATGTGTTGGAGAATTGCCGGCAGCCGAAAAAAATGATTTTGGATGCAAGTCAGGAAGATGAATCAAGGGAAGAAACAAATGAACATACCGTATGAGCAACATTAAATTATTTGAAAGCAAACAAGTTCGAACTCACTGGGATGAAAAAACGGAAACATGGTTTTTTTCAGTGATAGATGTTGTAGGAATTTTAACCGATAGTTCAAACCCAAGAGATTATTGGTTTAAAATGAAAAGGAGAGTTAAAACCGAAGATGGGTTCGAACTGTCGACAATTTGTCGACAGTTGAAAATGAAAGCATCAGACGGAAAATTAAGGGAAACCGATGTTGCTGACACTCAGTCATTGCTTCGAATTATCCAATCAATTCCATCGCCTAAAGCAGAACCCTTCAAACAATGGCTTGCGAAAGTTGGATACGAACGGATGCAAGAAATACAAGACCCTGAGATGAGCTTGGAAAGAGCAAGGGAAAATTGGCAAAAATTGGGTAGAAGCGAAAAATGGATTCAGCAACGAATGACCGGTCAAGAAACCCGCAATAAGCTTACCGATTATTGGAAAGAAAGTGGAGTTCAAAAATCAGATGAATTTGCATTTTTAACCAACATCATTCATCAAGAATGGACAGGATTAACAGTGAAGGATCATAAGGATTTGAAAGGGTTAAAATCTCAAAATCTGCGCGACCACATGAGCGAGGCTGAATTGATTTTTACTGCATTAGCGGAACTTTCAACTCGCCAAATAGCTGAAACAGAAAAAGCAAAAGGTGTTCAAGAAAATGCCATTGCAGGTAAGAAAGGTGCAAAATTGCAAAAGATGCAAGGTTGGCATTGGAGCAAAAAACCGGAAATAAAGTGGTAACAAAAGACAACTTTTTGCCACCAAACAAAAGCAAAAAGAAATTAGATAAATAATTTATCCTTTATCTCCATTTTTCACATCCGCATTAACCATAGCCAATTTCATGGCTTATTCCCTCCAAACCTGTATTTGCTGTTCCATGATGCAGATTTTCAGAACAGATGCTATCTTTATTCCATGAAACGATTTTTCCTGCTTCTTCTTGTACTGTTTACCGCTTCGGTTTCGGCTCAACCTGTATTTACCTTTACCCCTTGTGGCAAAAGCGGTCGCTTTGGTCCTACGCAATTCGAGGTAGATACCAATTACGGCTTAGGCAATCCTTTGTTTAATCAGGTGCGCATCAACACCACCGGCTTTCAGGAGTGGGCTGTGCCGGGAACCAATACCTACCGCATTGTTGCCTTTGGAGCTCAAGGGGGCACCGGAGCCAGCAGCCCCAATTTTCGGGGCGGCGGCGGCGCGGGCGGCTTGGGCGCTCGCATGCAAGGCGATTTTAATTTGAACATGGGCGATACCCTCGTGATTGCCGTTGGGCAACGCGGTACCGATGGCATTGGAAACGGAAACTGCGGCGGCGGCGGCGGCGGCGGCACCTTCGTTTGGAAAAAAAGCAACGGAGCTCTATTGATGGCCTCAGGCGGAGGTGGCGGTGGCCCCGGCACCTTTTGGAGCGCCACCGCAGCCATTCATGGCGATACCAATAGCACCGGACAGGTGCCTCCGGCCTCACAAGGTTATGTGTCGGGCGCAGGTGGAACGGGCGGCGGCGGCGGCGGAGCCGGATCTCAAAGTGGAAATACCAACTGCGGTTATTGCGGAGCCGGTGGCGCCGGCTGGACCTCAAACGGCGGTGCCGGAGGCCAATACGGCGACAACTTTGGCCGAAGCCGCTCCAATGGATTTGTGGGTGGCAGAGCCAACAACAACTTAACAAACGGAGGTTTTGGTGGCGGTGCTGCAACCGGCGACGATGGCCGCCCCGATTACAGCCATGGAAACGCCGGCGGCGGCGGATATTCCGGCGGAGCAGGAACCGGATACCCCTATTTTGGTGGAGGAGGGGGTTCCTTTAATGCCGGAACCAACCGGGTTAACGCCCGTGCTTTTAATTCCGGAAACGGAAAGGTTGAAATTTCCATCCCCATTTGCCAAGGAGTGCCAAATTCTCCCCTGGCTACCATCAACAACGGCGATACCGTTGATTTTTGCGGAAGCTTAAATGCCGTACTTCAAGCCACAAATACATCGGCTGGTTCTGGTTTTAGTGTGATCTGGCAAATGTCAAACTCCTTCAATGGCCCTTGGTCCGATATCCCCGGTTCTTTTTCAGTTGTGTACACCCAGCAGGTTGATACCTTTTCCAAGTATTTCAGAGTAAAAGCAAACTGCTCTGGTTCGGGCGACTCGGCCTTTTCAAATGTAGTTTTGGCCCAACAAGATACCTTAGACCCCGTTCTGTCCACCCCGCCCTCAAGCACCGTGGTTACCAATGCCGGGCTGTGTTATTCTACGAATGTGCTTTTAATTGCACCCCAGGTTACCGACAACTGTGGGCCCCCAACCTTAACCAACAATGCCCCTGCCCAGTTTCCTCTGGGCCAAACCGTTGTAGTTTGGACCGCCACCGATGCCGCTGGAAATTCGGCTACTGTAAACCAAAACGTTTTTGTTCAAGATTTGTGGCCGCCCGTGGTTACTCCGCCAGCCAATGTTATCGTTTTTGCCAACAATGGGCAATGTTTTGCAACGGGTGTAAGCCTTGGCCAAGCTACAGCGGTTGATAATTGCTCTCCCATTACCCTAACCAACAATGCTCCTGCCGTATTTAATGCCGGACAAACGGTGGTGGTTTGGACCGCTACCGATTCGGTGGGTAATGTTGGCACCGCACAGCAAATCGTTACCGTGATCGACAACCAGTTTCCCGTTTTGACCATTCCAGCCAACCTCAGCGTTAATGCCAATGCTGTTTCTTGTGGAGTAAGTGGATTGAATTTGGGCAGCGCAACGGCCAGCGACAATTGTACCGGCGTTACCATTACCAACAATGCTCCGCAATTTTTCAATCCCGGCAGCACTTGGGTGGTTTGGTCGGCCACCGACCCTTCGGGCAATACAACGCAAGACAGCCAATTGGTGGTGGTGAACGACGTTACAGCTCCTCAGGTTCAAGCCCCAGCCAACTTGGTTTTGCTGCTGGATTCCAGTTCTTGCCTGCTGACAAATGTGAATTTAGGAACCGCTCAGACTAGCGACAATTGCAGCCTTCAAAGCGTAACCAACAATGCCCCGGCGGGTTTTGGTCCCGGTCAAACCTTGGTTGTTTGGACCGCTACCGATGTTGCCGGCAATACGGCCATTGATACCCAAATGGTGATGGTGTACGACAGCATTGCTCCTGTAGCCATTCCTCCGGCTAACATGGTTGTTTCAACCGACCCTTCTGCTTGCTCTGCTTCGAACCTAAACTTGGGTACGCCCACCGCACAAGACAATTGCAGCGTTACTCAGGTTCAAAGCAATGCGCCGCCGGTTTTCCCTTTGGGAACCACTCAGGTGGTTTGGTCGGTTAGCGACGCCGCTGGAAACACCACTCAGGTAGTTCAAACCGTTTTGGTGGTCGATTCGGTTCCTCCAACCTTTGCAAACTGCAAAAATGAGACGGGTTTCTGCCTAGGTCAAGCCCTACCGAACTATACACCACAGGTAAGCGATGCCTGTTCAGCGGCCCAAATTCAACAGGTGGCTGGCCCAGCCTCGGGAACGGTTTTGCCTGCCGGAACGGTAGATTTGGTTTGGGAAGCTTCCGATGCCGCAGGCAATGTTTCTACCTGCACCACTTCGGTTGTAGTGAATACTGCCCTAACGGCGGGCATTCAATTGAGCGGCGACACGCTAACGGCCACGGTACTGGGCGACAGCCTGATTTGGATCCGTTGTTCTTCAAACTTTAGTGTGGTTCCCGGTGCAAATTCAGCCACCTTTGTTCCTCAACAATCGGGCAGCTATGCTGCGGTGGTGTACAACGGCTATTGTGCCGATACCAGCGACTGCATTCAGGTGAACCCCAGTTCCATCGATTCGCCCGAACTAAGCCAGGTGCGTATTTATCCTGTTCCTGCAACCCAAATTCTGAACCTGGAGCTGGAACTGAATGGAAGGTGGATTTTGCATGATTTGCAAGGAAAGCGGTGCATGTACGGGCAAGGACAGCCGGGACTAAATCAACTAAGCCTACATGGATTGGCCACGGGAAGCTACCTGCTTTCGGTGGAACAAAATGGGCGTTGGGTTCGGTTCCGGGTTCCGGTAATTCGTTAGGGGCCGAGGATAGTTTAGCCAGGAATGCACGAATGGATGTGGCTTTGGCTTTTGCCACCCATAAAGAAAATAGGGGGCTAGGCTTTTGGTGTATGGGGTTTTAGCCACGAATGCACGAATGGTATGTTTCTGGGGCGAGATTGGCTCAGGGAAATAAAGACGCATTTGGCTTAGCCAGGAATGCGTGAATGGAATGTTTTCAGGGCTATTTAGGCGGGAAATTTAGCCACGAATGCATGGATTTTTTGGGGTGATTTCGTGTTGGGCCGCCGCGGGCGGGATTGAACGCGGTAGCACGCAAAGAACTGGGGCTTGCGTGCGCGCGACCGGCTGGGCGACCTTGGGAGCCACTGCCGGGCCGCTGCACGCAAACCCCAGGGCTGCGGACTACCGGTGAAAGCCCGGTAACCCGCCCAAAATCGCCAAAAAGAACCAACTTAAACCTTTGAAATAAGGCTTTTAATTTTATGTTTTGTCTTCCAAGCCGCCACGTACATGGAAGGTATCACAATGAGAGTCAGGAAGGTAGCAATGGTCAATCCAAAAATGATGGTCCATGCCAGCGGCCCCCAAAAAGCAACGTTGTCGCCACCCAAGTGTATGTTGGGCTTTAACTCGGTAAGCAATGTGCCGAAGTTGATGTTGAAGCCTATGGCTAGCGGAATCAATCCGGAAATGGTGGATACCGCTGTTAATATTACCGGTGTTATGCGTGTGGCGCCTGCTTGAATGCTGGCTGTAACCGGGTCAATGCCCAGGGCGCGCTGCTCGTCAATAAATTCAATCAACAAAATTCCATTTCGAATTACAATGCCCGCAAGGGCAAACATGCCAACTCCAGTCATAACCACCGACATGGTCATGCCACTTAAGCCAAATCCAACAAAAATGCCGATAAGGCTGAATAAAACGGTCGAGAAAATCAGCAGTGGTTTTACCACCGAATTGAACTGAGTTACCATGACCGCAAACATCAGAGCCAAAGCGCCAAGAAAGGCCACACCCAGAAAATCTGAGGTTTCTTTTTGGTCTTCTTGCTCGCCGGTAAGCCGAACTTCGTAGCCTTCGGGCAAGGATAAGCTGTTGAGCACTTTGGCTTGCAGTTCTTGATTGATTTGGTTCGCATTGCCACCTTCAACCACATTCGAAGATAAGGTAACCACGCGTTTTTGGTTCTTGCGGTTTATGCCCGAATAAGCGGGCTTGTAGGAAATGCCGGCGATGGAAGCCAAGGGGACTTGCCGGAATTGGCCGGTAGCCATGTCCATAAAGGCAATGTTCAATGCCAAAAGCTGTTCGGGCGAGGTTCGGTACGATTCCTGCAACCGCAGTTGAATGGGGTGGTCGTCCTCGGCATCGCGCAGCTTAGATATTTCTTTGCCGTACAGCGCAGTACGAAGGCTCATTCCAATGCTGGCCAAAGAAACGCCCTCGCGTTGGGCCTTTTCTTGGTCAATTTCCAAAATGATTTCGGGCTTGTTCAGTTTTAAGTCTGACTTTAGTTCTTCAATGCCTGTGATTCCTGCCGCGGCAATTTCTTGACGCACTTTTTGTTCTAAGTCTTGCAGGGTGGTGAAATCTTCGCCCGAAATTTCAATGTTTACAGGTTTGCCAGTAGGAGGGCCGGCCCGTTCTTTTTCGACCGTAAGGGTGGCACCTGGAATCGGATTTTTTTCAAAGTCCTTGCGGATTTCGTCCAGCATTTTTCGGGTTTCAAAGCCATTGCGTTCCGAGTATTTTACAAAGGCTACCGTAACTTTCGACTTATTTGGGGTGGCTACCCGGTCCGGATTTTGGGGGTCGCCCGCATTGAGGCCAACGTTGGCAATCACCGATTCGACGGCCGGATTGTTGGGGCCAATCAAAGCAAAAACCCTTTTTTCAAGAATTTGGGTAATGGAGTCGGTTACGTTGGCGTCGGTGCCTATGGGCAATTCGCAGTACACATAAGCAAAATTGGGCTCAGGATCCGGGAAAAAGCTGACCTTTGGGTTGCTTAGGCCAAATCCGATGGTGGTTAAAATCAAGGTAAGAACAGCCACTCCGACCACAGCAAAAGGGGCTCTTCCGGCGGTGAGTTTGGTCAGCATGCGTTCGTAAGCACGAATGACCACAGGCCAGTAGCTTTCTTGAAAATTACGGATGGTTTTGTACAAGAAAAACTGGTAAGAGGCATGCGAAAGAAGCATAATTAAGGCAAAGGTGCCTAGGCCATTAAAGCCCCCCAAATACGAAAGCAAGGCAATCACAACGTAGGCAATCGCCCATTTTACGAAGCTAGAGCGTTTGGGAACCTGAAGGTGTTCGTCGCGGACCATAAAATCGACCGCAAAAACTGGATTCATTACGAAAGCCACCAACAACGAAGCGCCCAGCGTAATAATAAGGGTTACGGGCAGGTACTGCATAAAGTTGCCTACAATGCCCGGCCAAAAAAGCAAAGGGAAAAAGGGGCCCAAGGTGGTTAGTGTGCCTGCCAAAACCGGCACAAACACTTCGCTGGCGCCGGCTTGGGCGGCTTTAATAATGTTGATTTCGCGGTGCTTGTGCAAAAGGCGGTGGGTGTTTTCAATCACCACAATGGCGTCGTCAACAATAATGCCCAAGGCCAGCAGAAAACTGAACAGCACAATGACGTTTAGGGTATAATCAAGCCCAGGCATTATGAGGAAAGCTACTACGGTCGATAGGGGGCCAGCCAGGGCCACGAAAAAAGCGCTTTTGAGTCCCATGAAGAACATTAACCCAACAAGAACCAAAATAAATCCAATGATAACGGTGTTCAGCAGTTCATTTAGGTCGTTTTTGGTGGATTCCGATTGGTCTCCGGTGATAATCACATCAAGGCCCTCGGGAAATTTCGCCGCTTTGGCTTCTTCAATGATACGTTGAATGCCGTCAGAAGCCTCGAGTAGGTTTTCGCCCGAGCGCTTAACGATGTTCAGCGTAACCACGGGTTTGCCGTCCAGGCGGGCAAAGTCTTGCTTTTCGGCAAAGCCATCGACAATGCTGGCAAAGTCGCGCAAAAACACGGTATTGCCACGGTTTGAGCGCACCACAATGTTCTTGATTTGTTCGGCGTCTTTAAATTGCCCGGTAACCCGAACGTTGCGGCGCAGGCGGTCAATGCGTATTTCGCCTCCTGAAATGTTGACGTTTTCAGCACCCACGGCCATTTCAATGTCGTTGAACGAAATGCCAGCGGCCTGCATTTTATACAAGTCCACATAGATTTGAATTTCGCGGTTTAGTCCACCTACAATATCAACGCGGGTAATTTGGGGTAGGGTTTCAATCCGTTCTTCTAGGTATTCGCCGTACGATTTCAGTTTGTCTAACGGTAATTCGCCCGCCAAATTGATGTTCATGATGGGGAATTCCGAAAAGTCAAGCTCATCTACCCGAGGGTCTTCGTCCAGGTCGGTGGGCAAGTCTTTGATGGCTTTGTCAACCGCATCGCTAACCTTTTGCTTGGCTACGGCCACTTCTACATTGGTGTTGAATTCCACTACAATCGAGCTGAAATCTGAAATGGATTTCGAGGTGATTTTACGCACTCCATTGATGGATTTCAATTGCCGTTCAATGGGCTTGGTAATTAGGTTTTCAACGTCAACGGGGGTAGCGCCGGGATAAATGGTGCTTACCGAGATGGTTGGAATTACAATATCTGGAAATTGCTCTTTGGGAATACGCAAAAACGATACGGCCCCAGCAATAGATAGAATGACGGTAAATACGTAAATGGCGGTCCGGTTTCGGATGCACCAATTGGTAAAGCCGAGCGATTTAAAGGAGTCCTGCATTTGGCTCATGGTTTAAAATCTATAGGTTGACCGTCCACTACTTCAGAATTTCCGGAGGTAATAAGTACGCTGTTGGGCTGCAGGCCTTTGGTGATTACCGTTAGTCCGTTGTACGAAGGGCCGGTTTCAATGGCTTGGCGAAGGGCTTTTTTGCCTTGTGCCAGCATAATAAAGGTGCCTTCAGGCAAAGATTGAATCAGATTGGTAGGAACCATTAAGGCACTGTCGATCGATAGATCGTTGATTTTTAGTCCGCCGGTCATGTTGGGCCGAAGGTTGCGGTGGGCCCCGGTTAAATCAACTTCGACCACCACCGATCGGTTTCCGGGGTTTACCACTTTGCTGATAAAGCTCACCTTGCGGTCCAGTTGAATTCCCAAATCAGAAAGAACAACATTTACTGGAGTTCCCAGCGAAATGTTGGCTGCCAGGGCGTCGGCCAAGGGAGCGGTTAATTTAATTCGGCTTAGGTTCACCACCCGAATTCCCGACATTCCAGGGCTGGCCATTTCTCCCAATTTCAAGGCCACATCGTCCACTTCGCCGTCAATGGGCGATTTGATTTGCGACATGGCTACCTGAGCTTCCAAGCCTTTAACCCGCAACACCATAGCCTCGTAATTGGTTTTGCTTTGCAGGTATTGAATTTCTGACCCAATTTTTTGATCCCAAAGGCGCTGGGTACGGCGGTAGGTTTCTTCGGCCAAGCGAAGCCCGGTTTTGGCTTCTTCCAGGCCTTGCACCATGGCGGTGTTTTCAAGTTCGGCCAACAATTGGCCTTTTTTAACCCGGTCGCCTTCCTTTGCCAGAATGCGCCGAACCACACCGGGCATTTCAGGGCCGGCAAGAATGTTGTTGTCGGCTTCTACATTTCCTTGCACCTCGACAAATCGGCGGAAAGTCCCTAGGGTGGGCGTGGCCACTTCAACGGCTCGGGTACGCAGGTTTCCTGCCGCCCCCGTATCTAGTTTGGCAATTTCAGCTTCTAGGCTTGAGGCTTCTTTTTGCAGGGCGGCCATCTGGGCTCGAACTTCATCAAGGCGGGCTTTTTTCTGGTCTAAATCGGAAGAAGAACCGCAGGCCCAAAGCAGCGCTAGGCCCAAAACGATAAACAAAGGAGTTTTCATGCGAATCAAGGTATGAGGGTATGGGAGATTAAAATTTTTCCATGGATTTTAAAACATCGGTTTTCCGGCTTAGCACATCAAACAAGGCCTGAAAATAGCCTTGCTGCGCTTCGTAGAATTGACGTTCTATCTGAGTTAGAGTGAGGCTATTGATAAGGCCTTCTTTGAATTTAATGGAGTTTACCCGGCGGACTTCGCGCGCCAAATTCAGGTTTTTTTGCTGTGTTGTAAAACGCAGCACCGCTTCTTTGTAGGCATTGGAACTACTTTGGTATTCCAGCTGAAGGGCTTGGCCCAAATCTCCGCGTTGAATTTCGGTTTTTTTCTTTTCAAGTTGGTATTGCTTGAGCTTGTACATGCGGTTCCAGCTTGAAAAAATGGGCACCGAAAGGCGTAAACCAAAGGCCAAACCACCATTGGCGCCTTGGGTGCCGCTGCCCAATAAAAACCGCTCGCTGTTAAAAAAATTATGCTGATAACTCAGGCTCGAAACCAGGGTAGGCATGGCTTCGGCTTTTTGAAGTTTTATTTGGAAATCATTGATGATCAATTGCCTTGACATTAAGTCGTATTCTTTGCGTTCAACCACCGATATGCTATCGGGCAACGAGGCCATTAAACTTTCCCACTCGCTGGGTTTAACAAAATCGGCTAGGGTTTCGGCTAAACTCAATTCTTGCATCAACGGCCAGCCCATTTGGTATTTTAATCCCGCAAACGCCAACACCAGTCCATTTGCGGCTTGCACCCGCAGATTTTGGGTGTTGTTGTACATCAGTTCCAACTGTTGAACATCGAGCAATTCAGCAAACCCTTGAGCTTGGGTAGCACGCAATTCATTCAGGGTTTTTTCCATCAGCACCAAACTGGAATCTAGGGTGGAAACCGATTCTTGGGCCATCAACGCCAAATACACCGACTTAGTAACCTGCAAGCGCACATCGCGTTCGGTCATTTCATGCTGGGCTTTGGTCAGTTCCAAAAACTGCTTGGCGGTGGCAATGCCCACAAAATACTGGCCATTAAAAAGCAGCATTGAAGCGTTTAGGCCAAGAGAGGCCTGATTTAACGGAGCGGCTGGAATGGTGATAAATTGATTAGGATTCCCGTTGATAAAATCAGGAAATACAAATTCGGGCGATTGAATGTTGTAGGTGTAGTCTCCGTTTCCATCAAGTTGGGGCAGTCCTGTAGCTACATTCTCGCGCACCTTTGCCTGCCCAATTTTCATGTCGAGTTCGGTGGTTTTTACCCTTGCTTGATGTTCTAGGGCGTAGGCAACGGCCTGTTCTAGGCTCAAGGTTTTTTGAGCTGCAAGCGGTAAAACCGCGGCAATCCAGATGAACAATATACTTCTCATGGGTTCGGAAATTCAGATGCGTAATGCTGGGTTAAATAATCAAGACCTTTTGAACTGCAAATGCCGTGCAGGTGGTACATCAGCATTTCTCGGTGTAAGGTGGCAAAGTCAAACCGCTCGGGCTGGAAAATCAGGGGGTCCATTTTCATGGGCATCAGTTGAATGAAAATGCGCGATAAAATTTCAGGATTCAACGAGGCTCGATACCAACCGCCTTCTACACCGCTAATCAGGTTGGCTACCACCTGTTTTCGTATGGATTGTTGTTGGTAGTTTTCAAACAATTTGTAGGCGCTGGGAAAGTACTTTCGCAGCTCCAGATAAAGGGAGGGTTTTACTTGCTGTAACTGAGATTGAATGGCTCCGGCCATTCCCCAAAGCTGGTCAATGGGGTTGGGGCAGGTCTGAAAAATGGCTTCTGCGGCCGCTTTGTGTTGGCTTAAAAAGGATTCTACCACCGCCTCAACCAAGCTGTTTTTGTCGGTAAAATGCACGTACAGGGTTTTTTTCGAGACGCCCATTTCCCTAGCCAGGTCCTCCATGGTTACACCACGCATTCCATACTGCATAAACAGTCGGTGCGCTTGCTCAACAATAAATTCTCGGCGTTCGTCCATGTGCGGGCAAAGGTAATTCTTGTACCCACAAGGAAACCGAAAGAACCAAAAAAGTTTCCGAAGTTTTAAAAAATTAACATTTGAGAAACAATGGGTTGAAATTAGGAGCATTGTTTGGGGCGGCTGCGGGCTTTCACAGGTAGTCCGCAGCGGCAGCTTGCAGGGGCAGCGGGCTTACGGTGGCTCCCAAGGTCGCCTCCGCGCCACGCGCCCCTGTAAGCTGCCGCTTTGCGGGCAACCATGTTCAATCCCTGCCGCAGGGCGGCATCAAAAAATAAACCTGATTAAAACAGGCCAAAGCCACCTTACTTTACGTGGTGCAGCTTCAACATGTTGGTTTGGCCCTTTTCTTGAATGGGCACGCTGGCGGTGTGCACCAGCAAGTCGCCCTCTTTCACATGTCCGTCTTTTTTAAGCAATTGGGTGCTTTCCTCAATGGAGTGGTCTGTACTTACAAATTGGTCAAAATAGAAACCTTTCACCCCCCAAACCAAGCTAAGTTGGTTCAGCAGGCTTCGGTTACCGGTAAACACAAAGATGGGAGCGTTGGGCCGGTAGCTGCTGATTTCATAGGCGGTATAGCCGGTAAAGGTCATGGTAATTATTCCGTTGGCCCTGGCTTTATCGGCCAATTCTACGGCTGCCCGGCAAACCGCATCGGTAATAAAGCGGTCGCGGCTAATGTGAATGTTGTCCAAATGATAAATTAAGGGACTGGCTTCCATGCGTTCAATGATTTTTTGAACGGCCTCAACCACGCGCACGGGGTATTTTCCTACCGACGTTTCGGCACTCAGCATAACGGCATCGGCACCATCCAATATGGCGTTGGCCACGTCGTTCACTTCGGCACGCGTTGGATTGTAGTTGGTAATCATGCTCTCCATCATTTGGGTGGCAATGATTACAGGCTTGGAACTTTTTTTGCATCTTTTTACGATGTCTTTTTGCATCAGGGGAACTTCTTGCATAGGAACCTCAACTCCCAAATCACCTCTGGCCACCATAATGCCATCGGCTTCCCGAATAATGTGGTTGATTTCTTCCATGGCCTCGGGCTTTTCGATTTTGGCAATGACCTTGGTGCTTTTTCCTGCTTTTGAAATCAGGTGTTTTAGTTCAATTACATCGCTGGCCGAACGAACAAAAGACAATCCCAGCCATTCAAAATCGTGCTCCAGCGCGAACTCCAAATCTTCCAAGTCTTTTTCGGTCAGGCATGGCATCGAAATTTTTGTGTTGGGCAGGTTCACGCCCTTTTTTGAGGTTAAAAGTCCTCCATTTATGATTTTCAAAATCGCCTCATCGGTTTGGTTGGTGTGCAAAACCTCTAACACGATTTTGCCGTCATCCACCAATACGGTTTCGCCTGGCCTTACGTCTTGGGCGAAGCTTTTGTATTGAATAAATACCTTTTGCCGGGACCCTATGCCTTTGTCGGTTGAAATCAAAATTTCTCCTCCGTCTTCCAGTTCAATCCCCCCTTCTTGCACTTCGCGAATCCGAATTTTAGGTCCTTGCAAATCGCCCAGAATCGCCAAGTTGTAGTCGAAATCTGCGTTGATTTTTCGAATCAAGGTTACCAAATTCTTTTGGGTGTCTCGGTTTCCGTGCGAAAAATTAAGCCTGCAAACATCAACCCCTGCCTGTACCAATTCAAGTAAGCCCTCGTATGTATTTGTAGCTGGGCCAATGGTGGCCACCAGTTTTGTTTTATGTTGTGTCTTCATGGTCGTCAAAAATGAGTAAGCTCAGGCTTTTTTCTGATACGTTTTTTAAAATCCCGCACCATTGTACAGCGGATATTTTTCGAAGCTGCTTAATCCATTCTTCTGCAAAGGTAGAAGGAGCATTGGATATTTGGAGAATAAAATCAAAACCTTCCGATTCCTTAATGCAGGGTTGGGGGTGGCTTTTGTTTCCGATAAGGCGGAATTGGGCTTCGTGGTTTTCTAATGGACTATAGAAAACAGCGTATCCAGGTTGCTCAGGCAGTTTGGATACAGCGATGCTAGGAGGTTTAAAATCGGCAATTCGTTTAAAGTTTAATTGAAGGGTTGAATTTAGAAGCCAGGCCATTCGGTAGTCGGGTTCTTGGGCTACGATTCCAATTAGGGTGAAATCCAGCCAAGAGGTTTCGTCAAGGTCCAGCCAAATATCTGCCATGCCTAATTTTTGGGGGCGTTGAATTGCCGAATTATTTTGCCCAAATCGTCGGGCGTTAGTTGTTTGTTTTGAAGCATTTCGGCCGTTTCAGGTCTTGAATTCATAGCTTCGCTCATTTGTTCTCTCCAGCGGTTTCCATTGGTTTTTACTTCTTCCCAGCTTCCGGTGGCTGTGGTTTTGAAGTACAGGCGGAAGGCTGGCAATGACTGCCCTTGGTAATCACGTAGGAATTCTTCTTCCACCAGCTCAATAGCCCCTGACGCCAGTAATTTAACAAAAACCTGTTTTTTCCCAAGTTCAATTTTTTGGTACTGGAGTGAGTCAGCCCGAAACGCCTTTAAATCCATTATTGGAAGGTATTTTTTTTCGGTTTCGCTGATTTTCAAGTAAATTTTGTCTTTTAATCCATCGCGTGAACGGTAGCGCATTTCTCCTTTAAGGGTGTCGCCATTCTCAAGAACCACATAGCCTTTAGATAAATCGGCTGTTTGTGCCAGCAAAGGCAGAGAGGGCAGCAAAAAAAGAAGAAAACAAAAGAAATTAGGCATTTGATTGGTAAAAAGGATTAGGGATTTAGGTCTCGGCCAAGCACAGGTTCTTCGTACAATACCTGTAAAATCGTTTGACCAACGGCCTTTAGGGTAGCTGGGTCTATATTTTCAAGGTTGTCGTTTTCCGTATGCCAATGCCCAGGAAAGCCCATGGGGCGTGTTGGGTCGTAATTGATGATGTCAATGCTGGGAATCTTTGCCAGGGTATTGATAAAATAGTGGTCATCGGTTATGGGGCCGTTGAGCTGAGCCATTTTGAAATACTGGGTGTACCCTAATTTGTGCGCGGTGGTCCACACTTTGTGTACCACATGCGGGGCGAACGAAACCGAGGCTCCTTCTTGGTAAAACACGGCATCTTTGGCTCCAACCATGTCCAGTAAAATTCCATACCGAGCAGCAATAGGTAATGGGCGGTTTTTAGCCCAGTGTTGCGAGCCTAGGCAATAGGTTTCGGGGTCGCCCCCGGCATCTCCGTAATCTTCGGCGTCAAAAAACACGATGTCAATTCCCGGAGCGGGCCCGCCCGAAGTATCGCGGTGAATGGCACGTGCAATCTCAAGTATAACCGCCACACCGCTGGCTCCATCGTCGGCCCCAAGAACGGGTTCTCCTTTTCCGGGATTTCCCCGGTCGGCAAAAGGGCGGCTATCCCAATGGGCAAACAGCATAATCCTATCTGTTCGATTTGGGTTAATTTGGGCCATGATGTTTCTTATTTTCAAGCCTTTTCCTGTGTAGGCAACCACATTGGCGTCTTGAATTACCACCGCCTCGGTGTACTTTCTAAGTTCTTTAATTAAATAATCGCCGCAGGCTTTGTGAGCTGGGGTATTTGGAACCCTTGGCCCAATGGCAATTTGCGCCGTTAAAAATACCATGGCGCTGTCGGCATTAAAATTTGGACTGGTCTTTAATGGCAATTCTGCCTCGGTATTTAGGCTGTCTATGGGTTTTGAGGTGCTTGGTTCAATGGTATTCCCGCCGCAGCGGGTCAACATTAAACCTAGAGCTATAAGGGTTATAATTCGAATTGCCATGAGCTTGTGTCTTTACCATCGTTAACTACAATGCCGGCTTTTCCAAGCCGATCGCGAATAAGGTCGCTGGTACCCCAATCTTTTTTGATGCGGGCCTCGCGTCGAATTTCTAAAATCAATTCCATAACCTGCTCCAATCTGTTCGCTCCGATGCCTTCTTGCTGTTCGTTCAGGCCCAACACCCGAATAAAAAAGCGTTCAAATTCGTGTTTCAGGGTTTGAAGGGCGGTTGGACTCAGTTTTAATTGCCCGGAGGCGGCCGATTGTATCCATTTTGCCGCCTCGAACAGTTGGGCTACCAGGATTGGGCTGTTGAAATCGTCGTTCATGGCCTTTTGGCAACGCTCTGCCCAAGCCTCAACCCCGGGATTTTCATTGCCCTCGGCAGGCATTCCTTTTAAGGTTGTGTAGGCTTGCGATAAGCGCTGATAGCCCTTTTCTGCAGCCTGCAGGGCCTCTTCGCTCATGTCTAGGGTTGAACCATAATGCGCTTGCATAAAGAAGAAGCGAATGGCCTGTGGAGAATAGCCGCGGCTCAATAAGGGGTGATTGCCTGTAATCAAATCGCCCGGCAACAAAAAATTGCCGTCCGATTTGCTCATTTTTTTACCGTTAAGGGTAAGCATGTTCCCGTGCATCCAGTATTGAACTGGGCGAGAACAGCCGGTGGCGGCCACATTCTGTGCAATTTCACATTCGTGGTGCGGGAATTTCAAATCCATGCCTCCACCGTGTATGTCGAAGGGCATACCCAGGTATTTGCTGCTCATCACGGAACACTCTAAATGCCAGCCAGGAAATCCCTCGCCCCAAGGCGAAGGCCAGCGCATAATGTGCTCGGGCGAGGCTTTTTTCCAAAGGGCAAAGTCTAAGGAATCGCGTTTTTCGGATTGCCCGTCCAGGTCGCGGCTTCCACTCATTAGTTCGTCGATTTGCCGTCCGCTCAGTTCTCCATAGGCTTGGGTTTTTGAAAATTCCCGCACATCAAAATACACCGAACCATTGGCTTCGTAGGCCAAACCTTTGCTCATTATCTCCTTCACCATCTCAATCTGTTCAACAATATGCCCGGTGGCCGTTGGTTCAATAGAAGGGGGGAAGTTCCCAAAAATCCGCATGACTTCATGAAATCCATTGGTGTACCTTTGAACGATTTCCATGGGTTCCAATTGTTCCAACCGGGCCTTCTTGCCAATTTTATCTTCTCCTTCGTCCGCATCGTTTTCCAAATGCCCTACATCGGTGATGTTGCGCACGTAGCGAACAGAGTAACCCAATTCCTTTAGCCAGCGGTAAATCAAGTCAAAAGAGGTGAACGTGCGAAGGTTGCCCAAATGCACATCGTTGTAAACAGTGGGGCCGCAAACGTACATGCCTACTCGAGGGTGATTAAGGGGTTTGAAAACCTCTTTTTGTCGGGTCAATGAATTGTAAACCTGTAAATCTGCGTTCATGTGCACGAATCTTCAAGCTACGAAGGTAAGGCTTTGCCATCAGTTTTTTGGGGGGTGGAGTTCGATTTTACATGCATTTAAAGCTAACTAGTACGGCATTAAAGCCCAACTATTCATGGCTAGATACGCTGTGGTATAAAAAAACGGCTCCGAAATGTTCGGAGCCGTTTTTTTAAAGTGCCCGGGAAGGGAATCGAACCCCCACGGTATTGCTACCACCGGATTTTGAGTCCGGCGCGTCTACCAGTTCCGCCACCCGGGCTGAACGGGGCACAAAGATACATTATTTTTAACTTTATGTAGCAAATCGCATATCTTTGTGCCGAAGGCCCCATAGTTCAAGGGATAGAACGAAAGTTTCCTAAACTTTAGATACAGGTTCGAGTCCTGTTGGGGCTACTATTTATGAAAAGCCGTCAGAAATGCCGGCTTTTTTTTGTTCCTGTCCTTGATCCCACGTATACCTATACATTTGAATGGAATTGTTAGCAGGAATTGGCTTCTGCGGTTGATTGCTTTGCGAATAGGTCAACTCAAATGAATCCGATTGTTAACCACAATGGTGGTTCAGGCCCCTCGGAATTGTATTTCGCCAACTTGGGTTCTTGGTTAAAGCTTATTGATTGTTTTGATGTTTTTGTAAATCATTTGGTCGTTTTTTAACTGCTTTTAATTGCGTATTTTCAATCCCTTAATCCAACCTGTTTATGCAATTTCATTTTTTTGCCAGCCACAAACTTCAATCTGTTTTTAAAAGCCAGAGCCTGCCCAATTCGTTTAAACATTTTTTCGGTCAATGATTTGATTTGGCGGTATGGGTTTTTGCCATGGCTTTTTCTGCCCTTGTTTCTTGCACAGATTCTGATCCCAATCCTCCCATGGTTAATGTGGCTTTTTCTATGGCTGTTCAAGTAACCGATGAGTCAGGCCTTGCTCTTCCCAATGCCGAGGTTTCTTTGGGAACCATGACTTCAACAACCAATGCCTCGGGATTGGCTGTATTTGAGTCTGCCGCATTCCTCTCGGGACGGACCCTTTTGAAGGTGAACGAACCGGGCTTTTTCCCCTCTTTAAATGTGGTTGACATTAAAGCCAGCAGGTATTCCATGGATGTGGTTCTGCATCCCAGTACAACGGCAGGTTCTTTTTCGGGGCTTGCAGGGGGTAGCATCGCTGTACCTGGAGGGGGTAATGTTGAATTCGGGGTCAATTCGGTTGTTGAAGCAAGCGGCGCCGCCTACTCAGGACAGGTTTTTGTATCGGCCACTTATTTAGCCCCAAATGGCTTGGGCAATGCGCTTCCATACCCCTCGGATTTTTTTGGTAAAGACGCATCAGGGAACTCCATTTTTCTAGAAAACCACGGTATGGTTTCGGTTCAATTGTTCGGAAGTGTTGGGCAGCCTTTGCAATTAGCTGGGGGCAAAACAGCTCAGATTTCTATCCCTGTTGCCGCACAAGATATGGGTACGGCCCCGGCAACCTTGCCTTTGTATTATTTTGATGAAGAACAGGTGGTTTGGAAAGAGGAGGGGTTAGCTACCCTTCAAGGGAACGAATACGTTGCAGATGTTTCGCATTTTAGTTTTTGGATGTGTCCTTTTGTGTACAACCATTATCCTATTTCAGGGCGTTTGGTGTGCCAAGGCAGTCCTCTGCCGGCTACTCAACTTGAGGTGTACAATCAATGGGGTGCTTTTTTAGGCAAGGTTAGCACCAATTCCAGCGGGTATTTTTACGGCATGATTCCCAGTACGCTTAGCTTTCAATTCAAGGTAAAAAATTCTTGCCAGGAGACCGCTGCTCAATTTAACCAAGGACCCTTTACCGGGGCTACCCAGCTAAACGACCTGAATGTGTGTTCTGGAACCGCAAATTCCGTTCAAATAAATGGGGGTTTTGAGGATTGCAATGGAAATCCCGATTTGGGAGCTTGGGCCCGGGTAGAGGCCCAAGGTGTTGTAAGGCTGTATCCTTCAAATGGACAAGGTCAGGTTAACGCCTCGGTTTTATTGTGCCAGTCGTCTTCCTCGGTAACCATTAGCGGAGTCAATGTTGGAACAGGAGCCATTTCTACGGGTCAAACCTTTCCCTTGGCTCCTTCAATTTCGTTTGGCAACCAAGTAATTTGCAACAATGCTCCCATTTTTTGCCAGTTTACGCTTGATGGGGTTCCCCATTATTACACTCCCAGCAGCCAATATACCTTTTCGTGTGTGTATACCACGGCTCAGAACCGTTTAACCCCAGAAGTTACCTACAATCCAGGAACAGGCAACAGCACAACTTTTATGTTAACTATACCAGGCTCAACGCCTTCAACCTATTCGGTTGGGGGAAATCCTTTTAGCTACTCGTTTTTGGTCTTGGGAAACAATGGGCAAGATTACCTTTCGGTGATTTTAAACCAGGCTGGAAATACGCTAGGTCAAACCGTTTCTGGAAGCATTTCGAATACCACATTCCGAGATGCAGGTGGGGTTCAGCATACCCTTTCGAATTGTTCATTCCAGATGCCGGTTAGTCTTGTAAATTGAGCTTGGAATTTATGTGCATGAATGGCCTGTTTTGCCCGATTTTACCTTGGCTATGCAGGTTCCCATGAATTTACCAATGTTCTGGTCTAAATTACCTGCGGAAGGGTAGGCAGGCGTGCACGAATAATTCCGGCTAAATCAATTACTGTGGTGTAGGCTTGAAAGTCCCGGTCTAAATTATCTGAGAAAGTCCAGCTACGAGCGCAAAAAATTCGTGCATTCGTGGCTAAGTTCTCCGCGGCTGTGTAGGCAGTCCAGAATGAACAAAAATGGTTAGGCTTAACTCTTAATGCAACCACACCTTTTCGCTGCCTGCTTTTCCGTCCAAAGAAAAGCGGGCCACCATCAAACCAGACGCTTGCGAAGGAAGCTCCCAAAACTCGCCTTGGCTTACTTTTCCATTCTTCTGGAAAATTAGGCGACCTTGAAGGTCAAATAGTTCCAAGTGAACAGAGGCAGACTGATTCCAAGTCCAACGCCTTCCGTTTTGTTGAACCCAGTGTGTTAAATGGTTGTTCTCTGTACCTAGGTAATTGCAGTTTTGGGTAACGGCATCGGGCGAAGCATTGTTGATGGCCTGCAACACTGCTGCGGCAGGTTGGCCTTTCAGGAAATGGTCGAGCCATGGCCGCACTACTCGGAAGGTTCTTCGGTGTTGTTCGGCTCTGTTTGCGATGGTAGGAGGCGTTAAAAGCTCCCCAGCATCGCAGGCGGCATCGGCATTCATAAAATAGCAATGTCCTCCTCCTTGAATAGAAACCATCACTTTGCAATTGATCAGATTGTTGTAAATAGGTTGTTGGTGGGTAGCCAGCGGGGTAACTCCATCGGCGCTACCAATCATTAGGAGGCTGGGGGCAGTAACCTGGCTTGCGGCTCCAGCAGCCGAGGGATTGGTTTCGGCTGCCGCGAAGGTAACCGTGGTTTTGAAAAGAGTTGGGGCGTATGAGGCGGCGAGGAAGGTTGCTCCGCCGCCCATAGAATGCCCGCCGGCAGCCATTTCGGGAGCTACTTTGCCGAACAAATAAGAGTTGCTGTTTTGGTTTTCTTGTTGTATGCGTTGACCTAAGAATACCATATCGCGCCCAAGTGCCTCGTGAGAGGGTAAAAAGCCGGTTTCTGTTGAAGGCAATACCATAATATAACCAAGTGGGACAAGGCTATCAACCATGTTTTTATAGGGGCCTGTCCCAGTTAGGAATCCATGGCTCATAATTAAAATAGGGAATGGGCCGGGGGCTACCGCGCTACCCTGCCCTCCAGAAGTGCTGGGGTACCAAATGTCGAAGGTTACACTGCGGTTTCTTGAGGCATCTTGCCAAGTTTCACTGCGGTTACCAATGGAAAAAGGCTGGGCAAGTACCTGAAAGCCCAATCCGAAAAATAGAATAAGGAAGGAATAATTGGTTCTGTTTTTCATCACTCAATAGAATATAGTGTGTTCAGGGTTAATTTAATGTTGGAAGTGCTGCAAAACAGCCGCCACTTAACTTACGTATTGGAATTAATATCTTTTTTGGGGAAGCAGATTCACATGGCCTAAAAAGACTTTCGGCTTATTGTTGTTATCTACAATCCGTATTCGGTATACATACACCCCTTGGGCTAGGGTTTCGCCCGTGTTGCGGTCTAATCCATTCCAACCTTTGGCAGGATCATTACTGAAATACAATTCCTGGCCCCAGCGATCAAAAATCCACATTTGAAAGGTTCGCCAGTTTACTCCGTAGGCGGTAAACAATTCGTTTATCCCGTCGCTATTGGGGGTGAAGGCATTGGGAATATAAATGGAGGTTTCGTCTTTCACCCGAATCGGGAATTGTATGCTATCGCTGCATCCACTGGAATTGGTTACTACTAAAATACCGATGTAGTTGCCGGCTCTGTTGAAATAATAGGAGAAAACAGAGTCTGTGCTGGATGTTTCGCCAACAATGGTCCATTGTCGGCTCACGATATTTGATTGCGATGCATCAATGAACGTAACCAATGGATCAAGCATATTGGGATTTTGGGGGCTAAAAGTGGGGATGATTTGTGGTGTGGGAAGGACCACAAACGATTTAGTAATGGTATCAGAACAATTAAATGCGTTGGTAACGATTAAGGTTGCAGTAAAGGTTCCATTGTAGTAAACGGCGGTAGGATTGGCATCGCTGGTTGTAATTCCCCCGTCTAAATCCCATTGATAGGTTAGCAAGGTTCCGCTTCCGGGCTGACTTAGGTTAATAAAAGGGACCAAGGCAGGGTCGCAAAATGGGTCGTTGACCTGAAAATTTGCCACAGGGTCATGGTGAATGTGGATAATGACATTGTCTACTGCAACTTGGCCACAGCTGTCGGTAACCGTGATGGTGTAGGTAGTTGTGTCGGCGGGAAGTAAATTGGATCGGTTCAAGGTTGAAACTCCATCGGCCCATTGGTAGGTTAAAATAGGCCAGCCTCCAGCAGAGACAGGATTGATACCCACGGGCTGCCTTGGGCAATTAATGAAAAGATCGGGTCCTGCATTTACGTTCAACGAATCTAAATTTCGGATGGTTAGGGTGGCCGAGAAAGGGTCTAGCGTTCCATCGCATAAGGTATCTACAATTCCAATAATTAAAGTTTCATTGCCTTCCGCTATTCCATCTATAAGGGGACTGATGCTTATAGTTACCGTGGATTGGTTGGGAGCAAAGTTGATAAGGGGAGCAATTGCCTGGAAGTCTTGCCCGTTGCTGGCAGTTCCTGATATTTGTATGGGATAGGTTTTGGCTTGTGCAACAGAAATACTGCGTGAAATTTGCAAGGTGGCTGTTCCGCAACCTTCTATAACGCTGCTTGGTGAAAAACCAGCAAAACCAAACCCAGCCGTAACGGGTTCAATAAAATCTACAAACAACGAATCTGATTTTGTGATTCCACAGGTGTCGGTTACTGTAAATCGGACGTATCTATCTGAGGTTGGTCCATAAAAGTACGAGGTGGTTGTTGAGGCTCCATTGTCCCAATTAAATTGGTACCCTGGGGCTCCACCTGAATATTGGCCTTGCAAAAGATGTCCGTTGCAATCAATAACGGTATCGTTTCCTGCATTCACCTGCAAAGGTTGGTAATCGTCTAAATAAAAAGTAATTCCAGTGGAGCCAGAGTTGCAACCGCCTTGAATGTTGATGCTAATGGTTTCTTGACCTTCTGCCAAAAGGTCAAGAATGGGAATAATGTCTAGGGTGTCGGTAACCTGACCAGGAGCAAAAGTAATGGTAGTGGGTAGTTGTTGGTAATCGGTGCCGTTTGTAGCTGAGCCACCAATGGTAAGGTTTACAGTCAAAGCCTGGCTAATACCGGCTGTTCGGGTAATAATTAACTGGGCCGAACCACAACCTTCGGTCAAAATGGTGTCGCTGGCACTGGTTGTATTGTTGGCCACCGATAAAACCAGGTTGTTTGAACTGAAGCTTCCGGCCTCTAAAAATACAGCTGAATTTAAGGCTCCATCTATGATATCGGCCACAGCCAAGGTTATAGTATAGGTGGAGCATGGAACCACGCGCACTTCGGCCCACAAGGGAATGGTTGCCCCCCCAAAACCATGACCGTTGTTTTGGTTGCAATTGTCAACGTAATATTGACAATTGGTGCATGGTCCTGATCCACAAGCCCAAGATTGACCATTGTTCACCGAATTAATGGTTACCGGCTGGGTGGTGTTTGGAACCAAGGCAACATTGGTATTGGTGTAGTTTCCGCCCATTGGATTTGGCCCCGTCAAGAAAAATGCGAAAATGTCGTTGAATTGGGTGGTAACGTAATTGTTGTATTCCTTAGATGCAAAGACATACCGAAATCGAATGGTATCGCCCTGAGGAACAAAGTTGAAGGTCAACACCGCAGCATTGTTTGTATTGGCAAAATTACCGTAAATGGATTGGTAGTATGAAGACAATGGAGCCCAGCCTGGGGTTCCTGCGCTGACAATGTTCGCGTTTGGGAAAAATCCATTCGGAGGGTTGATCTGACCTGTCGACAAAACAATTCCATTGGTTAAACCAAGGTTGGAATTGTTGCCGTTGAATGCACCTATTTGGGTTATAGGATTTCCTTGGAAGGTTACATTGCTAACTAGTAAACCCTGACCAATAAGCGTATTTTGAACGTAATTCAATGGAGTTTGACCTGTTGAGGTAGTTACCTGCCCAAACGATAAAGGTGAAAATACCCCCGTCAAAAGGGCCATCAACAACGATGAAATTAAGGAGTAAAATCTTTTTCTATAAACTAAAAGCATAAAGTAAAGATAATTTTATTTTACTTATAATTCAAAAAATGAAATGCGCACCTGCCAAGGCCTTGTATGGGACATGGAATTAAATCATTTTGGGTTACATTTGAATTGATTTACTTTGTTAGCAATTCAAGGTAGGCATAAGACAATACCAATGCTATAAACGCTGTAAAGGGCAAAAGATATGAGTGGTTTTTTTACTGAGGCCTTGGTTGAATGCAGCCGAGGATTTATGGTACACCGGTGTTTGCCACAGGCAGAACGCACCAAGGCCATGGTATTGATTGTCCATGGCATGGGTGAACATCCAGGGCGCTACTCTGATTGGGCGGCCTCTTTCGGCAGCAATGGTATTGGCTCGCTGCGGTATGCTCAACAAGGTCATTCAGGAAGATTAGAATCGCAAGGACATTGCCATGGTATTGATTCGTTAATGGATGATTTAGCTGCCGTCCAATCTGAATTTGCCTTGGGAGTGCCTCTTTTTTTATTGGGCCATAGCATGGGAGGAGCGGTGGTGGCAAACTATATTTTGAAACGCAAACCCCAAGGAATTTCGGGCGTGGTTTTAAGTTCGCCCTATTTTGAATTGGCATTTGAGCCGCCTGCTTGGAAAATAGCCATGGCCAATTTGTTTTACGGCATATGGCCTAGGTTAACCCAGCCCACAGGCCTAAATGTGAACCACATAAGCCGCATTCCTGCTCAGGTTGAAAGGTATAAGAGCGACCCCGATATCCATGATAAAATGTCGGCTGCTTTTTTTCAAGCCATTCATCCTACTGGAAAATGGGCTTTAGGCCAAGCGAAAGATTGGACTATTCCGGTTTTGATTGGCCATGGATTGGCAGACCAAATAACCTCGGCACCAGCCTCGCAGCAGTTTTATAGGGGCTTAGATAGCAGCATTATTTGCAGGGGATTTTGGCCTGAGCACGGATTTCATGAGTTGCATCATGAGCCAGAACGCGAAGACTGGCTAAAAGTCCAAATTGACTTTATGCGTGATGTATGTTCAGTGTGCCATTTTCCCTTCTAATTAGCAGCTCCGCGTCTAAAATCATAGCTTAAAACCGCAACTCGGCAGTCGGGGGCATTGGGGTCAGCTGGGAAGGTTGCTTTTTTTGCCGCCTGCAAGGCCGATTCTTTAAGGGCCATAGAGGTGGCTGTACTTCCTTTGTAATAGGGGTCAGTAATACTGCCTACCTCTCCTCTTTTATTTATGCAAACTTTTAGTTTAACAATACCTTCAGCACCCGAAGAATTTGGCGCAGGGGGCAAAAATGCGGCATCTCCATTAACCAAGTAGCCTTCCCCAGGATAGCCTTTCCCTCCCGTTCCGCCGGTTCCCCCGCCGGGTCGGCCATCGGGACGGCCTTGATTACCGGTGCCCTGGGTTTGTCCGGAAGAGCCTCCTTTGCTGCCTTTCATGATGGCATCGAACTCATTGACCGGTTCAGGACTGGGTTTCTTATTGGGGCTAGGCCTGGTGTTTGGGCTGGGTGGGTTGGGCGTTTTTTTTGGCTGATCGTTTACCACAACATCCGATTCGGCATCAGAAGTCAAGTCTTGCTGCACAACTACCTCGGATGGTGGAGGATTGTTGGGGCTTACTTCAACCGGAATGGCCTCCCCAAATCCCGCTTCGTCTATGCCTAGGGCCATTTCCATTGCTCCCTGGTCTGGTTCCATCCGTTCGGCTTTCAAAGACAAGAGCAAAAGCAGGCAAAGAAGCCCCACAGAATAGGCTGCGACACCAAGGAGTCCACTGGCCCTGTTTTTCTTTTCTTTTTCTGGATTTAATGTGCTCATGAATAAGTATACGAACGATTCAGGAAAAGGTTCATCTTTTGTTACCTGGGCTGGTTATTAGGGTAATTTTGTATTTACCTTGAACCCAGACTAGGTCGGCCAATTCCACAAAATATTTATGGGGCACATTTTCATCAATGGCCAATTGAACTTTGGTGTCGGCTGTTGCAGGTCCAAGGGTTTCAATCAAAGAGGGTAGAATAGACTCTTTTGGAATGGGGTTTCCGTCTAAGGCATATTCCAGGTTTTCGCTTAGGGAAATAACGGGCATTTTATCTTGGGGTCGGGCATCGCTTGAACTCTTAGGCAGCGATACGTCCATGATGTTGTTGTTGGTTACCAGAGTGGAAAGGATAACGAAAAAGATCAACAACAAAAACACCAGGTCGGTCATCGACGACATATTGAATTCGACAGTGACCTTATTTCTGCTTTTCAGGCTCATGAGGGTTCGTTTAACAAATCCAGAAATTCAATGCTGCGGGCCTCCATTTTATACACCACCTTTTCGATGCTTGCCACCAGAAGGTTGTAAAATACAAAAGCAAGAATACCCACAACCAAACCGGCTACGGTGGTTACCATCGCTTCGTAAATTCCCCCGGCAAGGGCAGAAATAACGACGCCTTGGTCGGAGTTGGCCATATTGAAAAAGGCCTTAATCATACCAAGTACCGTCCCCAAAAATCCAAGCATAGGTCCAGCCCCAGCAACGGTGGCCAGCAAAGCAACGCTGCGTTCTAAACGGTAAACCTCCAGTTTGCCTGTATTTTCAATGGATGCAGAAATGTCCTGCAAAGGTCTTCCAATTCGGCTAATGCCTTTTTCTATCATCCTGGCAATGGGGCTATCGGTGCTTTTGCAAAGGGTAATGGCGGCATCGATCTTACCATTCAAAATGCAATCTCTGATGTTATTCATGAAATTGGCGTCTTCTTTTCCTGCCTTTCGGATGGTCATCATGCGTTCCACAAAAATATAAATGGCCAACATGCTCATCAGCAGCAGGGGGATCATGATCCAGCCCCCTTTGATAGCCAGATCCATAATCGAAATGGTTTTTGGGTTTGCAGCGGCATCGGCAAAGGCCGAGGTTGCTTCGGCGGTGGTTGCTGTTTCAACTTGTAGAAAAAAGTTCATAATCGTAGGCGATGGGTTAATGAGTGAAAGTTAAAGAAGTTTTTTTAAAGCAATTTCGAAAGCGGTTTCGGTTAATCCTACTGTAGCAATGGGTTTTAGGGTATGAATTTCTTGAAGAGCCTTTGCTATGGTATCGCTAACGTCTTTGAAAATGGCTTCGTCTTGAACGCTAGGGTTTGCGCTCATAAGGTAAGCAAAGACCCTAGCCATGCCGCAATTGGCAATAAAGTCAGGAATAAGGGCTACCTGTTGGTCGACCGAACTGGTTATTGGCCCCATAAAGATTTCTGAATCTGCGAATGGGACGTTGGCCCCGCAAGAAACGACCTCTAATCCGGCACCGATTAAACGTTGGCATTGGTCTTGATTTACCAACCTAGAAGCCGCAGCGGGGATGAAAATTTCGGCACCAATATCCCAGATTTCTTGATTAATTTGGTCAAAGGGTTTTAGTTCTGTTGAATTTAGGGCGTTTCCTTTTTTATCAAGAAAGAGTTGACGGATTTCAGAAAAGGAAAAGCCATCGGGGTGAATCAGTCCCCCATTTCGGTCTAAAATTCCAACAATGCGGACCCCATTTTGAGACAAATAATATGCAGCTGCGGAGGCCACATTTCCCCAACCTTGAATGATGGCTCGTTTTCCGGCCATGTCTTTGTTCCAAATTCGATAAAAGTGGAAAACGGCTTCGGCCACCCCATACCCCGTAATTAGGTCGGCCACGCTAAATTTTCTAAGCGGGTTTGGGGTAAATCTGGGGTCTTCAACCAGTTTTGAAACCCCCACCCTAAGGTTGCCCACTTTTTGGATTTTTTCATTTTGCCTTGGGGTAAAATGACCAGCCACAACCCCTTCTTGTGGGTGCCACAACCCAAGGTCTTGTGTGATAGGGATTACCTCGTGGATTTCATCCACATTTAAATCGCCACCTGTTCCATAATAGTTTTTAAGGAGGGGCAATACAGCCCTGTACCAGCGACGCAAAACATCTGTTTTTTTGGGGTCGTCCGGGTCAAAATTTATGCCCGATTTGGCTCCACCAATGGCAGGTCCTGAAACCGAGAATTTAATCTCCATGGTTTTTGCCAACGATTCAACCTCTCGACGATCAAGGCCTTTTCGCATGCGTGTTCCCCCACCCGCCGCTCCCCCTCTAAGGGAATTGATTACCACCCAGCCCTCTGCTCCAGTCTCGGAAGCTATCCATTCAAAAACCAATTCTGGTCGCTTATTTTCAAAGGCTTTTAGTAGCTCCAACATAGCAAAATGGTTTGGGTCAAAGGTATGAATTTATCTGAAGGCTTATATTGTGGTGCTGCCGAATCCTCCTGATCCACGCTGGGTCTCTGACAGGTCATTGGTAGGTTTCCACATGACTTTGGTGTAGGGGCATACCACCATTTGGGCGATGCGTTCAAGGGGCTCAATACCCACAGGTTCTTGGCCATGATTTATTAAAACAACGCCTATTTCTCCGCGGTAGTCGCTGTCGATGGTTCCGGGCGCATTCAAAACCGTTACTCCTTTTTTTAGGGCCAATCCACTCCTAGGCCGAATTTGCGCTTCAAATCCAAGGGGTAATTCAATGAGTAAGCCGGTGCGAACCAACCTTCGTTCGCCTGGAAACAGAGTAATGGCTTCCTCTAAATAGGCATGCAGATCCATTCCTGATGCTCCTTCGCTGGCATAATAAGGGATGGGTATTTGGGGGTCAAGGGTTTTAATGCTAACCATTAGGTTTTCCATTTGGCTGAAAATTGCTTTTTTAGATTAGGAAATTCGGTTAAAAGAGCGAAAGCGACAAATGCGGTCCACATAATAAAACCGAATCCCAACCGCAAGGCCGGTGTTGTGGAGTCAAAAAGGCGGTGCACCAAATAGAGCAGTACCGACAGGCCTAAATACACGGCAATTCGTTTTAAGTTGTAAGGAATGGGATATTCTTTTAGCCCCCATAAATACGACAAAACCATCATGGTTCCGTAGGCTGCAAGGGTGGTATAAGCGGAGCCAACAAATCCAAAGTAGGGAATTAGGGCGGCATTTAATCCTATGGTTATAGCGGCGCCGATGACCGAAAAAATAGCCCCATATTTGGTTTGGCCGCTTAATTTGTACCACATGGATAGGTTCATGTAAATGCCCAAAAAAATATTCGCCAACATAATTACCGGAACAATGCTCAACCCTTCCCAGTAGCTTGAATCTCTTAAAAAGTGCTTGAAAATATCAAGATGGAGCACGACCATTAAAAATAAGACCGAACAAAAGGCCACAAAATAATTCATAACGCTCGCATACATTTCTTTGGCGTCGTTTCGGTTTTGTTGGCTGAAAAAAAAGGGTTCGGCAGCGTACCTGAATGCCTGAATAAAGATGGTCATTAAAATGGCTAGTTTGTAGCAGGCCCCATATACTCCCACTTGATGCATAGCGTCTTTTGGGCTAAGGGGTAAAATGTACTTTAGCATCAAAACATCTAGGCGTTCGTTTAAAATGAAGCCAAGACCAGCCACCAGCAGTGGGGCCGAATACGTTAGCATTTGTCGAAGCAAACGAGCATCCAAATGCAGGCGGCCGGTTTTCAAAAAAGGAATGCACAACAGGAGTTTGACTCCCGAGGCGATCAAATTGGCAAGGAAAATATAGCCCACGCCAATTTCAGGATTGAATTCGAGCAAGCCCCAGCCTTCAAATGGCGAAGCATTCCCCGATAGGTAAATGTCTCTTCCCCATTTTAACCAAAATAGATTTAGGCCGATGTTAACTCCAATATTAACCAAGGTAATAATGCTGAATAACCCCGGCCTGCCTTGAAGCCTTAACCAGGCCATGGGCAAACTGCTTAAAGCATCAAATCCGATGATTAAACCCAACCAAACGACGTATTCAGGGTGGCCTGGATAGTTCATAAGCTCGGAAACGAAGGAGCTGTTTGGAAAAAGAAAAATCCAAAAGCAGGCAGTGGTGAGCAACAAAGAGGCCGCAGCGGTTGAGAAAACCCGTTTGGGCTTGTCGTTTTTTTGTGCAAAATGAAACAAGGCCGTCTCCATTCCGTAGGTCAAAACAATCAGCAGAATGGCTATGTAGGAATAGGCCTCAGAGTAAGTGCCAAAGGCTTCGGCTGCAAAGATACCTGTGTAAAGAGGGGTTAGCAGGTAATTTAACACCCGCCCAAGAATCGTTCCCAATCCATAAACCGCTGTTTGCCCAGCCAGTTTTTTTAGTAAGGGAGAACTCATGCGGCTGGATTATTTCCCCATTTGAAAAACAGGGGGCAATCCTTCTTTGGTTGTATAACCGGCAGGAAGACTCAAGGCATTGTTAGGAAGTTCTTTCAGGTCTTTTAATTGGGTAACCACCATTTCCATTTTAAAGTTGCCCATGCCTGGGATGGGCAGTGCCGTAACGATTTTCATGGGGAATCCCTCAATATTTACCTTGGGGGTGTTCATGCCCATATTGCTAATGGGTCGTGCTGGGGTTAATTGAGTGGTGGTCCAATAGGTAGAGGTTATCACCATATTTTCAACCTTCATTTCTACCTCGTACGATTGGCATGGATATCCCATAATCATCATTTTGCCTTTCCCTTTTTTAACCACGGGTTTGATGTCGTCGGTTTTGGGCATTTTGTCTTCGCTGCTAGAATAAATTGTTTTGGTGTCGTGAAGTATAAAATAGGTTTTTCCGGAGCTATGGTCTGTGAGCATGTCGCCAAGCATATCGGCCTGCATGCCACCCTCCATTCGCGTTAGGCTTCTTTTATTGCTAACAATTGATTCGCTTGCTTTGGGCAACATGCTTTCCATTCCCGGAAGGCTTTCTGGATAGGTTATTTCGTACCGAATTAAACCCTCAAAAGTGGTTTGGGCAAATGAGGTAGAGTAGGCGAGCAAGAAAAAAATGAGTCCAAATGTAGTGCGCATAAAAGGAAATTTTAGGGTAAAAATAGGTAGAATTCAGTTTTGCCGTCTTAGGGTTTCCAAGCTAAGCTTTGTGCCATTCGCTCGATGTCTTGGTTTAAATAGGTAAGTATAGGAGCGATGCTGTCGTAATTTGCGGCATAATTAAAGTAAAGGCTACCACGAACAAAATGTTGGGAGGAGTCGGTCAAGTAAAATTGAACGGGGGTTGCCACCGGACCTTCAAGGTGGTAAATGCGTCCATAGACCTTTCTTTTTGAATCAGAAATAGTTTGTTCTTCTATGCCTTCCGCCATGGTTACATGGCCTTTGTAAACCTGTTGGTTGGCCTCGTCCAACAATTCAGCCAAGTTTTTATTCACAGGCAGGTAGGTCAAATAAATGGTGCTGCGAAAATCGGGATAATCAATGTTTAACCAGATTCCGCCTGGAAATTCGGGGCGTTCGGTAGCAGGACGGATGCTGGCAACCTGAGCTATTTCAAATTGAAAGGGAGCTTGCAACTGCAAGGTCTTAGAAGATTGGCTTGGCAGTTCAATAAGGGGGTAGCCCATGGGTTTGGGTTGTGGTACGTCTGTATTGCAGCCAATCAATGAAAGGCCAAGAATACAGGCTAAAAAGGAAGGCGCTATTCCGGATTTGAAATCATGCCTCTTTTTTAGGGTAACCTTAACCCGTTTTATTCTGCGTTGGTCGGCCGATTCTACGCAGTATTCGATGTTTGGGGTATCGATTTTGATGCCTTTGGCTGGAAGTTTTTGGTGCAATTGAAGAAGCAAGCCTGCGATGGTATCGGCTTCTTCTGCCGCAGGCCCAAGTGATTCAAAGGGGATGTCTACAATTCGGCACAATTGAATGAGAGTGGTTTTGGCTTCGAATACAAAGGTGTGGTCGTCTAACTTAGAATAGACGATTTCTTCATCGTCGAATTCATCGTTTATTTCTCCTACAATCTCTTCAATGATGTCCTCAAGGGTGATTAATCCGGAACAACCTCCGTACTCATCTACCACAATAGCCATGTGCATCTTTTTTAATTGAAATTCCTTTAAAAGGTCATCGATGGGTTTGTTTTCTGGCACAAAAAACGGCTTACGTACAAGGCGGTTCCAATTGAATTGGGCGTCTTCCGACAGAAAGGGGATTAAGTCTTTTACATACAAAATGCCCGTTACCTGGTCTAAGGAACCATTGTAAACAGGAATCCGGGAATAGCCGCTGCGAAGAATCACATCTAAAACCTGTTTGAAGGATTTTTTTAGTTCGATTCCCACAATGTCGGTTCGGGGTTTCATGGTTTCGCTGCTGGTAATTTTCCCAAATTCAACGATGCCCTTCCAGATTTTACGTTCTTCGTCTGATATTTCAACTCCTTCAGCCATGTCTATCACTGCCGAAAGCTCTTCGTTGCTTAAGGTTTGGTTCCCTTTTGTTGCTTTCCCCGTAATGAGACGGCCGCTCAATAGGAGAAGGCTACCCAAAGGGCGCGTAACTACTCCGGCAATGCTTAATGGGGTTGACATAAGTACAATAATCCCTTTGGATTGATGGGTTGCTAAAATTTTAGGCAATATTTCGCCAAAAATCAAGATTATGGTGGTGACGCCAAGTGCTTGAAAGGCAAATTGCAACCAGGCGGGCCAATCCGACATAAACGGCAAGCCAGAACTGGTTAAAGAAGCAATTAATACGATTAAGATGTTGGTAAAGTTGTTCGCAATTAAGATGGTTGCCAGCAAGCGGTTTGGGTGCGCCAATAGGTGGCTAGCTTTTTTAAAGGCTGCGGGATGACTAAACTCAAGTTCTTCCATGGTTTTGGGAGAGGCCCCAAAAAAGGCAACTTCAGAGGCTGAAATTAAACCAGAAACAATAAGTAGGGGCAGGAGAACCAGTGCGGTTTCCAGGGGCAAGCTGCTGTAACTTAAAGGGTCTTCCAATGGAGCTGAATTTTAGAATCAAATCGGAACATCGTGCTCGGTAGGCGATCCTGACGGAGGAGTGCCTTGGCTGTAGCTGTCCGTTTTTTTGCTTTCAAGCATGGTAAGCTGGTCCACTTCAATCTCGGTGGTGTATCTTTTTTGCCCGTCTTGTTCCCAAGAACGCGATTTAATTCGTCCTTCTACATAGATTTTGTGCCCTTTTTTAAGGTAAAGCTGGACAATTTCGGCCAGCCTGCGTCGAAAAACAAGGTTGTGCCACTCCGTGCTTTCCACGGGTTCCCCGTTTTTGTTTTTGTACGACTCGGAGGTTGCTAAAGATACCTTTGCTTGTTTGGTTCCATCGGGGAATTCACGAACCTCTGGGTCTTTACCCAAATTGCCAACTAAAATTACTCGGTTTACAGAACCTGACATATCTCTACTTTTAATTTGGTAAAGCTACAAAAAAACAAGAATGATTGTTCAAGTGCCCAATGCCTTAGCGTTGAATCCGTACTCAACGTTATTAAGGGGGCGTAGCCAGGGGCAGAGAAAAACGGAAAGTACAACCCTTTCCTGGGAAAGAATGAAATTCCAAAGAACCTCCCTGCTGTTGTATAAACTTTTTAGCGATTTTCAAACCAATGCCCGAGCCATGTTCGTTGTTTGTACCGAAAGAGGAATTAAACGAATTTTCGTTTAAAAGCGTCCCTGAAAATTCCTTTGGAATTCCGAGCCCAAAATCTTGAATTTCGAAGAAAACTAAACCCTCCCTGGGGATTGAACGAATCAAAATTCGTTCATTTTTATGGCTAAATTTTATGGCATTGTGCAGCAAATTCCGAAATACTATTCCAAGAAGAACCTTATCGGCATAAACAAATCGGGCATTCAGTTCTGTTAAATCTACCTTCAGGGATTTGAAGTCAATGGCCTGCTGAAGGGAGTCGATTTCATTTTTCACCAGGAGAAATGCGTCAATCTGTTCAGGGAAAAAGGCCAGGGCGCCTTTCTGAAAACCGGCCCAGTGAAACAAATTTTCAAGCAGGTTTAGGCTGTTTTTTGCCATATTTTCTTGAGCGCTCAGCAAAGCCTGCCAGTCTTTAGAAGCCAGATGGCTGTTGTTTTTCGTGGATGCAGACATCTGCATGATGGACAACAAAGGGGCTTTCATGTCATGAGCCAAGACAGTGAAAAACAGGTCTTTTGACGTGTTTAGGTGCCGGAGTTCTTCCTCTATTTTTTTTTGCTTATCAATATCAATTTGGGTGCCTACGGTACGCAGAGGTTTTCCATCGGTGGCCCATTCCACCGCTTTGCCTTGAATTCGAACCCATTTCCACTGGTTTTCGGCGGATTTTACCCGGTGAATGCTGTCAATATCTGTGCCGTTTTTGGCGCTTAACGCGCTTAAATCTTGGCGGAACGAATTTTGATCGGAGGGGTGGATTTGTTTTTCCCAATCTTCAAGGGTCAATGGTTTTTTCGTGTTGTTTAATCCCAACATCGAAAAGCCTTCTTTGTTGAATTCAACCTGGTTGGTTTCCATGTTCCAATCCCACAATCCCGTACCTGCATTTTCTAGGGCCATGGTCAGGCGAATTTCGCCCAATTTCAATTCGGTTCGGATGTGTTCTCTTTCGTAGGCGGCCGAAATAATACCCGAAAGGGAGCGCAGCAATTCTAGGTCCTCTAAAGCCCATGCTCGGTTCTGGGTACATTCATCAAAACCAATAAATCCAAAGCGGCGTTCAAATTTTTGGAGAGGGATAATTAGGATGGATTTAATGCCTTGAGGAGCGAGAACGGCCAGAAGGTCCTCGGGAAGTTCGCGGTGGATATCGGTCGAGAAAATGCGCCCATCTCTGTCTAAAATGGCATTCCAGTTGGGTATGTACTCATAAGGAACGTCCTGCAAATAATCAATTTGAGGTTCTATTTTTTCGTTGCACCATTCGTAGGTGTTCGAGGTGGAGCTGCCGTCGGGGCTGTCTTCAAAAATATAAATGCGGCTCACACCGGCGTCATTCCCAATCCATAGAAGGGCTTGGTTGATTTGTTCAGAAAAGGCTTTATTGGCTAAAAACAACTGAGCGACATCGGCCAATAAGCGCTGCCTTTGAACGGAACGGGAAGGAAGCATGTTCTCGGATTTTTGATGAACCGAATCGGCAGGCATTTTTGAATGTATCGCTTGGGTTGATTCAAAGGTACTATTCTGCCGGCAGAAAGCTATTCAATGAATCCGTTTTCTTTAAGTAAAGAAAGGCTTTTGCTGTTTTTGGGAGGCTGACCAAAAAAGCCTTGGCTTGCCTTCGTTTGCAGCGCAAGAAAAAAGGTCTTGAGGATTGCGGGCGGGATTGAGCAGCGGTAGCACGCAAAGCCGGCGGTTTAGGGGCCCGCGAGCCGCGCAGGCGACTTTAGGAGCCCGCGCAAGGCCGCTGGGCCCCAAACTGCAGGCTGCGGACTACCCGCGAAAGCCCGAAACCCGCCCCCCAAAAAAAGAGCCCTGTTTCAAAAAAAACCCATGGTTTTGCACAATACAATGTTGATTTTACTTTGCGGAAAGAAAAATTGTTCCTATTTTCGCACCCCGATTAAAGATTTAAAGTACTTGAGCCGTGGATACACTGAGTTATAAAACCGTTTCGGTAAACAAGCAAAACTCCTCTAAAACATGGGTTTTGGTGGATGCTGAGAATGAAATTTTAGGCCGCCTAGCTAGCCGCGTAGCCATGATGCTGCGGGGTAAGCATAAGCCTTCGTTTACCCCTCATGCCGATTGCGGCGATCAGGTTATTGTAATCAATGCAGAGAAAGTGCGTTTGACAGGACAGAAAATGGACGTCAAATCGTACCGCCGGCATACCGGTTATCCGGGTGGGCAGCGCGAGCCGTTGATTGCCGATATCATGAAGAAGAAGCCTGAATTTCCTATTGAAAATGCGGTGAAGGGTATGCTTCCTAAGACCAAATTGGGAAGAGCTCTGTTGGGCAATTTGAAGGTGTATGCCGGCGGCAGTCATCCCCACGAGGCTCAGAATCCTCAAACCATCAACTTAAACGACATTAAGTAAGTTTTATGAGTATTTTAAACACTTCAGGCCGCCGTAAAACATCGATTGCGCGCATTTACCTGAAAAAAAACGGAAAAGGCGATTTCAAAGTAAACCACCGAGATTACAAGGAATATTTTCCGACTTCTACGTTGCAATACAAAATTACCCAAGCCTTTGAGGTAGCCAACGAAAATCCTGCGGCCTATGACCTTAAGGTAAATGTGGCTGGCGGTGGCATCAACGGACAAGCTGAGGCTATCCGTTTGGCCTTAGCCAAAGCGTTGGTTGGTGAAAATGAAGAGATTCGAAGCGATTTGCGCACCCATGGGTTGCTTACCCGCGATTCTCGCATGGTAGAACGTAAAAAGTTCGGCCGCAAGAAGGCACGTCGCCGCTTCCAGTTCTCTAAACGTTAATGGGATTTATACACGTATGTCAAAAATTACTGTACAACAACTTCTAAACGCCGGGGTTCATTTCGGCCACTTGCGCCGCAAATGGAATCCACAAATGGCTCCATATATCTTTATGGAGAAGAACGGCATCCATATTATTGACCTGAACAAAACGGTAGTTCATCTAGAAGATGCCGCCAATGCCTTGAAGCAAATGGCGCGTTCCGGCAAAAAGATTTTGTTCGTTGGCACCAAGAAACAAGCCAAAGACATTATTGCCGATAAAGCCAAAGGCTGCGATATGCCCTATGTAACCGAGCGTTGGCCAGGTGGTATGTTGACCAATTTTCAAACCATCCGCAAAACCGTGAAAAAAATGTCGCGGTTGGATTCAATGGTAAAAGACGGCACGGCCGAAACCCTTTCTAAAAAAGAACGCCTGGTTTTGGATCGTACCAAATCTAAATTGGAAAAAGATTTTGGGTCTATTGCCGATTTGAACCGCTTGCCAGCGGCCATTTTCATTGTTGACATCAAACGCGAACACATTGCCGTGGCCGAGGCCAAGCGCCTGAACATTCCTACCTTCGGAATGGTGGATACAAATTCCAATCCAAACGAGGTGGATTTCGCTATTCCAGCCAACGACGATGCTGCCGACAGCGTTGCGTTGATTCTAGATTATGTTACCCAAGCCATTCGCGAAGGCTTGGCCGACCGCAAAGCCAGCAAAGATGCCGATGAAGACGAGGATTCTGACAACGTAGCCGTTGAAATGCTTGCGGCCTCGACCGAAGCTGTGGCCGTTGAAGCTGCTCCTGCCGAGGTTGTAGCTGAAGTTGAAGTTTCTGCTGGCGAAGAAACGGCGACCAATACCGAAACCGAATCAAACGATTAAATACAAATTCCCGTGTCAATTACAGCCTCTGATGTAAACAAACTCCGCCAACAAACCGGAGCTGGTATGATGGATTGCAAAAAAGCCTTGGTTGAAGCCGAAGGCGATTTTGAAAAGGCCATTGAAATTCTACGCAAAAAGGGCCAAAAGGTAGCGGCCAACCGTTCAGACAGAACAGCTACCGAAGGCTTTGTCTATGCTCATACCGACGGAAACAAGGGTGTGCTTATTGCGCTGAACTGCGAAACCGATTTCGTAGCTAAGAATGAGGAGTTTGTAGGTTTTGCAAAAGAGGTGGCCGCTTTGGCTCTAAATCATCAATGCGATTCAATCGACAGCATCAATGCTGTTGGCATGGCCGATGGCCGCACCGTACTTGACCACATCACCGAAAAAATTGGAAAAATTGGTGAGAAAATTGAAATTGGTGTATGCCGTTTTTTGACGGCGCCCGAATTGTTTGGGTACAACCACCCCGGCAACCGGGTGGCCACCTTGGTGGGTTTGAACCAAACCGGTTCTGATGCCATTGCCCAAGCTGCCAAAGACGTTGCTATGCAGGCAGCCGCTATGGCCCCTGTTGCTCTTGATAAAGAAGACGTTTCTTCTGAGACCATTCAAAAAGAAATGGACATTGCCATCGACATTTTACGCAACGAAGGCAAGCCCGAAGATAAAATTGAAATGATTGCCAAAGGCAAACTTGAGAAATTCTTTAAGGAATCAACCCTGTTGAATCAGGAATTCATTAAAGACAACAAGCAAAACGTAAGGCAGTATCTGCAGTCGGTAGATAAAGGCCTGACGGCCACCGCTTTTCATCGATATTCTTTGCAATAATGTAGAAAAGAGAAACTTGGGTTTCTCTTTTTTTTTATCCCTTATCCTCATGAAGTACAAGCGCATCCTTTTAAAACTAAGTGGAGAGTCCTTAATGGGTTCTAAATCGTTTGGCATTGAGCCTGAAATGCTTTCGGTGTATGCCCGGCAAATTAAGGCCATTCACGATGCCGGTGTTGAGGTGGCTGTGGTGATAGGCGGGGGCAATATTTTTCGGGGCATCAACGCTGTTCAAGGGGGCTTTGACCGGGTGCAGGGCGATTACATGGGCATGCTGGCCACTGTAATGAATGGCATGGCCTTGCAGTCGGCGCTTGAAAACATGAAGGTGCATACCCGATTGCAAACGGCCATTGAAATGAAAGAAATTGGCGAACCTTTTATTCGTAGAAGGGCCGTTCGCCACCTGGAAAAACGGAGGGTAGTGATTTTTGGGGCTGGAACGGGCAATCCATACTTTACCACCGATACAGCCGCTTCGCTGCGGGCCATCGAAATCGAGGCCGATGTGATTTTGAAAGGCACAAGGGTGGACGGCATATATTCCAGCGACCCCGAGAAGGATCCTTCTGCCACCAAGTACGATCGGATTAGCTTTGACGAAGTAATACAGAAGGGCCTGAATGTGATGGACTTAACTGCGTTCACCTTGTGCAAAGAGAACAATTTGCCCATCATCGTATTCAACGCGAACCAAGAGGATAATTTATTTCGTTTGGTGCAGGGCGAGACCTTGGGCACGCTGGTTAGCGCCTAATTTTTTCCGATTTTTTTGAGGGGCGGCTGCGGGCTTTCGCAGGTAGTCCGCGGTTGCCGAAAGCCTGGCCCAGCTGGTTTGCGGGGGCTCCTAACGTCGCCTCCGCACCTAGCGGGCCCGGCTTCGGCACCCTTGCGGGCAACCTTGCTCAATCCCTGCCGCGGGGCCAACTCACTATTTGTAGGGACCTGTTTTAAAGATACTATATGTATAGGAGTGGTAGTGCTTTGCTTTTTGAGGGGCAATTGGAACATAAAAGGGCAAAGGCCCTTTGCCAGCAAATCCTTTACGTGAAAACAAAAGGCGGTTATCGGACGTAAAACCGTAGTCGCCCGAAGAATTTTTGCCCTGAAGTTAAGGCCGCGTTGCTGTTGGTCGATATTCCCCCATTGGCGCTGTACATCAGTTCGTGGCCGGGGTCGTAGCTATTGAATGAGCGGGTGCCGCAGCCTGAATTGGGTTGGTTGTATTGAAAAGCGGCCACCACCATGTTCATGGCATAGGCAGGCGAAGTTTGTACGTTCAGTACATATCCATTTCCCCAGCTGCCTCCCCAGCCTGCATTGTCGGTGTTTTTTCCGGAAATGGTAAATCGGTGTCCTGTATTTAAAGTGATGGCATTGCCGTGCTGGGAACCGTGGTCATATTGGCTGCTTGAGCTCCCCGATGAGGTAAGGTTGTTGTAGGTCCAACTGTTGTTGCGGGTTCCGGCGCCGCTGTAGATTATGCTTCCGTTGTTGTCGATCAGTTGAACCATAATTTCAGAGCCCGACCAGTTGGCCATGGTCCAATCTACGGCCCTATCGAACCAGTTGTTGTTGGCTGGGCAAGCCAAGTCGATGTTGGCTGTATTTACAAAGGTAACGGCTTCTGTCCAGCCGCCGTTCAAGGTGCTCATGTCGCAATGCACACTTACAGGAGCATTTCCTCCCGGTCCATCGGGGTCAATGGTGTAGCTGCCTGAGGTAGCATTGGGATTCGCCTGTTTGATGGCAAGGCAGCTGATGGGGTTCCCGGCCGAGACGGTAATGGATTGTGGGGCACTAGAGCCGCAGGTGTCGTTGGCCGTCACGGTGATGGCTCCGCTGCCGGTGGTAAAATTGACGGTAATGGCCGTGCTGCCTTGGCCAGAGGCGATGGTTGCCGAGTTGGGAACGGTCCAGGTGTAGCTGCTTGCACCGGGAACGGCGGCGATGGAATAGGCCACACCTTGTTGGTTTTGATTTACTAGACTGGGTCCGGTGATGGAGCCTGGCGCATTAAGCAAAGGGACAACCACCACCAACTGCGACAGGCTGTAGGCTGTTCCACAGCTTGTATCTATGGCTCGGAGCCGGTAGAATTGGTCTGGGCCTTGGCCTGGCAGCGTTTGGGTATGCGATGCCGAATTGGCATTCGGAATATCGGTCCAGCTGTAGTTGTCGGTCGAAACTTGCCACTGAAGCAAACCATTTTGTCCGGTGGTGTTCATGATGAGTTGACTGCCACCGCAGGCCGTGTCTTTAGAAAAACTAAGTAGTCCTGGTTGGGCTCCGCATTCGCAGCCAAAGGAATTCCAAAAGGTGCCACCGAATACCTCAAAACAGCGAATGTCCGTATTATATATAAGGAGTCCTTGAGCTGGGTTTTGAATGGCTTGGCGTTGAACTGTGCTTAAGCGGGGAAGCAAGAGGCCTTTGGTGGTGTCTTTCATTTCCAATAAAGAACTGGCATGTGGAGTGTTGGTGTTGATGCCAACAGATTGGCTAAAGGCTGAAGAGCATAAACCAAAGAAAACAAACAGAAACAGAAGGCGCATGGTCGAATTGTATATGCTTAAAGGTAGTGGTTTTTTGAACTTAAGGGGGCAATTTTGCCCTGAAATCAAAATTGTGGCTAAGCCCCAACGCTATTTTAATGGTTGTTGATGTTTGGGCGGCGTAGAAGCCAAATACCCCCTGGTTTGAATGGGCAGTCTTCTGGGCTTGTCTTTTGCCTATAATTTTAAATATGTGCGTAAACAAAAAACAAACAACGGATTTTTCCTTCGTTAATGACCTTAAAATAAAATCGGTTTTTCCAGATTTTTAGGAATTATTCTTGGTCTTTCAATTTTGTTTGAAGCCTCATTTGTACTTTTATAAACACACAAACAATTGTAAATCAATTTTTTAAAAATATTTTTTAGAAAATAAACATGCGATTGTTAATATTTAATTTAATTTTTTTAACTTGGCAACCTGTAAACTATCGTAAATCAAAACCACAACTTTCATTAATCTAATCGTTAACAAAATGTCTATGAAGAAAGGAATTACTCTTCGACGTTGGTTCAATCAACTCTCGCTCCTTGCAGCGTTGATGGTAGGAACCATTGCCATGGCGCAATGTCCGACGCCTTCGGCTTTAAGTTCGGCGGCTACCTGCGGTCAGGCGGCCACCCTTACGGCTTCTGGTTCAACGGGTCTGTACCGCTGGTACAATCAGCCCAGTGGCGGTTCGGTGCTTGGCACCGGCGCATCGTTTACCACTC
>VGMT01000013.1 GCA_016866335.1 Bacteroidota bacterium | reverse complement strand
GCCACAAAACCGGTCAAAATGTAAAAAATCATGGGTGCCGACTTGGCCATGGCGGGCGAAGTTTGAACCAATTGAATTTGGACTTGGCGGATTTGTTCGTCGGCAGCGAAAACCAGCATCAGAACCATAAAAACCAGCATTAGGCCTTTGGCGCCCAAGTACAAGGTCCAGCCCAATTTTTTTAAGTTGAGCATCAAGATTGCCGCAATCAGCATTTCAAGATTCAACAGGGGGGTAATAATGGTGCTGGCTTGAGTAAACCCGGTTTGGCTAGAAACCTGCATCAAGCCAAGCAGCCCGAAAAGCAGCCCCAATGCCTGAAAAACAATGGTTAAAATCAATAAGGTCCGCAGCCCACCCTCGGCGCGGTTGGTTTCAAAGGGGTTTTGTTCAAGCGTTTCCATGGTTTTTGTTTGGGAAGGTATTAAAAAATGCGGCTGAATCCAAGCCCTTTTTGCAGGCTTAATCTAGAATGCTGACCCCTGGGTAGTTTGCCTTTTGGAATTCAAATTCCGAATCGGCCATGGCTTTATTGGCAGTAAAGGTTGAAATGGCATAAATGTATTTGGTCCCGTTTTTACCCATTACCTCTACGCGTTTAATTTGCATGGAAGTTTCATCTAGGTCCATTTTAACCATGGTGTAGTCTTTTTCTTTGGGCTGAGTGGGGTACAATTCTATGCTGGTGATTTTTTTGCCTCCTTCGGTTTTGCTTGATTTGATTTTCGATTTAAACCCTTTTTCATAGATTGAGAACATATTTTGAGGCGTCATGGCGTCGGCATCCAGTTCGGCCACTGGAATTACCTGAGCCTCGTTCATTTCTTTGGTGTAGGTGTACACTGTTTTTCCATTGCAAAAAATATCCATTTCGCCCATTTTCAGAACGTATTTTTCGCCTTTTAATTTGATGGTTCCTTTGCGGACTTCGTTGACTTTTTGGCTGGTATTTACCACCGAAAAGGTGAACGAAGCCTCTAAGCTGGAATAGGCTTTGGTTTTTTTATTCAGTTTGTCGAGCAACGCTGTGGCATCGGTTTGGGCGATTAAGCCAGTGGCGCTTAAAAGGAAGGAGCAGAATGCAAAAATGAAGGTGCGCATGGGTTTGTACTTTAATGCCTGTGTAGGGCAAAATTCGTTCCAAAAATAGTCAAAGGAATCCAATCCTGATGAGCTTGTTTGGGTGGATTTTAAAACGGGTGGCCTGCGGCCCGGATTGAGCCGGCATGAGGCGACGGGCGGGCCCTTATGCCGCAGCGCTGCCGGGGCGACTTTAGAAGCCACCGGCAGCGCTCTGCGGCATGGGCTTGCCCAAGCCGAATACAGGTGAAAGCCGGAAAGGCCGCCCCCCCAAAAAAACAATGTTCAAACAAGCCATAAATTGGCGTATTTTTGCCGCATGGTTAAGATTGCAAACATTGAATTGGGCGAATTTCCGCTGCTGCTGGCGCCCATGGAAGACGTGAGCGATCCGCCGTTCCGCGCCCTGTGCAAGCGCGAAGGCGCCGATTTGATGTTTACCGAATTTATTAGCTCAGAAGGGCTGATTCGCGATGCGGTGAAAAGCCGGCAAAAGCTGGATATATTTGAGTATGAGCGACCTATTGGCATACAGATTTTTGGCGGAGAACTTGAACCCATGATGGAAGCGGCGCGCATTTGCGAAAGCGCGAACCCCGATTTAATTGACATTAATTTTGGCTGCCCCGTAAAAAAAGTGGTCTGCAAAGAAGCCGGAGCCGGCATTTTACGCAACATTCCGAAAATGGTGAAGCTGACCGAAGCGGTGGTCAAGGCCGTCAATAAACCGGTAACCGTAAAAACCCGACTGGGTTGGGACGACAGCAGTAAACACATTGTAGAGGTGGCAGAACGGCTGCAAGATGTTGGCATTCAGGCAATTTCAATTCATGGGCGGACTCGGGTACAGATGTACAAGGGCGAAGCCGATTGGAGCTTGATTGCCGAGACCAAAAACAATCCGCGCCTGCGCATTCCCGTGTTTGGAAACGGCGATGTGAACAGCCCTGCAAAGGCTTTGCACATGAAAAACACCTACGGTGTTGACGGAGTAATGATTGGCCGAGCCAGCATTGGTAACCCATGGATTTTCAGGGAGATAAAGGCATATTTAAAAGATAGAACCATACTGGATCCGCCCAGTTTGGAAGAGAAGGCCCTAGCCGCACTGTGGCACTTAGAGCAGTCCATCGCTTGGAAAGGGCCCAAATTGGGCGTGCTGGAAATGCGCATGCACTACAGCAACTATTTTAAAGGCATTCCGAACTTCAAAGATCGGCGCATGCAGCTGGTAACCAGCGAGGAACCGGAGGAATTGAGGGCCTTGCTTCGCAGCGTACCTGAACTTGTTTAAGTTTTGTTAATCAGTCAATTATGGCTGAAAAATGGAAATATGTTTTGTTTTTGGGCGGCGAACGGGCTTTCAGGGCTAGTCCGCGTCCGTCAGGGCTTGTGACAGCGGGGTTGCGGGGGCTCCTAAAGTCGCCTCCGCCCCTCGCGGCACAATGCCCTTCCGGCCTTGCGGGCAAGCCTCTTCAATCCCTGCCGCGGGTGTCGCAGAAAAGAAACTGTGAATTTGGTTTTTGGGGAATCAAGTTCCGCTAAGCCGTGCCCGAAGTACCTTCAACACCTTTACGCTTTTTAAAATGCCCCTTTCCAATAAGGTTTAAGTGGCTTCCAATTCCTTAAATTAAACGTATGGTTTTTTTATTTTACCATTCCACAATTACAATTCCACCGGTACCCGCACCTGTAGCTGTGTTGCTGCTGGCGTTTCCGGAGCCGCCGCTGCCATATCCTGTTCCAGCTACACCGGGGTAGGAAACGGGAACTCCCCCAAAACCAAATAGGGAGTCTCCGCCGGCTCCACCCCAATTCATATAATTTCCAAACGGTCTGCCAGTTGCTCCGGGAATGGTGCCTGCGCTTCCGGTTCCTCCGGCTCCTCCGTAGTTTGGATTCGAGCCCATGCCACCGGCCCCACCGCCACAAACCACAAAGTTGCCAAAGGAGCTTGTTCCGCCGGCGTTTCCATTGGCGTTGGTTGGGCCGCTTACGGGCTGCCCACCCGCACCGACGGTTACCGCTATGCTATTGCCTGCTTGCACCGCTACCGGCAATTTCATGGCATTGGCACCCCCACCACCGCCACCGCCTGGTCCGTAAAAGCCACCGCTTCCGCCGCCGCCGCACATACTAACCCAAACGGTGCTGACCCCTGCGGGAACGGTGAAGGTTCCGCTTGAGGTAAAAATTTGCTGTCCACGGGCAGCATTCCCGCTTCCTTGCCCTAAGGATCCCAAAACCTGAAAGTTAAGGCTGTCAAACACAGCCACCAGCATTTGGTTTATGATGATGTCGTTGGACGATAGGTTAACATTCACCGATTTCTTTAAGGGAATGGGCCCCAAACCGTTGACATTCAGCGTAGCCGATCCGGTATTGGCTGCATGCGCCCTGAAGAAAACCGTCATTCCTTCTGTGTAGGCTGCAGGGGCGGGGTCTAAGGTTACTTGGTATTGGTTGGCGTTCCCCGAAGAAAGGGCATATTGATAATAGCCCGATTGCACCTGCTTTACACCGGCTAAGGGCTGCCAATTTGGTGAAGCAGGAGTGCCTTGGTTGACATAAAATCCGGGAAGAGTACCGTTGGTTTGATATACCAGCAGCCCAGCGGCAGGGAGAGGAATGCCGGTTCGTTGGGCTGCGGTCATGCGGGGAATTAAGATTCCTTTGGCTGTACTTGATACGTCAAGCATGGCTGAAGTGTCGGCCGGGTTGCCATTGGTATTTAGGCTAATGCCTTGGGCCTGCACGCCAAAAGATAAGGTTAACAGGAGTCCCAGCACTACGCTGAAGGTAAAAGCGCTGGGTAGGTTTTGGGTTTTGGAAGTAGTCATTTTTTTGATTTGAACGGTTGTTCAAGCAGATTTTACATGAATGGAATCTAGGGTAAAAGTAGGGGATTCCCTTTGCATTTGAATGGTGAAAAAGGCAAAAATTAAGGTGTGTTTTGGTTCATGTAGGAAATTCGATGCTCAACAAAACAGGTTGATTTTCTGAATCCTAGGGCGCATCAAAAGGCAAAATCTGGTTTTTGGGACTTAAGGGAAAGGGGGTTTAAAGGAGCGTGATTCGGAACATTATTGCACCCCATATACCCGAAAAGAGCTAACCACAATGCGTCCTCCGGTGCAGCCACCCAAAGACAAGCTGCCGCTTAAAACCACATTTCCACCTGCTTGACTGGGGCCCGAAACCGACACTTTGAAGGGGAAATGCCAACTGGTATCGCCCGTTCCACCGCCCGTTACCGAGCGCTTTGCCTGGGTAGAACGGCTGTTTCCACCTGGCAAGGTCATGGTAACGCTGGCAGAATTAAAATTTCCACCGTTGGCCCCGATTTCAAAATAGCCCTCGGCTTCGGCCAAAATTCGGGAATAGGAATTGGCAGGAAGGGCATAGGTGTGTGTATTTCCACTGCTGTTTCCGGTGCCGCATGGGCTGTACGAAACGTTGATGCTGGTATTTGTGGTTTCGTCGGTGTAGAGCAGGTTCATGGCACCCGCCGAACCTTGGTTGCCGGTAACCGATGAAATTAAGCCAACCCAAGCGCTGCCGTTCCAATACCGGAACTGCTGGTTGTCTGAATTGAAAATCAATAAGCCTGTAGCTGGAGAAACAATGGCCTGCATTTGTGCATTGGTCATGCGGGGAATTAAAACGCCTGCCTGTGTAGATTGAATATCGAGCACTGCCGAGGGGTTGGGGTTGGTATTTTGAATGCCAACCTGAAGCAAATCATTCACAAATAGGGCAGAATTGCTTTGGTTGTTGCTTACATTTAGGCTGCTGGTGTTGGCTGAATTACCTTGACCGTGGATATCGAGGCGGGATTGTGGAGCAAGAACACCGATTCCCACATTTTGAGCCAAGAGGGTCAAGGAAGGGAAGCCGCAAAACAGCAAGAACCATTTTTTCATGGGAACGAATATTTCAATAAAAGTAGGCGTTTTGGTGGCGAATTTGGGATTTTGAGGCTTGAATTTTGATGATTTATTTGAGGCTCAGCAGTAGGGTTTGGCTTTTAGAAACACCATTGAAACCGATTTTGTGGAGGTTGCTACAGATGGTGAACCTTGCAGTTGGGGTTGCTTGGCATTGGTCTGAGCATCCGATTTATTTTAAAAAAGGAAGCACCCTTAGCGTGTTGTGAAAAGGGGGAAAGGCAATTGTGTTAATTTTAATCCAGACGTCGCGCGGCCAAGGGATGCTTTGAAAACGGCTTTAATTCTGTGAGCCCTTTCAGCTCCAATCCAGATTCAGCTTGGTATTGTTGAAGGAAACTCATAAAGGAATGGTCAATAAAGGGGCATAGGCTAAAGTCTAATTGCCCGATACCAGCGGTTTTAGCCTGGTTAAACACTCTTTGATAAAATAAAATAGAGCTAAATACGCAGGGCCCAAGTATCAACAGGTTTTGTTTGTTGTTAGGGGCTACTTGAACGTGGGTTTGAAAAAACTGAGCGGGTTTTACTCCCTGAAATAAATGCAGGACAAACTTTAGAATTATACCCGCAAGAACTCCCATCAGCAAGTCGCTGGCCAAGGTAACCACAATGGTTACTAAAAATAAAGCAAGTTGTTCTTTGCCTATTTGGTATCTATGAAAATACTGTTTGGGTGAAGTCAGCCTAAAACCGGCAAAAATCAACAAAGCGGCTAGAGCGGCATTTGGAATCCATTCAATGACGGGAATCAAGATTACCATGAAAATAAGCAGAAAAGCCATGAAAAAAATTGGCCCAGGCTGTTTTTCCTCCAAAACCGACGTTAGCGGTGGTACGAACTACTTCCGAAATGATGGGAAGGCCACCTGTAAGGCCTAAAATAAAATTGCCAATCCCCTAGGCCTCTAGGTCTTTGTTGCTGTTGGCCTTTGCGGCTCCCGTTTTTACGTTGTCAAAGGCTTTTACGGTTAGCAGCGATTCGAGTGAGCTTACAAATAGGAATAAGAGTACAAACTTCCAAAACACAAGGGTTCCGATCTTAGAAAAATCAGGCTTAAGCTGCAACAGCGAAGTCCAATCTCCAATCTGTACTAAGGCAAAACTAGGGGCCTGGGTGTTAAGATGCTTAGACCAATGGTTGCCGTAATTACAATTAAGGCTGGCGGGATGGTTTTAAATAGTTTCCCGCGAACATTGCTTAAAATGAACAAAAGAACCAAGGAAACCAGTCCTATACCTGCAATGGTAGGATTGGCTTCTTTGAAGTACGCAGGAATTTCTAAAAACATAGGGATTGGACTTTTTCCAGCGTAAAGCCGAGGGTCGTCGCCCAACAACACAGGTATTTGCTTGGCAATAATTATCAAGCCAATAGAAGCCAACATGCCATGCACCACAGAGTTTGGGAAAACGCTGCTTAATGCCCCAAGTTTCAAACGGCCAAGTACAAATTGAAAAACAGCTTTGATGCATAAAATGGCCGCAAAGTTCCAAGTGAATTATCGAAAGCCGGCAAAGCAGCTGAAACGATGGTAATAAGACCAGCGGCAGGGCCCTTAATGGTGATGGCAGAACCGCCGGCAATACCGGTAAACAAGCCCCCAACAATAGCCGAAACGATGCCTAATGCCGGCGGAAATCCGCTGGCTTTGGCGATTTCAAGGCTTAGGGGCAAGGCCATTAAGGCCACAAGCAAACCGGATTTTAAGTCGTTCAGCTTGGGATTTCCTTGGAAGGTTTTCCGTAAATATGAAAGATGTGCTTTCAAATTGCCATGTTAATTCAGGAAGATAGAAATGAAAACAGCGCTCTTATTCAAGTTCTTTGGACTGCATTTGCTGCATTAATTCTGAAGCAAAACTCCGCAAAGACTCAGCTGACTTTTCGTCTCCCGTACTTCTATCCACCACATCAGCCAACGACATCAAATGCTGAAAAATTAGGGTTTGCATTTCTTCAACCATAAAGTCGGTAGTCCAAAGGTCCATGCGCATGCTGTTGTTTTCTTTTTTATCCCAAGCTGTCAGGAAAAAGGCTTTTACCTCCCTGTCGGGTTCAATTCCCCCCTCTTCAGCAGTCCAACTTAACTTTATGGGGTTTCTATGGGCATCAAGACCCACTTTTAAACGTATTTCCGATTCGTGTTCTATTCTTGACTTTGTCATGGTTTTTTAGGATTGTAGCCGGATTTTTGGAGAACAGCCTCTGGTGTCCATCGCATTGAAAATAAGTTTGAGAATTCGGTCGGATTTCGTTCTAAAAAGGACTCAACAATTCGCCATCCAAGCCATACCGCTGCCTTGCCTGGCGACTCGGCCGGCATGCCTGGTGAGAACGGAGCCTCATTCATAAACTTTGATATAACTCTTGGGTCTTTGGTGTACAATTTTTGATCTTGCACCAAGCTGCTCCACATTAAAAATTCGTTTTCCAGACAAAAATCAAGCTGCTGCTGCGAAAATCCAGTCAAAATGGTATCTGCAACCTTAGGAAAACACCGTTTGGCAACGGAAAGTACTTTTCCGAATTGCAGGATATGGTCTAATAATGTGTTGGGCATGGCAGATGAATCGGCCATTACTTCTGATTCTAGCCAACCTTTCAACACATCGGTTGGTAAATAGGCTCGGTCTTTCTTTCTCCTCAAATAGTCAGGTAAATGACTGTAATATTCAGAAGCAGGTCCTAAATATTGGTCCGGAGCTATACCTACTTTTTCTTCCATAGAAACCACGGTATAGTTAAAGCCACCTAAGAAAAAGAACACCCCAGGTATTTTTTTTTGCGGGAAATAATAAGCGTAATATTGAAGACTTTGTTTAATTTCTTTTTCTTCCTTAGAAAAGTCGCCAAATAAGGCATTTACAGAATCGCGCAAGGCGGTAACTTGTGGGTTAAAATAATATTTCGACCAAATTAACAGAGGCGGGATGCTATCTGCATCTTGAAAAAGCCCCAAAACAGGTCCTCCATACAATGGGAAAAAGTCGGGATGACGCTCAGATAAATGCGTTAAGGCCGAATCTAACTCGTTTGGATTGGAATATTTTTCAAGTAAAATACGGTCAAAGCCCGGGTCGAATGGTATTTGTTCAAGGTCTGGTCCTGAACCTCCGCACCGAGCAAACAAAAAAAGGAGTAATATTGATAGAAATCTAAGGTTATTTTTAATCATGAAAGCAGCAGGCATCTTTGAAATCAAAAGTACACTTTTCCTGATATGCCTTTGGGCTTCCTTGCCTATTTTGGCTCAAACTACTGAAAACAATCCTGAACCCAGACGTCGGATTTTCCATGCTGGCTTTCAGGCCAAAGGATTATTCCAATGGACCGAAAACGATCAGGCAGGATTTTCAGACATGGGCATGCGTCCAGGATTTGCCTATGGGTTGAATGCAGAATTTGGAATTACCCCCAATGTACTTTTGCATTCGGGTGTATTTCACGAGTTTCGGGCCTTCGGAATTCAATACGACTCAACCACCGCAAGTCCTATGCTTTCCAACAACCGATTTTCTGCACAATACTTGCAGGTTCCCTTTGGACTAACCATGAAAACTGGGCGCATCGCAAATTCATGGGCACTGGTTTTTCGAGCAGGCCTTACCTCTCATTTTCTGCTTAGTTCCACCGTAAACCGTCAAGAACCGCCCGCTACAGGAATTGAAAGCAATGCAAACAGCTATTTAAATATCGCTTGGGTTGGAATTCAAGGTGATGCTGGCCTGTTGTATTATTTTCATGAAAGCACTGCGGTTTCATTTCAGGTGGGATACAGTGGGGGTCTTACTTCTATTCTATCTGCGAACGCTTTTCCATTTATGGTGGGCGATGCTTGGAACAACCAAGGTAGCACCCGCCTAAACACCATTCATGCAACCCTGGGAATTTTGTTTTAAGCCGCAGATAACTTAGCCACGAATGCACGAATGTTGTATTTTCGGGGCGACACTGGCGCAAGGATCTTAAGCCGCGTGTAGCTTAGCCACGAATGCACGAATGTTGCGTTTTCAGGGCGACACTGGCGCAAGGAAGGTAAGCCGCAGATAACTTAGCCACGAATGCACGAATGTTGCGTTTTCGGGGCTAACCAAATACCACACCCATTCGTGCATTCGTGGCTAAAAACCAAGCCGCAAAAAGCATAGCCCCATCTATTCCTACATGAGTGACCAAAGCCACAGCCATACCCATTCGTGCATTCGTGGCTAAAAACCAAGCCGCAAAAAGCATAGCCCCATCTATTCCTGCATGGGCGGCTAAAGCCACAGCCACACCCATTCGTGCATTCGTGGCTAAAAACCTAGCCTCGGGTAACTACTGACATCCGCGTTTCTTCATAAGCCCTTCTACAGCCAATGATTTTACTAAGAATAAATTTGGGACTGGGTGTGTAAGCGCGGAAATCAGCTCGAAAATGCTCTAGGCATTGGGGCGATTTTTTACCTGGCCAAATGCACAAACCCATACCTTTCCTCTTGCTTGTGCGCACCGGGAAGGGTTAAAATCAACTGATAAGCATAAATTCCTGGCATGTATGGAGTGCCATCGGCGGCTCGGCCATTCCAACCTTTTTGAAGGTCGTCTGAAGCAAAAACCTGGTTGCCCCAACGGTCATGAATGATTAAAGAGAAGTCTTTGGCGCCACCAGCAACAACTTTAAAAATTTCATTTAGTCCATCACCGTTGGGTGTAAATGTATTTGGAACATACACAGCGCAAGCGATTTCGAGCAAAAAGGCGGTTGAATTTTCGCAGCCCAGCGAATCTCGAACCACCAACGAAAGCTGGGTGTTGTCTGTGGGGTTTATGATTGGATTGTAGCAATCGGAACAAGAAACGATTTGGGCGGGATTCCAATCAAACCTAAAGTCTCCATTTCCGCCATTCACCGTGAAATTTAGTTCGACACTTTCTCCGCAATTCAAAGCAAATGACTTTGGATCTGCCAATATTTCGATAGGACTGGGCGCAGTCAATACGATACTTCCATTTAAGATGCAACCATTAATATCGGTTATGGTATAATTGGTTGTACTAGGTGGCAAATAGGTTAAAACTGGACCTACAGAAAAGGAGTAATTGGGGCCTCCACCTTGAGCCTGCAACGAAATACTACCATTGGCATCGCCGGCACAACGTGGATGGGTAAATGTACTAGCATCAACCATGGCTGAGGGTTCAGTCAAGGTAACCAATATACTGTCCAATTGTCCTACTGCATCCGAAACCAAAACCAAATACGTCCCTGCCAAAAGCCCATTGGCATTGGCTCCATTGTTGCCTGGAATTTGAATCCAGTTGTATTGGTATGGTGGGCAGCCACCGCTGGTTTGCAGTTGAATAAATCCATCGTTGGCCCCCGCACAACTGATTTCATTCCCTGAAGGGAATCCCGAAGTATTAACTACATGAGCCATTGGTACCGGAACCACGGTAACCGAAGCGGTACAGCTATGGGTTTGCCCTACAAAATCCGTGGCTGTTAAAACCACCGGTGTTTGCGGAACATGGCTGCAATCCAGTGAATATAGATTTAAGGCCAAAGATTGAATGCCGCAATCGTCAAAACTACCCGCATCAAGCATTTGGGTGGTTAAACTCGCCTGGTTGTTTGAATTTAAATTCACCGTAATGGGTTGACATAAAGCAGTGGGCGCCAAGGTGTCGCCTACCGTAACAATAAAGGTATACACACTGGTATTGTTGGCTTGCTGATTGTCGTTTACGGTGATGGTAATGGTAGAACTTCCTGTTTGACCTGCCACGGGCGTAATGGTTAGCGTTCGGTTGACCCCTACGCCCCCAAACACCAAATTGGCCAAGGGAACCAAACCGAGGTTCGATGAACTGCCACTAAGGGTTAAACTCGCTGCGGGCTGTTCTGGGTCTTGAACCAAAAATGAAAGTTGAATTGGCCCCGAGTTTATGCAAACAAAGGTATCGGAAGGTGGATTGGGTAGGCTGGGAGGAGTATTGATTACATCGCCACGAATATTAAACCGAAATGGGTTTATAGGGCTGCATACACTGTATGAATCAGAATGGGCAATAAAAACCTGACCATTAACCAAGCCAAATTGAGTCGGATTAAATTGAACCTGAAAAGAAACAGAATCTCCGGCAGGAACCACCGTTGGCGTGGGCTGGCTTAGCACCGAAAACCCATTACCAGTAACCGTCACGGGGGGATTCCCCGTAAGGGTTAGGGGACTTTCGCCAGGATTTACAATCCAAAAGGTTTTTGTTATTGGATTTCCGATGCTGGTTTGACCAAAGTTTGTGTTGTCGGCCAAATTCGGCACATTTACGATGGGCGGTATATTTATTCCATTTCCATGGACCTCAATTCGGGCTACACTAACAATGGAAATGTCATCGAGGGCCCAGCCCCGGTCGTTGGCTGCTTCATCGCTGTGAAAGGTGAAACGAACTTTGCAATTTGGCAGGTTATCGAAGGCCGAAACATCTACCAAAACCCGGGTCCAAACGGTTCTGAAATTAAACCAAGCGGGGTGCAGTAAAAAATAATAAGGGGTCGATGAGGGATTTAAACTCATATTCCCATCGTAGGCAGTATTTGGGCAAATTTGCTGATTTAGCAATATCCAACTGCTGCCCCCATTCGTACTCCACTCGATATACCCTCCATCCCAGTTCCCAGTTTCAGACCGCAATTGCATGAAAAATTCGAGCCGGGTATCGTTGTATCCCGTCAAATTAATCGAGGGTGATTCAAGTTGGTATAATATGTAATGCTGTGCTCCTGCTTGTTGATAAAAGCTATTTCCCTCGGTGTAAAACACCCCACCTCCCGGTCCAGGGGTATAATCATTTAGGGGAACCACCGGAACAACTGCCTGAAAATTATAGCCGGTTTGGTTCGATGGATACCTTCGGCCCGTATTGGTCCAGCCACCCAAAACATCGCAGTTGGTCGAAAACACACTTGTTTGTCCCCAAGCCTGACTGGCCAAAGAAACAAGGATTACCAACAATCGGAATGCTGTTTTCACTTTGATACTTAAGGGGTAAAAGTAAGTTATTCTACCAAATAGACAGCCAATTCTGTTTTATTGTTGCACATGTATGTATTTCTGATGGTAAATCAGCCCCTGAAAATCAAATTCAAAAAGGTACAATCCGCTGGGTAAATCTGGCTTCAATTCCAAAGGAAGGCCGCAGGATGGGTTTTTTAAAAGCTGTACTTGCCGGCCTCCTTGGTCCAATACAAGCAATTGCTTTGGGGGGCTACTGCACATAAGCACCGGAAATGTACCGGGATTCGGAAAAAGGCTACCCCCAATTACGCTAAAGGGTGCAAATTCAAAGGCGGCCACGCGGGCCAACATATTTGCATCGGGGTCAAGGACGGCCTCAATTGGAACGAAATCAAATTCCATTAGGCTATCCAATTCATTCCTTTGCAGCATAAACTCAACCCTTTTTTCGGTATTCCCATTTCTAAAGGAAAGCGAAATCCAACTTGGAGTGGGGGTTGAATTAGGTTGGTTTGAGGTCTGTTTAATGCTCAGTTGAAGTGTTCTTGGACTTAAAGCCTGTACTTGAATTTCAAGAACCGGTAGGCCGGGGTGCACAATCCATCCTTCAAAAAAGTTAGCCAAATTTAATCCTGAAACCGCTTCCATGCTTACCTTAAAATCCTTGGTTCGGCTAAATTTCCATTTCAAATCAGGTCGATTTAAATAGTGCTTTAGCCCATCTTTAAAAACCGAGTCGCCAAGCCACAGCCTTAACTGATGCAAAACAAGGGCCGCCTTTTTATACGACCAGCGCGAAGAAAAAATTCGGGCTACATTTAGGGAATCTTCAACAAAAACGGCCCCCTCATCGGGCAATTCCCAAACCGCCGCTCGATTTGTTTGTTTCCAACTTAGCCATTGGGGTAGATTCATTTCTTCAATACCCATGCCCGATAAATAAGTGGCAAAACCTTCGTTCAGCCAAATGTCGGCCCAACTGCCGCAGGTAACCATATTTCCAAACCAATGGTGCACCAGTTCGTGCAAGGTAAGTTCAAGTCCAAAACTTCCCATAAAACTAAAGGTGGGGTGTTCCATTCCGCCGCCCCTGGAAAACTGGGCATGCCCGTACTTTTCATCTGCATAAGGGTAGGGGCCAAGCCATGAGCAAAAAAGGTCAAGAGCCCCTTTCACCATTTCACCCTGGGCAAGGGGGTTCGCATTTCCTTCAGGAAATCGATACACCGAAAACAAAAGGGTATCAGAGCAGGCAGGAATAGCCATTGAACTTGTGTCGTAATTTGTTAAGGCAAAGGCTACCAAATAGGCAGGAATAGGGTGGCGGTGTTTCCAAATCGATTTGCCTGGACTTGATTCTGTTAATATTCCTGGAGCCGCAACCTGAAAACCCGGGTCGTACAAGAATTCCATTTCCAACGAATCTACCTTGTCAGACAAGGTGTTTTTTGTTGGCCACCAATCTTTTGCTGCAAAAGGCTGAGACAATGTCCAAACCTCGGCTACGCCCTGGCGCTTAGCAGCGTAAAAACCTCCCAATCCATTTCCTTGAATGGGTTTTCCATGGTAAAAAACAACAGAAACATACGCTTGCCCCTGGAACAATGGCGAAAAAATGCGCAGTTCATCTCCAGGCAATTGCATAAAGTTTACAGCAATTGAATTCATCCAAATACTGTCTACCTGCATGGAACTTGAAAAGTCAAACGAAAGGTGATTTTCATCGGCTTCTGCCAAAAAATGCGTTTCAACCCGCCCCTGAATCGTTCCAGAATCTGGGTTCAATTCCAATTTAAAACGCCAAAATCCAAGGTCGGTACTCCCCGTAGCTTTCGATGTTTGACCAGAAAGGGCGCTTGTCAGTAGCATGTGCAGGCAGCACATTATCAAATTCGCATTCAAAAAGGCGGGGCGCATACTTCAAACCTATCGAAAAATTGGGAATTTTCTGCACACATCTTCATCTATCTTGCTTTAAAATTCAGGTTGTACAGGTTGAATTTGGGCGGCAGCCGGGCTTTCGTAGGTAGGCCGCCGTTTGCTGCCACGGCCCCAGCCGCCTTGCGCGGGCTCCCAAGGTCGCATGCGCGGCTGGCGGTGCCCTGTCAGCAAACCTGCCGGGCTACCTTACTCAATCCCTGCCGCGGGCCTACTTTTAGATTTAACCCTTCCCATTTCACCAAGGGCTGAATGGTGGTTTTTGGAATTACCCGTTTGCATTTTTCAATTTCCTTGATGAAATCTGTCCTCGGCTATCCCTTTGCTGATAAGGGTTCTGGAAATTATCCGTTTTTAAACGTTTATTAAACGTTTACCAAACGGATAATTATACCCCTCTACCTGAACTTTGTGCTGTACTAAACTTTGAAACATGAACAACATTAAAAATTCAGTTCGACTTCTTGGAAATCTTGGAATGGATCCAGAGGTAAAAACCTTAGAAAACGGAGGAACCTTGGTAAAATTCAGGATGGCCACCTCGGATACCTACACCACTGCTTCAGGCGAATCAAAAGAAAATGTACAATGGCATTCCATTGTTATGTTCGGAAAGGTTGCCGAGATAGCCGGTTTAAAGTTGAAACTTAAAAAGGGCGATGCCGTTGCCATTGAGGGACAGCTGCGGTATTCGAACTACACCGATACCCAGGGGGAAAGCCGCTGGTACACCGATATTCTAGCTCGAGAAATCTTGCTGACAAATAAAAAGGTTCAGCCGGTAGATACGCCTATGGAAATTCCAGACGAATTGCTTGTTGAACAAGCAACCTCTACTAAAAAGTAGGTTAGGGTGGGGGACTAAAAGAAGAGCCCCGTTGCATTTGCACGGGGCCTTCTTCCCTTTTTTCCAATGACCCTGCACATTCGGACTGGGCAGCGTTTGATATTGCAGATGGATATTAAAATGTTCGGGTGTGCATGGTCTTTGGGAGGAAAATCGGTTTGACCAACCGAAAAAAAAAGGGGTTGCGTTTGCAACCCCTTTTTCATTGCTTGACAATTCAATTTAGTGGGCCTCCTCGGCAGCCGCTACGGGCGCCTCGGCGGGTGCATTCGCAGTTAAGTTTAGCGTGAAATCAATATTGTCGTTGATTACATTGTCGCCCAAATTTTTAAAGAATGTTCCACTTCCATATTGAATACCCCAATCTGTGCGGTTGATAGAGAAAGCGGCCATTAGGTTCAACATGCCATTGTTGATGCTCACCTTTGCAGGGAAAGTTATGTTGCGTGTTTGACCTTTGATGGTTAAATCACCAGAAATGCTATGGCTGTTGCCCAACGAATCGGTAGCCGCTTCCACTTTCGAAATCACAAACGTAGCCGTTTTGAAGGTATCAACATTAAAGAAATCAGAAGCTTTTAGGTGGCCCACCAATTTTCCGTTGGTTTCAGCATCTGTCAAATCGGTGTTTGCAATGGTGTTCATATCTACGGTGAAATTTCCTGCAACAACATTTCCATTGGCAACTTCAAGGCTGCCTTCCGACAATGAGATAAAGCCGGTATGCGAACCGCCTACCAATTTTGAACCGGTCCAACCCAATTTGGCTGAAGCGACATCAACGGTGTAAACCTTGGCCGTAGAATCGCTAGCAGCAGCACCCTGAGCATCGGTTGAATTAGAGCCTGAACCGCAAGCGAAAAATCCCCCAGAAACTAGGGCGACAAAAGAAAAAAGATGGATTGTTTTCATTTTTTAAAATTTGGAACAAATGTATAGTTAGTTGTAGATAAAACTAAATGTGTTTTTTCCGGTTCGCCCCTATTTTTTGTAAATTATGTTAATAAAAGCATGTCCCCTCAGGGCAATGGAAGAGCAAAGAGCAAGCCCAGCTGAAACGAAAGCAAATTTAAGGGTGCGTTGGTGTTTTGAGTGGTGTAAACGCCCGTGGCAGGTGGAAGGGAGGGGCTTTGCCCGCTAACCCGTTCTTGGGTAGAGCCCAGCCTGATGTCGGCAGCGGTAAATTGAAGCGATGCCATTCCCTGCATGCTTGGGTGAAAAAAGTAGCGTAAATCCATGCCAACTGAAAAGGTTGGGCTTGGTTTTGATTCTCGAATAAATAAAAGTTGAACAGGTGTGCCGTTTAAATTTCCTTCAATTTGGTTTAAGGGTGCCTCCGTGAACATGCATCCGAAGCCAAGGTTTAGGTTGCCCATCCACCGCCCGCGATGCAGGTAGTACGAAGGCCCAATGAGCAGAGTATGGTGTATCCAATCCGTTTGCCGTACTGGGCCATTTGCTGAAAAGCCTATCGCTTCGAGCAGATCAGACAATTTTTGCCTAAGCCCGCCATTGTTGTAGGGATTGGAGCTTCGTTGGCCATTCAAGTACAAGCCCCAACCATTATATAGGCGAAAAAAAACAGAAAAAGAAAGCTGAATTCCAGCGGTAGCAAACCCTGAATTTGGATTTTGATTATCGGTATCGGCGTAGGCACCTACGGGAAGGCCGATACCCGATTGCAAGGCCAAAAAATGGGGAGGCAGGTAATCGTAGTCTTGGCCTAATAAAAATGGATTTCCTGCCGAATAAAGGGGCCAAATTTGCTCTTCTATGGCCCCTGCATAGAGGATAGCGTGCACTTTAGACAAAGGAATGGTTTCTGCCATTTTTCCCAACTGCTTTGCGATATCTATCGAAAATCTTCGGCGCAAAAGCACTTTTCCAGGTTCAACGTACCCATCACGCAATACCAAGGTATCCATTAACATTTCTTTGGTTGGGCTAGGATTTTGAATGCGCCTTATTTTCTTTTGATCCTCGTCGGGCAAAAAGAAATGCTGTTCCAGGCCATTGGCATATTGAATTTGCTGCAACGCTACTATTGGCAAGGCGCTGATGGAGTCAGCGGGTACATTTGGGTGCCGAAAGGCAATGGCGTCTTTGGTAATACCTAAAATTTGGACATTTAATTGTTCCCCAGACCTTAGAACAATCAAATCTTGAGCCTTTAGTTGGCCTAAGGCAATCAGCCAAAAACCAAAAACCCAAAAGGGAGTGCAGACGATGCTATTTATTTGAAAAGGCATAGGGTTTTAACCAATAAGACAATAGCCATATAGAACCTGCGCCCAATGCCACCATATAGACACCTTCGGCCATCCAAATAATGTCAATTCGATGCGGTAAAATGCAATTGATGGCTGCCACAGTATATCCCAAATATACGGTTACGGCTCCAAGTTCAACCAGCAGGGCCTGTTTGGTTTTTCCCATGCCCGACAATCCATTAAAAAAGGTTTGGCAAACAGAAAACAAAACCAGCCCTAAAAACAACACTGGAAATGTAGAGGGGGCCAAGGCCAGCAAATCTGAATCTTGAGTAAACAGACAAGCAATGCCATCGCCAAAAATAAAAAGGGTAGAACCAATCATGCTTGAACTTAAAAAGGCCAAAAGGGCTGCAGATGTTAGTAAGGGCCAAATTTCCCTTTGTTTTTTTTCGCCCCAAAATTGACCGGTTAGCGAATTTGCTGCAGCGCCGATGCCCAAGCCAACCATCATATAAGGTCCATAAATGCTGCGCATGATTACGCTCCATTGAAAGTTCTGAAGTCCTGTTTTTTCGACAAGGGTAAAAAAACCAAACCAAGAAACCATAGAGACCAGATTTTGCAAAATCAAGGGGCCTGAGGTTAAGGTTAATTGGTTCAATAGGGGTTTTAAACTAAGCCAATTTGGTTTTTTCAGGTGAAAATAAGAGGTTTTTTGCCCAAAAGCTACAACGATAAAAGCCAAAAAGCCAAGCAATTCGGCTAAAATGGTAGCGTAAGCTGCACCTTGCATACCTAGAGCAGGAAATCCAAAGTTGCCGAAGATGAGAAGGTAATCGAATAGAATATTTAGGGCCGCAGCTCCAAAATAGATAAATCCAATGGGTTTGGAGTTTTCGGTTCCTACCAGCAAGGCATAAAAGGTCAGCATGGGGAAATGCCACAGGCTACCCCAAACGCGAACATCAAGAAAATCCATGGTTTGCTTAACCAATTCACCGTTTGAAAGCATGAGCCTTAAAATGGATTCTCCAAACCCTAGAACGGTTCCACAAAAAATCAAACTGTAGGTAAAAACACCCATAATACCCAAAAGGAAAAACAGAGGAATGCTATCGGTTTTCTTAGCCCCAAAAGCCTGAGCTATTTGAATTTGCAATCCAATGGAGAACCCATAAGCAACAATAAAGGCGACCAAATAGAATAAACTTCCGTAGCCGGCTGCGCTTTGTTCTACAGGTCCTATTTGTCCTAAAAAGGCAGTATCGGCAACTCCAACTAAGGTGTTTGAAAGCAAGCCTGCAAAAATGGGGAATGCCAATTTTGAAACCCGAACCAGGTAATTTAATTTCAAGGTTTAACGTATAAAAGCAGTCCCTTCAGGTATGAAGTTTCTTGGTGAAACAAATTTGTTGGGTGGTCTGAAGGCTGTCCTAGTTTTTGAAGAATTTGAACCGAAACTTGGACATCGAGTGCTGCTGCAAAAACGGCCTGTATAAACATGCCTTCATCGACCACGGCCGAACAAGAATAGGTCATAAGAAAGCCCGGTTTTTTAAGCGCCTTCATTCCCAAACCATTTAACCGCCGGTAGGCTTGAATGGCTTTGTGCCTAGATTTTAATCCTTTGGCAAAGGCAGGAGGATCAAGTACAATCAAATCAAAACCAGATTCAACTTGCTTCAGGTAATCCATAACATCGGCGCAATGGGCCAGATGCTTCGCCTTTGGAAAATTTAATTGCACGTTGTTTAAGGTAGCCTCAATGGCACGGTCAGAAATATCGACCGACACCACCTGTTTGGCTCCGCCCTGAATGGCAGAAAGACTAAACCCCCCCTCATAACAAAAACAATTAAGAACACTCTTTTTGTTTGCTATTTTAGCAAGCAGAGCCCTATTATCGCGTTGGTCCAAAAAGAGTCCTGTTTTTTGGCCCTTTACCCAATCTACGGTCATTTTTAATCCGTTTTCTTGGATTTCAGTTCTTGATTTCTCTCCTAAGATCCATTCCCCATTTCCTTGCTCTTTGAGATAGGGTTGTCTCCAAAACACGGTCTCAGGATTCAGCAGCTCCAGAATGGCAGATGCAATTTCCTTTTTGTACAAATCAATGCCTTCATGGTGAGATTGAACAACCAAATGCCCGTTGTAAGAATCAATAATTAGGCCAGGCAATCCATCGCCCTCTCCATGAAAAAGTCGAAAGGCATCGGTGTTTTTAAGAAGGTTTGAACCCAGCTGTTTTCGAAGTAGGATGCTGCTTTCAATCTTTTCTTTAAACAAATCAACGGAAGGCTCCCTTTTTTCAAAGGCAACAATTCGAGCGGCTATTGAGCCAGGATTGAAAAACCCTGAAGCGACGATTTTTCCTTGGGCCTCAAGGTAAATCCATTCGCCGGGTTGAATGCCTTCGGGTATTTTTTTTAAGGCACCAGAAAAAACCCAATGGTGCTTTCGTTGTATGGAAGCAACTTTAGAGGGGTGAAGGGAAAGTTCAGGGTATTTTTTAGGCATATCTATTTGGAAACCGAGAACGAAGGTAGTACAAAACACTGGGCTGAAGGGTTGAAATCGCTTACCTGAGCGCTGCTAAGAAAAGCCTTTTTGAGATTACGTTAAAACCAACAAAAAACTACGTGAATCTATGTACCTTTGCCCAAATCAATTGAACATGTCTGGAAACTTTAGCATATCGACCCTAGACAAGGTTTTTCAGGTGGAGGGTTCTTCCCTTGATGGTTGGAATGCACCTGGCTTTTCGGGTAATATTAAGGTTGAAGGCGATTCATTTCATGGTTTTTATGTTGAAATAAAAGGAGAGCGGATACGCGCATCCATAATCGAGGTTGACTTTCGTTTAAGGACTGTGGTCCTTTTAATTCAACACCATAGGATTGAATTGCGGGTGCAGGATGCACAGGATTTGCAGTTGTTGGCTTTGGGCTTGCCAGACCCAGCGGGCAAAAAGGCAACCGACCTTAAGTCGCCCATGCCTGGACTGGTTTTGTCTATTCCTGTTAAAACTGGAGATTTGGTTCGGAAAGGGGATCCGTTGCTCATTTTAGAGGCCATGAAAATGGAAAACGTACTAAAAGCTCCTGGAGATTTGCTGGTGTCTGAAATTAAAGTTGTTCAGGGGCAGGCAGTAGAGAAAAACCAACCTTTAATCCTTTTTGGATGAGTTTGGTTTCGTTTTGGCAGGCCCCGTCAAACATTGCCATTGTAAAGTATTGGGGAAAATACGGAATTCAACTTCCCTGCAATTCATCCATTTCTTTAAGCCTTGAGGCCGCATGCACCCAAACCAAAGTCGAGGTCTTGCCTTTGAGTGGAAAGGGTACCGAAGTGCATTTCTATTTGGATGGAGAAAGGAAGGAAAGCTTCGAAACCAAAATTTGGACATTGTTGCATTTGTTGGGAGACGATTGCCGTTTTTGGAAGGAACATTCCTTGCGTATTTCTTCTTCAAATACTTTTCCTCATTCTGCGGGTATCGCTTCTTCGGCCTCAGGAATGGCTGCCTTGGCGCTTTGCCTTCTCGATTTGGAATTTAAATTCAGGGAACAGGAACGTCCACTTAATTTTTTTCAAATAGCCTCTTCCTGGGCACGGTTAGGAAGTGGAAGTGCTTGCCGGTCGTTGTTCGGGGGCTTTGTTAGTTGGGGAAAAGCCGAAGGATTAAACAGCAGCTTAGAAGAAGGAGCCCCGCTTCCATTTCAAGTTCATTCTGTATTTAAGGGAATGAAGGATGCCATATTGCTGGTGGATCAAGCCGAGAAAAAGGTTAGCAGCACAATTGGCCATGGCCTTATGGTTGACCACTGGTTTTCTGAGCGAAGATTTCTTCAAGCTGAAGCCCACACCCAACGGCTTTTATCTATTCTTAAAGAAGGCGATGCAGAGGGGTTTGTTGAATTGACAGAGGCAGAAGCCTTATCGTTGCATGCCATGATGATGACCTCTGCTTCTAATTATTTATTGATGAGGCCCAACACCATTGCCGTGATTGAAGAAATTAGGGCTTTTCGTAAACAAACAGGCTTGCCCGTTTGTTTCACGCTCGATGCAGGTCCTAATATTCACCTACTATATCCAGCAACCATCGAAAATAGAGTCAAGACGCTAATAGACAACCTAACTCAGGATTTTTGTCTGGGTAAAAATCTGATTGATTCCATGGGTACAGGTCCTGTAGAACTAAATTCAAAAGAATGAGCGAACCCTTAGCCGATTTTAATTCAAAAATTTTGCTGTTTGGCGAATATGGGGTAATTCACAATGCCATGGCTTTGAGTATTCCTTTTGATGAATTTGCAGGTAGGTTGACGTTCGAACCAAGTTTTTTAAATGAAATTGAAGCGAAAAAATCCAATCAAAGTTTAAAAAAATACGCTGCCCATCTTTCGGAATTGATTGAGTTTCAGAAACTCCCTTTTGTTTTGGATATTGAAACCTTTGAGCGAGATATTGAGGCAGGTCTGGTGTTTGATTCATCGATTCCTCAAGGGTTTGGTGTTGGAAGTTCGGGGGCCTTGGTTGCCGCAGTGTACGACCGCTATGCCCTAGAGAAAATATCGAATTCGGCCGTTTTGTCGGGAAAAGATACGGTCAGGTTGAAAGAGAGTTTGGCTAGAATGGAAAGCTTTTTTCATGGAAAAAGCAGCGGAATGGATCCCCTTATTTGTTATTTGCGTCAACCCATGTTGATTGAGTCTAAAGACAACATAAACAAAGTGGGTTTGCCTGAAAGCAAATTGACTGGGAAGGCAGGCATTTTCTTGTTGAATACCGGAAAGCCTGGAAATACCCAACCCTTGGTCAACCTGTTTTTAGATAAATGCAAAGAAGAAGGGTTTTTGGCTGTGGTAAAACAAGAAATAATTCCTTTTAGCGATAATTGTATAAAGGCGTTTTTGAAGGGGGAAGCTCAGGAGATGTTTGAGAACCTTAAAGAATTGTCGGCATTGGCCTTGAGTTATTTGAATCCAATGATTCCCAGAAGATTTAGAAAGGTTTGGAAAAAGGGCTTAGACACTCAATCGTATTATTTAAAGTTGTGTGGAAGCGGCGGCGGTGGCTATTTGTTGGGTTTTGCCGAAGATTTAGACAAAGCTCAGGCGGAATTGCATGAACATGAATTAAAAATCATTCACCGATTTTAATTCTTGAAATTAGGCTTGCGGTAGGGATTGAAGCAACTTGCCCGCAAAGACCTAAAGGGCAGGCAAAGCAGGGAAAAAAGAGCGACTTTAGGAGCTACTTTTAGCCCAGCTTTGCCCCCTTTAGGGCTGCGGACAAGTGCTGAAAGCCCGCAACCGCCCAAAAACCAACTTAATTTTCACTGAAATTGAGGTCCTTGCCGAAAGATTCCTTCAGGTATAGCGTACTGATGATGGCGATTCCAATGCAAATTAGCCCCACAATGCTTGCACTGCCGATGGGTCCGAGCTGAGGTATTTCGGCCAAATATTTAAAAAGCAAGGTGATTGGAACAACTGCCCCGCGAACAAAATTGGGAACCGTATTGGCAACCGTGGAGCGAATGTTGGTGCCAAATTGCTCGGCCGAAACCGTAACGAACAAAGCCCAATAGCCGGTACTAATGCCCAGCAACAAGCTAATTCCGTAAATCAAATTCGAGTGCTGGGCGAAGTAACCGCTCAGGTACAAAGCCGACATAAGTGCAGAGAAAATAAGGTAAGCCAGCACCACTTTAAGCCTTGTTTTAAACCATTGCGAGAGCAATCCCGCCAACAAATCGCCCACCGAGAGACCGATGTAAACGAACATAATAGCCTTTCCGACCTGGATAGGGAAAGGAAAATGAAGCGCTTTTGAAAAATGGGAATCAATGAGAGCAATCAAAACTCCGACCACGTACCAAACGGGCAAACCCATTCCAATGCAAGCCAAATAGGTAAAGAGCCGGGATTTTGACTTAAAAAGTAGGAAGAAGTTGCCTCGGTTTTTTTCGTGTTTTATGGCATTAAACAACTTGCTTTCCATAGTGCCGAGGCGTAATGCGAGCAATGCCAACCCCATAATTCCCCCCACCCAATAGGCGGATTTCCAGCTGCTGAAGCTTTCGGCTACCAGGTAAGCGAAAACGGCTCCGAGGGCCCCGAAGGTAACCATAATCATGGTGCCATAGCCGCGTTTGTCTTTGTGCATTACCTCACTAATCAGGGTAATTCCGGCGCCGAGTTCACCCGCAAGGCCTAGGCCAGCCAAAAAGCGTACAGCGGCATACGAGGGTATGTCCCAAACATAAGCGTTGGCAATGTTGGCTAAGCTGTACAATAGAATGCTGCCAAATAGGGTTTTTAGCCTACCTAGTTTGTCGCCCAAAATGCCCCAAATTAATCCACCGACAAGCATGCCCGACATTTGCCAGTTGAACAGCGCAATTTTATGCGATTTTCGGAGCAGTTCATCGGTTATACCAAGGTCGATTAGGCTGGCTTCTTTTACAACTTGAAAAAGTATAAGGTCGTATATATCAACAAAATATCCGAGGGAAGCTACCAAAATAAGCAACCAGGTTTGGGTTTTTTCAGAGGCCATTTGAAGTTATAATAAAGGTACAGGTAAAGTAAAGTTAAGCTATATGGCTGGGGCATAGATACGTAAAATTAAAAAAGTAAGCACAAGAAAAGGCTTGATAGCAATCAATGGTAAAAAAGGAAATGAAAAAGAGGGATAAATTGAGGGCTGGCTTTGACGGATTTGAATTAAAGTAAAGATGGGATTGTATCTTTGAGCATGAAGAAGAAAGAAACCATAGGACTTCGGTTGGCCTTATTGATGGGTGTTTTGATATTGCTGCCCCATGTATTTACCAAAGGGAGGCATTCAAAGCCAGAAAAGCCCAAGGGAGAGCCGATGAATCCGGGTTGGTTGAGTCAATGGCGCGAAATGCGGGGATTTACCGGAGGCTTTGAAGACCTTGAAAAAATACGATTGGCTCGGCAGAGTGCACTGCAAGCTCGAAGTGCAAAGGCGGGGGGGATTTTAGAAAACCTATTTGAATTGGGGCCGGGAAATGTAGGAGGAAGGACTCGGGCTTTTTGCATAGATGTTCGAGATAGTTCAAGGTACTTGGCTGCTGGTATTAGCGGAGGAATTTGGGAAAGCAATAGTTCTGGATTTTCTTGGAGTCCGGTTCAAGACGATGCTACGAATCTATCTGTAACGGGCATGGCTCAAGACCCCTTTAACTCCAACCACTGGGTGTATTGTTCGGGTGAGCCTGCTGGAAACTCGGCAGGGATTCCAGGAGCGGGTATTTTTGAAAGCTGGGACGACGCCCAATCTTTTCAGCTCATACCGGGTACAGGGGCCTCTCCATTTTTGTATTCTTGGCGCATTGCCTTTTCTCCGGTAGATTCAGGTACATTTTATGTGGCAACGGCAACGGGGGGGGTATGGAGATTCACAAATCAGGGACAGCAGTACGAGCAGGTTTTTGGGAATTCGAACGTTACCGATTTGCATGTTTTACCCTCGGGGACGGTTTGCATTGGAGTACATGGACAAGGAGTGTATCGATCTTACACCGGCACTTCTGGGAGTTTTGTAATGAGTTCGTCTGGCTTGCCTCCCAATTTTAACCGGATTGAATTGGCTGTGGCAGCATCTGACAGTTCTGTATGGTATGCCATTTTAGAGAATACGAATGGAGACGACGTAATTGGAGTATATAGAACAACCGATGCGGGTGGAAGCTGGACACTAAGAGGAAACCCCTCGGGTTTTGGCATTCGATTTTATTTTCCCTGGTATTGTTTGGCTTTAGAAGTAGACCCTCAAAATCCTTTGCGGGTATTGGTGGGGTCGGTAACTTCAGGTTTTAGTACCGATGGAGGAACAACCTGGGATGAGTTGCCCGACAGCCATGCAGATTACCATGGATTTACTTTTTTACCAGGGCAAAACAATGTTTTTGTGGCCTACAATGATGGAGGATTGTACAGGTACACTTTTCAGCAAGTTAATACTGCCTATGTACAATCGTTGAATGAAGGGTATCGAATTACACAGTTTTATGCTGGAACGTATTGGCCAACAGGTCAAACCTATATAGGGGGAACCCAAGACAATGGAACCCACCAAGGTCAGCAGGTTTTTGGAGGAACCAAAAAGTTGTTTGGCGGAGATGGAGGTTTTGCCTTTAAGCATCAGCAAATAAACAACGTAGGTTACGTGTCATGGCAGAATGGCCATTTGCTGAGGTCGGACAATATGCACGAACAATTTCCTGATTTCGAATATATTTTGAATGGTTTAGATGCTGATTTCGATGACAATGTGGACGAAAACACCTGGTTTATTTCACCTTTTGAAGGGAATACTTTGGATGGAGACCAGCTGTATTTTGTAACGCGTTTTCGGGCTTGGATGACCATAAGCAGAGGCTCATTGTGGTTTCCGATAACCTCACCCATTGCGAATTTATATGCCATTGGTGTTACCAATGAGGTATATCCTTCGGTTTATTTTGGAGGGACAGGAAAATTTTATCGGGTATTGGATGCCTTTGGCTCGGTAGCGGGCGATGAGGACAACCTTTCTGGAACCATTCCCAGCACGATGTCTGGGAAATTTATGAGTTGCATTAAAGCTTCGCCTATCGATACCCACTCCTTGTTTATAGGTTTTAGCACCTACAGTTCAGGCCCAATGATGTGGAAAGTGACTCAGGCCAATGCAAGTCCTATTTGGACAAATATAACTGGAGATTTCCCCTCGGGATTGCCGGTGAACAGTATAGAGGTTAGTCCGTGGAGCGAGCAGGTTTTGTTTGCGGCAACCGATTATGGGTTGTATTACACGGTAGATGGTGGGCAACATTGGCAGGCAGAAAATCAAATACCCATGGTTAGCATACACCAACTTCGGATGCGTAGCGATGGGCGGCTGTTTGTGTTTTCGCATGGAAGAGGAATTTTATCGGGAACCTTAGAAGCTCCTGTTTCTAGTATTTCTATGGCAAAGGTTCAGGTAAAATGTTGGCCAAATCCTGCAAGCCAGAAATTATGGATTGACGGGGTAGCGCCTGGAAGTTCATTTGAAATAGTAAGCATGCAAGGGCAGCGGTTGCAGGCTGGAAAAATGAAAGCGGTTCCTGGATATATACCGCTTGATGGAATACCGGCCGGGCGGTATTTGATTCGGTGGATGGATTCAACACCGGGCCTGGGTACGGTTTCCTTCGTAAAGCAATAGCATTGAACGTGGTGCCTGTATTGATTCATGGTTTAAATGAATCATCGTTGATGTGGCAGGGTTGGAAGTGCCATGAAGCTTTTAGCCAGGCCTTATGTCCAGATTTGCCGGGATTTGGAGTTAATCAACAACCTGCTGAATTTGACTTTAGCCTAGTGGGGTATGCCGCCTGGTTGAATTCGTACCTAGGTGATTTTCAGGGGCCTTTTTTGTTGGTTGGTCATAGCATGGGAGGGTATGTGGCCCTAGAGTATTTGAGCCGGTATTCATCTCAGGTAAAGGGAGTGGTGTTGGTAAATTCGTATGCAGCAGCCGATACGGAGCAAAGAAAACAGAATAGAGAGCAGGCCATAGCGATGTTGGGTAAAAACCCAGAGGCATATTTTCGGATGTTTGTTCAAACTTTATTTCAGCCAGAGCCACAATGGCTAAAAAGGCCCGAGGGAAGGTTGATGAAGAGGCAAATGAAAGGATTGAATCCCTTGGTAATACAACGCGTCTTAAACGGATTAAAGGAACGCAGCTGCCAAAAAGCCACCGTTAAAAAATGGGCAGCAAAGGTGCATTACATTTATGGTTCGGCAGACGCCCTGCTGGAGCCGAGCATGCTGCGAGCGGAGGTATCGGAGGTTGGAGCGCATAGCCTTTGCATTGATGGTAAAGGGCATATGTTGCCTTGGCAGGCTCAAGAAGAAGTGCAAGGTTATATTTCCAAACAATTTGAGCTGTAAGAGTATAAAGCCTTACCTTTGTGGGCATGAAAACCGCGGCATATTACACCTTGGGCTGCAAGTTAAATTTTGCCGAGACATCAACCTTGGCGAGAAAGCTTGCCGAGGCAGGTGTGGAGCGTGTGGATTTTCAAACTTCGGCGGACTTATATGTAATTAACAGCTGTTCGGTTACCGAGCATGCAGACCGAAAATGCAGGAAAGTAGTTGAAGAAGCCCTGCAGGTGAATCCGGAAGCGAAGGTGGTTGTGATTGGCTGTTATGCTCAATTAAAACCTCAAGAAATTGAAAAAATACCTGGGGTTAGTAAAATTGTTGGGGCCAAAGAGAAATTTGAGGTAGAGCGGTATGTTTCTATTTTGGAGGAATCCCATTTCTCGAAGCCTAAAATTGAGCGTAGCCACATAAAAGAAACGCGTGATTTTGTGTCTTCCTTTTCTTTTGGAGACCGAACCCGTACCTTTTTAAAAGTTCAAGATGGTTGCGATTATTTCTGTGCCTTTTGTACCATACCTTTGGCTAGGGGCAGGAGTCGGAATCCCGCCATATCAGAGATTTTACTTCAAGCCGAAGAGGCCGCAAAACAGGGTGTGAAAGAATTGGTATTGACTGGGGTTAATATTGGTGATTTTGGAAAAACCACGGGGGAGCATTTTGAGGATTTGGTTAGGCAGTTGGATGGATTGGACTTGGATGTTCGGTACAGGATATCAAGCATAGAACCGAATTTGCTTACCCGAAATTTGATTGAGTTTTTGGCTCAGAGCCAACGGTTTGTGCCTCATTTTCATTTGCCATTGCAGTCGGGAAGCGATGTGATATTAGAACGGATGCGGCGGCGTTACAGAACCGAATTGTATACTGAGCGGGTGAATTTAATAAAGTCCTTAATGCCTGAGGCCTGTATTGGGGTTGATGTTATAGTTGGATTTCCAGGCGAAACTGATGCCTTATTTCAGGATACCTTGAACTATTTGCAGGGATTGCCTGTGGATTATTTGCATGTATTTACCTACAGCGAGCGTGAAAACACCACGGCCTTGCGTTTGGATGGAAAGGTGGCTGTAGCCGAGCGAAAAAAGCGAAACCACCGGTTAAGGCAGGAGTCTGATTTAATGCGAAGCCGCTTTTATTCAAAACAAGAAGGTCGTATTCGAAGGGTATTGTGGGAGGGTAGCGAGAGCGATGGGAGCATGCTGGGCTATACCGAAAATTATGTTCGGGTAAGGGCCCCCTACGATCCGTTGTACAGCCACAGTTTTCAAGACATTCGCTTGTTAAAAGTGGATGCCCAATCGGGACATATGGAAATTGATGTACATTTTGTAATTGATAATAAACCCGTAACGGCTTAATAAATCCAAGTATGTTTCCAACGCTAAACTACGTATTGAATTACCTATTCGGAACCCATTTTTCGTTGGAATTTCCCCCGTCGTTTGGAGCGATGGTGGCTTTGGCTTTTTTGGCTGCTGCATGGGTGTTAGGCCAAGAACTGAAACGGAAAGAACAACAAGGCTTAGTCAAGGCATTTCCGATAAAACAAAGAATCGGAGAGGGTCCCAATGCCTTGGATTTGGTATTGCAGGGTTTAACGGGCTTCTTTATTGGATTTAAATTGGTTGGATTCGTTACCCAAGCTGAATTGTTTAAGGCAAATCCCCAGGGATATATATTGTCGTTCGAGGGAAATTGGCCAGCAGGCTTGGCGGTAGGGGCTGTTTTTGTTTGGTTAAGGTATAGGGAGGTAAAGCGAAAACAACTTCCTGTTCCAGAGGAAAAAATTACCCAACTTCGGCCGCATGAAATGGTGGGCCAAATTACCATGTATGCGGCTATTTTTGGGATTTTAGGGGCTAAAGTGTTTCATAATTTGGAATATCCTGCCGACTTTTTCAGAGATCCCATAGGCACATTTTTTTCTACTTCAGGCTTAACCTTTTATGGGGGATTGATTGGAGGCTTTTTCGGTGTTTGGTACATTGCCCGCAAGCGCAAATTCGCCTTAATTCATTTGGCCGACGCTGTTGCACCGGGTTTGATATTGGCCTATGCGGTGGGGCGCATGGGGTGTTTGTTGTCGGGTGATGGAGATTGGGGAATTGTAAATTCAGCGTATAGGATTGATGAAGCACGCAAGTACACCTTGGTGCCGGCCGAACAATTTAAGGCCGATTTGGCGTCAACGGGGTACTATTATTACTTTGATTCGGAAACCCCTGAGGGTGTTGACCATGCCTATTTTCCCAAGCCTGAGGCCTTGGCTTTTTTGCCGGATTGGATGTTTGCTTTTGATTTTCCGCACAACGTAAATCGGCAAGGCATCGACATTGAAAATTGTGCGCCGCACATGACCTATTGCAAACGTTTGCCCTTGCCTGTTTTTCCGACCATGCTGTATGAAATTCTAATGGGCTCTTTGCTATTTATCGGTTTGTGGCTGTTTCGAAATCGGTTTAAGGTGGCGGGGCAAATGTTCTTCATGTATTTAATGCTGAACGGTATTGAGCGCTTGTTGATAGAGCAAATTAGAGTGAATGCCGAGTTCAAAATGCTGGGTATGAACTTGACTCAAGCCGAATTGATCGCTTTTGCCTTGATTACCTTGGGTGCTTTGGGGGTATTCATGGCTAAAAAATGGGAATCTAGCCTGTTGAAATGGTAAATCGTCCGGAGGCTTTTTGGGAAGGAGTTCGTTTGACCATAAACGAGGTTGCAGATTTCCTTTTTGATGCATTTAGGATGTTTGATTCGGGCAATGTAGAGCGAAAAGGTCTTCACGACTTGGTTTCGTATGTAGATAGGGACGCAGAAAGTCAATTGCGGAAAGGGTTGTTGGAGTTGGATGGGAAAATTGGATTTTGGGGAGAAGAAGGAGGGAAAGACGGCATAGCAACCACATCGTATTGGCTGGTGGACCCCTTGGATGGTACCACCAATTTTATACATGGAATTCCTCATTATGCCATTAGTGTGGCGCTGGTTGAAGGTGGAGAGATTGTGGCGGGTTTTGTTCATAATGTTGAACCGGGTATATTGTATGAGGCACAGGTTGGGAAGGGGGCTTATTGTCAGGGGCAGCGGTTAGTAACGTCAAGGTGCACAGAATTTGAAGATGCCTTGATTGCAACAGGATTTCCAGTCAATCAATTTGAAAGGGCAACCTATATAGGTGAGCTCATTCCTAAATTCATGCAGAAAACACGGGGCTTGCGTCGGTTTGGGAGCGCTACGTTGGATTTGGTGCATGTAGCCGATGGAAGGTACGAGGCGTTTTACGAGTTTGGCTTAAAACCTTGGGATGTAGCTGCAGGGGCATTGATTGTTAAAGAGGCTGGCGGAGTGGTTTGCAGCCATTTGGGCGATCAGAATTGGTTGCTTGGCACCTCTATTGTAGCCTCTTCATCAGAACCCATTCAACGGGAAATGCTGAAACTGTTAAATTCAATCGACCATGCTTAGGTGTATATTAATTCTGCTGCTTGGCTGGATGGGATTCGGTCAATTATTCGCTCAGACCTATCAGCGCATTTACCGTTTGCCAATAAAGCAAGAAATAGCTCAGCCGGTGCGCAAAATAGTATTAGATGGTTTAGAGGAAGCCAAAGAATGGAATGCAGATTTGATATTGATTGAGATGGATACCTATGGGGGAGCGGTAGATGCCGCCGATGATATTCGAACTGCTTTATTGAATTCAGCCATTCCTGTTTGGGTGTACATAGAAAACAACGCCGCCTCAGCGGGTGCTTTTATTTCGATTGCCTGTACAAAAATTTATATGAAGCCGGGAGCTACCATTGGGGCCGCCACGGTGGTTGGCTCAGACGGAGAAAAAGTAGATGAAAAGTACCAGTCGTTTATGCGGGCAAAAATGCGGGAAACAGCCTTGCAACGAGGCCGAAATCCAAGCATTGCCGAGGCGATGGTGGATGGAAGTATCGTTGTGCCTGGAGTGAATGATTCGGGAAAGGTGGTTAGCCTAACCTCATCAGAGGCCTTGAATCTCGGTTTTAGCGACGGGACGTATTCGAGTTTGCAGGAATTGCTTAGGGACAAGGGCTTAGAAAACAGTGAGCAAAAGGAATTTGAAACCGGAGGGGCGCGGAGTTTGGTATTGTTTTTTTTACGGCCTGAAGTGAGTGGTATATTGCTTGCGGTTATTTTATTGGGTATATTTTTTGAACTGCAATCGCCGGGTGTTGGTTTTCCGGGGTTGGCCGCATTGATTGCGGCTCTGTTGTTTTTTATCCCCAATTATTTGGAAGGCATGGCGATGTATTGGGAAATTCTATTGTTTTTGGCCGGACTGTTGCTTTTGGGGCTTGAAATTTTTGTTATTCCTGGGTTCGGGGTTGCGGGTATTGCGGGAGCATTGTTGATGTTGCTTTCTTTGGTTTTATCCATTACGGCCAATCTTCCGGCCGAGCCGGGTTGGGGTATATCGGCTCCAGACCCCAATGGGTTGATCCGTTCCATGTGGGTGGTTGTATTGGCCTTGCTGGGTAGTTTAGGATTGGCACTGCTGGCCTTAAAAACCTTGCCGAAATCGAACTTTTTTAGAGGGGTTGCGGTGGTGTCGGAACTGAAAAGTAGGGATGGCTTTCGCAGTTCGCAACCCCTTGACTCAAGTTTGAATGGGAAGATGGGAATAGCCATGGGCCCGCTACGCCCCGGAGGTATGGTTGATTTGGATGGTAAAGATTGGGAGGCTAGATCTGTAAGTGGTTGGATAGAAAGGGGGCAAGCTGTTCAGGTGGTTCAACAGGAAAACAACATTTTATTGGTTAAACCCGCATCGGCTGTCAAATCAGACACGTAACTTGCGCCTAATTTTAGCACTATGGGATTTTTCAGCTTTTTTGCCCTGACACTGATACCTGTTCATTACGGGCTTTATTTAATGTTCAATAAAACCGGCGACGGAGGTTGGAAGGCCTTGGTTCCGATGTACAATTACGTGTTACTCAGCAAAAGGGTAGGGCGGCCTTGGTATTGGTCCATAGGCTTGTTGGCTCCCGGCCTAAACCTGATTGTGTTCTTCGCCTACGCGGTGGCCTTTTTTCGGAGTTTTGGAATATTTGATAGCCAAAGGTTATGGAAATACTGCTTACTGTACCCTTATTACATTCCTCAGGTAGCCAAGAAGGAAGCCTATTTTGGAACAGAAAATCAACCCCCTCGAATGCCAAATACCGTGAGAGATTGGGTAGAAAGCATCTTGTTCGCAGTAGTGGTAGCCACCATCATAAAAACCTACTTGGCCGAACCATTTCGCATTCCTTCGGCATCGATGGAAGACGAAATGATGACCGGAGATTTTCTGGTGGTCAGTAAAATGTCGTATGGGGCGCAGGTGCCGTTAACGCCGCTGACCTTTCCATTTGTTCATAACTCCTTGCCGTTTACAGCCACAACCCCTTCCTTTTTAGAATGGTGGAAAGGACCAGACTGGCGTTTGCCGGGTTGGACTTCGCCAAAAAGTGGAGACATCATTGTGTTTAATTTTCCGGTAAACGATACGATGGTGGTTGATCCCGTTTTGAAAGCGTTTAGTTATTATGACCAGATTTATATGATTGCTGGGCAGGAATTGAGCCAAAGGCGTATTGATCCGAGTACCCTTTCGGAGAGTGACTTTGAATTGCTTTTGAGCCAGTCTAGAGAAGCCTTTTTGTCGGAATATAAGGTAATGCATATGCCCATAGACAAGTGCGAGAATTTTGTAAAACGGTGTGTTGGCGGGCCTGGCGATCGGTTTGAAATTCGGCAAGGTCAGATTTTCATTAATGGAAAACCACAAAAAAATCCTGAAATGCTTGTTCACCACCACAAGGTGTACACCAAACAGGCATTAACTGAAATGGTGAAAACCGAATTAAGGGCGTTCTACTTTTCCAACGACGACGCAATGGGATTCCGAACCTATACTGATTCAAATGGGGTCGGTTTCTATTTATTAAACCTAAATCAAAAGCAAGTGGCCTATTTACGTGGTTTGCCCAGCATCGACAGTGTTGTTCAAATGGTTTATGCTCCTGAACACAATTTTCAAATTTGGCCCAATCATATATCGGTGAACAATTCTGTTGATCAAATGGCTGCTTTTGTGATTCCTGCCAAAGGAATGAGCATAGAATTGACCAAAGAAAATTTGGTATTGTACCAGCGAATCATTCGGGCCTATGAACAAAAGAATGTAGAAGTTCGAGAAGGAGTAGTCTATATTGATGGGCAAAAAGCCAGCAAATACACCTTTGAACAGAACTACTATTGGGCTATGGGCGACAACCGACACGGGTCTTTAGACAGCCGCTTTTGGGGGCCAGTTCCAGAGGACCACATAAAAGGAACGCCGTGGATTGTTGTTTTTTCTTTAGATGGGGATCGTTCAGGCAGTATTTTCAAGCAGCTTAGAACCGACCGTCTTTTTTATATACCCAATTAGATGCCGATAGGGTATTGTTCGCCCGTTTTTATGCCCTCTGCCGATTGGTGGATTCAGGCTGCCGGTTTTTCAACGCTTCGGATTGATTCTGAAGTTCCTTTTGATTACCGTTCGGTGCAGCGCCGTTGTATTTTAACAACCGCCCAAGGGCCTAAATCGTATTCCTTGAGTTTGCTAGGCGGAAGGAACAAAGGAAGGTCGGTTGCGGGCATCGCCTTGGATTGGACCCAACCAAGCATGCGCGATTTGCCTATGGCTTTGACTACAAATTATTCCAGAACGCCCTATTTTGATGAGCTGTTTCCTGAATTTATGGAAATTTGGCATGCTCAGCCAAAACCCTTGTACCTGCTTAACCAAACTCTAATGAAATGGGCCCAAAAACGGTTGGGTTTGAACATTGAAATTTTAACTGTGCCCGATTTCGATGCCCGTTTTCCCCTCATTGAATCTGCAGGGCTGCCCATAGGTGTTCGGTATCGGCAAATGTTTGATGATTTGATTGGGTTTGTTCCCGAAGCCTCAACCTTTGATTTGTTGTTTAATTTAGGGCCAGAGTTCGGATTTTGGGCTCAAGATTTCCAACAAGATTTGCAATAAAGTTGCAATTTCCTTAATTTTGCAGAGTTCCAATTGAGGCAACATCGACAATGTGAAAAAAGGGTTTTGTTTTTTGAGTCTCCTTGTTTTTTGGGGTTTGGTTTTCTATTTTTTACAAAACCTAGGGGCTCAAAATGGGTGTTCGGTTCAAATTAGGGTTTGGGACGAAGCCCACAAACCCCTGCCTTTGGTTGAAGTGGAGTTGCATGAACTTCATATACCGGGCTTAACGGATTCTCTTGGATTTCTGCGATTTGAAAAGATATCTCCCGGCAATTATCACCTTCATGTGGCTGCTTCTGGGTATTCTTCTTCCAGATTGGAGTTTCGGCACCAATGCGGAAAAGAGGTTGTTTTTGATGTGGTTTTAGCCTTGACCCAACATCACCTGAAAGAATTTGTTTTGGAAGATGGTATTTTCAATGAACCAAGTCGGGAGTCCCCCTTAAAAATAGAATTTGCTACCACCGAATATCTGCAATCGCATTCAGGGCAGACCTTGGTTCAACAGTTGGATGGATTGCCAGGAATGAATGCCATGGGTACGGGAACCGGAATAGCCAAGCCCATAATTCGAGGGTTCAGCTTTAACCGGGTGGCGGTGGTTGATCGAGGCATAAAGCAAGAGGGGCAACAATGGGGCTGGGACCATGGTCTTGAAATAGATGGTTTTGCGGTTGAACATGCCGAATTGATAAAAGGCCCTTCGGTTTTGGCCTATGGTTCAGATGCCGTTGGTGGTGTTTTGCTGTTTCGACCGCCAGATTGGAATTCTCCTTCATCAACCCAGGCCCAAATTACGCAGCAATACAGAACGGTAAATGGCTTGCATGCTCAAAGCTATGGGTTAAAAACCCGTCTTAACACCCATTGGTTTTTTGCTGTTCGGCACAGCAGGCAAGATTATCAAGATTACCGGGTTCCGGCAGATTCTTTTTTGTACAATGGATTTCTTCTGCCAATTGAAGGAGGGAAGCTGAAAAATACAGCCGGTCGGGACCGGTATTATTCGGCTTCCGTTGGGCATTCTGGTCGCAATGGGTATGGACTCTTGACGTACAGTTTGGTGGATCAGCAAATGGGTTTCTTTTCGGGGGCCTATGGGATTCCAACCGCATACACGCTTTCCGATGACGCCAATTTGAGCGACATTGATTTCCCGTTTCAGCAGATTCAACACCACAAGGTTATTTACAACCAGAGAATAAAATTGGGGAATGCATGGCTTGAAACCGATTTGGGTTTCCAGAGAAACATCCGGCGGGAATTCTCAGACCCTCAAGCCCATTCCGTTTATTTTCCAGAACACCAGTTTATAGAGCATGGATTTGAGTTGAGTACCTTTTCATACAATATTCGGTACTCACGTTCCATAGAAAATTGGCATTTGGTAGCGGGCAGCAATGGGCAATGGCAAGAGAATCTTGTTCAGGGATTTCGGTATTTGCTGCCCAATTTTCGCACAGCCCAGGCTGGTTTGTGGGCTCAGCTTAAGCGCAGTTTTTCAGGGCAATGGCATGCTCATTTTGGACTTCGGGGCGATGCAGCATTTCAAACAGTTCCGGAATTCAACCAAGTAGTGTACAACATGGCTTTGCAGCCCACCGATACCCTGAAAATGAATTTAGGAATGAGCAGGACCTATGCAAATTGGAGTGCCTCGGCTGGTCTTACCCGTGAAATAAGTCAACGCGCTTTGGTTCGGTGGAATTTGGGCAGCAGTTTCCGCTTACCAACCGTTCCTGAATTGGCAGCCAATGGGATTCACCATGGAACTTTTAGGCATGAAATGGGCGACAGCAGCTTGAATTCAGAACGGGGTATTCAGTTGGATTTTAGCTACGAATTTCAAAATAGAAAGGTTCATTTTACCGCATCGCCCTTTTTCTATTACTTCGATCGGTATATATTTTTAGAGCCCACTGGGACTTTCTCTCCACTCCCGGAGGCGGGGCAATTGTATCGATATGCTCAGGCCCAGGCGCTGCAAACCGGAGCCGAATGCATGTTGGATGTTCATTGGAACAGCCGCTGGAATTTAAAGCTGGTGGCCGATGGGGTTTTTGGGTTTAATGTAAGCAATGGATATCCCCTGCCTTTTATTCCTCCGGTAAATCTGCAAACCGAATTCGAGCATCACTTCCCAGATTTAAGCTGGATAGAGCACCCCTATGTTCGCGCCACGGTATTGTTGGCTGCACCTCAAGAGGCCATAGCGCGCAACGAAAAAAAAACGCCTGGCTATGCCATTGGCGGATTGGCTGCTGGTGCAACCTTAAGGTATAAAACCCTTGAGCTTAGGTTAAGTGTTGAAGTTCAAAACCTGTTGGACCAACGTTATTTTGTGCACCAAAACCGATACCGATTTATTAACATTCCCGAACCGGGCCGAAACCTTCAACTTTCTGCTATTTTTACATTTCTACAACCACATCACAAATTAAAATCGCCATGAAAACACCGGGTTTTTTTCTAGCCGCCTTGCTTAGTGTCAATTTCTTCGCTTGCAGCGTTGACGATATGCCGCCGTCCATACAGTTCCCAAACGACGAAATCTATACCAGTAAGTTCATGGGGGATTCCATTCATGTTGTGATTCAATTTTCGGACAACGTGGCCTTGAATCAATTCAAAATAGATATTCACAGCAACCACGATGGGCACAACCATGGGAAGCCTCAAGATGCTCTGGCCAAATGGGATTCCTTAATAATTGGCTCCATTTCTGGAACTTCCGATGCCATTGATTTTTACGTTCCCATTCCCAAAGGATACCTGCCTGGTCCTTACCATTTTACAGTGTATTGCTTAGATAAAAACGGCAACGAATCTTTATCATATTTCCCCTTGATTTTAAAAGACGAAACCGATACAATTGCTCCTGTTGTGGCCGTTCAATCACCCCAAGCCAATGCCAACCTGGCTTCGCCCTTTGTTGTTTTGGCCAACGTGAGCGACGTGCTTTCAGATGGAACCGCAGCAGGTGAATTGAATAGGGTAGAGGTTGTTTTAGAAAAATTAAGCAGCCAAGAAGAGTTTGATGTTGCCGACTACAATGCTGTTCAATTGGGCAGTTCGCTTTCTTTGTACGACCCAGCTACCGGCGTTTTGAACTTAAGCAACCTGAGCATTCCCTCGGCGGCTGCCCCAGGCAATTACCATTTGCGCCTTCTGGTTTTTGATGCCTACTTTAACATGGGAATGGCCGAGGTTCAGGTTGTGGTTCCTTGAGGATTGGAATTGGTTTCAATCACCCCCTCAATACCCCATCCGAATCCCCGAAATCCGTTGGTACACGTCCATGGCCTTTCGGTCTGAAAATCCCGATATGCAATCTAAAACCTGCCGAGCTAGAGTGTAATTGCTGTCTTCGGCCTGCACTTGAAAGGGCAACATGCGCGAAAGGTTGAGCAATCGACCGGAACTGCTTTTTCGTCCCTGCCTTTGATCCAAAGCAGCTTCCATAAACATTCCGGTTAGTTTGGGCAGCAGCTCAAACCCTGCGGCCTGCAATTCCAAAACCCGTTCGCTTTGGTAAATATGCCTTGCCGAAAAAGAAGACAAATGAGCCAACGCCCCAGATTTTTCTACCAATTTGTCCAACGAACTGTCCAAACTGCCCGATTTTAAGTCCTCAAAATGATGAACATAAGCCTGGGTAAACTGAACTATCAGTTCCCGAATGGCCATGGCCCTCAGCAAACCTGCTTTTTCGTCTAGGCTTCGTTTTTGAAACGATTCGTTCAAACTATCGGTTTCGGGCAACAAGGGCTCCAGCAATTCCACCATTTGTCCAATTCCAACCAAACCCATGCGCACGGCATCTTCCAAATCAATAATTAAGTAACAGATATCATCGGCTGCTTCCACAAGCCAGCAGAGCGGATGCCTCATTCGGGCTTCGGTAGAACCTGCATGCCGCTGTAGTTCAAGGGCATCGGCCATTTCTTGAAAAATAGCCTTTTCCGATTGAAAATACCCGAATTTTTTCTGGCTTTTTTTCCGGGAATCTCGCCCTTCAAACAGCGAAGGGCAGGGATACTTGGTAAAAGCACCCAAGGTGGCAAAGGTGGGTTTCAGGTCCTTTCGTTGGGTTAAAAGTCTAAAGCCTTGGGCGTTTCCTTCAAAACTTTGCAGGTCGGCCGATTCTTCTGGGCTTACATCCGGCAAGCTGTTGCGCTGAAACCATTCGCTCAAAGCGAGTTCTCCGGCATGCCCAAATGGCGGATTGCCAATGTCGTGCGCCAGGGCTGCGGCCGCGGCAATGGCACCCCATTCCGAAGGGTTGGAACCAATTTCAATTCCATTTTGCTGCAGGGCAAAGGCGGCCTGACGGCCTAGGCTTCGCGCCACGCTCGACACCTCTAAACTGTGTGTAAGGCGCGTATGCACAAAATCATGTTCGGGCAGCGGAACCACTTGGGTTTTGTTTTGAAGTGAACGAAAGGGGCTTGAAAACACAATTCGGTCGTAATCTACCTCAAATTCCATGCGTTGCTGGGTTGAGGATGTAGATGGCAATTTTCCGGGCCGTTCCGGGTTAAAAAAAGAGTTCATAGCAAGGGGTTTTGCATGCCAACACGGTCCAGCCCTTCGGCCTGGTTCCATTTGCAGAGCATGGTTAGTGCCGCCGTTTCGCTGCGAAGTCGAAAGGCGCTCAGCGTTAGTGGTTTAAAGTTGTTTTGAAGCAGTAAATCTATTTCTGCTGGGCTAAAATCGCCTTCCGGACCAATCAGTCCTATGCCTTCGGCGGCTGCCTCGGGCCACTCTTCAGGCTGCTGTTTGGCTTCGCTGCAGTAAGCAAATCGGCGGTGGGCAGGCCATTCTTGTTGGCAAAGTTCAGCAATGCTCATGGGCGGCAGCAGCTTGGGCAGCCAAAACCGCTGCGACTGCTTCATGCCGGCTTCCATTATTTTTTGTAGGCGTTCTTGGTTAAATCGGTAGGCCTGTGCACGCTCGCTGCGCAGTGGTATAAGTCCTTGAATACCAAGTTCAACCGCTTTTTCTGCCAGCCATTCCATGCGGTCGGCTTTGTGCAGCATTCCTATTCCCAGCCAAAGTCCGGGTTGGGATTGCGGAGGCAGTTCGCGCTGAATTTTCAGTTCCCCGGTTTGGGCAAACTGAGGCAGCAGTTCGGCTTCCCAAGCCTGTCCGCGGCCATTGCAAAGCACAATCAGCTGACCGGCCCTAAGCCTCAGCACACGGCCAGCATGCTGCCGATCGGGCAGCGAAAGTTCGGCCCGATTCTGATTCACCTGCCCAAAAAACACCGGATGCATGCCCAAAAGTACGCTTAATTTTTGGGGATTAAGTTGGGCGCCTATTCCCGCTTTCACCTTTAGGCATGCCAGTTCAGAGCTGGGAAACCAGCCGTCTGCGGTGGCTCCTCGCGTCGCCTCCTCGCCGGGGTTTCCCTAGCTCTGAACGGGCATGCCTGCCGGTTCAATCGGGGGCGCGGGCGGCGGTGTAAGCCTAAATGAAATTAAATTTATGAATGTGTTTTTGGGTACCCTTCAGGCAACAATTCCCAAAAATTCATGCTGAATGGCTTCTAGCCTGAGTCGCGCCCCCGATTGAGCCGGCAGGCAAGGCAGGCCAAACCCAGCCCGGCCTGGGCGAGGAGGCGACTTTAGGAGCCACCGCAGCCCATGGCCGGGCAGGTTTGGGCAACTTGACTACAGGCGAAAGCGGGAATTGGCGCCCCAAAAAAAAATCAAGGAAGAAGCCGGCGCAGCACCTTCCATTTCCACGGTAAGTACGGCGGATAGCGGACCGGCGCGTCGAACCAACCGAATTTTTCGACGATGCTTTTTTCGTGCGAAAAGGTGCGGAAACCGGCCTCGCCATGGTAGCGCCCGCTGCCGCTGTGGCCCACTCCGCCGAAGGGAAGCCGCGGATTGGCCAGGTGCATCAAGCAATCGTTGACGCAGCCGCCGCCAAAGGGAAGGGTGTCTAGAATTTGCCGAATGCGCCTTGAATCGGTCGAAAAAACATAGCAAGCCAAGGGCGAAGGCTGCTGCAGAGCCTGATTTAACGCCGCTTCTAAATTTTCAAATTCCATAATGGGCAGCAAAGGCCCGAAAATTTCTTCCTGCATTACCGGGTCTTCCCAGGCTACCGGATGCAGCAGGGTGGGCGCCACAAACCGCTGATCTACATCAATTTGACCGCCAAAAACAACCTGCTTGGGGTCCAAAAGCGAAGCCATGCGCTCGGTGTGCCGCTTTGAAATTATTTTAACGTAATGGTCGTTGGCCTGGTCTGGGGCTGTCGGGTAGGCTTCGAAGGCTTGGCAAAGTTCTTCTATAAACGCTGAACGAACCTCAGCTTCAACCCACACAAAATCGGGAGCCACGCAGGTTTGCCCGGCGTTCAGGCATTTTGCCCAGGCTATTTTTTTGGCTGCATCCTTTAGGTTCGCGTCTTTTAAAACGAAGGCGGGGCTTTTTCCTCCCAATTCCAATGTAACGGGAGTCAGGTTTTTGGCCGCCCGTTGGTAAATTTCACGGCCTACCCGGGTGCTGCCGGTAAAAAAGATGGAATTCCAGGGTAAATCAACCAATTGCTGTGTTTCTGTGGCTCCCCCTTCAACCACGTGGATTAATTCGGCCGGGAAGTTCGTATTGATGAGCTGCTTCATGGCTGCTGCGGTTGCCGGGGCCAATTCGCTGGGTTTTATTAGCACCGTATTGCCGGCGGCCAAGGCAGAAATGGCGGGCAACAGAGTAACTTGGTACGGATAATTCCAGGCTCCTATGATTAGGGCAGAGCCCAGGGGTTGAGAAAGCACATAGCTTCGGCCGGGAAAATTGATCAAACCATGGGCCACCCGTTTGGGTTTTGCCCAGGTATCTAAGTGCTTTAAGGCGAAAGCAATTTCATGCTGAAGGAATCCCAGTTCGGCGGCGTACGTTTCAAAGGCCGATTTATGGAAGTCGGAATGAATTGCCTCAAACAAATCCGATTCCTTTTCTTTTAGCAGCGAAGCGAATTTTTGCAACACCGCTTTGCGGCTTTGAAGGGGTTTGCTGCATTGTTGCCTGAAATACTTCTGCTGGGCTTGAAGTAAGGGTAGGTACGGGTTTTGGGATTCCTCATTCCCGTTTTCTAATTCAATGTTGCCCATTGGGTTGGATTTAGCTTTGGGAATGCAGCGGGTGTCGTTTGGCAATTTCTTGGCTCAGAATTCGGTACACTTCGTCCCAGGGGGGCTGCATGTTCAACATGGTTTCGTGCAGCAACAAGGTTTGGTTGTCGCGGCGCAAAGCAGGGCCGGTTTGGGCTTCTGTGCAACCCATTTGCACAGCTTTGTTCAGGGTTTCTTCCATTAAAGGGTGCAGCAGTTCTGGGTCCATGCCCGATTGCATGCAGAGTTCTTGTGCTTTTTGCCAAAGAAGGTTCACGAAATTAGAGGCCAACACACCCGCCAAATGGATGCGCTGCCGATCTGTTTCGGTGGTGGCTTGGGTAGAAGCGCCAAGGCATGAAGCAAGGTTGAACAAGGCTTCGGTGGTTTCAAGGGTGTTTCCTTCCAGCAAAATATTCAGCTCCCTCCAGCGGACTACCGTTTCGGTGCGGAAGGACTGCAAAGGGTAGAAAACTCCTGTTTTTTCTCCATTTAGGTGGTTTAGGGGTGTACTTCCAGAACAATGCACCAGAATTGCCTTGCTTGGATTCAATTGGGAGCTAACTTCAGCAATGGCCGAATCGGAAACGCAGATAAAGATGAAATCCAAGTTGGAATCCATCAGGGAGGGGTGGTCAATGGGCTGAGCATCGACACGGGCGGCGTAAACTTGGGTTTTTTCGGGTTGGCGTCCACAAAATTCTACCACGGTATGGCCTGCTTGAAAAAGGGCCTGACTTAAATGCCAAGAGAGGTTTCCGGTTCCGATGAAACTAAGCCTGCCCATTTTTATTGAAGCGTTCAGCTACGGCCATTAGGCTGCCAATCGCAATCAAAAAGCAACCGGCCCACAGCAATTTAATCCAAGGAAATATCACCGCTTTCATAATGATAAAATCATCTTGATTTTGGTATTTTTTGCGTTGCATTTCCACCTCGATGGTTGAGGTTTTTGGATTTATTTTTTTAACTTCTATCACCAATCCGTTGCCTTTTGCAGTGTCGGGAATGGTTTGCAGGGAGAGGCCTTGAATTAAAAAGGCGGGTTTTACGGTATCGATGTTTCCTTGCAGGTCGCGAACGGTGAAGGTGGGGTATAAGTTAAGATTCAGGTTGTTGGGGTCGGTTTCGCTTTGAGCATTTCTGGGATCTGAGGCGATTCCTTCAACCACAATGTAAGCGTTTGAGGAATAAACGGTATCGCCAATTTTCAGTTCAAAATGCTGGGGTTCTTCGTATTCTGGGGCAGCGATTCCTGCCGATTTTCGCTTTAGGTTTTCCAGGTCCACATAGGAAATATGCGTAAACACGTCGTGGGTTACAAAGTGGCGGGTGGCGGGTTCGGCCACGTTCCCCATGCTGGGGCTTAAAATAATTCGGGGGTTTAGGCTAAACTTCTTTTCGTTTTTCCCATCCGAATGGGAATAGTAATCTATTTGGTATTCGGCGAACGAGCCGTTCAAGGTATCGTTGGCAAATACCAAAGTATAGTTGGCCATGCGTACCGAATCGCCTTTCATCAGCATAACGTGTTCGTTGTTTGAAAACTCCTCGTTTAATGCCTTCAGGTTGATTTCGTTTTGGTTTTTCGACACGTTTTGTTGTTGGCCCATGCTAATTACAATGCCAACCATCAGCAGCCCAAAACCAGCGTGGGCCAAACCGCCACCCGCTGCCAAGGGGTGTTTTTTGATGAATTTGGCCACAAACAAGAAACCTGAGGCCAAGGCAAACCAGCCGCCCAACAAAAGAAGCGCATCGGGCATCACTTTCATGTTGGGGTACAAAGAGAAGCTAACCAAGGTAAGGGCTACCGCGACCAAAGCAACTCTGCCGAGTTCTTTGGCTAGGCCCTGAACTGTTTTTTTGCCGTACATCAAATAGAGCACAACGCCCATTCCAATGGACAGAAGCAAACCGAACCACCATTGCACCGCGTTGTAGGCGGCCACGTCGCCCACGGCCATAGACGTTCCCGTAAGTTTATTAATGACCGGTTTGGAGGTTTCAACAGTAAGGTGAAGGGCCGAAACCGTTAGAACAAGAGCTCCCATTAGCATCCAGAAGTCGCGCGACCAAACGTTTTCTTCTAAGCTAGGGGTATTTGGATTGATTCGCTGGTTTAAACTGAAAATTCCCAAACCAAACGAAAGCAAACCAAACAAGGTCCACAAGGCATTTGAAATGGACGAAAATTGGCTACTAAAACCAAAAGCGAGCAAGGTGATGGAGGCAATCAGATACACAAAACGTTGCCGTTTTGGTAAAACCAGGTACACAGGAAGAGCCATAAAGAAAAACAAGAACAGAAGAAGTTGCCCGGTCAATCCTAAATCGGTGAACGAATGCACAGAGGCATCGCCCAGAACGCCACTGCGGGTTAGGAAGGTAGAATACAAAACCGTAATAAAACCTAGTATTAAGAATACAAAGGCCAGGGTCAGCACGATTTTGGTTTTTTTGGGTATCAGCAGCATGTGCGCGCCGGCGGTCAACAGCAGCCAAGGAACAAGCGAAGCATTTTCAACGGGATCCCAAACCCAAAAACCACCAAAACTTAGGGCTTCGTAGGCCCAGGCGCCACCCATTAGAATGCCGGCACCCAAAACACCAACTCCCAAAAAGGCCCAAGGCAAGGCATTTCGGAACCAAGAGCTAAAATCTCGACGAATTAAAGCCTGGATAACAAATCCAAAAGGAATGGTGGTAAGAGCAAAACCCAGAAAAAGGGTAGGGGGGTGAATGGTCATCCAGTAGTTTTGAAGGGCTGGATTTAAGCCCCGGCCGTCCAGATTCAATAAGTAATCTGGCAGCTTTGTAAATGGAGCGTTCATTAGGGTTGGATGTTCCCTAGTTAAACCAAATGGGAAGGAGCCGATGTTGAAATCGATGCCCAAATCAGGCAAATAAACAATTCGGCCAAGCAGCATGGTCATTAAAAACCCTTGAACCAAAAGCAGGGTCGCAATTACCCCAGAATTCGAACGGAAAGCCTTGTGCAGAAAAACCAATCCTATAACCGCATGCCAAAAGGCCCAAAGCAAAAATGAGCCCTCTTGTCCTTCCCAAAATGCAGCAAAAATGTACGATTGAGGCAAGGCAGTATTGGTGTGCTTCCAAACATAGTAATACTCGAACTGCCGGGTCAGCATAATGCCAAAGAGCAGGGCAACGATGCCAAAAACGGAGCTGCTATGAACCAGCATGGCGATTCTGCCCCAGGTTTTCCAGGTTGAATCTAGATTGTAAATGGTTGACCTGAAATGAGCAATGGCACCGAAAACGGCCGAGCAAAGGGCAAGGAGGATAAGAACGTTCCCCAGTTGCCCGGGCCAAAGCTGTTCGTTTAAAAAATCAGAGCTGTTCACAATTCCACAGTTTGGGTGGGGGCGTCGTTGTATTTAGAGGGGCATTTTGTTAAAATGTCTTTTGCTTGAAAAACATCGTTTTCCATTTGACCTATGACCACAATTTGTTCAGACCGTTCAAAATCTTGGGGGCGGGGTTTGTGTAGGGCAACCCTGCATTTTTTTCCGTCGTTGTCAACCATGGTAAAGGTAAATAGATTGGCCTCGGTGTGGGGGTCGTACACCATGGGTTCGTTTAACTCTAATTTGCCTGCTACGTGATAGGTTCTTGAGGGGTTTTCAATGGCTTGGGCAAAAGATGCATACGAATCAGAATTGCCCAGGGCAACCATAACAACACCAATGGCAGCTGCCACGATAAGAATTAAAACGATGTGGATTTTTTTCATACCGGTTTACCTATGCATCAAAGGTAGCAGTAAAGCTTGGTTCAAGGCAGAATTTTAACGTTGTTTTCAAGGTCTATGTCGGCCAAATATCCATCGGGGTCAATGGTTATAGACTGAACATTCTGAAAACCAATAGGAAGCTCAAACGTGTAGGTAGATTCTACCCATACCCAATCCTTTAGCGGGGCAGATGTACTAAGGGTTCTGAGTTCTGGGTCAAGAATGGATTTCAGCCGCTGAACATCAAGTGGAATCAAGATGTTTTGAGCATTCCCGTCTTTCAAACCAATTCGTAGGCGCAGGGGCATAGGAAAACTCCCTTTGTTTTCTAGCCTGATTTTAATTCCATTGCCTGATTTCCAAACAGAATCCACAGCATAGTCTATGGTATGGGTGGAATAAATGAACTCCCTGTAAAACCAATCCAATTCCATGCCGCCTACTTTTTCGGCAGTTCTAATTAGGTTTTCGGGATTTGGATGCTTGAATTTCCAATCTCGGTAAAAATCTCTCCAAAATTGGGGCATGCGTTCTTCTCCCAATAAATAAGTAAGATGTTCTAAAAATGCAGCTCCGCCGATGTACGAAGATAAACTGTAGGCTCTGTTGGTAGAATACCAATCCGCATGCGTACTTAGGGGTTGCCTGTTTGGCGTAGCGAGCAGCATTTTGTAGGTTTCTAAAATGGATTTTCTAGGGTGTTCGTCTTTACGGATGGCATGCATCATATATTCTGTGGCATATTGGGTAAACCCTTCGTCCATCCAGGGGTATTTTCCTTCATCAAACCCCCAAAGTCCGTAAAACCAATTGTGGATGGCCTCGTGGAACGAAACAGAAATCAAACCATCTAAGTTTCCGCGGGCAGTAATCAAGGTAAGCATAGGATATTCCATGCCACCGTCGCCGCCTTGAACAAAGCTGAAAACGGGATAAGGGTAGGGGCCAAAAGTTGCCGACATGCGTTCAAACAATTGCTGGCAATATGGTTTTAAGGCCTGCCAATTCGCATAGGTCGAATCGGATTGATAGAAAAATCTGAGCAAAGGACCATTTGGTACACGAAGGGTGTCGTGCTTGTAGTCGGGGTCGGCGGCCCAAGCAAAATCATGTACATTTTCTGCCTTGAATTTATAGGTCAACCAGCCTTTGGAAGGCTTTGAAATGGAAGAATACCCATGGCCTACTTCCTCCGGATTTAAAAGGAGTCCGGTGGCTGCCACAACCTGGTTTTGAGGAACTTTCAAGTTCACCTCAAAGGTTCCAAAATTCCCATAAAACTCACGGGCCACGTAAGGGTCAGTATTCCAGCCGTTGGCATCGTACACTGCAAGTTTCGGATACCATTGGGTCATTGAAAAATCGATGCCCTCGGCGTTGTGCCTGCCTGTTCTGCGAATTTGAACCGGAATCTGCGCCTCAAATTGCAGTTCAATTTGGGTTTCTTCACCGGGTAAAAGCGGTTTGCTTAACGGAAGGTGCATTATGGTGCCTACAACGGAGAAGGATTTTATTGGGCTCCGTTCTTGGCTTACCGAAATAATGCGTTGGTAACCCATTTGTTCAGGGCTTAAGCCTTGAATACGGCTGCCAACCCTTCGGTCGGGATCGGGCAAACTACGGCTGCGCACATCCATGGCCGAACCCGGTTGAAATGCATTGTAGTACAAATGATAAAACAGCTCGTTTAGGGTATCGGGCGAGGTGTTTTTTATGCTAAGCTTCTGCGATCCAGTTAATTTGTGATCGGAGGTATCAAGCATCACCGACATGGAATAATGAACTTCAAGTTGCCAATAAGATGGAGGAGAATTCAACCCTGAAGATGCCCCCATTAAATAGGTAAAAAGGGCTAAAATCAAAAGGGGAAAGCGTAAAAGAGAACAGGGCAAGGGGACGATGGCCATACGCATTACTTCGCTTTTCCGGCTTGGTAGCGTTGGTTTAACCTTTCGATAGCAGGGCCGGTAACATCCAATGAAGGATTTGTAAACAGAATTCCAGAGCCTTTTTGAGTGGCCAAGACATAATCAACCCCCAACTCCTTTCCAAATTCCTTGAAAAATGCTTGAAGGCTGTCTTGAATCTGCTCGTACATTTCGGCTTCTTGCATGGCGGCATTTTGGCTAAGTTCTTGCTGATCGGCCATCAATTGTTGTTGGGCCAACTGAAGTTGTTCTTCTTTTTTGCCCCTCTCACGAGCCGTTAGGGTGCTAACCTCGTTTTGATAATTCCGGTATTGCTGCTCAAGTTTGGTTTGGGCAGATTTTAGTTTGGACTCCCTGACCATATTATCTTGAATGAATTTTGCTTCAAGGTCTTTCATTAGGCCGTAGCTAGACATCATGCTGTCTCCATTTACGTAAGCTATTTTAAGGCCTTGACCGGGGTTTGATAAAGAGTCGGTCAACGAGGCGCCAATGGCCTTGCCATTGCCTTCTGCGCCTTTAAAATGCAAGAAAAACAAAACAGCTACGGCAATGCCTAAGGCAATGTTTAAATAGGTTTGGATGGACTTCATGTTGTAAAATTTTCATCAAAGATACATTTCTGAAGGTAGAAGCGCAGAGTTGCTGGACCTTGGTTCCGACATCCTTTGTTTTTTCAATAGAGTAAAACCTAAAAACCTTCTTACTTTTGAGTATGGAATACCGCAGATTAGGAAAATCAGGATTGCAGGTTTCTGCCCTATCGTTTGGCAGTTGGGTTACGTTTGGTCATCAAATTTCAGATGAAACGGCCAAAAAACTGATGCATCAGGCTTTTGATTTGGGAGTCAACTTTTTCGACAATGCCGAGGTGTATGCCCATGGAAAGTCGGAAGAAGTAATGGGCCGAATTTTAAAGCAATCGGGATGGGGGAGAGATCGGTTTGTGGTTTCCTCAAAAGTATACTGGGGGGGCAGCCATCCTAACCAAACCGGTTTAAATCGGAAGCATGTAACAGAAGCCTGTCATGCAGCTTTAAAACGTCTTCAGGTAGAATATCTAGACCTGTATTTTTGCCATAGATCTGACAAAAATACGCCCATAGAAGAAACGGTTTATACCATGGATACCTTGGTTCGTCAAGGGAAAATACTGTATTGGGGTAGCAGCGAATGGGAAGCCGCCGATATAGTGGAAGCCCATGCCATCGCCCGGCAGCATCATTTGATACCGCCAACCATGGAACAGCCCCAATACAATATGTTTCATCGGGAAAGGGTAGAGCGTGAGTACCGTAATTTGTATTCCCGCCTTGGAATGGGTACCACCATTTGGTCGCCTTTGGCAAGTGGATTGTTAACCGGAAAATACAACCAGGGCGCGCCCGGAGGAACAAGAACCGACTTGGCAGATATGCAATGGCTAAAAGACATGCTGACTGGAGAATCGGCCGAGGCTAAAATTCAGAAGGTTAAAAAAATCGGGGAATTAGCTTCTGAACTACAAATGAGCCTGCCCCAACTTGCCATTGCTTGGTGCCTAAAAAATCAAAATGTGAGTACCGTTATTTTGGGGGCAACCAAACCTGAACAGTTAAGTGAAAACCTGGCAACCCTTCAACATACCGAAAAATTGAATTCAGAGGCAATAGCGGCGCTGGAATCAATTTTAAACAACAATCCAGGCTTACCTACCTTCGGTTAAATTCAATTCTATGAATACCAAAACAATAGATTGGCTTAACATAGGCCTGATGGCATTAAGTTTGGGCTTGGCCTATGTACTGCCCTTTGAATTGTTTTTATTCTCGTATGCCGTTTTAGGGCCCTTGCACTACCTAACCGAAATAGGTTGGTTGCACAAACGCAATTATTTTCTTGCCGATGAACCCGCCGCCCGTATTTTTCTTCCAAGCATTGTGGTTTTGGGAGCCTTATTGGTTTGGAGTGCTTTTGGTGCAGAATGGTTTCCTAATATCAATACCTTAAGCTTGAGCGGCTGGGGAGGGAACATTATTCTTGGAAGCCTTTTGTTGGCCTTTGTCTTTGTTTTTGTCAAATCGAAATTCCAGCGGGTAGGCGCGGTGGCAATTACGGGTTTGGTGTTGGTTTTGTTTCAAATTGAACGCCCTGAAACCGTTGTTCAAATTGAGGGAGAAGTAGTGGCAAGTACCATAGAATGGAAAGAGAATCCTTATTTTTTGGTATCGGGAATGCAGGTGCAGCGCGAAAATGGAAGTGTAGAGACAGAGTATGCGGCGCTTTTTCGGCGGGGATTTGAAGGGCTAAATCCCGTTGGATATTCTTTTGTAAAGTCCGGATTTGGGTTGAATCCGCCCCCGAACTGTTCGGTTGCAAATGCTCAAGATGTGGTCATTTCGTACGGAAAATCCCCTGAAATTTCATTTACCGGAAGGCTAACCCAATTCGCCCTATTTATCGCAGTTTTTTTGCCTACCCTTGTTCATGTCTTTTTATTTACAGGATTATTTATGGCTTTTGGAGCCTTAAAGTCAAAAAGCAAGCCAGGTTGGTTAGCGGTATGCTTGCTGTTGATCTGCGGAATTTTACCCTTCATTTGGTTCCCCAACCTACAGCTTGGTCAACTTTCCCCTTACACCATAGAAAGTTATCGTAGCTCGTTTTATGAAGTCAATAGACAGTTTCTGAATTGGTTCGGAGGCCTAAGCTTGGCCGACCAGGCTTCGGCAGATGTGGCTGTTTTTCAATCCACCCTGGGAATTGGGTTGATGAGGTTTATTGCCTTCGCCTACACCTATCATTACCTTAATTGGTTTAGCAAAACTTCCCTGATCCAATGGCATAAAATGCCCAAAAAAGCATTGATTGCCATTGTTTTGGTTTGGTTGGCTTCACTGCTTCTCTATGGTATCAGCTATAAAACCGGTCTGAAAGCCCTGTTTTTATTAAGTTTTTTGCACGTCTTTTTGGAATTCCCTTTGAATTTTGCCAGCATTAAAGGAATTGCAGCCGCGGTGGCTCATCCTCTCTTCAAAAAATAAAATATTTCATCCATACGCTTGAAACAAATGGAAATTTACCTATCTTCGCACTCCATTAGTAGAAATCTGCATTGAAATGGCAAAGAAAGGCAACCGTGTTCAAGTAATTTTAGAGTGTACAGAACACAAAACAAGTGGTCAACCTGGCACTTCTAGGTACATTACCACCAAGAATAAGAAAAACACCCCCGACAGGTTGGAAATGAAGAAATTCAATTCCATCCTTAGAAAGGTGACCGTTCATAAAGAAATCAAGTAATTTGTACTTCTCATGGCAAAGAAAACAGTAGCAACACTTCAAACCGGTAAAGGAAAAGACTTTACCAAAGTGATTAAAATGGTAAAAAGCACCCGCGGAGGTCAAGGTTACCAGTTCAAAGAGGAGATAATCCACAAAGACAACATCAACGATTTTTTGAAGAGCAATTAACTTGTTCTTTCCAATCTATTTTTAAAAGCTTCTATTTAGGGAGCTTTTTTTGTTTATATGGGCATATTTGATTTTTTTGGCAAAAAGAAAACGGAAACCCTTAACCAAGGGTTAGAAAAAACGCGCGAAGGATTTCTTGGCAAACTTAAACGGTCTTTGTTGGGAAAATCCCAAGTTGACGACGAAGTTTTGGATGCCTTAGAGGAGACTTTGCTATCATCAGATGTAGGTGTTGCAACCACCACCAAAATTATTGCGGCCATAGAAAAACGGGTGTCGCAAAATAAGTACTTGGGCTCTGAAGAACTTCAACTTATTTTAAAGGAAGAAATTGGCCGTTTGATGCGCGACAACGAAGCGCTGAAAATAAACATGGGAATTCCCGAACATAGAAAACCCCATGTTATTATGGTGGTTGGGGTTAACGGAGTGGGAAAAACCACCAGCATTGGAAAGTTGGCCTGGCAATTTAAACAGCAGGGCAAATCGGTTTTGTTGGGTGCCGCCGATACCTTTCGTGCTGCCGCCGTGGATCAATTGAAAATTTGGGGCCAAAGAACGGGCGTTGAAGTAATTGATAAAGGCATGAATGCCGACCCGGCATCGGTCGCATTCGATACCTTAAATGCCGCACTGGCCCGAAATTCTGACGTGGTTATTATCGATACGGCAGGAAGATTGCACAATAAAAAAAACCTAATGAATGAGCTCGCAAAAGTCAAAGCGGTCATGTCAAAGGTGGTAGAAAATGCACCCCACGAAGTGCTGTTGGTTTTAGATGGTTCTACCGGTCAGAATGCCTTTTTTCAGGCCAAGGAGTTTTCTGAAGTAACCCAAATCACCGCCTTGGCCATCACCAAACTTGATGGCACGGCTAAGGGGGGAGTAGTGATTGGCATTTCTGACCAAATGAACATTCCCGTAAGGTTCATTGGGGTAGGCGAGGGAATGGAAGATTTGCAACTCTTCGATAAAGTCGCTTTTGTTGACGCTTTGTTTCACGAAACCAACGGATTGTGAAAGCGAAAACACGAAAACCAACGAAGGTAAATGTGGTTACACTCGGTTGTTCCAAAAACATCTACGACTCAGAAGTTTTGATGGGGCAGTTGAAGGCCAACGGAATTGCAACCGAACACGATTCCGCTGCCGCATCTGAGGTTGTGGTCATCAATACCTGTGGGTTTATTGATAAGGCAAAAGAGGAATCCATTCAAACCATTTTACGCTACTGCCAAGCCAAAGAAGATAAGTTGGTGGATAAGGTGTACGTAACAGGTTGCTTGTCAGAAAGGTATTCAGGTGATTTGGCTTCTGAAATTCCCGAGGTTGACGCCTGGTTTGGCACCCGAGACTTACCCCGGTTGTTAAAAACCCTGAAGGCGAATTACCGGCAGGAATTGGTAGGCGAACGGTTGCTTACCACTCCTTCTCATTACGCTTACCTCAAAATTTCAGAAGGCTGCGATCGACCTTGTTCTTTCTGTGCCATTCCTTTAATGCGGGGTAAACACAAGTCAACCTCAATTGAAGGGTTGGTGGCCCAAGCAAATGCCTTGGCCGCAAATGGCACCAAAGAATTACTCCTTATTGCGCAAGATTCGACCTATTATGGCTTGGATTTGTATGGCAAACGAAACCTGGCCGATTTAATGACCCGCCTTGCCGATGTTGAAGGCATTGAATGGGTTCGGCTTCATTATGCTTTTCCCGCAGGATTCCCACTCGACGTTCTGGATGCTATTCAGCTGCACCCCAATATTTGCTCGTATTTGGATATCCCTCTTCAACATGCATCCGATGCCATGCTGAAATCCATGCGAAGGGGAACAAGCAGAGATAAAACCGAACAGCTCCTGTCAACCCTGCGTGAAAGGCTGCCAGGCATTACCATTCGAACAACCATGATTGTTGGATATCCAGGAGAAACCGACGCTGATTTTGAGGAATTGTGCGCCTTTGTTCAACAACAACGCTTTGACCGCCTCGGTGTTTTCACCTATTCCCACGAAGAAAATACCCATGCCTTTTCTTTGGTAGACAATGTGCCTACTGAGGTAAAAGAGGAACGCGCGGCCACCCTTATGCGAATTCAACAAGAAATTTCAGCTCAAATTCAATCCGAAAAAATTGGCCGCGTCCTAAAGGTGCTCATCGATAAAAAAGAAAGCGATTACTACATTGGTAGAACCGAAGCCGATAGCCCAGATGTCGATTGCGAGGTCTTGATTCCAGCTTCAGAAGGATACTTGAGAATCGGGGATTTTGTTCAGGTTCGAATTGTTGATTCCGATGATTTTGACCTGTTCGGAACCTTGAATCTTCAAGAATTCTAAACTTGGACATACCTTTGTTTCATGTTTAGCCACCTCACGAACCTTACTTTTAAGCAGGCGGGAATTGGAAGCAGCCTTTTTCATTCCTATATGAATAAAGATTTACCCAATTTAAATTGGATAAATGCCTATCCCGATGAAGTTGATTTTAAGGCTTGGGGCCAAGAACGCCTGTCTTTTTTTCCCGATAGCCGAAGAACTATTTTGGTTCAAGCCCTTCTTAATCAATATGCTTTGTGCGATGTCCCCGATACATCGGTGGAAGAAAGCATCGAAAAATTAGCCAAACATAACGCTCTTTGTGTTACTACCGGACATCAATTGGGATTTGGGGCAGGACCCCTTTTCTTGCTTTATAAAATAGCCTCGGTGGTTACCTTAGCCCGACAGCTAAATGAACAAAATCCGTCCATTCAAGTCGTCCCCGTTTTTTGGATGAACTCAGATGACCATGATCTGGCCGAGGTAAGCAGTTTTTATTGGGAAAATAAACCCTGGACCATTCCGATTTTAGACAACCGAGGGCCCGTCGGGGATTATTGTTGCCCCGAGATGCCTGATTTTTGGGATCAGTTGCGCCTTTTTTTACCCGAAGGGGCCGTTTGGTCTGATGCATTTCATGAGTTAAAATCTGCCTATCAGCCTGGCATACCTCTAGGTAGGGCATTCCGCCGTTTGATTGCAAAATGGACAAAGGGGTCGGGTTTGATCATCTTAGACCAACAAGATTCCACCCTGAAAACCTGCGCCTGGGCCTACATGTCAACCTTATTGGAGCAGAAGCTCTGGTACAGCAGCCTTCTTAGTACAACCCACGAGCAAGAATCAGCAGGGTTTTCACCGCAGGTTAAACCCATGCCCAATCTATTCTTCTTTCACTCCGCATCGGGCCGAGAAAGAATAGAAAAACAGGGCCCCAATTTTGTTTCCCACCAATCAAAAACCACCTGGAGTCCCTCGGAACTTAAATCCCATATGGCAAAGGAGCCTCAGCTTTTTTCAACCAATGTAACCGGACGCTCAATTTACCAGGAGTTTATATTGCCAAACATAGCTTACATTGGCGGCGCCGCTGAAATTAGATATTGGATGCAGTTCTCTGGAATGTTTCGCAGTATTCACCTTCCTTTCCCTGTTTTGGTACCCAGGGAAAGCTTTTTATTGCTCGGCAAACATGAAGTCAAAATCTTGAATAAACTGAATTTAAATCCGATGGATTTGTTCGGAAAAAAGGAAAAAATATTCCAAAAGTGGATCCGAAGCAAGGTAGATGCCCATGAGAACGACCCTTGGAATGAAGTTCTAAATTCAGAGGGATTAAAATGGGCCCAAATTTTTGCCGCGGATGATCCAAGCCTTTTTAAGGCTGTCTTGGCCAAATACAAGGTCTTAAATAATGAAATGAAGGCTCTTAATTCCAAGCGTTTAAGGTCCTTGAAAAAAAGGGAACAAGAAAGCCTGCTTAAAATTGAACAGCTTTTTGATTGGGTTCAACCTAGGGGAATTCTTCAGGAGCGCATTCAGCACCCCTGGTTTCTCGGTCCTCAGGTTGAACAGCGTTTTCAAGATTTGCTGTCTCATTCAAATCCCCTTCAAAATCAGGTTGTTGTGCTTGAATTTTAAACAAAGATACGGGCAGATTTCAGCTGGTTAATGGGCAAAACAATTCGACTTAGAACTTGATATAAAGGATTGATTTTTTGGGCGGTTTTGGGGCTGTCCTTGGGTAGTCCGCAGCCCGAGCGGGGGCCTGCAGCCGTCTTCGGGTGGCTCCCAAGGTCGCCCCCTTCGCCTGGCGCAGTCCGCCGCTCAGGCTTTGCGTGCTACCCTTGTCCATCCCCACCGCAGCTGTCACGCATAAAGAACTGCCGTTATCATTGCTTCATGGTGCAATTTGAAAATGGCATTAAGTAAACAGCAGAAAAGGAAGGGGAAGTGCCCGGGACAGGACTTGAACCTGCACGTCTTGCGACACACGCCCCTCAAGCGTGCGTGTCTGCCAATTTCACCACCCGGGCAAGGGCCACAAAGTTAGATTTTTTTCTGATTTAATACAGGATTGCCGAAGCACAGGCAATCCGTTAGGAGGGAATAAAAAGTCTTCTTTCTTAGAAGGACATCAAGGCCTCCATTTCCTTTCTCAATGTATCATTAACGGCAACAGCCATTGCTAAAGAAACCAACAGACCAAAAACGGCGTAACTGATGTCCTTTATAATCATACCAATCGCTTTCCGTTTGTGCGCCGTTCCAGATTTCTTCCTCATGATTGAAATGGCAATCTCTCGGCCGCCAATTATACCCAGAAAAACCCAGGTTGTACTTAAAGGAACGGGACTTACAAACATTTTGTAAATAAGCATTCCTGCATACGAAAAGTCAATCAGGGTAGCCGCCCGAATATCCTCAATTCGACTTTTTTCGTTCACAATATCTTGAATTTTATCTCCCCGTTGCCGCATTAAAATGGCTAAGCCCAATACCAACAAGCCCAAAACAGCGGTTAGTTCAAGTGCATCAATCTGCCTTGGCAAGTAAACGGCAATGTTGGCTGCATCTTGCATCAGCCAAACACCCCATAAAACCCCGCTGATACCCCATTGCAAGGGAATCCAAAACGTAGCCGATTTCCGTTGTTTGAAAAATTTCCGGATTAAATTATAACCTCCTATCCAAATTAAAAGGGATAAAATGAAAGCAATGGCGTAACCCGATAAGCTGCTTCCCAAAACATCGGTAATCCCTTTTGAACTACTGGAAAAACAGCTTAAAAGAAGGAAAGTAGTGGATACAGGCATGCGCATTCGGGTCAAAATGAGCAAGACCAAAGGAGCCGCTAATTGAATAAATGAAAACGAGGAAGGTTGTGGGTATTGGCTGTGTTGAGGCAAATCAGGATAGGCCTGGGGGTTGTACAGTTTTTGCCACGTAACGTCCCCATCATAAAGAAACCATCCGGTTACCAAAACAACCACCAAAATAAGGGACACATAAATCCATAATTTCCACCAAGCAACCCGGCTGTTGCTCACAATAAAAGTGCCAAGGGTTTGAATGCTGTCGTTTGCTACGGCAGCATATCCCGCAAACATAAATCCCAACCACATGGCAATGGAGTGAACGTCGTAAAAAAGTCCCGATAAGGTAAATCCGACCAAAAGAATGAGTAAAAATTCACGTTCTCTTAGTACAAATTGTAGGAAAGGCCTATGGATTCCGCCCCTTACTAGCATTTCTTTACTGCGTTTAGGCATACCTATTGATGTTGCCTTACAAAGGTGTGTTAAGAAAAACAAGCATTCGGACCGCCAATGTTACCAAATTGTTAAATCAGCATTGGTTGGGTAAAAGAGCATTAAAAAGCTAAGAGTCAATAAAATACAATACCCTGTAAGGTTGGCAGCCCCGGCGTAGTCTTTGGCCATGCGTTGCCCAACCATCAACCCTATTAAAGCACAGGCTAAAAGCACCAAACTCATTTCTAGGAATGCAGTCGCAAGCTCTTGAAAACCGGTGAATAAGATCAAGCAAGACCCAAGTAGGCCCAAAACGCCGCCAAGGGTTTCAAGAAGGCTAAGCACAACCAACAGAAATTTGCTAAAAGGCCCAAGAGGACTTTTGGCAAAATGCGATCGAATCCAGGTCAGGTTCCCATTCCAATCAAACAATTTATCAAAACCAGATTGGGTAAACACAATGCTCAGAATAATGTGTGGAAACACCATCAAAAAAATCCAGGTAATTTTCATGAGTCCAAGGTACTAAATCAATGAAAATCTCGTTGAAAAAAAATGAAACCGCCCAGGCCGTTCAGGTGAATGCTAAAATTGGACCTTAGGCTACGCAATTAATGTTTGATGCGGCTAAAAAATGCTAATTTTGTAAAAGCGTAGCAATCGCTCTTATGGCAAAAATCATTTCAATAGCAAATCAAAAGGGTGGAGTTGGTAAAACAACGACTTCGATAAATTTGGCCGCCGGATTGGCTGTTTTGGAGTTCCGCACGTTGATTGTAGATGCCGACCCACAGGCAAACGCCACCTCGGGTGTTGGAATAGACCCAAATCAGGTTGAGAATAGCATTTATGAATGCATCCTTAACCAACAAGACCCAGCTCAGTGCATTTTGGCCACATCAACACCCAATTTGTTCATATTGCCTGCCCACATCGATTTGGTAGGCGCCGAAATTGAATTGATTAACGTAGAACGACGCGAACAGCGCATGAAACAAGTGTTGAATGCAGTTCGAGATCAGTATGATTTTATCGTAATCGATTGTTCCCCTTCTTTGGGCTTAATAACGGTAAATGCACTAACCGCCTCAGATTCGGTATTGATACCGGTTCAATGCGAGTATTTTGCCTTGGAGGGTTTGGGTAAATTGCTGAATACCATTCGCATTGTTCAATCGAATTTAAATGAAAATTTAAATGTTGAGGGAATTCTGCTTACCATGTTCGACAAACGTCTTCGTCTGTCAAATCAAGTGGTAGAAGATGTCCGTACCCATTTTCAAGAAATGGTTTTTGAAACCATCATTGCGCGCAATACTACCTTAGGCGAAGCGCCAAGCTTTGGAGAAACAGTTATCATGTATGATGCAGAGTCAAGGGGAGCCCAAAATTACCTGGATTTAGCCCGGGAACTACTTCAAAAGAATCCAGGCGTGAAGCCCTCGGCATCCGTTATTTAATTGGTATGGCGCAACGTAAATCAGGGTTAGGTAAAGGTTTGGGGGCCTTATTGGCCGCTAGAGAAGTCTCAGGTATCCTTGCTGATATGCAAAAACCTGTACCTGCCGTCGGAACCATTGCCTTGGTAGATTTGGACTCCATTGAAGTGAACCCATGGCAACCCAGAAACCATTTTGAAGCCGAAGCCCTAAATGATTTAGCCAATTCGATCAAATTGCTGGGAATAGTTCAGCCCATCACAGTGCGAACCTTAAACGAGGGCAAATACCAGTTGATTTCGGGTGAGCGTCGTTTCAGAGCTTCTCAATTGATTGGATTTAAAACAATTCCTGCATTTATTCGCGCATCAGAAGATGCCGATATGTTGGAGTTGGCTTTGGTAGAAAACCTGCATCGTGCCGATTTGAATGCCATTGAATTGGCATTTAGCTATCAACGCTTAATGGAAGATTGCAACCTGACCCAAGACCAATTGGCAGATAGGATTTCAAAAAAACGGGAAACCATTTCAAATTACGTTCGGCTTCTAAAACTGCCCGAAGAAATACAGGCAGGCATAATCGAAGGCAATATCGAAATGGGCCATGCTAGAACCTTGATTAATGTTAGTCCGGCATCCCTGCAACTCGAAATTTATAGGCAGGTCCAAAAACAAAATTTATCTGTTCGCGCTACCGAAGCCCTAGTTAAATCAGCAACAGGCAAACCTCAGCCCAGTAAAAATAAGTCCAAAACCTATGCTCAGCCACTGGGAACTTGGGCCGGAAAAGCAAAAGCTCAGGTTTCTCTATCTCCAAAAGGCAATGGTAGCCTAAGCATTCGATTTAGTTCTGAGCAGGAATTAAAGAACCTGCTGGATCGCCTATCATGATAAAACCCCAACGGCTTTTTTTACTAATCCTTTTTATATCTGTATTTGGCCTTGCTTTCGGCCAAAATACAGATTCAATCCGATTGGAAAAGCGTGAAAGGTACCGACAAAACCATAAACCAGCCTTGGCCTCTGTGCTTTCTATGGTGGTTCCCGGAGCTGGGCAGATTTATAACCGGAAATACTGGAAGGCGCCAATCGTTTGGGCCGGTCTGGGTGTTAGCATTTATTTCGTGGCCGACAATCAGAGCCAATTTATTCGCTTTCGCGATGCCTACCGAAACCGCATCAATGAAATCCCCCAACCCGAATTCGATGGATACAGCGCCACCGCACTCAAAGCAGAAAGGGACTTATTTCAACGAAATCGTGATTTTGCGGCGGTTTTGGGTTTGGTAGGCTATGTTTTAAACGTTGTGGATGCCACCGTTGACGGACACCTTTTTCATTTTGATGTAAGCGATGACTTGTCTTTCCAATGGCAACCCTCTGCGCCTGCTCCTCTACAAGGCTTTCAACCTGGACTAACCTTAACCTTAACCTTGCAATGGAAAACCAACTAAATAATCCCCTTAAAATTGCCTTAATTGGGTACGGAAAAATGGGAAAAACCATAGAGTCCTTAGCTCCTTTGGCTTTCTGTGAGGTGGTTTTTGTGGGCGGGCGAGATTGGTTGCAACACCGCGAAACTCTGTTGCAATCAGGAGCACAAATTGCCATTGAATTTACCTCACCTGAATCGGCAGCAGAAAACCTATTAAGTTTGATTAAACTTGGGATTCCAACCGTTTGTGGCAGCACCGGCTGGGCAAATAATGAAGCTGAGGTGAAAGAGGCTTGCCAAAAAAACAGCGGAAGCATTTTGGTCGGTTCCAATTTTAGTGTGGGAGTTCATATGTTTTTCGCTCTAAACAAAAAGTTGGCAAAATGGATGGGCAGCTTTCCAGAATATGCTGTTCGATTGACCGAAATTCACCATACCCAGAAAAAAGATGCTCCAAGTGGCACGGCCGTAACTACAGCCAATGGAATTGTAGAGCAAAATCCAGCCTATACAGGCTGGGAATTGTACCTTAGTAAAGAAACAAAAGGCCTGGTTCCAATTACAGCAAAACGGCAAGATGAGGTTAAAGGCTTTCATTCCGTTGCCTGGCACTCCGACATAGATCAGCTTGAATTGAGGCATTTGGCGCACAGCCGAGATGGCTTTGCCTTGGGCGCTTTACGTGCAGCCCGTTGGCTTTATGGAAAACAAGGTTGGTATGGGGTAGAAGATATGTATGCCTTTGAATAATATGAGAAAAGAGCCCAAACATAGCCCAAAAACAACCTCGACAGGCAGAAAAATTGACTTTCAGCAATTTAGGCGGAGAGAGCCGGCAGGCATGGGTACTTTTTTACGCATGCTAACCTACGCCCTGATTATTTCAGGTATGGCTTTTGGCTTAATGGAATTGCTGCAAACCTTAGGTTCAGTGTAAAACCAAATCGGGCCTAAATTAAACCGAAAAAAGAGCAGCAGCCTTGCCCTTTGTTGCTTAGCTTTGAAACAACAAGGGAATAGAAATCTGTACCTTTGCCATGGTATGAAGGATGAAATAGAAGCCAAAGAACAATTGATTCGTGTGCTGCCCGACGATGTGGCCAACCAAATAGCCGCAGGCGAGGTTGTGCAGCGGCCGGCAAGCATCGTAAAAGAACTGCTTGAAAACGCTGTAGATGCAGGCGCAGATAGTATTGAACTCACCCTGTCAGAAGGGGGGTTATCCATGATAAAGGTTAGAGACAACGGCACGGGAATGTCAGAATGGGATGCTCGGTTGGCATTCGAGCGCCACGCTACTTCAAAAATTCACAGTGCCGCCGATCTGTTCGATTTGCATACAAAAGGTTTTCGCGGTGAGGCTTTGGCCAGCATCGCTGCTGTGGCAAAAGTTGAACTTGAAACTTCGCGCGAAGGATTTAATGGAGTTAAGTTGGTTATGGAAAACTCTAGATTGCTTGAGCAATCAGCCGCCCCAGATGTTCGTGGAAGCTGCTTTACAATCAAAAACCTGTTTTTCACCATACCCGCAAGGCGAAAATTTTTAAAATCTGAAAAAGTTGAATTAAGCCACATCATAGAGGAGTTTTTTCGGGTTGCACTGATTCACCCAGAATTGGGTTTTTCTCTAGTGAACAACCAACAATTGCTTTTTAAGCTAAGTAGGGGAACCTTTAAGCAACGCATTGTTCAGCTGTTCGGTACGGGATATGCCGAAAAACTTGTGCCACTGCACGAAGAAACCTCGGTGGTAGAATTGAATGGATTCATTGTAAAGCCTGAATTTTCCCGAAAAACCAGGGGTGAACAATACCTGTTTGTGAACGGTAGATTTATAAAAAGTCCGGCTTTTCACCATGCCATTCGCGATTCTTTTTCTGATATGGTACCCGCCGATGTTCATCCCGGATATTTCATCATTATGCGCGTAGATCCTTCTAGGTTGGATGTTAATATACACCCCACAAAGACGGAAGTGAAATTTGAAGATGAAAGAACCATTTATTCCATTTTAAAATCGGCCGTGCGCCGATCGCTCGGAAAATACCATGTTGCTCCAGCAATTGATTTTGACCAAGAAGTGGCTTTTGCTGGACATGAATTGCCCAGGCCAGGAGAAATTAAAATGCCCGAGGTTAAGGTAAATCCCAATTACAATCCTTTTCATACGGAAGGCCCAAGAACTCAGAATCAAGATTGGAAACGCTTTTTTGAGGCCCAACCCAGTCCAACAGATGCACCTAGGTTGTTGCCCGAAGAAGAAGTGGCGGCCGAGCCATTTCGGTGCTTTCAGCTGCTCAATACCTATTTGGTTTTAAGGTGGAAGGGGCAGCTGCTTTTGGTTGATCAGCATAGAGCGCATGAACGCATTTTGTATGAAACGTTTACTGCCAGAGCCTCACAAGGTAAAGCACCCACCCAAATGGCCTTGTTCCCTGAAACCATAAACGTTCGGCCGGCCGATATGCCCTTAATGGAAGAGATGCTGCCATACCTAAGAAATTTGGGGTTTGATGCCGAGGTGTTTGGGCCGGGGTCTATTCTTGTGCGCGGATTTCCACCCGAGGCGGTTGGACATGCATTACCTAACTTGATTGATCGGTTTTTAGAGGAGTTTAAGCATAATTCTGCCCAAATGGGCGAAGAAAGGGTGCATCAACTGTACCGAAAAATGGCAGGAAATATGGCCATTCGGTCTGGAGTGCTGCTGAATGGCCTCGAGGCTGAAACCTTAATCCGTAATTTACTGGATTGCAACATGCCCTGGGTCTCCTTACATGGGAAACCCATTGCTGTGAAATTCAACGAACAGGATTTGGTCGATTTGTTCTCGCGTTAGCCTGAGTTTGTATAAACAGGTTTTAGGCCTTTTTAGGCCTAAAATTGGCTCTTTCCTTTATCTTTGTTCTATGTATCAAGCGCCGCGCGGATTTTCAATTTTGCCTCCCGTAATTAAGAACCTGATTATCTTAAACGGTATCGTTTACTTGTTTTTTGCCTTTAGTACCATTCCCATTATTCAAGACTGGATGATGAACTATATGGCGTTGCAATACCCTTCTTTTTTGGGCGGTTTTAGGGAGTTTTACCCCCATCAGTTGGTAACCTACATGTTTTTGCACGACCCATCTTCTTTGTTTCATTTGATATTTAATATGTTCGCCCTATGGATGTTCGGTGCAGCCATCGAAAACATCATGGGCTCGAAACGCTTTCTCTCTTTGTACCTGGTTAGCGGGATTGGGGCCGGTATAATTCATTTGATCATTACTTGCGCTCAATTGAGCGATCCTGTTCCTATGGTAGGAGCCAGCGGAGCCATTTATGGGATTCTTTTTACCTATGCATACTACTTTCCGAACCAACATATTTACCTCTATTTCTTCATACCTGTCAAGGCCAAATACCTGATGGCTGGCTTGATTTTAATTGATCTGTTCTCTGGGCTCACAGGCGGCGGAGATGTAGCTCATTTCGCCCATTTGGGGGGAGTCCTTTCGGGCTGGCTGTTCCTCAATATTTACCGATTCAAACGAAATAATCGAAGGTTTTAATCATGTTTAAGACCGAAGAAATAAACATTAAAAAGGATCCTATTGCCCAATTGCTGTTGGTGCAGCTTAGCTTGTTTTTGGCATTTCAATTGCTTGCTTTTATAGGAATTTTGTGGCAAGGACCGGAGGAAACTTCACTTAAATCAGAGGTGGTTCGTTTGCTTGCCATGCCGTACGACCTTGGGGCTTTGGTTTGGAAACCCTGGACCTTGTTTACTTCTGTTTTTTCCCATGAGGGTTTCTTCCATTTTCTGTTCAATGGCTTATTTCTTTTTTTTATTGGGAGAATGTACGTGATGATGGTTGATTACCGCAGTGTTTGGCCTTTGTTTATTGCTGCTGGTCTTGCTGGGAATGTGCTTAGCTTGTTGCTTATGCAAAGTCCTGGAATGCAAGGATATATTGGCAGTGGATTCCTTTTGGGCAGCAGTGGCGCATTGATGGGAATGATGATGACTCTGGCTAGATTGAATCCGAATTTACCCGTACGGTTGTTTCTTTTTGGTGAGGTGAAACTCAAATTTGTAGCCCTGGGGTATTTGGTGCTCAATATGCTTATGCTGGGAAATAGTTCAAATTTGGGCGGAACTCTTGCCCATTTGGGTGGTGCTGCTGTGGGCCTTTGGTATGGATGGCGGCGAGGGCTTGGTCATGACCCGCTTCGGTGGCTTTATTTCAATACAAATTCCAGGGCTGAGCCATACATGAAGGTTTCGTTTCGAAAACCCGAAAGCGATGACGCTTACCGAAACCGGCGCCTAGAACACCAAGCCAGTCTTGATGAACTGCTCGATAAAGTGCACCGAAAGGGCCTTTCAAGCTTAAGTAAGAAAGAACGGCAATTGTTGGACAAATATTCCAAAAACAGCTGATTGAAAATGGATATCTTTGAACTATGAACGAAAGCATGAAATCGGCTATTCGGCAATCGAATGCCATACGAAATACCTGGACACGCGAAGAAATTTCGGCCTTATACAACAAACCACTTATGGATTTGGTGTTTGATGCCGCTTTGGTTCACCGCGCTTGGCACGATGGAGCAGAGGTGCAAATGAGTACCCTGTTGAGTGTGAAAACAGGCGGTTGCCCTGAAGATTGTTCGTATTGCCCCCAAGCCGCACGCTACCAAACCGACGTGAAGGGAACTCCTCTCGTAAATGTGGCTGAAATTATTACCTCGGCCATGGAAGCCAAAGAAGCCGGCAGCAGTCGGTTTTGCATGGGCGCTGCTTGGCGAGAGGTGAAAGACAACGTTCATTTTGATCGAATTGTTGATGCAGTAAAGCAGGTAAATGCCTTAGGCATGGAAGTGTGCTGCACGCTGGGGATGCTTACCAAAGACCAAGCCGACCGATTGAAAGAGGCGGGGCTGCACTCCTACAACCATAATTTGGATACCTCGCCCGAATACTACGATAAGGTCATCGGCACCCGAACCTACCAAGACCGTTTAAATACCCTTGAAAATGTGCGCGACGCAGGATTGAATGTATGCTGCGGAGGCATTGTTGGAATGGGCGAAGAATCAAAAGACCGGGTCGGTTTGTTGCACACCCTGGCTACCTTGCCAGTACACCCAGAATCGGTGCCCATCAATACCTTGGTGGCGGTGAAAGGAACTCCCTTGCAAGACCAAGAAAAATTGCCTTTTTGGGAAATGCTCAGAACCATTGCTGTGGCTCGAATTGCGATGCCCGGAAGCATGGTCCGCTTGTCGGCAGGACGAACCGATCTGTCTGTCGCAGAACAAGCTCTTTGCTTTATGGCTGGAGCAAATTCCATTTTTACCGGCGATAAATTGCTGACTACGCCCAATCCTGAATTCCAATCGGATGCGGCCATGTTTGCCCTGTTGGGCTTAAAACCCCGGCCGGCACATAAGCCTCAGCCAGGTGCCCAGCATGTTCTTGCCTAATGAGGTATTCCGATTTAGAATCTCGGATACGTGAAGCAAAAGAAAATGGAAGGTTTAAACACCTGCCTGAGTCCAATCTTTTTCCCGATTTTCAATCGAACGACGTTTTGGGTTTGGCTCAAAATGCTGATTTAAAGGAGTATTTATTGGACCGTTTTAAAACCGAAGACCTTCCACTGGGTGCTGGGGGAAGCCGCAGTATTTCGGGAAATTTAGGCCTGTATGCCCGTTGCGAACGTGCCTTGGCTCAACGAACAGGAGCGCAAGCAGCCCTACTTGTCTCATCGGCCTTTCAAGCCAATTCTTTGTTTTTTGCAACAATCCCCAACCGGGCAGACCGCATACTTTACGACAAATCGGTGCATGCCTCTATGCGGTTGGCAATTCATCAAAGCCAAATCCCTTCTTTTGGTTTTGACCATGCCGATTGGAATAGGCTGGAACACCTTTTGAATCGACCGCATGCCGGCAATACTTACCTTGCTATTGAATCGGTGTATTCCATGTCGGGCGATGTAAGTCCATTGAATTTAATCAGGTCGCTGCAAGAACGCCACGGTTTTAGATTGGTTGTAGATGAAGCCCACAGCATAGGTAGCATGGGGGAATCTGGAGAAGGTTGGGCCGAGAAAAGAGATCGGGAACATTGGATTTTTGCCAGTATTCTAGGCTTTGGCAAGGCATTGGGTTCGGCCGGAGGAGCCATTTTGGGCTCCAATTCCCTTATTGAACTTCTAATGGGAACCGGGAAAGCCTTTATTTACTCCACAGGCATTCAGCCTTTTTCTGCGCTTCAGGTTTACACCCTGATGCAAGAGGAACACTGGATTCAACAGGGCCAAACTCAACTTGAAAGCCATTTGCAGCATCTTGAAATTGCATGCAATCCAAACAAAGCAGGTTGGATTCAATTTTACAAAACAGAAATAAGAACAGATTGGGAAGCCGATTTTGGCCTAAAATATTTAAGTCCACCAACAGTGGAACCCGGCCAAGAGGGCTACCGTTTCATGGTTCATGCCCACAATACCCTTGAAGAATTGAACATGCTAAAAAAGTGCTTGGAAACATGAAAAAAGGATATTTTGTGAGCGGAATCGGCACCAATGTCGGTAAAACCTTTGTGAGCGCAGGATTAATGCTGGCCACCCCTGCTCATTATTTTAAGCCCATTCAAACAGGAGCCCCCGAAGACTTAGATCGAGAGGTTGTTCGGGAATTAACAGGTCTGCCTGAATCTAGATTTCTGCCCGAGGTAAAGGCATTTCACGCTCCTTTGTCTCCCCACCGGGCAGCGACCTTACAGGGACAAGAAATTCGGGTTGCCGAAATACCCTTTCCAAAGGTGGAAGGCCCTTTAGTTGTAGAAGGAGCCGGGGGGCTTTTGGTGCCCCTAAATTCCTCGGAAACCATGTTGGATTTGATTGTTTCATTTGGCCTTCCTGTAGTTTTGGTTAGTACAGATTATTTAGGAAGCATAAACCACACCTTACTTTCTTTGCGCTGCTTAAAGCAAGAAGGAATAGAGGTGGCCGGCTTGGTTTTTACCGGTAGAGCCTTTGAAGACAATGCCGAAGCTATTGCTCGGTTTGCTGAAAATGTGCCCATTTGGCCTCGGTTGCCCCATTTAGAAATGCCTTATCCCAAAGGCCTGCTTGCATGGGCCCAAGAACTAAAAAATGTTTTGCCCGTTTTGTAAACGAAAATGGAAAACTGGAAACACATCGATGCTGCTTTTCTAAGGCATCCCTTTAGCCATCCGGACGATGCGAAAGAAATGCTGTATGTGGTTCGGGCTCAGGGCGAGTTTTTGTTTGATCAGCAAGGCAAACAGTACATTGATGCCGCGGCCTCATGGTGGGTTAATCTATTCGGCCATGGACACCCGGCCTTGGTTCGGGCCCTGGCAAGGCAGTCTGAAACCCTTGCTCATGTTATGTTTAGTGGCATTACTCATACACCAGCCATGGAATTGTCGCAGGCCTTGGTCGCTTTGAAAGGATGCCCTGCAGGAGCGGTCTTTTTCTCAGACAACGGATCCACCGCCATTGAGGTAGCCATGAAATTGGCCTGGCATTTCCAAGCGCAAAATCAGGGCGATAAAGCCTGCTTTTGGGCCTTTACCGGGGGCTACCATGGCGACACCTTGGGGGCCATGTCGGCGGGAGAAAGAGATGTTTTTGTAAAGCCTTACACAGATTTGTTGGCCCCAGTGCATTTTTTGGAATACAATCCCGAACTGGGCTACGATTTAGAAGTCATTCGTAGGCGCATACAACAAGAAAAGCCTGCGGCGTTTTTGTATGAACCCCTTTTGCAGGGCGCCGGAGGTATGCGCATGCAGTCGGCAGAAACCCTAAAACCCCTTCTGGAACTGCTAAAACAAGAAGGCGTCGTATTGATTGCTGACGAAGTATTTACAGGATTTGGCCGCACGGGCACGACCTTGGCTTCAGAACAACTCATAACGCCCGATATATTGTGCATGTCAAAGGCCTTAACTGGAGGGTTTATGCCTTTGGGAGCCACACTGATGAGTCCCCAGATAGCGGACGCTACCGAACAGGCCGACCGCAGCAAACGGTTTTACCATGGGCATAGCTACACAGCCAACCCCTTGGCATGCGCTCTGGCCTTAGAAACCCTAAAAGAATGGAGCAGCCCAACCTGGATTAAAAACTTCAATGCCTTGGTTCAAAGCCAACAGGAACGCGCTTTAGAATGGAGGCAACAGTTTGAAGACTCCCAGGCCCGCAGTTGTGGCTCGGTTCTGGCTGTGGATTTTCCCAGAAAGAATTCAGGGTATTTTTATACCGATTCCATTGGCCGTGAATTGTACGTTCAGGGCCTGAAGGCAGGAATTTTGTTCAGGCCGCTGGGCAATGTGCTGTACAGCGTACCCCCCTTGTGCATTGGATCGGAAGCCCAGGAGCGGGTGCATGGATTTATGGACGACATGTTGAAAAAATACCTGCATAAATGAGGCCTGTTTACGTTCATGCCATCGTATTGGCAGATGGGCAGGAATTGTGGCCTGGACCAAATCAGGAATCCCCCTTTTTTTGGTCTGGAAATCAATGGCAGCGACGTGGGATTGACCTAGAAACCTATCCGGTCGATAAGCATCCGCCGGGCATTCGGATATTGAAAAATGTAGCCGGGAAATTGCGCGGGTTTATAACAACGGAGCGGGCAGCGGTTTTTACGGGCAGTTCAAGGGGCGATGAAGCCTATTTGTTTCAGCAGCTTCAAAATACCAGCCCAGATGCTCGGAGCAGTCCGTTTAGTACCCATGGAGTATATGCCAGCACCCTGGCAGCCGAATTGGATTTAGACGCCGGAATATCGGCTTCTCAAACCTGCAGCAGCTCGGGCATGGCCTTGATCAATGCAATGGCTTGGCTGCAATCTGGATTTATTGACCAAGCGGCAGTGGTAGGAATGGAACTGCCCGAACATCAGGCAACGCTGGCTATGTTGCGAAGTTCGGGGATTTTGAACACCCATGCCGAGGCGGGTCCTTGGCCAATTACCTTAACTGAAAATGGAGAGGGAACCGTGGTGGGCTCGGCTGCGGTTGGCTTGGTGTTGGGTTGTGAAAAACCCCCTGTAGGATTGCTGATTTTAGGTTCGGGCTGGGCCATGGAAAAGGCAGGCAGCGCAGCCGGAATACATCCGGAGGGATTGGCATTTCAACGTTCAATGAAGCAAGCTTGTGCTGGGCTTTTGCCCGATTTGATTCTTGGTCATTTGCCGGGAACCGGCCAGGGGAATAGGGCAGAGCTAAAGGCGATTGAGGCGGTTTTTGGACCGAATGCGGTTCGGGTAACGGGAACCAAATGGTTTACAGGGCATGCTTTGGGAGCCTCAAATTTGGTCAGCTTGTATTGGGCCTGGCAGCTTTTGGCTGAAGGAAAAAAAGAAGTGGGCCCACAAGACGAACTGAACCCGAAACGAGCGAAAAAAATTCTGGTAAACAGCCAAGGATTTGGAGGCCAAGCTACGGCATTTTTGGTGGAGGCAGTGAAATAGATTTGCCAAGGACCCAAGGCCGAAAGATGGGCTAAGAAGATAAAAGAAATAGGAGTTGCGGCAGGGATTGAACCGGGTTGCCCGCAAGACCAATGCCGGCTGCCGAACAGCGCACAAAAGAGCGACCACAGGAGCTCCTTTTGGGCCTGAATCGGCCCGGCATTGGGCGCGGACTACCGGTGAAAGCCCGGCTGCCGCCCCCCCAAAAAAACGAAGCCATGTGCTTGGCGCCAACGAAACGCATTTAATGTTAAAAACCACCCAAAAATTGTTGAAAAATAAGGCATTTCAACCGACTTTAACTCCATATTAAGGGCATGGTATTGCGTATATTTGTGGAAATGAAGATTGAATTATGAGCGAAGAATTGGAACCAAAGAAAAATGCCCAGTACGGTGCGGAAAATATTCAGGTACTTGAGGGATTGGAAGCCGTGCGGAAACGCCCCGCGATGTACATTGGCGACACAGGGCCAAAGGGTTTGCATCATCTTGTATATGAGGTAGTTGACAACTCGATTGACGAAGCTTTGGCGGGCTATGCCAAGTGGGTGGATGTTGAAATTTTAGAGGGAAATTCCATTCGTGTTAAGGACGATGGGCGTGGCATACCGACAGGTATGCACCCAAAAGAAAAGCGTTCGGCCCTTGAAGTGGTTATGACCGTGCTGCATGCCGGCGGGAAATT
>VGMT01000012.1 GCA_016866335.1 Bacteroidota bacterium | reverse complement strand
GTTTTGGCTTTTGCCACAGGTGCTGGAAAATACGCTGGGCTGCCATTTGCGGCTAGGTTATTAGCCACGAATGCAGGATTGGTTGCGGTTTTGGCTTTTGCCACAGGTGCTGGAAAATACGCTGGGGTGACGTTTGCGGCTAGGTTATTAGCCACGAATGCACGAATGGATGTGGTTTTGGCTTTTGCCACAGGTGCTGGAAAATACGCTGGGGTGACGTTTGCGGCTAGGTTATTAGCCACGAATGCAGGAATGGTTGCGGTTAATTGGGTTGCGCCGGTGTAGGTACTAGGGCAAATCAATTGTTGATTCTTGGCTAGGTTGTCTGGATTTTGCATCGAGCCGCCCAGCCCTGAAAGGGCGAAATACACTAGCACAGGGTGTAGCCCTGTGCTGAAAGGGCGAAATACACTAGCACAGGGTGGAGCCCTGTGCTGTCTGTCCCCTGTCCCCTCACAATCGATCGGAGAGATTTTTCACTAAAGGCCATAATTTTTTCTACTTTTGCTCCATGTTGGCAGAAAAAAATATTCATGCCGAAGATGTTGGAGTTTCGGCGTTGAAGGTTTGGGGATTAGCACTTATTGCTTTTGGAATGGATGTTGTCTGGTTGTATTTTGCCTACTATAAAGAGAATGTTCCCCTGGCTTCGGCCAATTTTGTAATGGGAATTTTAGCCACCTTTACCGGTTTGGTGCTTTTGGTGGCTTTGGCCAAGGTTCAAATTCGGGTTCGAGAAAGTGGCATGTATGTTCGGCTATTCCCTTTCCAAATTAGGTTTAAGCGTTTCGTCCCTGAAGACATTGAATCGCTAGAAACCCAGGCTTTTTCTGTGGATCGTGAATTTTGGGGCTGGGGATTGAAGTTTAATTTTAAAACGGGAGACAGAGCCATTACTTTGTCGGCAGACCGCGGGCTTCGTCTTTTCTTAAAAAACGAGCAGCAGTGGTTTATCGGCTGCCGTGAAATCGAGCAAATGGAGTATGCTGTGCGAAAGATGATGCACAAGCCCGGTACTGGGCAAGACGAAGACCAAGAATTATAGGGCGTTTTTCAATACCCTTCTGGTTATACCCAGTAATTTCCTAGGAAACCGTATCTTCGCTTCACGCTCAAAGTTCAAATGAAACCAACCGACAAGCCTAGCCTTAAAATTATCTTGAAAAACGCGTTGGGTGCGGCAACGTTATTCCTTTTACTCATTTTTTTAACTTTTGGTATGTTCCGGTGGGTTACCCGGCATGGGGAAGAAATTGTTGTGCCAAAGGTGGTTGGAATTCCTATGGAACAAGCCATGGAAATGCTTGATGATGCCTCGCTTGAAGGCGTTTTTGCCGACACCTTGTTTGATGTGCCCGACAGCCTTAAACAAGTGCCTAAAGGCAGTGTTTTAGAGCAAATCCCCCAGGCCGGAAGCCTAGCAAAGGGCGGCCGAAAAATTCGGCTTTTTGTTCGAGCCCTGGGTGAGGCCAGAATTTCTGTGCCTGATTACCATTCAATGAGCCTTAGGGCCCTTCAGGCCGATTTTAAAGAACGCGGTTTTGTTGTTCAGCAAATTTTAGCCTCAGACCGAAGTGCTCCCAAATTAGACATGAATCCCCCGGTTCTTGAGGTATTGTTTAAGGGAAAGAAACTTCAACCTGGCAGCCGAATTGAGAAGGGAAGCAAACTTGTGGTCATTGTTGATCCTCTCTTAAATCAAACGTTAACGCCTGATTCTGCGGTTACCGATTTTGAAATTCCATTGGAATAGTTTACTTTAACTCTCTAAATCTAAACTGCATTGAAACGCCTTGGTTCTCGGTTGTCCCTAATGCTGTTGCTAAGCGTGCTAGCAAGCGGCATGAAAGCTCAATTGTTGACGGGCCCACTGGAGTTTAACCCCTCAAAATGGAACCAAGTGGCTACGCGCCTGTCGCAAGGAAGCAGTTCTCAGGGTCTTTCTTTCACCTCAATTCAGCCCAATGTGTTTTTTGAGCTGGACACCCTAAATTTGCCCCTAAAAGACGATTTTAGTACAAATAGGTTTATGAAGTTTGAGCCTTGGTTTTATGGACCACCGCTCGACACCGTTCGAACTACTGTTCGGGTTGAACCAAGTCCGCTGCAGTGGCCGTTTCAATATACTTCTAGCCCCTCTTTTACCTATGTTTTGAGTCAGGGCAATCAGATCGATAGTTTTTTGAATGTTCCCCACAAAATCATTCAATACAACGATTCCTTGAATCCCTTCGCTGCCAAAGACACCGTTTTGGTTTGGGCTTTTTCACCTTTCCGATTGGCCTTCGATACGGGCACCTTGAGCATAGACACGATACCTCAACTACCCGACGGATTTGTTTCGTCCGACACCACCGACACCGTTCGCATTTATGGTCCCAACGGAGATGGGAGCGTTTGGATTGAAAGTCAAACCTACCTTAACAACACCATGGGCCTAAATCCGCCCACCGTGGGAATGGTTACCTTCGATGGAACCGATCAGTATGGAAGTCCTTATAATTTTTCAGGAACGGCATATGGCCGCTGCGACAGGCTTATTTCCAAGCCCATAAATCTGCAATATCCCCCTTCCGACAGCATTTATCTTTCGTTTTGGGTACAGCCTCAGGGCCGAGGATACGCCCCAGCATCGCAAGATTCCCTGGTTCTTGAATTCAAAGACCCGGCACTTGGAAAATGGTACCACATTTGGAGTATGCCCGGCGATTCTGCTCGGCCGTTCAGTATTGTTCACATTCCCATTACCAATCCACAGTTTTTAAAGAAAGGCTTTCAGTTTCGTTGGGTAAATTACGCCAACCAAAGTGGCAACCAAGACCACTGGAATTTAGATTATGTTTACTTAGCCCGCTTTCGCTCCCATTCCGATACCATTCACCAAGACGTAGCGTTTGTTTCGGTTCAGCCCCATTTTCTTAGGGAATACACCGCTATGCCTTGGACCCAAGTTACCATGCCCGAAATTGAGCAAAAATGGGTTAATCAAATCAGCAATTGCGGCAGCCAAGCTCGAGCCATTAGTTATGGTTTTGAGGTCAGCGACCAGAACAACAATGTGTTCAATGCCTACCCTGCCGATTACAATCCATCGGCTCTAGACACCAGCGTGATAGGCCCTTACACCAATTCCGGGTATTCTACTTACAGCCGCTGGAGCAATCCCGATTTCACCTATGATTTTGCTTTGGGGGGGTACTTTCCGCTGCAAGACAGCGCCACTTTTAAGGTAAAGCATTACTTGACCCAACTGAACAACGACGCCCTGCTAACGAACGATACGGTCGAAATTGAACAGCCATTCCACAACTATTTTGCTTACGACGACGGTACGGCCGAGGTTGCAGCCTGGTTGGGTGTACCTGGCTACATGGCCATGAAGTTCAACAACAACTTTGCCGACACCCTGTATGGCATTAGCATCTACTTTAGCCCAGTAAAAGAAAACAACCTATCGCGCAACATCGATTTGCACGTTTGGCGCGACTTAAACGACGAGCCTTTGTACACCGAAAAGGTGCGCATCGGCGTTAGTCCCTTAGATCAAAATGCCCGCCGCATATATCAAAACAACGGATTTACCACCTATATATTGGAAAACCCCGTACCTCTAACTTCCGGCCCGTTTTACATTGGTTGGTTGCAGAATCAAATTTTCAAGGTGAATGTGGGCTTCGACCGGAACAACGATGCTTCTCAACATTGCTTTTACCGCATAGGTCAATCTTGGGAAACCCTAGATATTCCAGGTGCGCCCATGATGCGCCCCATGGTTGCCAACGATTTTAATCTTGACCAACTCAGCAACCCACCTGTGGCAGCTGAAACGCCGATGATGCTTTACCCCAATCCCGCTCAAGACCAATTCACCTTGGTATCGGCCGCCGATTGGTACACCGCCGTATTGATGGATGCCACCGGCCGAGAAGTTTGCCGCTTCCGCTCAAACGGAGAAGCTAGGCAAACCTTTGCTCTGCCAAATACCCCAACAGGAGCCTATTTGTTGAAAGTAAATTTGGGCCAAGGCGGGTTTTCTTTTCAGCGCCTGCTGGTTCAACCTAAGTAGGAATGGAAGAAAGCTGGGACGGGGAAGAACAGGAAACACTTTACGAACATCAACGCTGGGTGGTTGACCCTGGGCAAGCCATTGTACGCATTGATAAATTCTTGAGCAACCGGATGGAACAAACCAGCCGAAACCGCATACAAAAAGCGGCCGATGCCGGGTTCCTGTTCGTCAACCAAAAGCCCGTTAAAAGCAATTACCGCATTAAGCCGGGCGACACCATTAGCCTTTCTTTTCCTACACCTCCGTTTTCGGGCGAACTGCAAGCCGAAGACCTTCCCCTGCACATTTTGTTTGAAGATGAACATCTGATGGTCATCAACAAGGCCGCTGGCATGGTGGTGCATCCGGGGGTTGGAAATCACTCCGGAACCCTGGTCAACGCTTTGTTGCACCATTTTCGGCAATTGCCCGGCAAAGAGGCCGAACGCCCTGGCCTGGTTCACCGGCTCGACAAAGACACCAGCGGAGTAATGGTGGTTGCCAAAACCGATGAAGCCATGACCCATTTGGCAGGGCAATTCTTTGAGCGCAGCAGCCGCCGAAGGTATTTGGCTATGGTTTGGGGCATCCCCGACCCCGCTGAGGGGAGCATTCAAGGCCATATTGGACGCGACCCCAAAAACCGGCAGCATTTCACTGTTTTTCCCGATGGCCGCGACGGAAAACACGCTGTAACTCATTATTCTGTTGTGGAACCCTTGGGCTATGTTTCGCTAATCCACTGCCGGCTTGAAACCGGCCGCACGCATCAAATTCGGGTGCACATGAGGCACCTCGGACACCCCTTGTTCAACGATCCATTTTACGGTGGCGATGCGGTGCTGCGCGGCGAAAACAGCGGCAGCTACAAAAGCTTTGTTCAAAACAGCTTCGCTTGCATTCCCGGACAGGCCCTTCACGCCGAAATGCTTGGTTTTCAGCACCCACACAGCGGCGAAATGCTGGAATTTACTGCGGCGCCACCCCTGGGTTTGCAAGAACTGATTGACCGCTGGCGGCAGTTTTTGAGCCGGCAGGGATAAAAAAAATCCCCCAAAGTGGGGGACGTTTCTGTGGGAGCAACAGGATTCGAACCTGTGACCCCCTGCTTGTAAGGCAGGTGCTCTGAACCGGCTGAGCTATGCTCCCATTAACCGGGTTGCAAATGTACCATTTTTTTTGTTATACCAAATCTTCCTTTCCAAAAGAGCCCAGCTTTTTTGTTTGATGTTTTGGGTGGCGGTTGCGGGCTTTTACCGGTAGTACGCAGCAGCTGCCTGTGGGCCCAGCGGGGTTGCGGGGGCTCCTGAAGTCGCCTCCGCCCCACGCGGGCCCATGGCCAGCTGCTTTGCGCGCTACCCGGTTCAATCCCTACCGCAGACCACCCCGAGTCCTCGATTGACTCTTTTTGTTTTAAAGCCTATTTCGGGGCAAAAAAAAGCCGAGTGTTTTAAACCCGGCTTTCAAATCTATTCAAACGCGCTCGGCATCATGGACGCAAAATCAAGCGCTGACGGTAGCTGTTCTCTCCATTTTGTATTTCCACCAGGTACACTCCAGCCGAAAGACCTACTACTTCTACCGCATGACGTTGGCCGCCTTCAACCTTGAACGAAGTCAATGTACGGCCCCGGGAATCCAAAATGCGCAGTTGACAAATACCGCTTAGGCTGCTTAAGTCAACCTGAACCTGAGTGCTTGCAGGGTTAGGATAAAGACCAAAGCCTGCTGCTTCGGGTTGCATTGACATGGTTGACCCAATGGTGAAAGAAGCGGTGTCTTTGCAGCCATTGGCATCGGTTGCAATTACTGTATAGTTTCCGGGCAACAAATTGGTGTTGCTTCCACCCGACCATGCGTAGGAGTAGGGGGCTGTTCCGCCCGAAACGGTAGCCGTAGCGCTGCCATCGGGAGTATTTGGACCGGTGGCATCGGTAGTGCTTACTGAAATGCTAAGAGGAGCCGGTTCGGTAATGCTGTAAGGTCCAAGGTTCAAAACACAACCATTGGCATCTGTAAGGACCAACGTGTATGTTCCAGCGGGAGCCGAAAGCGAGGGGCCTGTGCTTCCGTTTGACCAGGCAAAGGAATAAGGGCTTTGGCCGCCGGTAATTGTGGGCGTAATGGTTCCATTGTCGCCGTTACAATTTGCATTGGCAACGCTTGCAGTACCTGTAGGGGCACCAATGTTGCCAACAATGCCGGTATCAACCACAGAACAACCGTTTTGGTCGGTAACCGTAACCATATAGAATCCGGCGCTTAGATTGGAGTTGGTAGCTCCAATGGTACCGTTGGCCCAGGTATACGTTAAGTTTCCGGTGCCGCCTAAGCCGTTTACGGTAATGCTTCCATCGCTGGCTCCACAGTTGGCGTCTTGAACGCTAAAGGTCGTGGTAATGGCAGCAGGAGCAGTAATGGTGATATTTCCTGCTTGACCTGTGCAGCCAGTAGCGTCGGTTACCACCACGGAATAACCTGAACCTGCAGGGGCTGTAAGGGTAGCATTGGTGCTTCCGTTTGACCATAAATAGGTATAGGGAGAAACACCACCGCTAATCACCAAACTAACCGAGCCGTTTTGTCCGGCGCAAGCTGCCGGAGAGACGTTAACCTGAGTAATTGAAACGGGAACGGCCTGTTGAATGGTTGCTGTATCGGATTTTGTACAACCGTTTTGGTCGGTGATAACCACCGTATATTGACCGGGTTGCAGGTTGTTAATGGAGGCCGTTGTTGCCCCATTGGACCACAAGTAAGTGAAGCCTCCGGCTCCACCGCTGGCGGTTACCGTAGCTGAACCGGGGTTGCCGTTGCAATTCACATTAACCGCATTTATGTTCGATTGAATGGCGGGTTGAACGGGAATAACCAAGTTGGAAAGAACCGTACTGCAACCGGCCTGGTCGGTAATGGTAACGCTGTATGTTCCTGAAGCGGCGCTTAGGCTTGCCGTGGTTGAGCCGTTGCTCCAAGAATAAGAGTAGGGTGCCGTACCCCCGCTTACATTCAACGAAATGCTGCCGTTGTTGCCGCCATTGCACGCTGGAGCAGCAATGGCTTGGGTAGTGGCGGTTGGGGAGTTGGGGTTCACCAAAGTAACCGTAGTTGAAGAGGTGCAACCGTTGGCATCGGTAATGGTAGCCACATAGCTACCTGCGGGCAAATTGCCCAAGGAGGTTCCAGTGCTTCCGTTGTTCCATAAAACAGAGTAAGGAGCGGTACCGCCAGAAATGGTTAGGTTAATGCTGCCGTTGGTTTGACCGCAGGCGGGGTTGTTGCTGTTTGCTGTGGCCGTTAACGCCGCTTGGGGGCCGCCGATGGTGGCCAATTGTGAATTTGCCTGGCAACCCGCGGCATCGGTAATTCCTAAAGAGTAGGCCCCTGCTGTAGCGAAAAGGGTGTCGTTGTTGCTGCCGTTGGACCACAAATAGGTATAGGGCGGAGTGCCGCCGCTGATGTTGGCGGTGATTTGTCCGTTTTGACCGAAACACAAGGCATTCGTTGGCAAAAGGAAATTGACCACCGGCAGGTTAAGCGGATTTAAAATGGCAGTATCAATGACGGAACAACCTGTAGAGGTCTGAGTAATGGTTACAATGTAGGTTCCGGCAGGAACGTTTGTTAATCCTGAGGTGGACGCGCCATTGCTCCATGCATACGTGTATGGACCATTGCCGCCGCTTACATTCGTTGTTACATTGCCCAATGGCTGATTGCAGGAAGGCTGAGTAACGGTCATGTTGGGGTTAAGGTTGGGGCATGGAGGGCCAACATTAAGGCGAGCCCCGTAAGTGCGGGTAAATTGAAACGATTCAATGGTTTGCCAACCTATGGTTAAACCGGGGGAGTTCACCCAATTGGAATTAAGGGTGAAAATATTGTCAAAAACCGAAACGGGAATAGGCTGGTTGGCTTCTAAAATTCCAACAAACACCTTTCCTGTTGGAAGGTTTAAAGCCCCATGCCTTAAGGGCAGATTGATCCAACCATTTAGGTTGGCGGGTACGGTATAAGAAACGGTGGTATCTAAAACAGCCCCCGGAGTTCCATTTAATGCGGCAGAACGCACGATAACATTTAAGGTGAATCCCGTAGCGTTCCCTGTGCTGTTGTCAACACGAATTCCAATGGATTTAAGGTTGGCTGCTGCAAACAACTGATAATTCACGCCAAGTTCCCCTGGTGCTGGGGCTGTAACGCTGCCAATGGTTAAAGTGCTTTGGGGGATGTTGTTGTCGCGGCCATACACCGTATCGGTTACGGTTAATAAATAAGAAGCGGTATCGTTTGCCGCATTTCCGTTTTGGCTGCTGGCCAAAGCGGTATAGCGAATACGATAAAGACCTATGGCGCTGGGTGTCCAGCTGCCTAAATTGTTGTAAGTCTGAACGGTTCCGCCTGGGGCGTTGCTTAAGGCGCTGGTAAAAGTTTGAATAATGCTGTTGTTGCCTGCGTTGATTACATCAACTTTTAAACCAAAACCACTTGCTGTTGAAGTGCTTCCGTTCGTTACCTGTCCACTAAATACCTGGGCTTGAACCTGAGGCAACGGAATTTGCAAATACTCGCTGGCATAATAACTGGCCGACAAGTAAACGTCGTTGTTGGGGTTGGGCTGCGATAAGATGCGGTAGGCCAGGGTTGATGAAATGGAATTGAACATACACAAATATTCAGTCGTGTGAACCCAATAGGTTCCGGCCGAGGGGGCCGTCCAGGTTAAGCGAGACTGGGCTCCACAGAAGTCATCGTTGTAGGCCAAAGGCGTTCCGTTTGCATTTTGAAGGGTGATTTCGGTGTCGTAGGAAGAACTTCCTCCGTCGGCGGCACAGTATGAAAATTCATAGGTGGCTCCGGCAATGGCGGTAAATGTTTGGTATTCGCCGGCCCAACCGCCAGAAAACGTCTGCCAACTTTGAGTTGGGCTTAGGGTTCCGTAGGCACTTCCGCCCGTACATTGAGCCTGCGATGGGCCTGCTAATAAAAATCCGAACAGGCTGGCAAGAAGCGCCGCTTTAATGTGGATAAGGGTGTTTTTCATATTAAAATAGAGTTGGAGATACAATATAAGGACTTTAAAGGTAAAAAAATTTTAGGGATAGGGCGGGGTGCCCCTTTGGGGGTAAGAAATTGACCCACATTGGCGCGCCCCGGCATTTTGATGCGAGGCTGCGGGCGGGATTGAGTAGGGTAGCCGGCAAGGGGGGCGGCACCGGGCCCGCGAGCTGCGGAGGCGACCTTGGGAGCCACCGTAAAGCCGCTGGGCCCGAAGCTGCCCAACGCGGACTACCCACGAAAGCCCGAAACCCGCCCAACCATCAACAGGCCTAAAACAGCCCTCAACTTTTTCTCCAATTTTTTAACCAACAAGGCTGTGGAGCTACAGATAATTTCTACCTTTGCCCTCGAAAATTTAACGTAGTTCCAATGCGCCAACTGCATTTGTTTGTTTTTCTGATGGTTAGCCTAGTTTCAATGCAGGCGAAGGCAACAGAGCCCGCGGCAGGAGCGCATGGATCGGAAGAGGCCTTTGGAACCCCTGAAATTTTGCATCATATTTCAGATGATTTTGGCCTTCATATTGGTCCTTTATCCATTCCATTGCCGGTAGTATTGTATTTTCCTGGTCAAGGTTGGGATGTGTTTTCGTCTTCGGAATTGCATCATTTGGATGCCCGGGGACTGGCCCATGGAAAGTACGCTTACCATCATGGAAAACTAACTGTTCCCGTTTTGGATGCTGCCGGGCAGCCCAAACTTGATTTGGAAGGACATATGGAGATTGCGGCCCAGGAGGCCCGGCTAATTAATATTGGAGGTAAAGATGTTTTCTACAACTTTTCAATAACGAAAAATGTGTTTGGTCTGTTGTTGTCGGTGGGGTTGTTGTTGTTCCTGTTTATGTTGTCGGCCAAAGCATACGCAAAGCGAGAGGGAATGGCACCGAAAGGCTTGCAATCGTTGCTAGAACCTTTAATTGTTTTCGTTCGAGACGATGTTGTTAAACCCTCGGTTGGCGAAAAACATTATCAACGTTTTTTGCCTTTGATGTTGACCATTTTCTTTTTCATTTGGATCAACAATTTGTTGGGATTGATTCCCTTTTTAGGGGGGTTGAACGTAACAGGGAACATTGCAGTTACCTTCACCTTAGCCGTTTTGGTGTTGATTGTTCAACTTAGTGTAGCGAACAAGAATTTCTGGGGGCACATCTTATGGTTTCCGGGCGTTCCTGTGCCGGTAAAACTTTTGCTGTTGGTGATAGAATTGGTGGGGCTCTTTACCAAGCCTTTCTCTTTAATGATTCGTCTTTTTGCCAACATTTCTGCGGGGCACATCATTATTTTAAGCATTATTGGAATAACGTTTGCTTTCGAATCGGTTGTGGGCCATACGGTGGGTGTTGTAACTTCGCTGTTCACCGTGGTGATGTTGATTTTGGAATTGTTGGTTGCCGCCATACAAGCCTATATATTTACTTTGCTGGGGTCGTTGATGCTAGGGGCAGCCTTAGAAGAACACGACCACCATCCTGAACATGCTCATTAATTCGTAAACCACAAAAACCAAACAACATGGCAAATTTGCTAAATGTATTGTTAGAAGCTTCTTGGGGCCCATTGGGCGCAGGAATCGGAGCCGGCTTGGTAGCCATCGGTGCCGGTATCGGCATCGGACAAATTGGAGGCAAAGCCGCCGAAAGCATCGCTCGTCAGCCTGAGGCTGTTGGCGATATTCGCGGCACAGCCATCGTACTAGCCGCCTTCATTGAAGGTGTTGCTTTGTTCGGTGCTGTAATCTGCTTCCTGGCTATGGGAGCCTAAAAATTAAAAAGATACCTGCTGGCGATTGGCCGGCAGGTCTTTTTTAACTTCATTGAAAAAAAATAAACATGGATTTACTCAATCCTTCAATAGGTTTGCTGGTCTGGATGACCATTTCATTTTTGGTGCTGCTTTTTGTGCTGCGCAAATTTGCTTGGAAGCCGATTTTGAACGCTCTTCATGAGCGCGAAGCAGGAATTGAAAAAGCCCTTCAATCGGCCAAAGAAGCTGAGCTGAAATTGGCTCAGTTGACGGCAGACAATGAGGCCTTGCTAATGCAAGCGCGCAAGGAGCGCGATCAGCTTTTAAAAGAAGCACGCGAAGCCAAAGATGCTATCATCAATGAAGCCAAAGAACAAGCCAAAGAACAGGCTGCTCAATTGTTGGCTCAGGCCAGAGAAACCATTAAAAACGAACAAGCCCGGGTGGCTATTGATTTAAGAAATCAGGTGGCTCAGTTTTCAATTGAAATTGCCGAACGCATTTTGAAAGAAAAGCTGGAGCATAGTGGCCAACACGACAAAGTGGTGGAGCAGGCTCTGAACGAAATGTCATTGAACTAAGAACATGAGCGGATTGTCTATGGTTGCGTCGAGGTACGCCGGAGCCCTGTTGGATCTAGCTAATGAGCAAAAAATTGCCCACAAGGTGCATTCCGACCTGCTTGGGTTTCATCAAGTTTGGGTGGCCGAGGCCGAAGTGCGTGCATTTTTAAACAATCCTGTTCTTGCCCCTGGAAAAAAGCACCCGTTTTTTAGCGCCGCATTTTCAAAGGCGTTTCAACCATTGACCTTTCAGTTTTTTGAAAAACTTCTTAAGGGTCGCCGAACCAACATTCTTGGTGAAGTGGCTATGGCCTATGATGAGCTTTACCGAGATCAAATGGGAGTAGTTCGGGTATTGGTTAAATCTTCGGCCCCCCTTACCGATGCCTCGCGCAATCGAATCAAGGAAATGGTTCAGGCATCGTCGCTGTTTAAAGGCCGGCATCAGATTCAATTGAACGAGAGCGTGGATGCCACATTGATTGGAGGGGTTGTGGTTCGTGTTGAAGACCAACAATGGGATGCCAGCATTAAAACCAAACTGGATTCATTTAAGCGGGAGTTTGAAGACAACCCATATGTGGCCGAATATTAATTGTACCTTAGAGGAAACATGAACAAACAAAACCCGCATACCAAAATAAGCGCCTCTCATTTTCGGGAGAGTTTTGGGCGGAATTGCTGTTTAAATTCCTTTACTATGAAAATCCTTTTTTCCACCCTTCTTCTTTTTGTTTGTGGCTCTGCCTCCCTGTCCGCACAAAGCATTAAAATCAAAATCAACGAAGACAAGGTTAGCTTAGACGGCATAACGTCTTTTCGTATTCTTGATGACCAAGACGGCGGCTATGACATTCTTCCCATTCAGGGCAACGACACCCTGATGACCATTCGCCACCACGTGTTTCGCGACCCAGGGGTTTATACCCCGTCAAACCCTACGGGGCGGGTTGAATACTACGTGGTATGTTTCCCCAGTTTGAAAAAGATTTGCGAAATAGAGTATCCGAAAGTTCCCAGCAAACGGCACATCGTAAACGATGTTATTGTGGCCAATGACTTAATTTGGGACAGTAGGTTAGACAAAGGCATGGCCGAGGTGTTTAATACCACCCGTGGAATGCTTTACAAGACACAGCGCGACAGCGTAGCTCGAAAATACGGAATTAAAAAAGTGATAATAAAATAAATAAACCATGGCAGAGATTAAACCTGCAGAAGTAACGGCGATATTGCGCCAACAATTGGCTGGCCTAAATCAAGCCACTGAACTTGAAGAAGTAGGAACAGTACTCCAGGTTGGTGACGGTGTTGCACGCATTTACGGTCTTAGCAATGTTGAAGCTGGAGAGCTCATTGAATTGGCGGGAGGCGTGAAGGCCATCGTATTAAATTTGGAAGAAGACAATGTTGGAGCCGTATTGTTGGGGGAATCCAAAGGGGTAAAAGAGGGCGATACCGCTAAGCGGACACGCAGAATCGCCTCGATTCAGGTTGGAGAGGGCATGCTTGGCAGGGTAATCAACACCTTGGGTGCGCCTCTAGATGGCAAAGGACCGATTGAAGGAGAGCGGTTTGATATGCCATTGGAGCGCAAAGCCCCAGGGGTTATCTTTCGTCAGCCGGTAAACGAGCCCCTTCAAACCGGCATTAAAGCAGTAGATGCCATGATTCCAATTGGTCGTGGTCAGCGGGAATTGATTATTGGCGACCGCCAAACCGGGAAAACGGCGGTGGCCATTGATACCATTATCAATCAAAAAGAATTTTACGATCGGGGAGAGCCTGTATTTTGCATTTACGTTGCTATTGGTCAAAAATCATCGACCGTAGCTGGAATTGCCAAGGTTTTTGAAGAAAAGGGGGCCATGCCTTACACGGTAATCGTAGCCGCTTCGGCTGCCGATCCTGCTCCTATGCAATTTTACGCTCCGTTTGCCGGTGCCGCTATCGGAGAATTTTTCCGAGATACAGGTCGGCCGGCCTTGATTGTGTATGATGATTTGTCAAAACAAGCAGTGGCCTACCGCGAAGTATCGTTGCTTTTGCGTCGTCCTCCTGGCCGTGAGGCCTACCCTGGCGATGTGTTTTATTTGCACAGCCGTCTTTTGGAACGCGCTGCAAAGGTGATTGCAAACGATGCCATTGCTTCGGGAATGAACGACTTGCCAGAATCGCTTAAAGGAGTAGTAAAAGGCGGAGGCTCCCTAACGGCCTTGCCCATTATTGAAACCCAGGCGGGTGACGTTTCGGCCTACATTCCTACGAATGTAATTTCAATTACCGACGGACAAATTTTCTTGGAATCAAACTTGTTTAACTCAGGGGTGCGCCCAGCTATCAACGTGGGTATTTCCGTGTCGCGGGTTGGCGGTAGCGCTCAAATTAAATCCATGAAAAAGGTGGCCGGCACCTTGAAGCTTGACCAAGCTCAATACCGCGAGCTGGAAGCCTTCTCAAAATTCGGTTCAGATTTGGATGCTTCAACCAAATCGGTTCTTGATAAAGGTGCGCGCAACGTAGAAATTCTTAAACAAGGACAGTTTCAACCTATGCGTGTTGAGCAGCAAGTTGCCATTATTTACGCTGGGACTAAGAACTTATTGCGTTCTGTGCCTATTTCGAAGGTGAAAGAGTTTCAAGAGCGCTATTTGAGCGCCCTTGAGGCCTCGCATGCCGAAGTGTTGGAACGCCTAAGAAAGGGAGAATTTTCTGATGAATTAACTGCTGTTTTGGAAAAAGTAGCCGCTGAAGTTAGCAGCGCTATGGCTTAAGCCCATACGCAAAAACCACTATGCCGAATTTAAAGGAAGTCCGCAACCGCATTAGCTCTGTAAACTCTACAAGGCAAATTACCAGCGCCATGAAGTTGGTTTCGGCAGCAAAATTACGCCGGGCCCAAGATGCTGTAACGAAAATGCGCCCGTATGCAGAAAAATTGCAGTTCATTATGAGCAATGTGGCCCAATCGTTGGAAGGTGCCGAAAGCCCATATTTGGTAGAAAGGGAATTGAAATCAGTTACGGTGGTTTTGGTAACCTCGAATCGGGGTTTATGCGGAGCCTTCAATACCCAGGTGCTGCGTCGGGCCACCGCCTTGTTGAATGGTGAGCTTGCCGAACTGCACAAAACGGGCAAGGTTCAATTTGTTTGCATAGGCAAAAAAGCTACGGCTTGGGTTCTTCGCAGCGGGTACACCTTGCAGGCCAGCCACGATGAATTGTACAACCACCTTAGCTTTAGCGAATCGGTAAAAATAGCCGAATCCCTTATGGCAGAATACCGGCAGGGGAATACAGATAAAATTGTTTTTTTGTACAATCGTTTTCTAACAGCGGCCTCACAGCAGGTAATTGAAGAAACGTTTTTACCTCTGAGCCCTGATGTTCAGGCCCAAGAGGTTTCGACCGAGTACATTTACGAACCTGGCAAGGCTGAAATTATTGAAAACATGATTCCCTTGACCTTAAAAACCCAGCTTTTTAAGGTGGTTTTAGATAGCCATGCTGCCGAACACGGTGCTAGAATGACAGCCATGCACAAAGCCACCGACAATGCCGGCGAACTTTTAAAGGCATTGAAGTTGAGTTACAACAAAGCTCGTCAGGCGGCCATTACCAATGAGATTTTGGAGATTGTGGCGGGAGCAGAGGCCTTGAACGGGTAAAACGTAGCTGGCAAACCCCATTTGGTTTGTTTTCATAGGGTATGGTTTTTTGTTGGCAACAAGATAGGGGGCAATTTCGCCGTTTTGTCGTTTTTCTTAATTAAGCCGCCTGCGGCAGGGATTGAACTAGGTAGCTCGGCGGTTTGGCAGGCAATGGCCCGCGTGGTGCGGAGGCGACCTTGGGAGCCCCCGCAAGCCCGCTGGGCCAATGACTGGCAAAGGCCGACTACCTGTGAAAGCCCGGCTGCCGCCCAGAAATGAAACAAGGAAAGGGATTTTGCTTGGGCTTACATCCTGCGGCCGGCTTTAATTTCGGATCGATGCTCCTTTTCTTTTCTTCGCTTTTCTTTTGCGGCCCTAGGGATTCGGCTTGGTTTGCGAGGAATTACCGGAGCAATAGCCGTTTGGATTAGAAGGAGGAGCTTGGCAATGGCATCTTTTTTATTGCGCCATTGGGAGCGGGTTTTTTCGGATTCCACCAAAAATGTGCCGTCGGAAAGCAATTTTCCTTTCCAGGAGTTTAGCAACTGTTCGCGCTCAGCAGGCGTCAGCAGAGCAGATTCCATGGGGTTCCACTTCATCTGCACTTTTGATTCCGTTTTGTTTACATGTTGGCCACCGGGTCCAGAGCTTCGACTAAAGTTAAAGGTTGCTTCGGCCTCCAAATCTTCGGGGCGGATCACCTTAATTTTTTTTATTTGGGCTTACCAGGTGGAATTCTGGGACCTCAACCTGAAATGCTTTTTGGGTAATAAGGTTTTCCATGGTAAAAAGCCCTTTCATATTGCCTATTTCTGAACGCAGATTGCAGGCAGATTCATAGGTGAATTGTTTTCCGGGAGCAATTACGGGTTGTTGTCCTACCACGCCTGGTCCTGAGACCTCTCGATGTTCACCAATGGAGTCAAAAATAAACCAGTTCCGCTTGAGCAACTGAATGGGGCTGTGTCCTAAGTTTTCAATGGAAATGCGGTAGCCGAAGAGAAAATAATTTTCTTCGGGCCTGGAATCCTCGTGGATGTAACGGATTCGAACGGCAATTTTAACGTTATTGGTAATTTTTTCGACCGCAGTCATAGAAGCGATTACTTGGTTGCTAAAAGGTACTGTTGTGCTACAAAATCCCAATTTACCAAATTCCAAAAAGCCGAAACGTAATCGGGCCGGCGGTTTTGGTAATTCAAGTAATAAGCGTGTTCCCACACATCTAAACCTAAAATGGGGGTACCTTTAACAGGAGCGTCGTCCATTAGAGGGTTGTCTTGGTTGGGGCTGCTGCACACGACCAATTTACCGTCGTGGACAATCAACCATGCCCAACCTGAACCGAAACGGGTTTTAGCGGCATTAGAAAACTCCTCTTTAAAGGTTTCAAAGCTGCCAAAAGCGGCATCGATGGCCCTTGCCAGGTTGCCAGAGGGGGTTCCTCCTTTGTTTGGCCCCATGCAATTCCAGAATAAGTTGTGGTTGTAATAGCCGCCGCCGTTGTTGCGAACGGCAGGGCCGGCAGATGAAATTTTAGATAGAATGGATTCAATGGAATCTCCTTCCAACGGGCCGCCTTGAATAGCGGCGTTCAAATTTGTGGTGTAGGCTGCATGGTGTTTGCCGTGGTGGATTTCCATGGTACGGGCGTCAATATGAGGCTCCAAGGCATTTGATGCGTATGGCAAAGGGGCTAATTCGAAAGGCATAAGAATGGAATTAAAAGGTTATTAAAGAAAGAACCGAGGAACCCTGAATTTGGTTCAGGATGAACAAAAATACAGAACCAAATTAAATCAAGCCAAAGAAATTTGCTCTACGTAATTGCGGTCTACAATTTTTCGGGTACGTTGTTTAAGCAGGGCAATGATTTCTTTTTCAGACAAGGGGGTTTCGGGGTCCAGTTGAACATAAAACCGGGCAAGGGTGCTGTATTGTTTCCACATCAGAAGGAACCAAATAGAGGTAAAATCTAATTTTCGAAACACAATGGCTTTTTCGCGGGCATAGGTTTCAATATTATTCAAAAAATCTTCGGGCATTTGGGTCCAATGTCGGCTTGACCGCACATGGTGACCAATGTGGTATCCGTCGTTAAAGCACTTTTTATTGTAGGGGCTGTTGATGCAGGTAATGCTGTTTCGGTAGCAATTGTCGGGAGCTTGGGCATCAACGAAAGCATGTTGGGCCCAATTGCCGGCCATCATCATCAATCGGCTGAAAAACAAGGGAAGCCAAAAAACGACCAATCCTGCTTGGAAATTCAAGCTGGTTAAGGCAATGCCCAGAGCAATGAACGACAATTCGCCTACAATTACCCGGCGCATGATTGGGGTGCGTTTTTTACCAAACAAATAATGCACAAGTTCAATCAGACCAATAAAAAAGAATTCACTGAAATACTGAAAAAAACCCCATTTGCTGTCGCGCCTGAATTTCATGGTTGTGCTTAGATCCGATTCAAGGTTGTTTTCAGGGTGGTGCATGGCAATGTGGTGTCCGTAGTAGGTTTCGGGGGTTTCACCAAAAAAGGGACCAATAAACCAAGGAATAAACTGGTTGAATTGTTTGTATTTATTTTTGAATAAACTGCGGTGCGAAGTGTTGTGGAGCATTAGAATAAATGGGCCCAGGAACAATGCCCAATTCAAGAATAAATAAATGCCAGCAATCCACCACGAAAAATCAACAAAGAGCCATAAGGCCAAAGGAGGGAAAATGAGAATAAGAGCAAGGCTTAAGTGGACAAAAGGGAGGTCCCGCGGGTCATTTATAGCGGGAAGGAAAAGCTTGTCGAGCCAAGAGTACCTTTTATTGGGGCTGTAGGTAGGGTCGTCGATGCTTAGGAACGCGTTGCTGATCATGTCTTTGCTTAAATTGAGTACAAAGTAACAAAACTTAGGGCATAAAGCCGAACTTTTTTAGGGAACATCTTGGGTAAACAAAGCCGCTAAAAGAACAGAAGGGAAGCGCTCATTGTCAGCACAACTAAGGATTTTTCTTTCTTTTGGGATAAACAAAATCAAGGGAATCTTGGTTTAACCTATGCCAAGACAAATTTAATCTAAAAACCCTTGCATTTAAGCAGCATCCTAGCTACCTTCGATGTCTAATCGCTAGAAAAATCAAAATCATGAATACGAGCATTACTCTTAAAGGGCTATTTTTTGTGGCTTTAGCTGCAATGGCCTCTTGTACTGACCCCAGCCTAATTACCGACGGTGGAGGCACGGGTGTAAAAGGCTGTACAGATCCAGCCTCTGTTAACTTCAATCCAGATGCAACGGTAGATGATGCCTCTTGCGTGTACATTGAAGAAAAGCAGAATTCCATTTTCGTTAAGTTTACCGCCACATGGTGTGGTCCTTGCGGTGATTGGGGAGCTACTGCCTTTACAGGTGCCGTAGATGGTAACAAAGGCAAACTATTGGGAATGTCGTTCCAGGTTTCTGACAACCTAACCACTCCAGCGAATGGCCCCTTGGTTGACCAATTTTCTGCCAAATGGGCTTACACCGGAACTCCTAACTTTGCCGCAAATGAGCAAATGACAGGAACCAGCGTAGGCCAAGCCATGGGTATTGTTGATGCTGCCTCTCAATTGGCTCCCAAAATGGGTGTTGGTTTGCGTACCAGCATTGGTGCCGGCCCCAACGCAGGTAAAATTAACATTGACGCCTACGTTAAAAACTTTGCTGATGTTAGCGGAGCTCATCATTTAGCTATTTATTTCTTAGCTCGCGATATTGTTGAAACGCAGAAAGTAGGTAGCACCAACGACCCTAATTTTGTACACCACCACGTGTTGATGGGTGCTGCAACTTCAGGTGGTGCATGGGGCGAAGAGATTTTGCCAAACGGAGGCAGCAAAGGTGCAACAACCCATTGGGCTCGCGCCATTGCTTACGATCCAACCTGGGATTTAGACAAAATTGAGGTGGTTGCCGTTATCTGGAAAAAGAAGACCGACGGAACGTTTGAGTTTGTGAATGCCACCAACAACCGATAATAGTTTTTTTTAAACATGTAAAGCCCGATTTTATCGGGCTTTTTTTTGATTCGCAACCATGTAGTCCGTTTTGTCATAAATTTGGAAATAAGGCTGTTAAAAGTTAAAAGCTTAAAAATAGCGGGCTGATTTGCAGCCAAAGAGAATGCCATTGGTCTATCAAGTAGAACTCCAAAAAACCTTGTATTATGAACAGATTTCTTATTCCAATCCTATTGTTGTGGGCGATAAACCTCCGGTTGGTTTCTCAGTGTTTCTCGCTTATCCAAGGGCCAAGCCAAGCAATAAGCAATTGCACAGGCCCACAGGTAACCGCAATTCCAAGCGGAACTGGCCCATATCAATATTCTTGGACTTCGCCCACCTTAAATGTTGTTTCACCCAACTCGGCAACTACGGTTGTTTCGGCTAGTACAGCAGGTTGGCATATCCTTAATGTTTTGGTTGTCGATGCGAACCTATGCACCTCAATGACCATTGATTCCATTCAATTTTTTCATCCTGTTGATTCATTTGTGCAAACGTATTGTACCCTACCTGATTCGGTGTGCATATTGGATTGCCCTATGTTGGTTCAGGGCTGGTCGTACACCGACATTCAGGGCGGCACCACCAATTTACCATTGACCCCTTGTGTGTCGATTGTTGGACCTGGTTCGTACAAAGTGTTTGGGATTTACGATATGAACTGCACTGCTGTTCATACCTATGTGGTTAGTCAAGATTGCGGGTCGGGGTGTACAGCCAGCATACAAGCCCCAAGTCAAGCCATTTCGAATTGTACTGGCCCCCAAGTAAGTGCCACGGCAAGCGGTCCTGGCCCCTATCAATACAGCTGGGTTTCGCCCACGCTGAATGTTGTTTCGCCCACGTCGGCAACGACCGTCATTTCGGCCAATTCGCCGGGCTGGCATACCATCAGCGTGTATGTGGTTGACTCCAACAACTGCACCTCTGTTGCGACGGACTCCATTGAATTTTTTATGCCTGTTGACACGTTTATGCAAACCTATTGCACCCTGCCCGATTCGGTGTGCATTTTGGATTGTCCAATGCTGGTTCAAGGTTGGAGTTACACCGACAGTTTGAACAATACGATCAATTTGCCATTGAGCCCCTGTGTGTCGATTGTTGGTCCAGGTTCGTACAAAGTGTTTGGGGTTTACAACATGAACTGCACAGCGGTTCATACCTATTTGGTGACGGAGGATTGTGGGGGAATGGGGAATTTGGAAGAAAGTGGGGCAGAAGTGGGTGTTTTTCCGAATCCGTTTTCCGAATTCATCAACCTAAAAACAAACGGCAATGGTCCCGGTTCATGGTTGGTTTTAGATATGTATGGAAGGGTTGTTAAGCAAGGAGCGATAAATTTGGAGGGCCATACCATTGGCACATCGGATCTGGTGGCTGGAGTGTACACCGTCCAAATTGCCATTGGAGATAGGCTCCGCCATTATCGCCTGGTAAAATAACCTGGGTTAAGGGTAAAAAGGAGGTTGATAACCTGTTGTCTTAGCCGTTAATGGCGTTGTAGATAATTTGTTGTGCTTTAGCGCGGATTTCCTCTTTAATAATTCCTTTGTTTTCGGCGTCGGGATGAACTCGGTTAGAGAGAAAAACGAAAAGGATGTTGTATTGGGGGTCTGCCCAGACTAGGGTGCCTGTAAAGCCACTGTGCCCAAAACTTAAATAGCTAACGCAATCGCAAGCTGTTCCACCGTTTCCATTGGGCGATGGTTTATCAAATCCAATTCCCCTTCGGTTTCCGTCTTTGCAAAATTGACATTTCACAAATTCGTTCAGGGTAGATTCTTGGATGTACCGCTCTCCGCCATATTCCCCCATGTTCAAGTACATCTGAATCAATTTGGCCAGGTCGTTTGCGGTTGAAAACAGACCGGCATGGCCGGCTACACCACCGCACATGGCGGCGCCCTGGTCGTGTACAAAGCCTCGAACAAGTTGTTTTCGAAAAACTTGGTCGTTTTCGGTAGGTGCAATACAGGTGTCGTTCATTAAAAGGTGTGGGTTGTAGGTTAAGGAGTGTGCACCAAGGGGCAGGGCTATTTTTTGACGATGTAGGGAGCTCAAGGAGGTATTCTGCGAGAGGCGTTCTACGATTCGGGTTAGAAAATAGTAACCTAAATCGCTGTAGAGGTATTTTTTTTCAGGCAATAGAGCAGATTCGGTGGCCCAGATAAGAATGGAGTCTGGCATTGAATTCAAGCAGAAAAGGTTTTTTGCCACAGGCAGTTCGAATCCGGGTTCGGCCTGGTTCCTATAAAATTCTGTTCGAGGCACCCCGTTGGCCAAGGTTTTTTGGTAAAAGGGAATCCAGGCTTTCAATCGGGCTTGATGGCTCAAAACCTCGCGCACAATTAAGTCCGCTTTATTGCTATTGGCAAGCTCTGGCAAATAGAACCCCAATGTTTGATTTAAATCCAATTTGCCTTCATCTACCAATCGCATTAGTTGGGGTAGGCAGCCTGCCACTTTGGTAATGCTGGCCAAGTCATAAAGGTGGTTGTTTGCCGTTGGGGTTCCGGTAATAAGGTCCAATTTGCCGTAGCTTTTTCGTAGAAAAACGATGCCGTTTTTTGCGGCCAAAATTTGTGCACCCGGAAAGTGGCCATTTTTAATGGATTCGGCCATAAAGGCATCTAGGGGCGACAACTCTTCTGGCCTTATGCCCAGGTCTTCTGGTTCAGCATACCTAAGTCTTAGGCCTCCTTTGGTTTCTATTCCTGTACCCTCGCCAAAAAGACCGGGCAGGCTTACGGGCAATTTCCCGCTCAACCCAATGCCGCCAAAAAGGGCCTGAGCCGCCATATCTCGTGCAGCGGGAACGTCTTGAAATGCCTGAAGAATGGCTTTGTGTTTGGTAATGTTTCCTAGGCTCAACAAGTGGTAGGGCATAGAAAAGTGCACCAAAACGGTTGGCATGCGTTGCTGCAGCCTCTCGGTTATATTTTTGGTTGCTGCCGACCAGTTTTTGGTACGAAAGGGTTTTTCGCCTGGCCTATGTAGGGCCAATATGGCTAAATTGCAGCGGCTTGCCTGCAGCAGCACCTGGTCAATTTGTTCTGCACTGGCGTCTTCGGGAATGCTTAGTCGTTGAACGGGCATGTAATCATTAAGGCGGTCATAAAACTCAGGCCCATCTGTTTTGCCGATTTCAATCAGTATTGGCTTTAGTGTATCAAGGCGCTTGAATGGTACAATATCGCCTTCATTTTGAAGCAATGTAATGGCCTTTTCGTAGATATCGAACATTAGGCGTCGGTCTTTATCTTGATGTAAGTCCTTATAAAGGCCGGTCATGGAAGGGAGTTTGTTTTGGGCTAATCCCAGCATATACTTATAGGCCAAAATTTTTCTGCATTTTTCATCAATATCAGATTGTTGCAGGGCTCCATTTTTAAGTTTTTCCTCGATTAGGCTTAAGGCTTTGGGGACATTTTCAGAAAACAGCAAGATGTCGTTGCCTGCCAAAAGCGCTTCAACATCTACGGCACCTGGCTGGTTTTGTTCGGCTACCCCTTTCATATTTAAAGCATCGGTAATGGCCAGGCCATCAAAACCCAATTCTTTTTTTAGCAATTGGGTTACCACCTTGTTAGAAAGGGTCGTGGGTTCGCCGGTTTTGCCTGTTAAAGCGGGGACCGATAAATGGGCAACCATCACCGAGGCGCACCGCTGCTTGATTAGTTCACGGAAGGGCAACAGTTCAATGCTATCAAGGCGCGGGCGTTGATGCGGAACTTCGGGTAGGGTAAGGTGGCTGTCTTTTTCTGTGTCGCCATGTCCTGGAAAATGCTTTGCCGAGGCCATTACGCCGCCTGCTTGCAGACCCTGCATAAATGCCACCCCCAATTTGGCCACCCGTTTAGGGTTTTCGCCAAAGCTCCGCCCATTGATAATGGGATTTTTTGGGTTAACGTTTACATCTACAACCGGAGCCATATTCATGGTAATCCCGATTCTGCGGCAATGAAAGGCTAAGTGTTCTGCGGTTTTTCTGACCAATTGAACATCTTGAATCGCACCCAAGGTCATGGCATAGGGGAAAGAGAAGGAAGAATCTAGGCGCATAGACAATCCCCATTCTGCGTCGGCAGAAATGAGCAAAGGCAACGAAGATGCGGCTTGGTATTGACGGGTAAGCAAGAGTTGCCTTCCTGGTCCACCTTGCATAAAAATAAGGCCACCAATCCCATGGTTTTGAATTAAATCCATCACATGTCCTTGAGGTTCTGCACCCTTTGTAGAATAGGCCGCCACCATAAAAAGCTGGCCCGCACGTTGTCGGGGGCTCAATTCCCTCATTGCCGAATCGGCCCAGTTCCAAGCTGCAGCCGTGGGATGCAAGGACTGGGACTGAAGCCCAGCAAAACAAGTCCAAATTGAAACGATTAAAAACAGTTTGCGCATGGCTTCAAAGGTAGTTTTCTTTCCTTGGTACATAAACGGCAAAGGTCAAATCTTCTTGCACCATCCGATGTTAATTGTAGGCTAGATAGGCTGCATCACCAAAAAAAAGTACAGATATTTATCTTTGACCTTATGTTAGAAACATGTAGCGACGAGTGGTTTATGACGGAGGCCCTAAAAGAGGCCCAAAAGGCGTACGAATTAGATGAGGTTCCCGTGGGTTGCGTCGTTGTTTCTCGAAATCGGATTATTGCCCGGGGGCATAATTTAACGGAACGTTTGTTGGACGTTACAGCTCATGCCGAAATGCAAGCCATTACAGCTGCTGCGAATTTCTTGGGATCAAAGTTCTTAGAAGGCTGTAGGGTTTATATTACCCTTGAACCCTGCATGATGTGTGCGGGGGCGCTTCGATGGGCAAGGCCTGATGCCGTTGTTTTTGGGGCGGCAGATTTGAAATACGGTTTTGATTCTACCTCTGAGGGTAGGTTGCATCCAAAAACCCAGATTCAGGGCGGCGTGTTAAACGACGAATGCGGAAAATTATTGAGCCAATTTTTCAAGGAAAAACGGCAAGGCAGCAGGTAACCCGAATTTTCGGGACCAATCAACCTACCTGAACGGGCAGCAACAAACTTCCATAAGCTGGACAATGTTCACCTGATTTGCATGAGGCAAACAGCAATGCCATCACCAATAGAGTGCCGGCCAACAGAATTAATGAGCGTTTCATTCGCTTTATTTTTATCAAAAGTAGATGAAATTTCTTGGCTCAAAAAGGCATAAAGCGTTAAAAAATCATTCGGTTATTAACAATAAGTGTTGTTCCTTTGAATAGAAACAAAGCAAAGGGAATGAAATCGATTCAATTGAATGGTACTTGGCTTCGTCACCTTGAGGCTGAATTTCAAAAGCCATACTTGATAGATTTAAGAAAAAAGCTACTTGAAGCGCGTGCTACTACGGGGTTTTATCCTGCATCAAATAAGATTTTCCGCGCCCTGAACGAAACCCCGTTGCACCGGGTTAAAGTGGTTGTTTTGGGCCAAGACCCCTACCATGGTCCTGAGCAAGCCGAGGGGCTTTCTTTTTCAGTGCCACGTGGCATTCCCGTTCCCCCATCGTTAAGAAATATTTATAAAGAGCTGCAAGACGATTTGGGAATTGCCCCTGCAACCCATGGCAACCTGTTGGAATGGGCTCAGCGGGGCGTTTTACTTTTAAATTCGGTTCTAACGGTAGCTCCAGGATTGGCGGGGTCGCACCGAAATCTGGGTTGGGAGCATTTTACCGATGCCGTTTTGGCCACGGTAAGCCGAGAACAGGAATCGGTGGTCTTTTTGTTGTGGGGCAAATTTGCCCAGCAAAAGAGAAGTCTGATTGACGAAAAAAAACACCTCGTTCTGTTAGCCCCTCACCCTTCTCCCTTGTCGGCCTATCAAGGGTTTTTCGGCTGCCGGCATTTTTCGTTGGCAAATTCCTTTTTAGAAGACAATGGTCTGTTACCCATACCTTGGCAATTGAGCAACTGATGTTCATGCCAACGATTTTTTGGGTAGCTCTGGTTTGGACTTTTGCTTTTTCATTGTCCGCTCAGGTTGTATTGTCGCCCCTGAAAAACAGCGAATGGCCAGGCCAACATAGTGTCTGTAAAGATTCCTCAGAAGCTCAGCAGAAGGTTCAAACCGAATTGAATCGTTTGCAAAAAAGGGGCTATGTACTTGCTTCGGTCGACTCCCTGCTTTTGCTTCGAGACACCCTTTGGGTAAATCTTCACAAGGGAATGAGGTGGGATTATGTTCTGGTTGAAAACCCAGGCATGTTTTCCGAATTACCCACGACGCCTCAGCGCTTAAGTGCAGGAATGTGGTCAGAGATAAAGGAAAAGAAGCTGAAAGAGCTTCAAAAGGCGGGTTATGCCCAAGCGAAAATCCATCTTCGACCCAAACCGGAATCCGAAGGGCCAGGGCTTTTAACCATTGAAGCCATTATTGATTTAGGTCCAAAGTTGCATTACGATTCTGTCCAGTGTATGCCTGCCACTATTCTTTCGGCAAAAGTGCTTCATCATTTGAGTGGGGTGTATCCAGGAAGTCCGGCAGATCGAAGACAAATTGAAGAGGGAAGTCGGTCGCTGTCATCGGCAGGGTTGCTGCAGCCCGGAAGCGTTGCCAAAATAACCCAAAGAGGTAGAAAAGTAGATGTGGAATGGCCACTAAGAAAAGCCCAAACAAATCGTTTTTCTGGAATTCTAGGGCTTATGCCCGAAAACAACCAAACGGGGGGCTTTCTTTTTACGGGAGAATTGGACTTGGCTTTGGAAAATGTATTAGGATATACCGAGCAACTGAACTTGAAGTGGCAGCGCCTTCAAACCTCGACCTAACAATTGAAGGTTCAAGCCGCTTGGCCCTATCTTTTGGGTACGCGCCTTGGGTGGATGGGCGACTTTAGCTTGTTTCGCATTGATTCAGCCTTTACCCAAATTGAAGGGAGAACGGGGCTTACTTGGAAACCATCGGGAATGTCTGTTCTAGCCGGGTTTGTTCAATTTCGGCAAAGTACGGTAGCGCCGGGGGCCGAAAATCCGAGCCTGGGTTGGCTTGAAGCCTCGGCCGTTTCTGCTGGTTTAAAATGGCAACATGCATTCACCGACAATCCGATTACGCCCATGAAGGGGCATCTTTTAAGGTTTATGACCAATACAGGGGAACGCACATTTCGCACCGACACCATAGGGGCTGCCAACAAAGCCTTGGTTTTTGAAATTGAAGCCGAGGCGGCTTTAATTCAGCCCATATACAAACGGTGGATTGCCTATTTAAGGGCACATGCTTGGTGGCTGAACAGTTCGAATTTGCTGATGAGTGAAACTCGAAGGCTAGGGGGATTGCATAGCTTGCGCGGGGTTGACGAAGAATCTCTTTATTCCACCTGGTTTACCTATGCCAACACTGAAATTCGGTATGTTTTTGACCGGGGCTCATGGTTTCAGGTGCTTTTTGATCTGGGTCGCTTTGGGCTTGAATTAAACCAAGTAAAGCGCAGTCAATGGCAAATAGGGTTAGGAGGGGGATTGACATTTTTGACTCAAGCGGGTTCGTTCTCTGTGGTTTATGCCTTAGGAATAATTCCGGGGGAAAGCCCTGGGTTTGGGCAATCAAAAATCCACATTGGTTATCAGGCCCGTTGGTAGAAAACAGGCGGGTTTCAAAAAACTATACTTCCTCTAAATCGTTTTCGGCTACCACCTGTTCAACCCCGGGGACCATGCGCTTTAAGAGTTGCTCAATACCCGCTTTAAGAGTCAAAGTAGAACTTGGACAACCCGCACAAGAACCGCGCATAGCCACATACACTGTGCCTTCTTTAAAACCCCGGTAGGCAACTTCCCCCCCATCTTGTTCAACCGCAGGCCGAATGTATTCATCCAATATCTCGGTTATTTTCGCATCGACCTCTGACTCAAGCAAGGGCTCTTGGCCAAGTGGTTGAATGGCTTGCTTCTTAGGGGGCATTTTTGTGATGACGGGGTTTCCCGCCTCCAAAAAATCACGAATGTAAGTCCGGATTTCATTCATGCGCTCGTACCATTCAACCCCCTCAATTTTTGTTAAGGTAACAAAATTGGAAGCGATGTAAACCGACTTAATGTACGAAAAGCGAAATAACGCCCCTATTAAATCATCGGTTCCTGCCATTTCGGGGCTACTGAATTCGGCACTCTGGTTGGGAAGCAAGGGAAGATTGACCACAAATTTCATGGTGGCGGGGTTGGGAGTTGTTTCGGCGTATACCTGCAATGGACTACTCATGGTTTGGGCTTTTGTGTTGGGTTTAGACACAAGATTTACCTTGCAAAGGTAGCAAGAATAAAAAGGTTTGATGGATTTTAGAATCCCGAATCTGAGGCTAAAACCCCATACACCAAAAGCCCAGCCCCATATTTTCCTTCTTGGGTGGCTTCAGCCACAACCACAATCATTCGTGCATTCGTGGCTAAAACCCTAGCCCCGGATAGCTAAGCACTCAAATTTAACACTGAAATTCTAAAAAAAAAGCCCCAATTCCAGCAGCTCAGTCCCAGCTTAATTCACAAACCCCCAAATCAACCCAAGCCGCAGATAGCTTAGCCACGAATGCACGAATGTTTTGTTATTGGGGCGAGATTGGCGTGGTTTTCATAATGGGTTATTATTGGAATTACGTTGTAAGGGGGTAGCCACGAATGCACGAATGGTATGTATTGGGGCGAGATTGGCGCAAGGAATTTAAGCCGCAGATAGCTTTGCCACGAATGCACGATTGTTTTGTTTTTGGGGCTAAAGCCACAACCACAATCATTCGTGCATTCGTGGCTAAAACCCCATACCCCCAAAGCCTAACCCCATATTTTCCTTATTGCGTGGCTTCAGCTACAACCACACCCATTCGTGCATTCGTGGCCTACCTAAGGCCGAACCACAAGCAAGGTGCTCGTTTTGGTTTTTCCGTCGGCCAAGATCAATTCATAAAAATAGGTGCCGTCGTTAACCGTTGGAATCCAATCGTTTTGATAATCAGAGTTTGAATACACAACAACGCCCCAACGATTAAAAACAGTCAAACGTGCGGGACCGAAAAAGCTTAAATATTCAAAGGCCAGAGCATCGTTTTCTCCATCGGCGTTCGGAGTAACCACATTCGGAGAGGGCACATCTGGAGGTATTATCATGATTGTTTTGCAGGTGGTATCTCTACAGCCATAATTGGTTTCTACAACCAGGCAAACCTCTTGTTCGCCAACCGAGCTAAACGCGAAGGTGGCGGGACTGCCATTTACCGAACTTCCGCCAGGCAGAAGCCATTCTATGTTTTGTGGCAAGCCGCCGCTGTAATCGGATGAGTCCAACAATGGAACATCTGTATTGATGATGGCCACCTGCGGCAATACCATCGATGCATCGGGTAGTGGATAGGTGTGAATGGTTGCACCAATTGGCGGAGCCGTACATCCATTTAATGAAGCCGTAGCCTGATAAACTACGGTTAAGGTGTCGTTTCCGGTATTTACCATGGTGGTATCCAACTGATTTTGACCTTGAAAACCTCCTCCAGACCAGTTCACATCAACCCCATCGGGGCATGCATCAAATAAGATACTTGCAGATTCCCCACTGCATAGCTCAACGAGGTTGGTCGAGGCTGAAATTTCAGGAGTGGGTTTGATAGACAAGAGTTTAGATGCAAATCCTTGGATTCCATTGTTGCATTGGTCTCGCACAACAGGAGCAGGAACAGGCAGATTTGGGTTTTCTACGCAAAAGTCGGGGCAATTAGGACGGGTGGCTGTAACCTCTTTATTTACCAAAGGGGTTTGGCAGCCTATGTTGGGATTACCCATTGACTCAACCCCTTGAAGCCAGGGATGAACAATGGAATATGGAGGAACACCATAGCGGGCAAAAGCCCTGATTTTAACTTCGCAATCGTCCGAACACTGTTCACTGGGCGTTAAAATCCAGCCAGAACTTGCCGTTTCAATGGTTCTTCCCTCTATGTAAACCGAAAACGGCCAAGGCGAATTCATGTCGTAATAAATATAGCTGTAATTGCAGCCGGGCCCTCCAATATTGCGGCCAATATGCATTTTTACCCAAAAGGTTTGAGTAGTACAGGCCGAGGGCAAACAACAGGTTAATGGGCTGCGGTAATCCTGATTTGCACAATAGGCAGTTCCGGCGGTATTGCCTATCGGAGGGGCAACGGTTAATTGGGGTGAATTCCCGCAAGATGAACTAAAAAACATCGTTCCATTCGCCATGGTGGCTCCGGTAAATGGACTTGCAAAATAGCTTCCCGTTACAAAAGCCCCTGTGATGGTAATCATGGCAGGTACACTTACCAAAATACTGTCAACATAAAAATTGGGCATATCGCACGAGGGCATAAAGCCGCCCCCAAACACCGAGGTAGGCCCGGTTACCAAAGGATCTATTTCGATGGGAAAAACCCTGGAAGGATCATTTATCCAGTCTTTAGGTAGCACCGTCTTCAACGATACCTGTTGGCCATCAACACGAAATTCAAATTCGGCAGAGGCAAATTGCCCTTGAGCATCTTTAAGCCATGCGGGATAGATTAATCCCAGCACCTCTTGTTGAACCTCGACCCGCAACAAGCCCGGCATTTCTTTGTCGGGAACCAACGTGGCTCCCATAGGAAGTTCAAGCTGCTCCTCGATTGACCAAGTTTGAACCCCAGTGGGTACATTGTTCAACCAAACGCTTGTTTTCAATGCGTTATGCTTAAATTCTGTCGTTCGGATTATTCCCACCGAAACCTGCTGCTCAAAGATGCCTGGGCTGGCCCCTTGCTTTAATTCAGGAAGTTCTTTGCCCAATACTTTCAAGGCCCGGTACCGCATATGCCCAACCTTAGCCCAGCCGGTATTTAATTCAAGTTCAACTGGAAACGATTGTCTTTTTGCTGTGTAAACAAGGCCATCGGTTGTTGTAGGCAAAGCCTCAATCTCAGCCCAGTTCTCCGCCGCTGTTTTGTAATTAATAGCTGTTCTCGAAGTTTGCCCAACGACTCTTCCGTTGGTTAAATAATACGTTCTTCGAAAGGCGTCGCTCAATTCTTTTTTAGCCACCATGGCTTCGTTCCATGGCTCAAAATTTGATGCCGTTCCTGTTTCATTGAGCGGCAAAGAAGGCATTTGTCCCCGGGCACCCAAAAAACTGGCACTAAAGCCAAGAATGAAAAAGAATCGTCTCGGTAACATAGGGTTAAAACTATTAAAAACCGCCTTTTAAAGCAAGTTTTCATGGAATTTATTTGAAGACAAGGTTTTGCTTCCAAAGGCTGCGAATGGGGCAAAGCCTATCCCCATATTTTCCTTCTTGGCTGGCTTCAGCCACAACCACACCCATTCGTGCATTCGTGGCTAAAACCCCATACACCAAAAGCCCGCCAAAAATTCCTAAACAAAAAAAGGCTGCTCTGTTTTCAGAGCAGCCTTTTCAATTAAGTTATTTCAATCAATGCTGAATCAACAACCTTTGATTTATGGATTTTTGATCCGCCTGAATCTCTAGGATGTAAACTCCGTTAGCCAAAGCGCCTAAATCCAGTTCCGTTTCCTGTTTTGGGCTATCAAAATGCCGCCGCAGAACGGTTTGTCCTGTCATGTTGATCAAACGCAAACTCTTCATGTTGCTTGCATTGATGTGCACATTCTGATTGGCGGGGTTGGGTGAAATCCGTATTCCATCAATGGAAGTGTTTAGCCCTTGGGTAGAGCTAATGGTGATATCAACACAACTTGAGTCGCTGTTTCCGCAATCGTTGTAGGCATACATGCAAATGGTTTTAGGACCCAATGTGGTGTAGGTGTATTGATATGGGAAAACGGGGTTGTAGGCGGTATCTAAACCTACAAAAATCACAACCACGCTATCAGCCCCACTTACGTTGTTTGGAATGGTTACAACAGGGCCGCTCACCGATGGCAACAAATCGGCAATTACATCGGCACAAACAGTAACGTCTTGGCAAATGGTGTCTGCAACACAGCCATTGTTGGCGGTCAAACAAACGCAATAGGTGCCGCTTGCGGCAAAGGTGTGGGAGTAATTGATTCCCTGACCTGTTGCATTATTGGGGCAAAACAACCATTGCGCTCCAGGAGAAACCAACGAGGTATTGGTTACGTTTACGGTAAGGCTGCTGATGGTGTGGGTGAAACTTAAGTTAAGCGCATCGGGAACTTGGTAGGTTCCAGGGGTAGCTGTTCCTTGAACAATAGGGTTGGAGGCATTAACACGGAATTTGTATCCGTTGCCACCTGGAAGGTTTGCCGGCAAGGTTGCAGTAATGCTGCCGCTGCCCGTTCCAGATTGTGTTCCAATAATGTTTCCAGAAAACACTCCAGCACCGTCCGACATTTCAAGGGCGTAGTTGTTGTTGCCTTGGAAGCTACCACCCGTTACGGTGAATGGAACGGTGACGCTCATGCCAGGACACAACACGTTACCCGTGGTAAGGTCACCTGTAGCTAAGTTTGGCGTTACAATCGGTGCCGACAATTCAATGTTGTCGATTCCCATGGCAAGCAAGGTTCCTGACTGTCCATTGTTGTTTACAAACCTCCAACCAATCATAAGGCTTGGACGGTTGTCAAAAAGATTTGAAGAAATAACGGTTTGGGTCCAGCTGGATTGATTTGCCAAATTTAATCCAGGCCATTGAGTCCAAGTTGAACCGCCATTGGTGCTGTAATACATTTCACCAAAAGCATTGGGTGAGCCTCCCGAAATCCACCAAAATTTTAAGGTAACCCCTGTTAGGCCCGAAGTATTGATGGCTGTTGTGCGGGTAAAATAGTTCCCCGCATAATAACATGCGTTATCGGCAGCCGTGTAGTGGCAATTGTCTATCGGATTCATGCCCAGCTGAGATTGCGAAGAGGCAATGTGCATGTATTTTCCGTTTGGCGTGCTCATGGAATTGGGCTGAGCCGCGGTGTTGGGAATGTTTAGGGTATTAAAACAAGTTCCACTGATGGGGGTGAATTGCCCTCCGGTATATTTGTTGTTGATTATCCAGTTGTTATCAAAGGTGGAACTGCTGTTCACATCGTTGGTGTTCATCGACACCATCGGTTGATTCCCCTCAAAATTCTCAAAATACACTTGCTGGGCTGTTAGCGAAGTGCACAATAGCGAACCTAAAAGGGTTAGGCTAAGAATAATTGTTTTGCGCATAGGGCGTAATTTTAAAGTAAATGTATGAAATTGCTTGTATTTCGCAAAAATGGACGGCAGTTTTAATGATTATTAATGGGCGGCAGGGGGCAGGCGGAGAGGTTGGGGCAGGCGCATAGACCTGCTTCAATAAAATAACCCGTATCTTTATTGCACCAAAGCCTTCACCCAATCCATACAAATTATGAAGCCTACCCTTGCTCTTCTTTTTTCGTTAGCGCTTGGTTGCGCCCTTTCTGCTCAAGGATTAAAAGATTTGCAGAAAAAGGCCTCTGGAATGGTAAAAGGCGCTGGAACTGCAACTGGATTTACCGAAGAAGAGGCGGCGCGCGCCCTAAAAGAGGCCTTTTCAAAAGGCACAGAATGGGGGGTCGCCATGGTTTCAAAAGAGAACGGTTACTTTGGGAACCCCAAGATTAAAATTCCCTTTCCGCCCGATGCCCAACAGGTAGAATCAAGGTTGCGTTCCATGGGCATGAACGCCTTGTGCGACAATGTAGTGCTTTCGGTGAACCGTGCGGCCGAGGATGCCGGGCCTCAAGCCAAAGCCATTTTTCTCAAAGCCATTCAATCCATGACCTTGAACGACGCCATTCAACTGATAAAGGGAGGTGAACAATCCGGCACCGACTACCTTAAAAAATCTACCCGAACAGATTTGGTCAATGCGTTTAAACCCATTGTTCAAACTTCGCTCGACAAAGTAGGGGCTACCCGTTTTTGGACACAAACAATGGAAACCTACAATAAGATTCCTCTGGTTCAGAAGGTGAACCCCGACCTGGTCGATTTTGCTACCCAAAAAGCCGTGGATGGCCTTTTTACAATGGTGGCAGAAGAAGAACGAAAAATTCGTAAAGACCCTTTGGCTCGCAGTTCTGAACTGCTAAAAAAGGTTTTTGGCAGCAACTAGCAACCCAAAGTCCCAATATGGCTCATGCCGTTTCGCCAATCCCAAACGGCAAACGGTCTTAGGTCCCTACGACATTAGCAATGGAGCGGTGTCCCCCCATCAAAGGTCCTCTATCCGTTTTAAATTGCGTTCGGCCTGAGCCAAAATGGCCACCTGTTGTTCCTCTCCCATTCGGTCCCAAGTAGGATACATCATGCCAATGCGGGGATTGTTGCGAAGTTTTTCCCGATGCCGGTGGTAAAAATGCCAATACAAGCTGTTGAGCGGGCAGGCATTGTCGCCCAATTTTTCCTGCCGGTTGTATTGGCAGCTCCCACAATAATTGCTCATTTTATGAATGTAGGCAGCCGACCCCAAATAGGGTTTGGTGCCAACAATTCCGCCGTCTGCAAATTGGCTCATACCTCGGGTATTGGTGATTTCAACCCACTCAAAGGCATCAATGTAAATTCCTAAATACCAGCGGTCTAGTTCGTTGGGGTCGATTCCCGCCATCAGGGCAAAAGCCCCTGTTACCATAAGCCGTTGAATGTGGTGGGCGTAGCCGTGCTGCAGCGACTGTCCAATGGCTTGGCTTAGGCAGTGCATCTTTGTTTTTCCGGTCCAAAACCAATTTGGCAAGGGCCGTTGGTGGTCAAAGTAATTTTTCAGTCCAAATTCAGGCATTTCTGCCCAATAAATACCGCGCATGTATTCGCGCCAACCCAAAATTTGACGAATAAATCCTTCAACACCATGCAAAGGATAGGCTTCAGGATTGGCTTTGTGAGCGGCTTCGGCGGCCCGAACAACCTCCAAGGGACCAATCAATTTTATGTTCAGGGCAAAGCTCAGGCGGCTGTGCCACAAGAATGGTTCTGAGGTATTCATGGCATCTTGAAAATCGCCAAACCAAGTAAGCCTATGTTCAACGAACTGCTTTAGTAAATCAAGGGCCTCAAGGCGGGTAATGGGCCAAGGAAAGGCCTCAGAACTTGGCTCGCCCAAGGTTTGAATTCCAGCCTGCTGAATTTCGGTCCACAGCGGAGTTAAAAGAAGCTTGGATTCCGGAAGGGCGGGCAAGGGGGGCGACCCTTTGTAGGGCTTTCTGTTTTGAGCATCATAATTCCATTGCCCACCCAATGGCGCATTTCCCTGCATCAATACCCCGTGGTTTACCCGCATTTGCCGATAAAAACGTTCCATTAAGTAGGTTTTTTTACCCGTAAACATGCCGCTTAAGGTGCTTCTGTCGGTCAAAAAATGTTCGGTGCTGCACATGGTCCAGCCGTATTCTTGGGCGGCTTTCCCCAATTCCTGGTCTAGCCGGTACTCGTCTGGCTCCAAGTATTCCACGCAGCTTGCCCCCGTTAATGTTTGCCAATGCCGCAGATTCAGGGCTGCGGCTTGCTGGTTTTGGGAGTCTAAAATAGAAAGGTATTGAACCCGATGCCCCTTGCTGCGCAGGCGTTCTGCAAACAAACGCATGGCCGCAAAAATGCCCAAAACCTTTTGGGCATGGTGGGTTACATAATCGGTTTCCTGACGCATTTCGGCCATAAGGTATAGCGTCTGCCCACAAGGTTCTGCAAACCAAGTATGGGTTTCGTTCAGTTGATCGCCCAAAATGAACCGTAGGCGTTGAATTTGCGTGCGGTTTATATCCATATTAATCCTTCATTTGGGTCGCCGATAGGCTGAGCAAGTTGACGGTCGATTCGGCAGGCAATCCACCAAGCGAGTACCGCATCGGCCTCGTGCCAACTCTTTAGCTCGGGAATCGCTTGGCCTATGGTGCTTTCTAAAAACGCCCTAAAAGCCGGAAGCTCGGATTTGGTGGTTTTGTACGCCGGAACCCGGTTCAAGGTTTTTATAAAACCACCCGGGTAGCCCTCGAAAACAACAAATCCTTGCTTTGTCCACTGCTGGGCCAGTCGGCAGGCTCGGGCGGTGAGCCCCCCTAAAAAGAGCGGACTCATGGCCTTAGCTTGCCGGTCGGCTTTCCGGTAAAAAAAGTCCGAATTTTCATTGGGTTGGCGGTAGGCCAAAGGCAGAGAAAGGGGGGCATCAATGCAAAGGGTGGCCGGAGCCTGCCCCTCTAGTGCGGCATTCAAGAAAAGGTCGGCATCTTGCCCTTTTTCAGATGAAAATATCCGAAGGACTTCCCCCGATACCCCTATGCAAAGGGCTGTGGTCCCGGCCAATTTTGACCCAAAATCTATTCCGATATGCATACTTGGCTCCATGCGTTTTGATAGGCTTTATCTGGGTCGTACATTTCTGCTTGCCGTTCCGGATTAAATACCCGATTGGGCCGGGGGTCGTTCCCCACACCAGCTACATAGGCCCAATTCCCGTAATTGGAACAAGGGTCGTAATCAATCAATCTGTTTTCGTACCAAGCGGCTCCCCAACGCCAATCCAGTTTTAGGTAATGAACCAAATAACTGCTGGCGTTTTGTCGGCCTCGATTGCTTAAAAAACCCGTTTGGTAAAGTTCTTTCATGCAGGCATCAATGAATGGCTGACCGGTTTTTCCTAACCTCCACGATTCAAACCGATCCAAGTCGGCCTGGCATTCAGGGGGCTGCTGCCGAATCCCCCCCAGCCTAAAAAAGGAATCCCCATACTTCTGCATGGCAAAGTAAAAATAATCCCTCCAAAGCAGTTCAAAACCAATCCAATAGGTGCTTTCGTTGGCCCCAACACTGGCCTCATACCGTTTCAATTCGGTCCATATTTTTCGGGGCGATAAATTCCCTTGGGCCAACCAAGGACTAAATCGGGTTGAATACCTGTAACCCTGAAGCCCATTCCGGGTTTCTTTGTACTCTGAAGCCCAATTTCCGCTAAAATAATTTGATAGGTGCAAAAGACCTGCCGTTTCACCCCCCTGAAAATCCTGAATACGATTTGATTCCATGGCCTTTTTTGGGTGAACCTCTTGTGATTCGAGTGCCGCAGAGCCCAGGGGAGGAGCAGGCAAATTCGTGGCGGGTGGATGAGCCTTAATTGTAGGGAACTGGGCCTCAACTTTATTCCGAAAAGCAGTAAACACATCGGGAAGGCGATTTAATTCAAAGGGAAGTTGCTGGGCGGCAAGAAGGGGGTGAGAACTGTATGTTTCGCATTCCAAGCCAAGTTTGCCCAGTTGTGCGCGCACTTCTGCCTCGTCGCGCTTCTCGAATGGAGCTTTTGACTCCTCCATACGGCAGGTTTTCAGGCCAAATCGAAGCATAAGCTCTGGAATGGCCTGGGCAGGATTTTCAGAAAAAACGAAAAGCTGTTGACCTTTTTTTTGCAAATTGGATTTTAGGTCGTCTAAAGCTTGCTCAATAAACCGAGCGCGAAAAGGCCCAAGTCTTGAAAATCCAAGGGGAGCCATGGGGCGGTTGTCATTTTCAGAAAAATAAACACAAAGCAAAGGTCCGGTCTGCATTTCTGCAGCTTCCAGCCCTGGATGGTCGTGCAAACGAAGGTCGGTCCGAAACCAAAGAAGGCTTCCTTGCGGTGAACTCATGCTACTGAAACAAGCCAGAAGGGAAATGGTTACAGCATTTTAAAAATAATTGATTTGGGGGCGGCAGCCGGGCTTTCCGGGCTACTCCGCAGTTGCCGAAAGGCAGGCCCAGCTGGTTTGCGGGGGCTCCTAACGTCGCCTCCGCACCTAGCAGGCCAGGCTTCGGCAACTTTGCGGGGTAGCCTCGTCAATCCCTGCCGCACCTAGATTAGGAATGGCTAATTTTATACTACCAGGTTGATGGCCCCGCATACGCAACCATGCGTGCATTCCGAGCTAAATTTCAGAGCCTAAAATGCTGCGATTTGAAACGCAAAATAGCGCATCTCTATTCCATATATGCCTCCATCGGCAAACAGGAACAAACCAAATTACGATCTCCGTGGGCATCGTCCACCCGGCTTACGGGGGGCCAAAATTTATTTTCTTCCACATAGCGCAAGGGGAACACGGCTTTTCTGCGGCTGTAAGGACGTGTCCATTCGTCTTGAGTTGCAACAGCCGAGGTGTGGGGAGCGTGCTTCAGTACGTTGTCTTGTGGGTCGGCCAATACCAATTCGATTTCTTTGATTTCCTGCCGAATTTGAATCAGGGCATCACAGAACCGCTGCATTTCTTCCATGCTTTCGCTCTCGGTAGGTTCAATCATTAAGGTGCCGGCCACAGGGAAACTTACCGTAGGGGCGTGAAATCCATAATCCATCAAGCGTTTGGCAATATCAACCACTTCAATTCCTGCCTTTTTAAACCCACGGCAATCCAAAATAAATTCGTGGGCAACCCTGCCGTTATCAGCGCTGTACAGCACCGGGTAGTGCGGCTCCAAAACGGCTTTCATGTAGTTGGCATTTAATATGGCAACCTGAGTTGAGCGAGTAAGCCCCTCAGCACCTAGCATCCGAATGTACCCATACGAAATCAACAAAATCAAGGTGCTTCCCCAAGGTGCCGCCGACACCGCCGGAATGGCTTGCTCTCCGCCTACACGGCGTTCGTGGTGGCCGGGCAAAAAGGGCGCTAAGTGCGCTTTTACCCCAATGGGACCCATTCCAGGGCCGCCACCGCCATGCGGAATAGCGAAGGTTTTGTGTAAATTCAGGTGGCAAACATCGGCGCCAATGTTGGCTGGCGAGGTTAATCCTACCTGGGCATTCATGTTGGCTCCGTCCATGTACACTTGCCCACCGTGCTGGTGAATGATTTTTGTTACTTCAATAACCCCTTCTTCAAAAACCCCGTGGGTTGATGGATAGGTAATCATTAGGCAAGATAGTTCATGGCTGTGTTTTTCGGCTTTGGCACGCAAATCGGCAAGGTCAATGTTGCCTTTTTCGTCGCAGGCCACCACCACCACATTCATGCCGGCCATCACCGCCGAGGCCGGATTGGTGCCATGGGCCGAAGAAGGTATCAATGCTACTTTTCGTTGTTCATCGCCTCGGCTCAAATGATAGGCCCGAATCACCATTAACCCTGCGTATTCTCCTTGTGCCCCGCTGTTGGGTTGCAATGAAACCTCATCAAAACCTGTAATTTCGGCCAAATCCGTGGCCAATTTGTCAATCATGGCCTGATATCCTTGGGTTTGTTCTGCTGGGGCAAAGGGGTGAATGGCCTGAAATTCGCGCCAACTCAATGGCATCAGCTCCGATGCTGCGTTCAACTTCATGGTGCAAGAACCCAAAGCAATCATGCTGAAGTTTAAGGCAATGTCTTTCCGTTCAAGCTGCTTGATGTAGCGCATCAATTCGGATTCAGAACGGTGCTGTCTAAATACAGGGTGGGCTAAGAATTCTGAACTTCTCCGCAAATCTTCGGGAATAGATAGGTCAACGTTCTGAAAAGACCTGTTGGTTAAAACAGGAGCCGCCAACCCAGCCACTTCAGCAAACACATGAATCAGGGCGTTCAAATCTTCGGTGCCCGTGGTTTCATCAACCGAAACAGTTAGGTATCCGTTGCTGTGGCGGTAAATGTTAATGGCTTGTTCCCGGCATTGATGAAAAACCTGTTCTGTTTTAGCATCGGCTACCACAGCCAAGGTGTCGAAACGGGGCCCACCCATTAGGGTATAACCCAGGCCTTCAAGGGCGTTTCCTAGCACAGCAGCCTTGCTTGCCGATTCATGGGCAATGGCTTTAAGCCCTTCGGCGCCGTGGTACACGGCATACATTCCAGCCATAATAGCCAGCAGGGCTTGAGCCGTACAAATGTTTGAGGTGGCTTTATCGCGGCGAATGTGCTGCTCGCGCGTTTGCAAGGCCATACGCAGAGCCGGTTTTCCTTGAGCATCTACGGTAACCCCAATGATACGCCCTGGAATTTGGCGCGAATATTCTTTTCGGCAGGCAAAAAACGCCGCATGCGGACCCCCAAATCCCATGGGTACGCCAAAGCGCTGGGAATTTCCCACCACTACATCGGCGCCCCATTCTCCGGGAGGCGTAAGCAATGTCAAGGCCAACAAATCGGCGCTTACCACAACCTTAACCGATTGCTCGGCACAGGCTTTTGCCAACTCGGCAAAACGCCCTACGCTTCCCCACGTATCGGGGTAGCAAAATAAGGCTCCAAAATATTCAGGACTTGGTGTGAATTCTGAAACCGGTCCCACCACCAATTCAATGCCCAAAGGTTGGCTACGTGTCAAAAGCACATCGTAGGTTTGGGCATACACGGTATCGCTCACAAAAAACTTCATGGCCTCGGCCTTCACTTGGTCTCGGCTGCGCAGCCCTAAAACCATCGACATGGCCTCAGCTGCTGCCGTGGCTTCGTCCAACAACGAAGCATTGGCCAAATCCATGCCCGTCAAATCCATTACCATGGTTTGGTAATTCAAAATGGCTTGCATGCGGCCCTGAGCAATTTCGGCCTGATACGGAGTATAGGCCGTGTACCACCCCGGGTTTTCAAAAATATTCCTCAAAATGGGCGATGGAGTGTAGCTATTGTAGTAACCCTGCCCTAAAAAATTTCTGGCCACCACGTTCTGGCTTGCCAATTCACGTGCATGACCAAGGTACTCAGCCTCGGTCAGTGGAAGATCTAATTCCAATTTCTTTTTCAAGCGAATGGCCGGAGGCACGACCTCTGACACAAGCCCCTCTAAATCAGCCGCTTGAACGGCTTTTAACATGCTTTGCAATTCCCCAGAATCGGGGCCTAAATGTCGGTCAACAAAGGTGGCGTTCGGCATACAATTGACAATATGTTTTTAATGAACGCAAAATTAAACATATTTGTTGGTGGAAAACGCGGTTCTGCGTCTTAGCTTTAACCTTTTTGTATCATGCGCTCATTCTTTCTATTTCTATTCATTATTGGCCTGGTTCCAGCTTCTGTTCTTTTTTCTCAGGGCCAAATCCTGCGCATGAATGGACGCGAAATCCAAGCAGGATTTTTAGAGTTTAAGCCCTCAGCAGGCGTACTTTATTACCAAAAAAAATCAGGCAAAGGCCCCATCAAGGCCATACCCGCCTACTCCGTTTTTTCGTTTACCGATTCAAAAGGCGAGCAGGTGGTGTACCGGCAAGACACCACACTTCGGGGCTACGAATTGAGCGAAGCCGAAATCAGGGCTTTTGTGTACGGCCGCCGTTCTGCCCGCCGGCACTATGAATCGGTGTATTCTTACATTGGCGGGGGGTTGTTTGGCTCGGCTTCTCTCCTTTTGAATTATTTCTGGGCGCCTGGCCCGGCCCTTTTGTTTATGGTTGGTCAGGCCTACATGCCTCCAAAGGCCGAACGGGTTCTGGAACACGGTCCCGGAAATATGTTTGGCCCCTATTCGGCCGACACACTGCCGCCCGGCATTCAGGCCATTGGTCCTGAAGACGCAGCCTTTGTGAACGACACCCTTTTCCAAGAGGGCTACCGCCTTCAAGCCGGCAAACGAAAACTCCGCAACGCCTTAATTACCGCTGTTCCTGCCATTGCTACCGGAATGGTTGTTCGCTACTATTTTATTCAATGAGTCCATCTCCCTTTGCTTTGCTGAAACAGGACGCCCTGCACCATGATCAGGCCGATCCTCTTGCTTCCTTTCGTTCCCGTTTTGCTTATCCGAAACTGCACGAGTCCAACACCCTATATTTTACTGGAAATTCGCTGGGCCTTATGCCTTTGGCGGCCCGCGAAAGTTTGATGCAAGAACTTGATACCTGGAGCCGGTATGGGGTTGAAGGGCATTTTGAAGGCCCACAGCCCTGGGTGTCTTTCCACGAACCGTTTTCAGACTGGCTAGCCCCTTTGCTCGGCGCCCAGACCCAAGAGCTGGTCGCCATGGGCAGCCTTACCGCAAACCTTCATTTTCTGCTGGCCTCGTTTTATCGGCCCAGTTCCTCGCGTTATAAAATCCTTTGCGAGGGCAGCAGCTTTCCCAGCGACGTTTACGCGCTTGATTCTCAAGCCCGTTGGCATGGTTTTGACCCGGCCCAAGCTGTAGTGGAATTGCATCCCCGCCCAGGCGAACACACCCTGCGCACCGAAGATATTCTGGCTCAAATCGAAAATTTGGGTTCTTCCCTGGCCTTGGTCATGTTGGGGGGAGTAAACTACCTAACCGGCCAATTTTTCGACCTTAAAAGCATCGCCAAAGCAGCCCATGGCGTTGGCGCCTGCATGGGAACCGATCTGGCCCATGCCATTGGCAACGTGCCGCTGTCACTGCACGACTGGGATATTGATTTCGCTGCCTGGTGCTCGTACAAGTACTTGAACAGTGGGCCCGGAGCTACGGCAGGCATTTTTGTGCACGAAAAACACCTGGGAAAATCCGACATTCCGCGCTTGGAAGGCTGGTGGGGGCATAGGCCTGAGACTCGTTTTTTAATGGGTCGGCACATGCAGGCTGCCCAAACCGCCGAGGCTTGGCAGCACAGCAACGCCCCGGTTATGAACATGGCGGCTCAGCGCGCTTCGTTGGCTTTGTTTGCCGAGGCAGGTCAGGACCGATTGCACGCCAAGCGCGAAAGTTTGGTGCGGTTTTTTCTTCAAGGGTACCGGGCGCTGCAGCAGGAATTGCCCGCGGGCAGCCTAGATTGCTTAACACCAGAATCCATATCCGACCGCGGTTGTCAGTCCAGCTTGGTGTTTCCGGGCCGCGGCAAACGCTTTTTCGATTGGCTAAGCCAAGCCGGAGTAGTCGCCGATTGGCGCGAGCCCAATGTGGTGCGTATCGCCCCGGTGCCGCTCTACAACACGCATCTAGAGGTTTGGACCTTCCTCGATTTGGTCCGACAAGGGCTTAGCATGTAATTTGATTTCTTTTTTTGGGCGCCTTATCCCGCTTTCGGCTGTAGTCGGCCGCGCGGCAGGCAACAGGCCTAGGCGCTTGCGGTGGCTCCCAAGGTCGCCTCCTCAGCGCAGGCCTGTGGCCCGCCGCCTTGCCGCCTGCCGCCTCAATCGGGGGCGCGGCCAACCCGAATGCCCAACGCCATAAAAGAAAAAAGCCCCGACCCGTGTCGAGGCTTTGGAGCGGGAAACGAGACTCGAACTCGCGACCCCGACCTTGGCAAGGTCGTGCTCTACCAACTGAGCTATTCCCGCAGAATGGGAGGCAAATTTACATTGATTTTCTGTTTTCGCAAATTATTTTCGCCCTGTTTTTTTCTCTAAGCCCACCATTCGCTTTATTTCGTTTAGTTTTAGTAGGGCCTGAACGGGGGTTAGGTTGTCAACATCCAGCGTTTCCAACTCATCGCGTATGGACTCCAAGGCCGGATCGTCCAATTGAAAAAAGCTGAGCTGCATGCTTTTTTCGGCCTCCATTTTCTCGGTTGGTTTGTCTTTTTTTCGGCTGGATTCCAATTCTGACAGTATTTTTTCGGCTCTTCGAACCACTGTCAGGGGCATGCCGGCCATTTTTGCTACATGAATGCCAAAACTGTGTTCGCTGCCACCCGGCAGCAATTTGCGCAAAAACACCACCTTGCCCTCTTTTTCTTGAATGGAAACATGGTAGTTTTTTACCCTAGGCAGCTGCCCTTGCAATTCGTTTAGTTCGTGGTAATGCGTAGCAAACAGGGTTTTGGCTTTTCCCCCTGGGTAGTTGTGCAAATATTCCACCAAACTCCAAGCAATGGAAATGCCATCGTAGGTACTGGTACCCCGGCCAATTTCATCCAACAAGACCAAACTGCTGTCGCTCAGGTTGTTCATAATGGCGGCGGTTTCGTTCATTTCCACCATAAACGTCGATTCCCCTTGGCTTAGGTTATCGCTGGCTCCTACCCGAGTAAAAATGCGGTCGGTCATTCCCAGTCGGGCCTGAACGGCGGGCACAAAAGACCCCGCCTGTGCTAGGATAACGGTTAGAGCCGTTTGCCGAAGCAAGGCACTTTTACCCGCCATATTGGGTCCGGTTATAATTAGTATTTGCTGCTGTTCCCCGTCCAAATGAACGCTGTTGGGTATGTATTTTTCGCCCGGTGGTAGCCCTTGCTCTATTACCGGATGCCTTCCGTCAACCAAAGTTATGCTGTGGTTTTCGGCCCATTCGGGGCGGCGGTAGCCTCTTTCTAAAGCCAATTGGGCAAAATTCAGAAGCACATCGGCCATGGCCAAGGCCTGGGCCACCTGTTGCAATTTCGGAATAATCGGGTGCAAAGCCGTTAAATACGATTGGTACAGTTGGCTTTCTAAACCAACGATTTTTTCTTCGGCGCCTAAAATTTTCTCTTCGTAGGTTTTTAATTCGGGCGTAATGTAGCGTTCAGCATTCACTAAGGTTTGCTTGCGAATCCAAGAATCAGGAACCTTCTCTTTATGGGCATGGGTTACCTCAAGGTAATAACCAAACACCTGGTTGAAGCCTATTTTTAATGAACCAATTCCGGTGGCTTCTATTTCGCGCTGTTGGATGTTCAGCAGAACATCTTTTCCAGAATAGGCCAACTGCCTGTATTCATCGAGTTCGGCATGGTAGCCGGCACTAAAAATAGGGCCTTTCCCGGCCTGAACTGCGGGTTCTTCTTCAAAATCGCGGCGCAAGGTATCGGCCAGGGTTCCCACTTCGGGCAGGTTTTGTGCCCATGAAACAAAGGCTTCTGGACCTTTGCTGTGTACGTCGTCGGCAAGGGCCTGGGCGGTTTCCAATGCCTGAGCTAAGCGCGGCATTTCGCGGGGCGACAACCTTAGGGTGGCCAAACGCCCCACAATGCGTTCCAAGTCGCCGGCCTGCTTTAGTTCGTTTTTCCAAACTTCAATGCGTTGGGGCTCGGCAATGAGGGCTCCCACCATGTTCCAGCGCTGTTCAATCTCGGTTTTGTTGCGCAAGGGCATCAGCAGCCAACGCTGCAGCAGGCGCGAGCCCATGGGGCTTACACAGTGGTCCATCACCTGAAACAAAGATCTGCCTCCAGGTGCCACCGATTGCACCAGTTCCAAATTGCGGATGGTAAAATCGTCCATCCAAACGTAGGCCGATTGATTCAGCCGTTGTATGGTGTTTATGTGAGGCAGGTTTTGGTGCCTGGATTGCTCAAGATAATGCAAAATCACTCCCGACGAAATGCTTGCCAAAGGCAAATTTTCTAAGCCAAAACCCTTAACACTGGCCACTCCAAATTGGCGCTGTATTTTTTCTTCGCAAAAACCAGATTGAAACACATACTCCTCGAGCGGGTACAAATAGGTGTTTGCCCACATAGACCTGCCCCAATCCATTCGGCCACGGGGCAAAAGAATTTCACGGGGTTGAAAAGCCGAAATCATTTGCTTCAAGAAGGCCGCATCGCCCTGCCCTGCAAAAAAATTGCCGGTCGAAATATCCAGAAATGCCAAACCCGACTGGCCTTGGTGTTCGGTTCCTACACAAGCCAAAAAATGAGCACTGCCCGAGTCCAGTACTTTTTCGTTTAGTGTTAAGCCCGGGGTTATCAGTTCGGTTACGCCTCGTTTCACTATGCCCTTAACCAATTTGGGGTCTTCAAGTTGTTCGCAAATAGCCACCCGCAATCCGGCACGCACCAAGCGAGGCAAATAGGCGTCCAGCGAATGGTAAGGAAATCCAGCCAATTCAACCGTGGCAGCTCCCCCGTTTTTTCGCTTTGTTAGGGTAATGCCCAACACCTTTGAAGCTTTAATGGCATCTTCGCTAAAAGTTTCGTAAAAATCACCTACACGGAACAGCAAAAGGGCATCTGGATGGGCTGCCTTTACCTCATAATACTGCTTCATCAATGGTGTTTCCTGCGGTGCTGTTGCCACCCCTAAAGATTTTTTCCGAAGGTACACAATCCGCTACGGATACAAAAACCTAAGGAGCAAGCTATCTTTGACCTATGCAAAAGAAAACAATGCCAGAGCTGATGCGGCTGAGCCCTGAAGAGGCTCGAAGGGCTCCGCGCCTTCCCCTTCGGCTTCTGCTTGAAAATGTACGGAGCGCCCACAACGTCGGCTCGGCATTTCGCACCGCCGACGGTTTGGGATTGGAAGGGCTCGATTTGCTGGGCTACACGCCCTGTCCGCCTTCTAAAGATATACTTAAGGCCTCGCTGGGAGCCGAATCTACCGTGCCATGGAAACACTGGGAATCGGTAGAACAGGCCTTGGATTTTTATGCCCAACAGGGCTACCAAATTTGGGCACTAGAGCAGGTTCATGGAAGCAAACCCTTGCATGAATGGCCTTGTTTTTGGCCCCAAAAAACACTGTTGATCGCTGGGCATGAATTGGACGGGGTTTCAGAATTTGCCCTAAAAAAATGCCAAGGAGCCGTCGAAATACCCCAGCAGGGCAGCAAACATTCCCTCAATATTGCCACCGCTGTGGCCATGGCTATGTGGGAATGGTCAAGGTCTTATTGGAAAGTTAACCCTGATTAGCCAATAATTAGAATAATTTCCTAAATTTACCCTCTGTATATCTATCGGTCGTATGCAAAAACGCTATATTCCATTCCTTTTAGCCATGGCAATTATGCTTACAGGGCTTTCGTCCTGCAGCTACCATTATGCTCAGAAAATCAAGGTTTACCGCAAGGCAACCTTAGGTACGCCTAGCCGCAGTTCCGATATGATTGCCAACGGCAGGTCAAAAACCGGCTATTACTCCGATATGATGCACAGCTTCGGAGTGGGTGCAACCTATTGCATGAACGATTTTACCTTGGTAATAAACGACGTTACCGCCAATGTTAAAGGCACCATTTTAATGGCAAACCTGCACTATGAGTTCCGTTACAATTTTTTGCCCATTGGTTATAAAAGTTCGTTGAGTTTAAATGTGCCTTTGCACGTAGGTGTTCCTGTTCTATCTGACGCAACAGGCACTTCCAACAGCAGTGTGTACATTACTCGAGTTAAAGACATTGGCCCAATGGACATTAGCGTATTCATCCCGGTAACCTTGAACGTAAACGTGGGGCGAAATGCCTTGGCAGGGGTAAAAGGCGCAGGCCTTGGATTGGGCGGGGGATATATGATGGCCATTGCTCCGGGAAGCGATTTTGCTGGAGTGGGCCCCTTTACCCACGGCCCCTACGGAGCCTTTGATTTTCGCTTTGGTATTTGCACTCTTGGTAGTTATGCCATGTACAGCATGCGCCACGAGGCCTTTCAGTTGGGCGGCAAATTTACCTTTACTTTTTAATTCAGCGTTCTGAACGCATAGCTTAACCACAGGCAACATGCCTAGGGTCGAAACGGCGTACATTCAATTGGGGGGGAACAAACCCGATACGCCCGACTGGTTTTTTCGCTGCGTTTCGGAAGAAATTCCCCTATTGGGCAAAATAACAGCACTTTCTTCTTGCTACGAAACAGAACCCTGGGGTTTTGATAGCCCCGATCGATTCTTGAATGCCGTTGTTGCGGTTGAAACCGATTTGAGCCCGGAACAGCTTATGCAGACCTTGCTGCGTATCGAGAAAAAAGCAGGAAGGCACCGCAAATCCGAAAAGGGTTATGAAAGCCGAATACTCGATTTAGATGTGTTGGCCTTAGGTGAACAAATTGTGAATAAAAAAACAATAATTCTGCCGCATCCACGGCTACATTTACGCAACTTTGTACTGCAACCGTTTAGCCAAATTGCAGCCCAATGGGTTCACCCGATTCTCGGAAAAACCACGCTGGAACTTCTGGCCGGCTGCACAGACCCATCTGAAATAAAACGGTTGACAAATCAATATGCAGCACTGGCGATATTTGGTGGTTGAAGGCAACATCGGGGCAGGGAAAACAACCCTGTCAACCATGTTGTCTGAGCACTTTTCTGCCCGCTTAGTATTAGAACAATTTTCCGACAACCCTTTTTTGCCTGGATTTTACGAAGACCCCAACAAATTTGCCTTTCCACTGGAATTGTCATTCTTGGCTGAACGGTATCAGCAATTAAAAGACGAATTGAGCCGGCCCGATCTGTTTCGCCCTTTGATTGTGGCCGATTATTTTGTGCTTAAATCCTTGATCTTTGCTCAGATTACCCTAGAACAACACGAATTTGAGTTGTTTTCGCGCTTGTTTAAAATCATTCGCGACAGTTTGCCTTTGCCCGACAAAATTATTTTTTTGCACAGCAACCGCGAGCGTTTAAAATCCAACATCCAAGAACGAGGACGGTCGTATGAGCAAAACATCCAAGATGAATACCTTGAGAAAATACAAAACGGGTATTTTGGATTGCTAAAAAGCCTTGAAACCCTGCCCGTGGCACTGGTCGATGCGAGTGGAGTTGATTTTGTGAAGAATCCCGAAGATTTTCAACGCTTTGTTCGCCTGGCCGATATGCGCTTGGAGCCCGGGGTGCATTATTTCGATGCCGAGCGCCTGTATACATTGTAAACGCTAAGGCTTTAGGCTGCTTGATTGAACTTGCAGTTTGGGACGTAAGCGGGCCTTTTGGTAGGTGCGTTTGGCTTCTTTCCCTTTGCGTCGCACCCTGCGTTCTGAAATGGGCAAACCAAGTTCATTCTGGCATTCTTCCGAGCAACATCCTTTGTTGGCCTCGGCGCAATTGCTGCATTGAATAAACAGTAAATGGCAAGACTCGTTGCGGCAATTGGTGTGGTCGTCAGAAGGCTGCCCACATTGGTGGCAATGGGCAATAATGTCAGGGCTGATTCGTTCGCCCAGCCGATCATCAAAAACAAAATTCTTTCCAATAAATTTATTGGGCAGGTTTTCGGCCTTGGCTTGCCTGGTGTATTCAATTATACCGCCCTCCAGTTGAAATACCTGCTGAAAACCTTTGTGGCGAAAATAGGCCGAGGCCTTTTCGCAGCGTATGCCTCCGGTGCAGTAGAGCAAAACGGGTTTTTGTTCGTGGCCTTTTAACATTTCCTCTACGATAGGTAAGCTGTCGCGAAAGGTATCTACATCAGGGCAAATGGCTCCTTCAAAATGCCCTACTTCCGATTCATAGTGGTTTCGCATATCAACCACAACGGCATCGGGATGCTGCAACAGGTCGTTGAATTCCCGGGCTTTTAAATGCGGTCCGGGTTGCGTAACGTCGAAGCTCAGGTCTTGAAGCCCGTCGGCAACGATTTTATCGCGCAACCGCACGATAAGTTTTAAAAAAGAATTGGGCTTAGATTCTACGGCAATGTTGAGACGAATTCCCTGTAAAAAATCGAAGCCATAGAGTTTTTGCTTGAAGGCTTCGAATTGGTTTTCGGGCACAGAGATTTGTCCGTTTATGCCTTCGGAAGCCACATAGGTTCTGCCCAGTACTCCAAGTTCATTCCATTGTTGATACAGGGTGTTTCTGAATTCAACGGGGTTTAGAATATGGGCATATTTATAAAAGGAAAGGGTAACGCGGGGAAACCCTTCTGATTCCAATTTTTGGCGTAGGGTTTCACGGTCGTATTTGTTGCCGGGCAGGGTAGAAAAGTCCTTCATAATAGGGCATAAAAATACGAAATCCTATCATGCTTGGTAGGGGTAATTGAAACGATGCGGCCTGCGGCAGGGATTGAACCGGGTTGCCCGCAAGGGTGTTGGGGCAATGGCCCGCGCGGCGCGGAGGCGACTTTAGGAGCCCCCGCAAGCCCGCTGGGCCAAGCCCCCACAACCGCGGACTACCGGTGAAAGCCCGGCTGCCGCCCCAATCAAAACCAGCCTAAAATTGGGCAAAAAAAAGGGGGCCGAAGCCCCCTCTTTTAACCGTTGGATTGGTACATTATTTGGCTGCAACAACCAGTTTGCGCGTAACCGTTTTGCCATGGGCAGAGAAAGTTACGTGGTAAACGCCAGCCGAAAGAGCCGAAGTGTTTACAATGTGGTGGTGCGTGCCAACCTGCATCATGCCTTTTACAGGAGCTGCGATATCGCGTCCGTTCAAGTCGCGGGTATAGATTTCAACCATTCCTGGCTCGTTCAAGGTAAACTCTAGGTTTGACACATCTTGAGCAGGGTTGGGGTACATTTCGCTCAACAAGAAGCTGCTAAAGTCGCCGATTTCGGTAGGAATAGCGTTGCTGCTTCCCAAAGGCTTAAGACCCATACGAACTGTGGCCACAGCGTTTCCAGAGTAAATGTAATAGGTGTAATCGGCAGGAGCCCAGTACAAGGTGGTTTGACCTTGGTGGCGGTCGCCAGAAATACCTGGAATTACGAATTTGCCAGCAGGATCGTTTACTGGGGTTTGAGTTGATTCCAACATAACACCTGCGTAGAACTGAGTAGTACTATCGGTAGGAGGAATGGGTGTTGGGAAAATTTTCATGCGGATGTAACGACCTGTTTCGCCTTGAGCCCAAGGAGCAATGGTGTGAATATCGTCGGGGAATCCAAAGATATCTAGACCAGTCTGGCTGCGGTTGGAAAGGAATCCAGACAATTGAGTGCCAGGAGTAGAAACCCGACCTTGGCCAATGTCAGCAATCAAATAGGTCTCGACAAAATAAGCCGTGTCGTCGTTTACCGATTCAAACTTGGTCATTAGGTGGTATTTCTGCTCGGTGGGAGCATTTGGAATCGAGGCAGCCGTGTTGTTGTGGAAAACAAATTGGAAGTCGGTTCCAGCTACGGGATTTACCTTAGGCAAACCTTCCATAGCATACAGGGTATCGTTGATAATAACAGGATGTTGGAAAACGTTGTCGTTGGGGTTAATCATGTCGGGGTTGGCGCCTTGAGACTCGATAACCACTTTGTAGCTTCCAAGAGCTGTGGGAGCAGCGATACCAGAATAGCCACGAACAACGCTGGTAGCGCCGGCGGGAAGGTTAAAGCTGCGTGAATCTTGACCAAGAACCGTATTGGCGTTGTCAAGCAATTTTACGGAAACGATAACGTTTTGGTTCATACCACCCATGTTAGAAACGGTGGTTCCCCAGTACATAGAGTCCAAACCAGCGGTGGTGGTTGGAGTAGCCATGAACAATTTTGTGTGCAGGGTGTCGCCGCTGGTGAAAGCAGTTGCATTCAAGTAATCAAATGAGAACTGAGCATCGGCTTGAGCGATTTCGTAGTTCAAAGGAACGCCGATGTAAATATCGTCGATCATCCAAGAGTAGTAATCGGAATCCCAAACGAAGCGGAACTGGAAGTTGGGAGAACCGCCTACAGTCAATGGAACGTATTTGGTGCCAGAATCAATGCTGTTGGGGGTAGTTCCGGCAGCCCAAACTTGAGTCCAAGTGGTGCCATTGTTGGTCGAGATTTCTACCACGCGGTTTCCTTGGAACACCCGAGAATAGTGCTCGAAGGCAAGACCTACAACGGGGTTGTTGGAAAGGTTGATAACGGGCGAGGTTAGGATGGAGCGCTGAGGAGCAGGAGCGGGGCCTGAGCCTAGGGCGCCAGCGCAAGAAGAACCTTGGTCATCTAGCCAGTTAGAGTCAAAAATCACAAATCCGTTGGATGCGGTAGTTGAAGTGATTAACGAGTTTTCGCAAGCGCCTCGGCCACCTACGGTAACATCAGGCACAGTGTTAGGCCCGCGGTATTCCCAAGCGGCGTCGTTGTCGTTTTGAAGACCATTCTGACCGGTAGCCTGTTTTAGCGGGTTGGTCCATGGGCCCATTTCTCCTGCGAATCCAAAACTCCAAGTTTCAGAATACACAACACTAGAGAAGAAATTTGAAGCACCTTCTGTAGAATGATTTCCACCAGTAAAGGGCAGTTCATACAGGCCGGCAACAGTCCGCTCGGGGCTGGCTTTTTGGCCTTGTGCTAATCCTGCAACGGCAAGAAGAGCTACGGGTAAAATGTAATTTTTAAGCATGGTTAAACGGTTATTTGGAGCAAGGTACGAATTATTCCTATTATTAGCCAAATGTTAATTTGCAATGTAAGAGCTTAATACTGAAATTTAATTTGGAAGCTATCTGTATATTTAGGGTATGAATTGCCTATTTTTTCGTTTTATACAGGCTGGTTTGGCCAGTTTGTTCGCTTTGGGGCTTAGCGCTCAAGGCACCTTGCAGTTTAATCAGGTTAAGTTGGTTCAGGCCATCGACTCGGTGCCGGCCAATAAGGTATGGAAAGTTGAAACTGCGGTGCTGGGCATTTCGCAGGGCATTCGGGTTTCGCCTACTTTTTACATCAATGGCGATACCGTGGTGTTGGGTTACGATTCGTACAATGTAAGTAGGTGGGAGAATGTTACCTCGGTGGTGGTGCAGGTTCGTGGTCAACTTTGCAACACCGTGGTGCGGATGCGCTTTTTGGGCAGCGGCGGCGGCTCGGCCATTGACCAAGACAATTCCAGTGCCAATTTAAATAGCACCTACAATCAATTTACTACGGTGGCGACCTTTACCCCGCCTTCGCCGGGGAACAACGAGATTGACCGATGGAATTTTTGGTTGGCGGCGGGAAATCAAACAACAAGGGGAACTCCCGAATTTAGGATAGTTGTGAATTTGGCCAACGGGGCTCAAATTGTTGAAACGTACAACACTAGCAGTAGTTGCGCTTGCTGCTGGAATGTCGGTGATGTTTGGGCAAATTTTGTGGGGAATTCCAGCAGTACGGTTGCCCTTTCCCGAATGGATCGAACCCGCCCTCAAATCTCTACCTCTTTGCCCATGTGGCTGCCGGCGGGCACTACCCTTCAAGCCGGGGGAAACGTAAAGGCATTGTCGGTGATTGAGTTTAATATTCTGCCCTGATTTTTCGTTTTTAAGGGATTTCTAAGGGCAAGTAAAGCTGTTGGTTAGCGTTTTAAGGACTAACCCCGACTCCGCTCTTCTTTTCTTGTGGTTGTGGCTGAAGCCACGCAAGAAGGAAAAAATGTGGCTACGCTTTTTGCGGCTAGGTTTTTAGCCACGAATGCACGAATGGGTGTGGCTTTGGCCTTAGCCACTAATTCAGGAATATATGTGGCTACGCTTTTTGCGGCTAGGTTTTTAGCCACGAATGCACGAATGGGTGTGGTTGTGGCTGTGGCCACCCATTCAGGAATATATGGGGCTATGCTTTGGGTGTATGGGGTTTTAGCCACGAATGCACGAATGGTTGTGGCTGTGGCTGAAGCCACTCATGCAGGAAAATATGGGGATAGGCTTTTTGCGGCTAGGTTTTTAGCCACGAATGCACGAATGGGTGTGGTTGTGGCTGAAGCCACGCAAGAAGGAAAAAATGTGGCTACGCTCTTTGCGGCTAGGTTTTTAGCCACGAATGCACGAATGGGTGTGGCTGTGGCTGAAGCCACGCAAGAAGGAAAAAATGTGGCTACGCTTTTTGCGGCTAGGTTTTTAGCCACGAATGCACGAATGGGCGTGGTTGTGGCTGAAGCCACGCATGCAGGAAAATATGGGGATAGGCTTTGGGTGTATGGGGTTTTAGCCACGAATGCACCCATTCGAGCATTCGTGGCTACCCTAGTTACGCATTTCCAATAACCACCGATTATGAAAACCAGGCCAATCTAGCCCAAAAACATACCATTCGTGCATTCGTGGCTACCCTAATTACGCATTTCCAATAACCACCGATTATGAATACCACGCCAATCTAGCCCAAAAACATACCATTCGTGCATTCGTGGCTAAGCTAGCTGCGGCCTAATTGCCTTGCGCCAGTGTCGCCGCCCCAGCGGTTTATCCCCACAATCCAAGCCCCTAAAACAAAAACGAAATGCTCATTTTTACAAACAGGTTATTGCCCGGCCCCCCAACCAAAGCATTCGGCCCATACCGATAAAACACCCCAACTCCAAATCCGGAATTGTTCAACACCAATAGGTTGTCAACGCTCAAACCCGATTCAAAATACCCCCGCTCTAAGGTTGCACCCAACAAACCCGCATGCCCCTCTCTGTTTGACCAACCACCCCAACCCATGTTGTGGAACAAAGACAAATTCGGCCTAAACACTTTTTTCCACTTTACCCAATTCGGGAAGGTATGGTTGATAAACCCATACACATAGTAATTCCCAATAAATTCAGCCGGCATCATGGTTTCAAAGGCGTTCCGGCTTACCAACGAAAAATCGGTATAACTTCCCCGACCATTAAACAATACTTGAGCAGGAGCCCGCTCCGGAACCCAACCCGCCATTAAGGTTGCTTGAATGCGCCCCCATTTTTTCCAACTGTACTTTTCTTCGACTTTCAGCTGAATCCGGGTGTATTCCTGTCCGCCCACGGGCCAGGAAATTCCCCGACCCACCTGAAACCACAATACGGGCTTGTCGGTGGACAAGGCCAAGCGGGTTCCGCCAAACGGTATGTACTTTTCGCCCAAACCCCAACGCAGACTCAAACCTACTTCGGTCAAATTGAACCGCCTAAGGCTATCGGTGCCTTGGGCATACCGGTATCCATCGGTGGGGTTTTGCCAGCGGTGCTGACCATACACCTGAATCTGCACATTCGCCACCGGACTGCTTTCCAAACTTATTCGGGTTTCTTGTATGCTGTCGAACACCGAAACCGCCAACTGCCTGTTTAAATCGTTCAATTGCAGAGGCGGCACAATGGCCATGTCGGTGGCCGCCCGCTCAATTACATCTTGCCGATAACCCAGCCGAAGTTTGGTGGCCGATTTTCGGTGCAAGGGCCATTCTGAAAACACGCCCCATTTCAAGGCCATGTCTTTAAACCCATAGGCCACATAGCCCCCCACTTGCCACCACGAAATCAACCGTTCGTTGCTTTGCAAACCCAGCCCCAACCGAAACCCTTCGTATTGGTTTGCCCGCATCAATTCATTCAAATTCCAATCAACAATCCCTGTCCTGAATCTTCCGGTAACCAGCGCCTCCAATCCCTTCAAACGCTTGTCTAACTTCATTTCTTTGCCCACGCTGTCCATCACATGGTAGGTTAGGGAATCTTTGCTCTCCCGCTCTTCTCCTCCAAAGGTGTTCAGCAATCCTTCGCTGTTTTTTTCCCATTGTTCATCTAGCTCCACCGCCATGGCACTAAAATCAGAAGGCCGAATCCGCTCTTTGCGTTCTATGTTTCTTAAATAGGTTCTGGCTTGCACCACCATAGGGACTCCGTTGATGCTGGCGCTGCGCAAATGCAGGTCCAATTGCTGCTGTACAGGGAACCAAGCCAGGCTGTCGCAAGGCTCATAGCGCTGAACAATGGCCACCCGATTTCCGGTTGAATCGACCGGCGAGGCTACGGCGCTTTGCAGCGCCACCTGACTGGCATTGATGAACAATTGCCCTTGAATGCCTCGGGGGTTTTTGGACTTTAAGGGATAATATTGAATCAAAAGCAGGGTGTCGATTCCCTGAACCAAGGTGTCGGCAATATCGTAATAGTACATTCCTAGGCCCTCTTTGCTGATGGGGTTTTGGTACGATACGCCCAAGATTTCAAAGCGGTCTTCGTAAAAAGACAAGCTTTGCATTTGGGTGGTCAGGGTTGAAATGATTGGATTTTGTAGCCCCGAGGTGCGGCTGGCTTTGATGGTTTCTTGAAAGCGCCCGGGTTTTAAATACCGGCGTTCTATCACCGATTCATTTAAAAAGAAATACTGCTTTTCGGCCATGTTTTTGACTTCAAGCAGTGCGCTGTCGGGCTTTTTCATCCGCAGGCTGTCGGTCATGGCCAACAGGCTATCGGCTTGCGGGCTTAAACTAATGCGTTGATATACGGTGGCTTTCCATTTGGGCAGCGACAAGGGATTTAAGCTGTCGCGTTTGGCCAATATTTTGCGCACCCAGCTTTCGGCTTCCGACATCTCGGCCAGGTACTTGACCTCGTTTAAGCGCACCGACGAGGCCTTAAGGGCTACACGCAATGGGGCAGAACCTTCTACCAGAATGGTATCGCTGATGTAGCCAATGCACGAAAACACCAGGTATTTGCTGCCGCTGGGCAAATTTAATTGAAACCGCCCATCAATATCGGCCGCCACGCCTTTTCCACTCCCTTGTATCACCACCGAAGCAAAAGGCAGGGGTGCCGCGGTGCGCTCGTCCACGATTTTGCCCGAAACCAACGCTTGGCTTACTAGACCCAAGGGGCCCATCAATGCCAAAAAAAGGGTTAAAATCCAACGGCTTCGCTCCTGCATCCCTCAGGGCTATCGTTGAAATTATTGAAATGTTTTGTCGGCCATTAGCACTGCCCGATGCAGGTCGATGCGTCCGCCTGATTTCGACAAGCTGCTAAATTTCACTGTTTTTTCGTCGCCAGGAAGCACCACTTTTTCTTTGGTTTTTACCGCCGATTTCATCAGGACTGAAATCACATCTTGAGCCGTCATCTTCGGATAATAGCTCATCAGCACTGCCGCAACACCAGCCGCCGCGGGGGCCGCCATGCTGGTTCCCTGTGCGTTATCGTACTTGCTGTCGGGAATGGTGCTGTAAATGGCTACTCCGGGCGAGAACAGGTCCACGTTCTTTTTGCCGTAGTTTGAAAAACCGCCGACTTGCTTTGGGGCCTTTTTCCAGGAACCAGCTCCGATGTTGAACCAGGTGCTGCTGGCACCACCGGATTGATAGTATTTGGTTGGGAAGCGGTCTTCTTTGTCCACGTTGATGGACTCGTTGCCGGCGGCATGCACCAGCAAAACTCCTTTGGCGGTGGCATAGGCCACGGCATCGTCCACCACTTTTTTGTCCCACGAAAATCCTTTTCCAAAGCTCATGTTGATGATGTTCGCTCCGTTGTCGGCGGCGTAGCGAATGGAGTTGGCAACGTCTTTGTCGCGCTCATCGCCATCGGGTACGGCACGCAAAACCATGATACGCACGTTGTCGGCAATGCCGTCCATACCAATTCCGTTGTTGCGTACGGCGGCAATAATGCCCGCTACGTGGGTGCCATGGAATGCATCGGGACCTTCCACCAGGTTGTTTCCATAAAAGCGTTCGTCGCTGTTGGCATAGTTGTCGCCCACAATAGCGCGGGGGTCAAAATTTACGTTTAAATGGAAGTTCACCTGTCCTCCAAAATAGTCTAATGCCTGGTCTAAGCTGCGGCGAATATCGGCCAGGGGAACATCGGGATTTCGTGTAGCAATCATTTTCACCATTCCCATGGCTTCCGCCACCTCGCTGCCTTCGGCCACGGCCAAAGAGGCAAGGTTTGAGCCTTTGATTTCATCAATGCCTTGGCTTTTGGCCTCGGCCAAAACCTTGTCTAGCATATCGGCAATGCCTTGGTACTGCTTTAAACCGCCCTGAGCTTCTGCCAAATCGGCATCTAAAACGGCTTTGGCGGCGCTGTATTTTTTAAAATTAGCCAAATCGGCTTTGGCTACGGTTTTCTCGGTTTTCCCTTCAAATGCAGGGCCGTAAGCTGCCACAATGCGGGTCATTTCCAAGGCATCTTGGTTGATTTGAGAACCATCCTTGCCGCCAATAAAATTCCAACCGTTCACATCGTCCACATAGCCGTTGTTGTCGTCGTCCTTACCGTTTCCTGGAATTTCGCCGGGATTCACCCAAATCACCCCTTTCAAATCTTCGTGCTCAATGTCCACGCCCGAGTCGATGACAGCCACCACAACGGTACGGCTTTTTTTATTTTTTAAGAATTCATAGGCCTTTTTCGAACTAACCCCGGCATATCCATCGGCTTCTTGGTTCAAATGAAACCAATCTTTGGGGGGCGTATCGGTCTGCGCCGAAAGCGGCAAAACGGCCAACAAAAGGGCATAAAATAAAGCAATACTAAGCTTTGCAAAACGCGTATTCATGGTAGTTGATGTGTAAATTTCCGTGCAAGATAGCGAATTTACTTTAGGTGTACGGTTCTGGTTTTTTTGGGGGGCGGGTTACGGGCTTTCAGGGCTAGTCCGCCGTCAAGGGGCCCGGCGGCAGCGGCAAAAAAGGAGCTCCCAAGGTCGCTCTTTTTTGCGCGCGCCGCCCGGCCCCTTGCCGTTGCGTGCTAGCCTCTTCAATCCCGCCCGCGGCCGCACAAGTCTTTTATCTTTGTTTCTTTGTGAAGGCAAACCCATGAAATTATTCCCCCCACTTCCCTGGATTTCGAGCCTTAGGCCCATCAACCTTGGTTTTTTGGCCCTTACGGCTTGGATTGTTTCGCCTTCCCAGCTGGGCAGTCCTTTGTTCGCGGGCCTACTGATGTTAATGCTTATGGGCAACCTGCACAACGACCTGGGCGATTTTCGGGCCGATGCCCTAAACCGCCCAAACACCAATCCCTTTCAAAGCAAAGAAAACCGCCGCTTGGGCGTTCTTCTTTTGTTGTTGGCTTTGGCAATGTTCCTGATTTTTCTGGGCATGCTTGATTCCACAGCCCATGTGTTGGGTTTGGTGGCTGTTGCTCTGGCTCTTTGGCTTTACAATTCTAGGCTTCAATATTTTCCGCTTCTGGGCAATGCTTGGCTGGCAGGCATTATGGGATTCTGCTTGTTTTTGTTGATTCATACAGGCCCCCTTGCATTTCAGCAAAAAATATGGGCCTACACCGCCGTAGCTCTTGTGCATTTTGCTCGAGAGTTGGTAAAAAGCCTGCAAGACCAAGCCGGCGATGCAAAGCACAAACCCCTTCGGTATTCCTTGCCTCCGGTTTGGTTGTACCGCCTGTTGGCCGCTCTTTCGTTGTTGGGCCTGGCGGCCTTGTCGGATTTGCTTTGGCGCAGCGAAAAATCGCCCGTCATTTTTGGACTGGCCTTTGTTTTGCCTTTGCCCTTTGTTTTGTTTGACCGAAACTACAAACGGCTGTCGTTCCTGCTAAAGGCCTTTATGTTGTTGGGGCTGCTGGTGCTGTACCTTTGCTATGTATTGCCTTAATGCCATGAAAAACCCCGCCCTGTCCTCTTTTCCCTTTTCCTTGGTTTTGGGTTCTGCCTCGCCCCGCCGCCAAGAACTGCTGCAGCAATTGGGATTTGGCTTCCAGGTTTTGGTGCGCCCCATCGACGAAGAAAATTTGCCTGCTATGCCCGTGAACGAAGTGGCAGAATGGCTGTGCCGAAGCAAAGCCCAGGCTTTTCAAGATGTGCTTGATGCCGACCCAAAGCTACTAATCATAACGGCCGATACTGTGGTTTGGAAAGACAACACCCTGTTTGGGAAACCTGCCGATCGGCAGCAGGCCATAGACATGCTGATGGCCTTGCAAGGACAAACCCATCAGGTAAGTACCGCCGTTTGTTTGGGCCACAAAAGCGGATTGCATAGCTTTACCGATACGGCAAAGGTCAGCGTACGTAGCTTGAACCTGGCTGAAATTGAATACTATGTGGATGCCGCCCAGCCCTTTGACAAAGCCGGAGCCTATGGAATCCAAGAATGGTTTGGCATGGCTTGCATCGAACGCATTGAAGGAGATTTTTACACCATAATGGGATTGCCCACCAACAAACTGTACCGGGCTTTGCTTGAATTTAACCCTGTTGTATGAGAATCGTTGACACCATTCCCCACGCTGAATACCGAATTTCCATTCTAAAAATGAACGACAAATGGCTGCTGCGCATCGAGGCGGGCCCTTACGAGCAGGTGTACAAATTCACCACCGAAATGGCTGCCGACACCGATGAAATTAAGCGCCTGGCCAGCCCCGAATTTTTAGAAAAGGTGAAAATCCAATTCGATGCCATGCACGGCATTTTTTTGCCTGCGGTTCGGAGTTTAAAAGGACGGTAGAACCGCTGGGGGTATAGACGCAAAATATGGCGTCTCTACTTACGCCGCTGCGGGTCCAGCCATTCATGTCCCAAATCGGCAAGGCCATTCAGCACAGCAAACAAAGCCGATGTGGTAACAATGCAACCCATCACCACCGGATAATCCATGGTTTGAATGCCCACCACCAATTCCCTTCCAATTCCTTTCCAGCCAAAAATGTATTCCACAAAAACGGCACCGGCAAGCAAACTGCCAAACCAACCGGTAAACGAGGTCCAAACTGGCCCCAGCGAGGCCCGCAACAAATGCACAAACCAAACTCGACCTTGAGTTAAACCCTTGGCTTCGGCTGTGCGAATAAACAGAACCGACCTATTGGAAAGCAAGGTGTTTTTGGTCATTTGCAGCATTACCGACAAGGGCCGAATTCCCAAGGTAATGGCGGGCAGCAATAGGTGTTGCAGAGCCAAATGCCGTTCTCCGGTTAGGTTGTCAATGCTGTACAAACTGCCCCAAGGCGGCAAGCCTGTAAACTCCTTTAGCACATATCCAAACAGCCAGGCCACCAAGATGGCCGAAAAAAAACTGGGCAGAGCCATGCCCGCCGTACTTAAGCCAAGCAACCCTTTTTCCCACCATTTGTTTTGGTTTCGGGCCGCCACATAACCCAATGAAATGCCCAGCAGCCCCGCCATCAGCATCGAAGCCAATGCCAAGATTAGGGTGGCCGGAAAAGCCGAAGCAATAATGTCGCCCACCTGCCGGCCGGTTTGGTAGCTTTTTCCTAAGGACGGCCACTTTAAACTCCAGGAACAGGTTTGGCCGGTACCGCACTGAAGTCCCACAGGGCTTAGGTCGTTCACGTACCAAGCCACCTGTTTCCAAAGAGGCAAATCCATGCGCATTTCCTTTTTTAGGGCGGCAATGGTAACCGAATCGGTTTGCTGTCCTGCCAATTCATATACTGCTTGATCGCGGCTGTTCAGCAGTCCAAAAAACAAAAAGGAAAGCAAGACAGCACTTCCTAAGGCATACAATAGGCTTTTACCGAATATGCCGGCGATGCGTTTCAACGTTGCAGCAAACTGGTTAAGGCTTCGGGCGAAGGGAGGCTGCGGGCCGCCCATTTTCCAACCACCTTGCCGTTTTGAATCAACACCAATCCTCCGTTGCTGCGCAAAATGGTTTTCAAGGCTTTTTCGTCGTTAAAGCAAACGGGAATGTCCACTTGATTCTCGTTTTTATACTCATTCAACACCTCGTCAAATTCTGGAGCCGCCAACAAATAGAGCACACCGCTGTTTCGTGCCACAGGAATCAAGGCTTTTTGAGCTTCGATAACCGATTCAGAGGCTTCGGTCAGGTGATTAAACACGCCCAGCAGCACAAATCCTTTTGAATTAAAAAGGCTGTCGCGGAATTCTTCGCCGGTGTAGGGGTCGCGCAGGGTAATGTCTTTAATGCCCGGCTCTTTTCCTTTTTCAAGTACGGTTTGGTCTTGCTTCCAAAACAAATGGTTGGCCTCGAAGGTCGAATCAAACCAATCCCAATTGTCGGTGGGTTGCCGCACTTCAAGGCAATCGCTTTTGCGAATGTACACCATTTGAACGGCAACCCGGTCGGTAGTTTCGTCGGCGCCTTCGCGAATGTCTTTTCCAATGGCCCAAGCGCGGTAATCTTTCAGGGGTTCGTAGGCAGAGCAGTAAAGAGAAAATCCCGTAGAAAGCACCAAGGCAGCGATCATGCCCCAATGCGCCCCATTTTTCGGTTTCCAGGCCCTGCTGGCTTCAAACATCAAATGAAATACGCCCAACAAAACGGCGGGCAGCCACCAATCGAACTGCAATCCACACAGGGCTGCCATTCCTAAGGCCGAGGCCGACAGCATAGCAAGGCGTGAAGCGTTGCCTTCTTTTGCCTTGGCCAAAGTCGACTGCTTAATAAACAAGGGTAAAATAAAGACCAGCAAAAAGATGTCCTTGTAAAAGGACTGCCAGGGCGTCAGTTTCAGGGCATCGCCAAAGCAGCCGCAATCGGTTACTTTTTCAAAGTACGCCGAATAAAAGGTAAGGAAGGAGAAGAAAACGGTGAGCAGCAGCAGCAACCAAGCGCTCCACCGCAAATACACCCCGTGCAGCAGGGCCAAGCCCAAGGCAATTTCGAGCACACAAATGAAAATGGCCAAGGCCAGCGCGTTTTTCTGGAACAGCGAAAACACGGTCAACAAAAAGGGCACCCCTGCGGCGTATTCCGATTCCTCCATGCGCACCTCTTCTTTGGAATAGAGGGCATCTTTAAAGGCTTTGGCGCAGGGCTCGTTTTCCATTTTTTCCCCGTCTTCGGTTAAAACCATTTCTGTTTTATGGGTAAGGTCGTGGGCGAAAACCTCAAAATACTCCCGCAGTTTGTACGAAAATCCATGGGGGTCGTTGGCCTTAATCAAGCCCGACAAAATGAAAATGGTGCCTACAATCAGGCGCGAGGTCCACAATAGTATTTTCATAGCTACGAATGTACGATGTCAAAAAAACCTGAGCAAAATTCTTAACGAAACAATAACAAGTTTTCAGCTCCGACCCTAATCCATGCGCGTTAAAACCGCGTTGCGAAAGCCGCTGCTCCCTGTATTATGCCCACGTGCCACAAAGCCTACCTAAAGGCATTGGGCCCTCTTTTTCGACCTCTCAGCAGCCCTTTAAGGCCATTTTTAGTCTTAGATTTCGTTGCGATTTGGCGCAGGGAATTTTCTTGCCTTTTTGTTTTGGGTTACCGTAGCGAATAAAATGGGTAATTTAGACTGGGAATTGGGGTTGAGATGGGGTTGTTAGACGAACCGACGTTAAGTGTCATAAAAACATGGCGTAAAAATTGCATAAAAGTAAATAATAATTTACCTTTGCTTATGAAATGCTCTGAGGCTTATCGAATACTTCAGAAAGATGGATGGCACCCCGTTTCACAGAAAGGATCTCATGTTAAACTCAAACATAAATCAAAAGATGGGGTTATAATTTTTCCGAATCACGGTAGCCAAGAATATAGGTAAAGGTTTAGAGATAAAACTTTTCAAACAAGCAGGAATTAAAATTTAGAGCCATGAAAAATTTGAAGAAAAAAATAGACATCACAGTTGAAAAAACAGACACTGGCTACTCAGCTTATACTGAAGATATGAGTGTCTTCACAACTGGTAAAGATATTCCAGAACTTTACGCAAATTTAATTGAAGCGCTAAATTTGGCTTATGAAGAGTTGGGATATGAAGTAACCGCTGAAAATCTAAAACTAAATTTGGATTTACAACAGTTTTTTCAATACTATAAGGTTTTGAACGCGAACTTCTTGGCTAAGAGAATCGGAATGAACCCAACACTTTTATCTCAATACGTGCGAGGAAAAAAACATCCATCTTCCAGACAAACGGATAAGATAATCAGAGGTATTCAAAGTATCGGTAAGGAACTAGCAGATATAAGCCTCGTATAGAAAATAAACGCCACCTAACACGCAGTCAGCAAAATGGCGCCCGAACATACTCGAGAGAAAGCGCCACATCGCCTACTGCGAAACCGTTAGGTGCAATCCTGGGGACGAACAGAAAACAAAAAATCCCGACTTTACATCGGGACTTTAAATTATACAAAAACGTTATTTTAAGCGATCAGAACTTCATAAGGAAGATTAAAATCATCATGAAGTGCTTTAATGACGCGCAAAGACAATCCTCTTTTACGACTAAAAAATTCGGAGACATTCCCTTTACTACCGAAGTAAATTATGAGATCCTTTGGTTTTAAACCTTCCTGTTCCATCATATACTTTACAGCCTCTACTGGGTCAGGGGCTTCAATTGGATAATGTAAATCTTCATATGCAGACACGAGCGTACCGATTACATCGAGTTCGTCGTAAGCCATTGTTCCTTTTTTAGGATTAAGGGCTATTAATTCCTCAATCCTTTCTAGAGCAGCTTTATAATCTGCTTTTGTGCGTACTGGTTTAACATTTTTCATTTTCGAGGAGTTGAATGGTTAATTGTATTGTTTTCTGTTTGTTTCTTCAATTGGCTTTTATTGGTTGTGTCATCAGGCTTTTTTCGCATCAATTTTAGTATACTCTGCAAGTGTGCCTACAAACCGTATGAACATTTTCTGCCCAGCAAAAAACACAAGGACAACAATGCGGTATTTATTTCCTTTAATATCAAATACAACTCTATCATTTCCAACATAATCAGCAGTTGAAAACTCAGCTTTGAGTTCATTGACACTCCTCCACTTGGCTTGTTCAACTTTTTTGAACCAAACTCGAAGTGGTGTCTCAGCATCCGGGTGTTTCTTCCAGAATTTAATAAGCATTAGACGTGAAATTACGTGCATTTTCTTTTTACCATGGCTTTAATGTTCGGTTAGTATATATTGTACGACAAACATAAAATTAGGTTCTCAAATTGAGAACTTTTTAACAAATATTTATGACGGCATGACATTTTATAAGAAGGCCAGCACCTAACAGCAAATAAACCCAAGCGGACGGACTCGGTCATCGCTCGGTGCGAAGCAGTTGCCGCTTCGCGAATTTTATTTTGCACCTCGCTAATAATCATTTATCTTTAAATAAACATTTGGGTTTATAGCCACAGGATGTTTCAAAAGCCCGCTTGGGTCTATTTGACAAACGTTAGCCTTCATTGTTAGATAGCAAAGCAAATAGCACCATGAGATTAAAATTTTGTAACTTTTGACATAAATTATAGATTGGCAGAGTAGCTGAAATATACCATATGAGTAATGCTCAAATATCCATACGCTTTTTTGACGACCGCGAAGTACGAGCCATTTGGGACGAGCAAAACGCCAAGTGGCTTTTTAGTGTGCTAGATGTTGTGGCAGTGTTAACTGACCAAGACAACTACACCAAAACTCGCAACTATTGGAAATACCTTAAAGCCAAGTTGAAGAAAGAAAACAGCAAGTTGGTTAGCACCACTACCCAACTGAAACTTTTGGCAAGTGATGGCAAACGGTATTTAACCGACATGCTGGACTACAACGGTATTATTGCCTTGGGAAAAGAATTTCCGGGCAAAAAGGCAAACCGATTTATTGACTGGTTCACATTCAGTGACGAAAGTATAGATGGTAAAAGTAAAACAAAAGCCTATGCCTTGTTTGAAAGTTCTTTCATCAAGAGTATTGAAGTTGGTACAACTAAAGGTTTGCAACAAATACACGCTTACCTGTTTGGCGGCTTGTATGATTTTGCAGGACAAATCCGGCAGAAAAACATTTCAAAAGGCGGTTTTCAATTTGCCGTATCACGCTTTTTGGGTGAGACATTAAAGCAAATAGAATCAATGCCCGAAACTACATTTGAGGAAATTGTAAACAAATATGTAGAAATGAACATTGCACACCCTTTTATGGAAGGTAATGGCAGAAGCACACGAATATGGTTGGATCTGATGCTAAAAAAACGCCTAAAAAAGTGCGTTGATTGGAGTAAAATAAGTAAACGTGACTATATGAATGCAATGATGCTAAGTCCAACAAAAAGTTATACTCTAAAGACTTTATTGAATAGTGCACTCACTACCAAAATAAATGATCGTGAAATGTTTATGAAAGGTATTGACTATTCCTATTACTATGAAGAAAATGATTAAAAGATAAAAACAACGAAACGCTAACAAAGGCTAAAATCAAGCGGGCTGATAGTGCCATTTTGAAGGGCAGTACATCTTTAAACTTTATTGCAGGTTGACAATGAAGTGCTCAGAACGGCGAAGCCCTCACGAACACCTTTTAAATTAATTATTTTGTGAGTAAATGCCCGCCAGCTTTTAGCCTCAAACGTCAGGCCGCATAACAACACCCCAATTAAACATTGCAATTGTTAATAAATCTCAGGCTGTTTATTAATGGTTTTCCCTGAAAATCGGTGTTTTTATTTATGAAATATATCCAAGGAAAACCCCGAAATCAGTGGGAGATGTATTGCCTGGATGCGCATGTCGATGCCGATAATGAGGTTTGTCGGATTGACCTATTCGGGGAAACATTGTCGCATCGGGACAACATGTGCCTCCAAGCTAAAAAAACGACAGTGCGGAGATTAACCGCTTTAATCTAAGCATATTATGCGGAGAAAGTTTTATTTGCGGAGAATAATGCGTATATTTGACGCATAAATTGCGGAGAATGAAAATTTATATCCACGAAAAAGAGAATTGGACCGACTTCACTTGGGATACTAAAAAAGTGATGATAAAACTTGGTGAAGCTAGAAATCAACAGGGCAGAATTCTTGGTAAAATGGAATCACTGGGTTTTGATTTGCAGAATGAAGCGGTTTTGAATACGCTTACTTTGGATGTTATAAAATCATCTGAGATTGAAGGTGAGTTTTTAGAAATTGAACAAGTACGTTCCTCCATCGCTCGTCGACTAGGAATTGACATTGCTGGGGCAGTGGAATCGGAACGCCATGTTGACGGAATCGTTGAAATGATGCTTGATGCTACACAGAGGTATGAATTGCCTTTAACTAAAGACAGATTGTTTGGTTGGCATGCCGCGTTGTTCCCCTCCGGTTGGAGCAATCTAATTAAATTAACCGTTGCAGACTGGAGAAAAGACACGATTGGTCCAATGCAAGTTGTATCTGGACCTATGGGAAAAGAAAAAGTTCACTATCAAGCTCCAAGCTCAGACAGGATAGAACCAGAAATGAAAAAATTCTTTGAATGGTTTGAAAACGAGAAAGAAACAGATTTGGTTCTAAAAGCCGCTATTGCTCATTTATGGTTCGTTACAATTCATCCATTTGACGATGGAAACGGGCGAATTACAAGAGCAATCACAGATATGACTTTGGCACGTTCTGACAAAAGCATCAGGCGATTCTACAGTATGTCGGCGCAAATTAGAGTGGACAGGAAACTGTATTATGAAAAACTTGAAAAAACACAAAAGGGAAATTCAGATATAACAGAATGGATTTTGTGGTTTTTGCAATGTTTAATAAATGCTATTGACTCCACGGATGAGACCTTGTCGAAAATACTCCATAAAGCAGAATTTTGGAAAATACATTCCACCACAATTCTCAATGATCGGCAACAAAAAATAATAAATAGGCTTCTTGATGGATTTGATGGAAAGTTAACAACCTCGAAATGGGGCAAAATCAATACATGCTCGCAAGATACGGCTCTTCGAGATATTCAAGATTTAATAAAGAAGGATGTATTGCAAAAAGAAGCAAGTGGAGGGCGAAGTACAAATTATGAACTAAAAGAACTACCCCGCCGCCTGCGGTAGGGATTGAACAAGGTTGCCCGCAAGGCCGGGGGCTTTAATGCCCGCGTGCTGCGGAGGCGACTTTAGGAGCCACCGCAAAGCCGCTGGGCATAAAGCCCCTGGCCGCGGACTACCTGTGAAAGCCCGCAACCGCCCAAATCAACACCCTGTTTTACAAAAGTTCCAATCCCTGTTTTACAAGCATTCCTAAGCCCATTATCAGGACAAACCAGCCGAATGCGCTTTTGAGTTTTGCACCGGGAATGCGCTGGCTTAGGCCGATTCCGATGAAGATGCCCAGTATGGAAAGTCCGCTGAACAGCAGCAAAAAAGGCCAGTTGGGGCTAAAATTTGATAGGTCGCCGCCGAAGCCAATCAAGCTGTTGGCCGCAATTATAACCAAGGTTGTGCCGATGGCCTTTTTCATGGGCAAACCCGTAACCTGAACCAAAACGGGAATGATAATGAAGCCCCCGCCCGCGCCCAAAAGTCCGGTTAAAAGCCCGACGCCCAGTCCTTGAGCTACCACAAGTCCGGTCTTTTTAAGGCTGAAGTTCCCGCTGGTTTCGGCTACTTTGGCGCTGCTGCCGCGGATCATGGACCGGGCAGCAAAAACCATTAAAAGGGCGAACAAGCCCATGAGCCAAGCGCCTTTGGCTATGCCTAGCACGGCCTCGGGCAGCAGGGGAAGCAACCAATAACGGGTTAAAAAAACCGAAACGATGGACGGCGCGCCGAAGGCGAGCGCAATGCGCAGGTCGGCCTGCTTTTTTTCAGGGCCAAGCTGCCGCCTACCAAGCTGCTGCTGCCTACTATAAACAAGCTGTACGAGGTGGCGCTTAGCATGTCGAACCCCAGCAAATGCACCAAAACAGGAATGGTAAGAATGCTTCCACCACCGCCAATCAGGCCCAAGGAAATTCCAATGAGCAGAGCCGAGAACCAACCCAAAAGTTCAAGCATGGTGCCAAAGTACGGGTTTTTGAAGCTAAATAGGGGTAACCTTAGGTACAAACAGAAGCAACCCCGGGCAGGCATGGAAATTGCTTGGCCCTTCGGAAGTTCCGTTTCAAGCCTTACCTTTGAATTATGCAGGTTTTGCGTTTAGCGGTTGCGGTGTTTGGCCTTTGGGGCCTGTGTGGATTGGCTGTTCAGGGGCAAAATCCGGTTCCGATTCAAAACGATAGCCTAAATAACGCAAGCAATGGAATTTTGATAGATGGGATACGGGTGCCGGGCAGCGAAACCGATTCCTTGCGTCGGTTTCATTCTTACCCTTGGGAATTTAGCCGAGAGATGGGCTTTGGCCGGACTGTTTATTCGAATCAGCTGCATCAAATGCCCATGCTTGATGCGGCTTTGTATTTCCCGTCTTTGCCCTTGAATTTAGGAAATTTAGGCAGCGCGGTGTATCCGCTGTATTCTAACCCTGAAAGCGATCGGCCTGGATTGCTGAGCGGGCCTCAGCATTTTAATTCGTTTTTGTACCTAACGGAGACTACACCTTTGCGCGAATTGGCCAGGCCGTACACCGAATTGGCCTATCAATTGGGCTCGTTTGAGGAACACTGGTTTCAGGCCGACCATGCCCAGGCCTTTGCCAAAGGCTTGTATGCCGGGTTTAGCTACCGGCACATCAACTCCAAGGGAGCCTATCAGTGTCAAGACAAAGTGTTTCATAATGGGCGCATGTTTGTGCGGTATGCTTCGCCTTCGCAGCGCTATCAAGCCTATTTGGTGTTGACCCACAACGATTATTCGGGGCAAGAGAACGGGGGATTGCTCAACGATTCCACCTTTATAAAAGGAGGATTGTTGAATGGGAACAGCTTTATTCCCAACTTAAATCGGGCCACCTATCCGGTGCGGTTGAATGCGGCGGGGCGTACAGGAGTTCATTCGGGAATTCGGTTTGGGCAGCGTTGGCAGGCCAAGGCCGACAGCAGCGGCAAGGCCTTTCCCTTGGGTTTGGTGCATGGGGTTGAGTGGAGGCGCAGCAGCGATACCTATACCGATTTACAGCCCGACAGCCTATACTATGCGCAGTTGTTGTTTGCCAGGCCCGATGCGCAGGCCTATAGAAACAGCGAGAATGTGGTTCAAGAGGCGGGGGTGTTTTGGGCTGGTTCCCATGCTTCAAAACCAGCCAGGGGGGCGGTTTTGCTGGTTCACGAATACTACAGTGCGGGCAGCGGAACCGATACCTTGCAGTCCATAGACACCAGCTATGTTCGGGCTGTGGGCAGCGAAATTTCGGGGCATCATTTAAGCGTGCGGGGCAGGCTAAGGCTAGAGGCTGGGCGGTTTGGCTTTGATGCGCAGGGCCAAGGATTTTTCAGCGGATACCGGCAAGGCGATGTGTCGGCCCAGGGCAGCATGCATTGTCGATTCGGCGACTACAGGGGGGTAGATTTGCACCTGCATGCGGGGGCCGAATTAAGGCAGCCCTCGTATTTTGACCGGGAAATGAACACCCATTTTCATCAATGGGCCCAGAACCAGCAAAAAGAACAGCGGGCAAATCTGATGTTGTTGCTCCACACCCAGTTTTGGGGGCGGAATCTGGAAAAGGGAAACAAAGAAAAGCTGAGGTTAACGGTTTGGGCCGAGTGGAGGGGCATGAATCAATTTGTGTGGTTTGACCAACAGCTGTTGCCGCTTCAAAATGGAGATGCAGCCATGCAGGCTATGGGGGGAATTCGGAGCGAATGGAAATTCGGGGTGTTTCAGCCCCGCTTAAATTTGAATGTAAATTACAGCAGTACGGAGCGCTTGCCCTTGCCGCTTTTGCTGGGGGAGTTGGATTTGGGGGTAGAGGCCAAGTTGTTTAAGAAAAACCTGCATGTTCGGGCGGGGGTTGATGCCTCGTATGTGTCGGAATTTAGGTCCTTGGAATACGCGCCGGCGGTGGACCGGTTTTTTGTGGGTTCGGGGGCGGTTCGGGGCGGATTTGTATTGGCCGATGTGTATGTACATGGCCGCATAAAATCGGTGGATTTTTTTGTGCGGCTGCGGAATGCGGCCCAGGGATTGTTGGGGAGTCCGCACATGTTGGTTCCAGGGTATCCCTTGCGCGATCGGTATATACAGCTTGGCTTGATTTGGGGGTTTGTGAATTAAGCTGGGGCAGAGCAGCTGGAATTGGGGCTGTTTAGGGCCTAATCTTAGAAATTCGGTGTTAAATTTAAGTATAGGGAGGCCGGCCTGCTGTTTATGGTTTAATTTAGAGCTTAATTTAACTTCTTACCTATGAAACTGGG